>NZ_JBAFVB010000006.1:0-326484 GCF_043193975.1 Xanthobacter versatilis | reverse complement strand
ATTGCGACCGACGGCACGCGCACGACGCTGACCTATGATCCGTCCTCGGGCAATCTCACCCAGTCGGTGTTGCAGGCAGCAAGCGGGGTGGTCACCACCAAGACCTATACCGCCGGCGTGTTGACGCGGACGGTTGTGGCGAATACCGACGCTTCTGTCGATTATTACTATTACAACATCACCGGCCAGACCTACACCTCGCAGCATCTGACGGTGAACTCAGCGGGCGTCACCGTGCTCACCGAGCGCTTCCACTCGGACGGCACCCGGGACTATGTACAGACGGTGGCCGCCAACGGCACCAAGGACACGATCAACTACAACAGCGCTGGCCAGAAGACCACGGACACCATCGTTACAGTGGACGGCTCGCGCACCACGCTGACCTATGATCCGTCCTCGGGCAATCTCACCCAGTCGGTGGCCCAGGATACAAGCGGTACGGTGACCAAGACCTACACCAACGGCGTGCTGATGAAGACGGTCGAGCAGCACTCGGACGGTACGATCGACTATTATAATTACAACATCACCGGCCAGACCTACACGAGCCAGCACCAGAAGACGACGAGCAGCGGGAGCATTCTGGAGATCGACCGCTACCATGCCGACGGCACGTTTGATTATGTCGAGATCCGCCATACGGACGGTTCGAAGGATGTTTCGAACTATACCAGCACCGGTGCAATCCTGAACCATTCGCTTATCCAGGCGAACGGCTCCAGGGTGGTCGACAACTATCTGCAGGATGGAACCAAAGATATTCGCCACGATACCTACGACACGGCGTTGAACCTCCTGATCCGCGATTACGAGCACATTGATGGAACCCATACGATCTATTCCTACGGGAACAATCAGGTGCTTGATGGTGGGGTGCAGAACGACACCTTCTATTTCCGCAATACCACCGGAGGTACCCTGCATTATGATGGTGGCAACGATACGGTGCTGAATTTCGACACCAGCGGCGGGCACATCGTCATCGACAGCAAGCTGGCCCACAGTACCAGCGACCTGGTGATCACCCAGACCGGCAGCGATGTCACCATAACCATCGATGCGAACGATACGATCGTGCTGAAGGCGACCACAGTCGCCAACGTGCATCTCGACGCATTCAGCTTCGTGTGATGCTCGTTTGCGGCTCCGCCGATCAGGAGGGGTCCCCAAATGGTCCCGCGCCGCCCGCGGCGCGGGACGTCCGGCCCGTCACGGTGCTTGACTGACCTCGATTGTCACGTTCGCGGCGTCGAGGTCGACGATGACCGGTTCAGGGCCGAGCGCGATGGTGTTGGATGCCGGAGCGGGCCCGGCATTGCAGAGGGCTTTGGTCCGCGTCGGCTCGCGGTTCGGGAGCCGCAGGGTGCCCTTGGCTTCTGCCCGGGTGGTCCAGCCGACAAGGCGTATGCCCTGAGGCGTGGTGGCCTGCAGGATGAAGACATCCCGGAATGGCCGTTCCAGCCGAAAGGTGGTCGAAGCCTTGATCAGCTTGATGGCTTCCCGGACCGCACAGGCCGCAGGCTTCGGATTGTAGTTGTAGTCATAGAGGCCAAAATTTTCCTCGAGCTCGTCGAGGGAGCGGCCCTGGTCCTTGAGCTGGTAAATCCAGGCTCCCTTCATCCAGGGTGTGGCGGCAGACCACAACAGCACCTGCGCGATGTTGTCGGCAGCCGCTGTCTGCGTGATCACGCAGGGGCGGCGCGCTGTGGGCCAACCGAACTCGGTGAGATAGATCGGAACGTCGGCGCCGGTCTGCGCCCGAAGTCGGCTCTGAAGGTCGCCGAGCCGGTCGATAATGTCGGTGGCATTGCGCGTGCGCACGTCCGGCTCGCAGTGATTGTAAAGATGAACGGAGAGGCCGGACGCATTCTTGATCGCGCCATCGCGTACGATGGCCTGGGTCCATTGCCAGCCGGGGTCCGAACCGACCGCGCCCGACAGGAGGGTGGTTGTGGGCTCAGTGGTGCGCAGCGCTGCAATGGTGGTGCGGGCGAGCGCTGAATAATGCGCCGCGGCACGCGGATCTGAATCCACGCCGGCTCCCACCAGCCACGGCGGGCGCTGGCCGCCGGTCAGGTTCCATTCGTTCCAGATCTCGAACATGGGATTGGAAGACCGGGTCGCCGCGGCGGCGCGCACCGCGAAATCGGCGTATGCGGTGCGGCCGGCCTCGTTCATGGGCTTCACGCCGCCGTCCACCGCCGGATTGGAGTGGGAGAGGATCAGGAGCGGCTTGGCCTTGGTGAGCTTCATGAAGTCGAAAAGCCGCGTCGGCCTCAGGACTCCGGGCGGCGTGCCGGGCGCGTCGAACACCGGCCAGGCCAGGTCATCGCGAAACGAATCGAACCCGATCTCGTCCACCAGTTCGGCGGTCTTCGTGGGAATGTAATTGTATTCGCCGCCGATGCCGAAATGGACACAGATCCCGGTGATGAAGGGATCGGGGCGCTGTGAGAGCGGGCCATTGGCAAATTTCAGCGTCTTGATATCGGCGCCGGCGGCAGGAGCGGTGAGGCCGGCCACGGTGAGGCCGGCGGCCAGAAGCGCGATCTGAACGCCCGAACGCAAGCTTTTGCCCATCATCCGTATCTCCCCGCTAGGCTGCGCCCCGTTGTGCCCACCCCCGGCGGCCGGTCGGGGGATGGGCACAGCAAGGCAACCAGAGGCCGGCGTTGGCGCGGCGGAGGCGGCGGTAGGGCCGTCTCTGGCAAATACGGGAGCGCTCCGGGATCAATAATGTTCCTGGTACCACTCCGCGAACCGGCGCACGCCCACCTCGATTTCAATCTGCGGCTTGAAGCCCGTCAGGGCCACCAGCAAGTCGGGGGCGGCGAATGTGCGCGGCACGTCGCCCTGCTGCATGGGCAGCATCTTGCGCACTGCCGGCTTGCCCATGCTCTCCTCGATGGTCTCGACAAAGCGCATCAGCGCCACCGGCTGGCCGCCGCCGATATTGACGATGCGGAAGGGCGCGTGGTGCGACAGCGTATCGATGACGCCTTCGGCGGTGACCCGGTTGGCTTCGTCCGGCGGGACGCCGATCAGCCGCACGATGCCTTCAATGAGGTCGTCGATATAGGTGAAATCCCGGCTCATCTTGCCTTCGCCGTAGATTTCGATGGGCCGGTCGTTGCGGATCGCGTCCACGAACTTGAACAGCGCCATGTCCGGCCGGCCCCACGGCCCGTAGACCGTGAAGAAGCGGAAAGCCGTGGTGGGGATCTTGTGGAGGTGGGAATAGCTGTGCGCCATCACCTCCATGGATTTCTTGGTGGCCGCATAGATGGTCATCGGCTCGTCGGCCTTGTCGCTCTCGGCGAACGGGACCTTTTCGTTCGAGCCGTAGACGGACGAGGTAGATGCGAGCAGCAGGTGCTTGGGCTTGAAGCGCGACGCCAGATCGATGACGTTGAACGATCCCACCAGGTTGGAATCGATATAGGAGCGGGGATTCTCCAGGCTGTAGCGGACCCCGGCCTGGGCCGCGAGATGCACGATCACGTCCGGCTCGGCAAGCTCGGCCGCCTTCTCCAGCGCATCCTTGTCCTCAAGCGCCGCAATCACCGCCTTGAAGCCGTTGGAGCGGGCGAGTATGGCGTGCCGCTTTTCTTTCAATGCAACGTCGTAATACTTGGTCATGCCATCGTAACCGACGACAAAATGGCCCTCGTCGAGCAGCCGCTTCGCCAAGTGAAATCCGATGAAGCCTGCAGTGCCAGTAATAAGATACCGCATCCGATTCCCTCACTGCGGGGCGGATTGGCTTCATTCAGCCCCCGATGGCCCGCCTCGGCTTCACGCTTACCGCACTGCACACAGCCATGTCTACCACGGAGAACGATGGGACGACGGGACCGTTGCAACCGCGTGGAAGCGGGTCCGGAACTGCCGGTTGAACCGGCCCCAACGTGAGGGGGCGTCAAGCGGATACGGGATGCCGCCAGGACGATATCGAACCATTTTTCTGCTGAAGATGCGCCATGCGCCGAGCGCTTCCAGCCGATGGTGCGCTGCGCAAGAGCGCAGCGCCGCCTCGAAGTCATGCTGCACTGCGATCCGTTTCATGCTATCGCAGAGGCCACTCTCGAACACGCTCGCCAGCTCCCCCTTGGGTCCGTTCGCCTGCATGTCCCGCGCGCATCTTTCGCAGGAAAGGAAGGGTATGACCGTTTCGGAAACGCCCCTGCAGAAAATCAAAGCTGATCTTCGCCACTATGCGTCTTCCGAGCGCAGGGGCGTGTCTACTGCCTTTGTCTTCCGCATGTTCCTGCTGACGCCTGGGTTTCAGTTCGTGTTCGCGAACCGGCTGCAGGAGATCGTCGTCCGCATCCCGCTCATCGGGCGTTTGCTGCGTCGGATCATCTGGTGGGCGACCTGCCTGATCTTCAGCTCGGAGATCGCGCTCGCGGCCAAGGTCGGGGGCGGCCTCTACGTGCCCCACCCCTATGGCATCGTCGTTGGCGCGGCCACCATCGGCCGGAACCTGCGCCTGCTGCAGAACGTGACCATCGGTCGCAAGAGTTCGGTCGACCCGCGCGATCCGGTGATCGAGGACGATGTCCAGATCTCCGCGGGCGCTGTGCTGCTCGGCCCCATCACCATCGGCGAGGGGGCTGTCGTCGGCGCCAATTCCGTCGTGCTGAAGGACGTTCCGGCCGGAGCCCTGGCCATCGGCATTCCGGCGCGGATCATTCCGGCCGCCGTGCCCGAGGTTGTGGCTGGCGCCGACCCTCTCGTCGCCTCCGCCCTCTGACCGCGGGGCGGCTCGACCATGCGCATCGCCCTGTTCAACGCGCTCTATCCGACGCCGCTCCAGCCGAAGATCTTCGGTGGCGCGGAGGTGCTCGTGCGGCAGATCGCCGAACGTCTCGTGGCCCAGGGCGACGAGGTCACGGTGGTGCGCCTTTCGCTGGACGGGATCCGCCAGACCGAAGAGGCCAACGGCGTGCGCGTGGAATTCGTGCCGATCCGCAACCTCTTCACCCCGTTCGGGCCGCGGCATAACACGCTGGCCCATCTCGCCTGGCACGTCATCGACGACTGGTTCGTCGCACCGGGCGAGATCGCCGGCATTCTCGACGGCTTTCGACCGCAGGTCGTGCACTCCCACACCCTCAACGGCCTGAACGCCCACATCTGGCACCTGGCGCGGGACCGGGGCGTGCCCGTGGTCCACACCCTGCACGATTACTATCTCGTTTGTCCGCGCTGCTCGCGCTTCAAGGGCGAGGCCCCTTGCGCGGTGACTTGCGGCAGCTGTGCCGCCCTCACCGTTCGCCGCCGGCAGCGCGCCGGGCTCGTGAATGCGGTGGTGGGCGTGAGCCAACGGACGCTCGACATCCACCTTGACGCGGGGCTGTTCGCGGATGCCGCCCGCCACGTCATCCGCAACGTGCCCAATCCGGACATCACATTCGTGCCCATGGACCTGCCGGGGCGGCCGTTGCGGGTGGGATACCTGGGGCGCTTCTCGCCGGAAAAGGGCGTGCGCCTGCTGGTCGAGGCGGCGGGGCGCCTGCCGCCGGGGACGGTAAAGCTCGTGCTCGCCGGCAATGTCTCCCAGGAGGAGCGAGCGGCGCTCGCCGCGCTGGCGCCGCAGACCGAGCTGGATTTCGTCGGCTTCGTGGCGCCGAAGGATTTCTACGCCCAGGTGGACGTGGCCGCAGTGCCCTCGATCTGGGAAGAGCCGGGCGCCCTCGTCCTGCTGGACGCGCTGGCCGCCGGCCGTCCGGTGCTCGCGACGGCCTTCGGCGGTTTGCCGGAAATGTTCGCGGACGGCCTCACAGGATGGACCGTGCAGCCTGATGCCGAGAGCCTCGCCAGCACCATCGGCCGACTCGTGGACACGCCCGCCTTGGTGCTGGACGCCCACCGGCGCCTTGAAGCGCATCGCTCCCGGAACCTTGGCGACATGGTCGCCAGCTATTCGCAGATCTATCGCGATCTGGCGCGGCTTCCCGCCTGATCAGATCAGACGGCATCAGGTCAGGCGGGCTTCTGCTCGCGCACCTGCCGCATGTTCTTGCGGCATCGTCTGGCCGCAGACGGCGTCGATGCTCAGCGCGGCTTCAGGAACGACATGAGGAAGTTCTCTTCCTTCGGCGCGTTCGCGAGCTGGGCGACCACCACGATCTTCTTCACTTCGCCGCGCTTGAAGGCGGTGAGGAATTTCTCGTAGTCCTTGAAGGAAATGCAGCCGTTGGAATCCCCGCGCGGGCCGAGCATGTAGGTGTGGGCGAGGATGCCGGCGCGGCCATACATCTTGCCGGTGCCCACCGGATTGAGGCGCACCGCCTCGACCCCATGGAACAGGGATTCGCGCATGGTCAGCGAATAGGTGTTGGGCGGGGTGGCGCCAACCATCCGCTTGGCCACGTGGCGCGGATCATCCAGCAGCTCGCCGTAGCCCGAATGGGCTTCCAGCTTGTCGCCGTTGGGCATGTAAACAACCTTGCCCTTGATGTCGTAGATCGCATAGCCCGAGCCGGGCGTCGGCAGCGCCACCTCGTCATCGGAGGCGGGCGGTGTATCGGTGGCGGCGGGCGCGCTCGGAGCGGCAGGCGTGTCCACGAGTGGCGCCGACGGATCGGGCAGGGAGGCGTAGGCGAGGCGCTGCTCGCGCACCAGCGGGTTGCGCTGGGGCAACGGTGCGCCGCCCTGGTCGAGCTGCTGGAGGGCGCGGATGCCGTCGCCGGCCGCCATCTGCGGGATGCGGTTGGGCAGCGGGTTCGCCAGGGGCAGCGGGACGTTGCGGGCGAGCGGGGTGCCCATGTTCACGGGCGCTGAGGCGGAAGCCTGCTGCGCGACGTTTGCCGTGGCGAAGGGCGCGCCTTCAATGGACAGGCTGGTCAGGTAGATGCGGTCCGGCTCAAGCTCAAGGGCGCCGGAAGAGACGATCAGGGATACTTCGGTGACGGTGGCTCCGGCGGCGGCAAGCGAGAGCTCGCGTACCGGGCGTTCCACCACGCGCGGCTCGGAAACGCCGAATGCGAACGAGCCCTGGGTCACCCAGACGGCCCCGGCCGCCACCAGCAGACCGGCGAAAATCCCGGTGCCGATGCCGACAAGGGTCGCGTGCCTTGATCCGCTGCGCGGACGGCCCTCCGGACCCAGCGGGTCGAAGGTGGCATCCTCGTCCGATGTCCAGCTCTTATGCCTCATGGTCCCTGCTATCAGCGTTGCCGGACGTTTCCGGCGCTCGTTCCTCATCGGCAGGGTCCCACGGTGGTGCGACGAACGCGCTTGCATCGCACAAACCTCGCCCGGTGCGGAATGCTCCGCCCGAATCGCCGGCTTGTTGAATGCCCGGCCGGATGTGCCCGAACCGTGCGCCAGCCCCCCAAACCTGCCTAAACTCGGTAACTTTTCCCTTTACGACCCCCGTAACACCAGATCACGAAGGCGAGAACAAGGCCATCGGGGCCGGACTTTAGCAATCGAGGGCCAGCTTGGCGAGGGCATTGTATTCCGCTGCGTAATGTTGCGGTGCGCCATCACGGACCCGAGATTGAGCCCTCACCGGCGTGCATGGCCGGGGGTGCCGGTGCTCGTCCGGTGCGGGGCTCAGCCGAATTTCGCGGCGTACTCCTCGGGCTTGAAGCCCACTAGAAGGTCGCGTCCCGTCTCCAGCACCGGACGCTTGATCATGGATGGCTTCTCCAGCATCAGGCCGATGGCCTTGGCCTCGTCGATGCCCTCCTTGTCGGCGTCGGGCAGCTTGCGAAAGGTGGTGCCGGCGCGGTTGAGGAGCTTTTCCCAACCCACCTTCTTCACCCAGCCTTCCAGCGTCTTCCGCTCGATGCCGGCGGTCTTGTAGTCGTGGAAGGCGTGGTCGACGCCGTGCGACTCAAGCCAGCCCCGAGCCTTCTTCATGGTCTCGCAGGCCTTGATTCCATAGATCGTCGTCGCCATCGCAATGCCCCGTATTGAAAGCGCGGACTTTACCTGAGCCGGACGCGCGACGGTATCGTATGCGTCAAATCCGGTGCGAAGCTTGCGGGCGATGTAAAGTCGCGGCAACAGCGGCAAAAGCCGAGGGAGGGGAGGTTGATCGCCATCATTTTCGAGGTCTGGCCGGCCGAGGGCCAGAGGGAAACCTATCTCGACCTGGCGGCCCGGTTGCGCATGGAGCTGGAGCAGATGGACGGCTTCATCTCCGTGGAGCGCTTCGAGAGCATCACCGAGCCTGGCAAGATGCTTTCCCTGTCGATCTGGCGGGACGAGGAGGCGGTGAAGGCCTGGCGCAACCTGCCCATCCATCGCAAGACGCAGGCGGCCGGGCGCGCCGGCATCTTCCGGGATTACCGCCTGCGCGTGGCCGCCGTGCTGCGCGACTATGGCCTCGATGCCCGCGATGAGGCGCCCGAGGACAGCCGCGCCGCGTTCCGTCCCCGGATGGAGCCCGACTCGGCCTTCTGAGGGACGGTGGCGGACGGGTGAGCGCCCTACCGCAGTTCTGGTGGCCAGGCGAGGCCGGAGCGGCCTTCGCCCTCGTCGGGCGCCGCGGCGGCACGGGCCACCTCGTCGCTGAGGCCGATCTCGCGCAGCACCTCGGCGGTGCGGTCGGAGAGATCCAGCGGGCGCGCCTCGGCCGGGGTGCGGGAGAGGCGCGGCACGGCGGGCACGCGATGGGGGCCGCATCCGGGGTGGCGCGCGGCGACATGGGGATCGCTCCAGACCTCGTCGGGCGCGAGCACCGGGGCGACGCAGGCGTCCGTGCCTGCGAACAGGGCGGTCCAATGGTCGCGCGGCGCGCTGGCGAAGGTCTCCGCCAGCTGGCGCTCGATCCCCGGCCACAGGTCGCGACGCATGTGGTCCGGAGCCTCGCCCAGATCGAGGGTGCGCCACAGGCTCTCGAAGAAGCCGCGCTCCAGCGCCCCCACGGCCATGAAGCCGCCGTCGGCGCAGGCATAGGTGCGGTAGAACGGCGCCCCGCCGCCCAGCAGCCCGTCGCCGCGCTCCGGCCAGTGGGGCGTCTTCCACAGGGGTAGGTGCATGGCCATGAGGGAGAGGGCGCCGTCCATCATGGCGGCATCGATGAACTGGCCGCGCCCCGAGGCCCTGGCCTCGATCACCGCCGCGAGGATGCCGATGGCGGCGATCAGGCTGCCGCCGGCGAAATCCGCCACCAGGTTCAGCGGCGCCTCCGGCGGCGCTCCATTGGGGCCGAGGCCGCCGAGCACGCCGGACAAGGCGAGATAGGTGATGTCGTGGCCGGCCTCCCTGGCCCGCGGGCCATCCTGGCCGAAACCGGTGAGGGCGCAATAGACGAGGCGGGGATTGAGCGCCGACAGCTCCGCATATCCCGCGCCGATGCGCTCGGCCACGCCGGGGCGGAAGCCCTCCACCAGCACGTCCGCCGTTTTCACCAGCGCGTGGAGCGCGGCGCGGCCTTCCGGGGCCTTGAGGTTGAGGGCCACGTGGCGCTTGCCGCGGGAGAATTCCGCGATGGCGACCCCGGCGCGCCCGCCGCCCACCACGATCACCTCGGCGCCGAGGTCCGCCAGCAGCATGGTGCAATAGGGGCCCGGCGCGAGCCGGGACAGGTCGATGACGCGCACGCCTGCGAGCGGACCGCGCGGGGCGGGGGTAGGGGAGGGCGGCGTATCAGGCATGGCGTTTCCCTTTTTCCCGGACCTGCGGGGAGCGTTCTCTCGGGCCCCGCAGCAGCCTTCGGCGGACTCAGTATGCGGGGGTCCGTCCGGGCAGCGGTTATGGCAGATTGGGGGCCGAGCTGGAATCCGGGGCGGGGGTGACAGGCGACAGCCCGGCGGCTATTGCCCTTGCGGGGGCAACGGCAGGAGCAGCGCTTAGGGCATGGACATCGTCTTCGTCGGCGCCGGACTTGCCAATTGCCTTATGGCGGCGCGCCTCGCGGCCCAGCGTCCCGGCCTTCACATGCTGCTGCTGGAAGCCGGCGAGAGCGTGGGCGGCAATCACAGCTGGTCCTGCCACGACAGCGATCTCACTGCCGCGCAGCGCGCCTTCCTCGCTCCCTTCCAGAGCTATCTCTGGGCCGGACACGGGGTGCATTTTCCCGCTTTCTCGCGCACGCTCAAAGGCGGCTACGCCACCATTTCCTCCGAGCGCATGGCCGAGGTGATGAATGAGCGCCTGTGCGCCGCCATCCGCACCAATGCCCGCGTCGCCCATGTGGCGCCCGACCACGTGGTGCTGGAGGGCGGCGAGCGCATCGACGCCCGCGCCGTGGTGGACGGGCGCGGCCCACTCGCCTCGCGCCATCTCGACCTCGGCTACCAGACCTTCCTGGGGCAGGAACTGCGTCTGTCGCGGCCCCATGGCCTCACCCGCCCCATCATCATGGATGCGCGGGTGGAGCAGCTGGGCGGTTACCGCTTCGTCTATGTGCTGCCGCTGGACGACGACACGCTGCTGGTGGAAGACACTTATTATGCCGACGGCCCGGACCTTCCCGCCCATGCCTTGCGCGGCCGCATTTCCGCCTATGCCGCAGCGCAGGGCTGGGCCGTGGATTATGTGGTGCGGGAGGAGGACGGCATCTTGCCGATAGCGTTGGGCGGCGACATCGACGCCTTTCTTGCCGAGACGCCTTCGGGCGTCGCGCCCGCCGGACTGCGGGCAGGCCTGTTCCACCCCACCACCGGCTACAGCCTGCCCGACGCCATGGCCCTGGCCGACTCGGTGAGCGCGCTTGCCGACCTTTCCGGCCCCGCGCTTTCGGCGGCAGTGCGCAGCCATGCGGCGGCGGCGTGGAACGGGCGCGGCTTCTTCCGCCTGCTCAACCGCATGCTGTTCCGCGCTGCCGATCCGGAGCGGCGCTATGCCATTCTCCAGCGCTTCTACGGGCTGTCGGAAGACCTGATCGCCCGTTTCTACGCCGATCGCCTCACCCTTGCCGACAAGGCGCGCATCCTTTCGGGCCGCCCACCCGTATCGGTGTTCAGGGCGCTCTCCTGCCTTGTTGAGACGAAAGCCGCACCCGGTTCCCCATGATGCTCGATGCCACCAAGACCATCCGCCGCGCCGCCGTCATCGGGTCCGGCTTCGGCGGGCTCTCCCTCGCCATCCGCCTGCAGGCGGCGGGCATCCGCACCACCGTGTTCGAGCAGCGGGACAAGCCCGGTGGACGCGCCTACGTCTATGAGCAGGACGGCTTCACCTTCGATGGCGGCCCCACCGTCATCACCGATCCCACCTGCCTGGAAGAGGTGTTCGCCGCCGCCGGCCGCAAGCTGTCCGACTATGTGGAGCTGATGCCGGTCTCGCCGTTCTACCGGCTGCTGTGGCCGGACGGCCGGCAGTTCGACTATGTGAACGATCAGGCCTCGCTCGACGCCCAGATCGCCACCTTCGATAAGGCGGACGTGGAGGGCTATCGCCGTTTCCTTGCTTATTCGCAGGCTGTCTTCGAGGAGGGTTATCTCAAGCTCGGCGCGGTGCCGTTCCTCGAATTCTCCAGCATGATGAAGGCCGCGCCCAAGCTGGTGAAGCTGGAAGCCTGGCGCTCGGTCTATGCCATGGTTTCGCGCTTCATCCGCGACGATCACCTGCGGCAGGCCTTCTCGTTCCATTCCCTGCTGGTGGGGGGCAATCCCTTCTCCACCTCGTCCATCTATGCCCTCATCCATGCGCTGGAGCGCAAGTGGGGCGTGTTCTTCCCCCGCGGGGGAACCGGCGCCCTGGTGCGCGGCATGGTCAAGCTGTTCACCGACCTCGGCGGCGAGATCCGCCTCTCCAGCCCGGTGGACGAGATCGTGGTGGAGGGCCAGCGCGCCACCGCCGTGAAGCTCAGGAGCGGCGAGACCCTGCCGTTCGACCTCGTCGCCTCCAATGCGGACGTGGTGCACACCTATCGCCACCTTCTGCGCGGGGCGGCGCGCGGCCGCTCGGAAGGCGCGCGGCTGGCCAAGACGCGCCATTCCATGTCGCTGTTCGTCACCTATTTCGGGGCGCGGCGCACCTGGGACCATCTCCAGCACCACACGGTGCTGTTCGGTCCGCGCTATCGGGGCCTCGTGGACGAGATCTTCAAGGGCCCGAACCTTCCCGACGACTTCTCGCTCTATCTCCACGCGCCCACCGTGACAGACAAATCGCTGGCGCCGGAAGGCTGCACCGCCTTCTACGTGCTCTCGCCGGTGCCGCATCTGGGCAAGGCGGACATCGACTGGGAGGTGGAAGGCCCGCTCTATCGCGACCGCATCCTCGCCCATCTGGAACAGCGGCTGCTGCCGGGGCTGCGCGACAGCCTCGTCACCTCGCGCATCCTCACCCCCTTCGGCTTCCGCGACGAACTGTCCGCCCATCAGGGCTCGGCCTTCTCGGTAGAACCGCTCCTCACCCAGTCAGCGTGGTTCCGGCCGCACAACCGCGATGCCAAGATTGCCAACCTCTATTTCGCCGGGGCCGGCACCCATCCGGGGGCGGGCGTGCCGGGGGTGGTGGGCTCGGCCAAGGCCACGGCGCGGCTCATCCTCGCGGATCTGGGCGTGACGCCGCGATGAGCACGCCTGCGCCTACCGTCCTCGGTGCCAGCGAGGAGGCCATAAACAAGGGCTCCAAGAGCTTCGCCGCCGCCGCGCGCCTGTTCGGCCCGCGCATGCGGGAAGACGCGGTGATGCTCTATGCCTGGTGCCGCCACTGCGACGACGTGGTGGACGGGCAGGAACTGGGGCACGGGCGTGTCTCCAGCGCCGCCTCGCCCGCCGAGCGGCTCGATGGCCTCTATGAGGAGACCCGCAACGCCTATCGCGGCGCGCCCTCCGCCCATCCGGCCTTCGCCGCCTTCGCCGAGGTGGTGAAGCGCAACGACATTCCCGAGCGCTATCCCCTCCAACTGCTGGAGGGCTTCCGCATGGACGTGGAAGGCCGGCGCTACGACACCCTCGATGACACGCTCACCTATTGCTACCACGTGGCCGGCGTGGTGGGCGTGATGATGGCTCTCATCATGGGCGCGCGGGATGAAGTGGTGCTGGACCGGGCGAGCGACCTCGGCCTCGGCTTCCAGCTCACCAACATCGCCCGCGACGTGATGGAGGATGCCGCCATCGGCCGCATCTACCTGCCGGCGGCCTTCCTCGCCGAGGCCGGCGTGCCGGAGGCGGACATCGCCGCGCCGGAGCACCGCGCGGCGGTGGCCGGCGTGGTGGCGCGGCTGCTCGACGTGGCCGAGCCCTATTACGACCAGGCCCTCATCGGCATGGCCGCCCTGCCGTTCCGCGCGGCGGCGGCGGTGGGCGCGGCGCGTGGCGTCTATCGCGCCATCGGCGTCGAGGTCCGCAAGCGCGGGCCGAAGGCGTGGGATACCCGCGTCTCCACCTCCACGGCCCAGAAGGCCGGCTTTCTCGCGGGTGGCCTCGCGCAGGCCCTCGCCACGCGGTTCAGAGGCGCGCCGCCGCCCCGTCCCGCGCATCTTTGGACGCGTCCCGCATGACCCACTTCGCCGTCGTCGCCCCGCCGCTGCCGGGCCATATCAATCCGTTGCTGGTGCTCGCCCGGGAGCTTACCGCGCGCGGCCATCGCGTCACCTTCGTGCACATGGCCGATGCCGCCCGCCTCGTCGCCGGCAAGGGTGCCGAGTTCGCGCCCGTGGGCGAGAAGGACTACCCGGCCGGGGCGCTCGACGCCTATGTGGCACGCCTTGCCGCGCCAACCGGCCTGTTCGGCCTGCTCGGCACCCTGAAGGTCACCGCGGCGCAGACCGACATGCTCTGCCGCGACCTGCCGGGCGTGCTGAAGGCCATCGGCGCCGACGCGGTAATCGCCGACCAGACCGAGGCGGCGGGCACGCTCGTGGCGCGCCACCTCGGTCTGCCCGTGGTCTCCACCGCCACCGCGCTGCCGCTGAACCGCGAGATCGGCGTGCCGCCGCCCTTCGTACCCTGGCCCTACGATGCCAGCGAGCAGGGGCTGGTTTGGAACAAGGGCGGCTACCGCATCACCGACTTTTTGATGCGGCCCATGCGCCGGGTGCTGGAACGCCACGGCGCGGTGTTCGGGCTCGATCCGTTCGCGGACGGTGGCTTCTCGCCGCTCCTGACCGTGGCGCAGATGCCGAAGGGGCTGGACTTTCCCCGCTCCGAACTGCCCGCGACCTTCCACTACGGCTCGCCCTGGCGCGACGGCGCCGCCGTGCCGCGCATGGATGTGGCCTTGCCGCACGTGGAGGGCATGCCGCTGCTGTTCTGCTCCCTCGGCACCTTGCAGGGCGGGCGGATCGACCTGTTCCACAAGGTGGCGTTCGCGGCGCGGGACGTGGGGGCGCGGCTCCTCATCGCCCATGGCGGCATGCTGTCCGATGCGGAGGCGGCCCAGCTCTCGGGCCTCGCCGAGGTGCGCTCTTTCGTGCCGCAGCAGGAGGTTCTGAAGCGCTGCGCCGCTGCCGTGCTCCACTGCGGCATGAACACTGTGCTGGACGCGCTGGCCGAGGGCGTGCCGCTGGTGGCCATGCCCATCGCTTTCGAGCAGCCGGCCACCGCCGCCCGCCTCGCCTATGCGGGCGTCGCCGAGGTGGTGCCGGCGGGCCGGGCGAGCCGCGTGCGCCTCGCGAATGCCTTGAAGGCGGTGCTCACGGTGCCGGATTATCGGCTTGCCGCACGGCGCATCGCCGACGAGATGGCGGACGGCGGCGGGGTGAAGCGCGCCGCCGACCTCATCGAGCAGGCGGTGGCGGGGACGGCCGCCTGAGCCGGTATAGCACCTGCCGCCGCAGCGGATGACCCACGGGGATGATCGGCAGGTCGAAATCCCCTTCTTCGTCCCGCGCCATGCCGAGCCGTTCCATCACGGCTCGTGAGCGGCGGTTGGCCGGCACGGTGATGGCGACGATCTCCGCGAGCCCCAGCGTATCGAAGCCGAAGGCGAGGGCCGCGCGCGCCGCCTCGGTGGCGTAGCCGTGGCCCCAGAAGGCGGGATCGAAGCGCCAGCCGATCTCCACCGCCGGGGTAAAGTGCTCGTCATAGGGCACGTGCACGAGGCCGGCATAGCCGGCGAAGTCTGTCACGCCGGGCGCCTCCACCACCCACAGGCCGAAGCCGTGGCGGGTGAAGTGCGCTTCGGCCCGCTCCGCCACCGCGTCGCTGGCGGCGCGGTCGGGCACCGGCATCAGGAATTCCATGGTGGCGGGGTTGGACTGCATGCGCCACAGGCCGTCGCGGTCTTGCTCGCGCCACGGGCGCAGCACCAGCCGTTCGGTGCGCAGGACCGGCGCCACCTCAGGCCCCCGGAATGCGGGCGCGCAGCCGTTCGGCGATCGCGCGACCAGCCACCTCGCGCCCCTCCAGCGCCTTAACGGAGCGGATGCCCAGTGCCGAGGTGAGGAAGATTTCCTCTGCCCGGCTCAGGTCCTCCACCGTCAACGGCCGTTCGCCGGCGCCCTCAGTCAGCACCGCCGCCCGCATGATGCCGGGCAGCACGCCTTCCGCCAGCGGCGGGGTGACGAGGTCGCCGCCGATCACCGCGAACAGGTTGGCGATGGAGGTCTCCGCCACGCCCTCGCGTGTATTGAGCAGTACGCCATCGTCCGCGCCGCGCCGGGCGGCCTCCTGCCGGGCGAGGATGTTGTCGAGGTAGTTCAGCGATTTCACCTGCGCCAGCGGCGAGCGATCATTGCGGCGGGTGCCCTGCGCGATCACGAGCCGCGCGGGCGGGGCCGGGGCGGGCAGGGGGGCGGCGGTGATGACGAGGGTGAGATTGGGCTCGGCCGGCGGCAGCACGCCCCGTGGGCCGGTGCCCCGGCTGAGGGTGAGGCGCAGCACGCCCTCCGTCAGATCGTTCGCCTCGGCCGTGGCGGCGAGGGCGGCGGAAAGATCGAGTGTCGGCAAGGGCAGGCCAAGCACCCCCGCGCCGGCGGCGAGGCGGGCGAGGTGGGCGTCCAGCCGCAGCACGGCGCCTTCGCGCACGCGCAGGGTCTCGAACAGGCCGTCGCCGAGGGTGAAGCCCCGGTCGAACGGGGAGAGGCGCGCATCGTCCTGCGCGACGAGGCCGGTGCCGAGCCAGAGCTTCACGATGTCTCCCCCGACAAGGCCCGCAGCATGGGCGAGAGCTTCACCAGGCTCTCCTCATATTCGTCCGCCGGATCGGAATCCGCCACGATGCCGCCGCCCGCCTGGGCCAGCAGCGTCTCCCCGGCCCGGGTGATGGTGCGGATGACGATGGAGGAATCCATCGCCCCGTCGAAGCCGATCCAGCACACCGAGCCGCAATAGACCCCGCGCGGCACCGGTTCCAGCTCGTGGATGATCTCCATGGCGCGGATCTTCGGCGCCCCCGTGATGGACCCGCCGGGAAAGCAGGCGGTGAGCAGGTCCACCGGGCCGAGGCCGTCTTTCAGCCGGCCTTCCACTACCGAGACCAGGTGATGCACGCTGGCGAAGGTCTCCAGCGCGCACAAAGCCGGTACCTTCACGCTGCCCACCTTGCAGACCCGCGAGAGGTCGTTGCGCAGCAGGTCCACTATCATCAGGTTTTCCGCCCGGTCCTTGGGCGAGGCGAGGAGGGCGGCGGCAAGCCGCGCATCCTCCTGCGGGTCCGGGCTGCGGCGGCGGGTGCCCTTGATGGGCCGCGTCTCCACCCGCCCGTCGGGATCGAGGGAGAGGAAGCGCTCCGGTGAGGCGCTGAGCACGGCAAGCTCCGGTCCGGCGCGCAGGAAGGCGGCGAAGGGGGAGGGGGAGAGCGCGCGCAGGCGAGCATAGAGGGCAAGATCGCTGAGCCCCTGGGGCCGCGCCGCGCGCATCTGCTGGGTGAGGTTGGCCTGGAAGATGTCGCCGGCGCCGATGTATTCGATCACCCGCGCGATGGCGGCTTCCACCTGGGCGCGCGGCTGCTCCGGCACGAAGCGGCCGGTGCGGGAAAAATCCGGCGCCGGCGCGATGGCGGGGGCCGTCTCCAGCCGGCGGCGGATCGCCTCGGCCCGGACCTGCGCGCGCGCCTTGGCGGCGGCGCCATGCTCCGGCCGGCCGGTGGAAACGATGTAGGCGCGGCGCTCCAGCCGGTCGAAGGCGAGCACCGTGTCGTAGAGGCCGAGAACCAGCTCGGGAATGGCCGGGGCTGCCGGGCGGGGGGCGGGCAGGCGCTCCAGATGGCGGCCCAGCTCATAGCCGAGATACCCCATGGCGCCGCCGCGAAACGGCACCGGGGAGGGTTCGGCCGGCGCCGCATTGGCGGCCAGCGCCACAGACAGAACCTCGAACGGAGTGCCGGGCACGAGCCGTCCGTCCACGCGCACGCCATCGGCCGCGCTGGTGATGACCTGGAACGGATCGGCCCCCAGATAGGACCAGCGTGCCCGCGCGTCCCCCTCCGCGGCGCTGTCGAGGAAGGCGCAATAGGGCGCATCGGCGAAGGCGTGGAGGACGGCGAACGGGTCGCGGTACGGAATTTCAACGATAAGCACGGCAGGGCGACCGATTCGAAACGCTGGGCACAAGATGGCGTCCCCGACCCCCGGGGGCAATGCGCGCGATGGTCCGGAGGGCGGCACCTGACGCGAAGCTACCCCATCGCTGCATGGCCGTCGTGTTTCGCCTGCGCGAAGCTGCCTTCCCACGATCAAGGCATGTGCTATGGCATTAATCACCAGCCGGCGGGCCTGCGCCCGGCCTTCAGAACCTGTCCCCGGAACGAGCCCCGCGTGTCCGCCCCGCCTGCCCTCCATCCCGCGCATCATGCGCCGGCCGTCTGGTTCCTGAAGGGGATGAGGGCGGGCATGTCCGTGCCTGCCATCGTGCTGTTCGCGAGCTATCTCGGCTTCGGCGCGGTGCTCCAGAGCGTGGGCTTCCCGATCGGGGCGGGGCTCGTCTCCACCCTGCTGGTGTGGGCGCTGCCGGCGCAGCTCATCCTGATCGGCGGCATCGCGGCGGGCACTGCCCTGCCGGCGGTGGCGCTGGCGGTGGCCATTTCCTCCATCCGGCTGCTGCCCATGGTGGTGTCGGTGGCGCCCTATATCCGCGGGCCGCGTCGCAACCTGTTCTGGGAGCTGGTGAGCGCCCATTACGTGGCCATGACCGTATGGCTGGAGGGCCTGCGCCTGCTGCCCCATCTGCCGGGCGAGGCGCGGCTGCCCTTCACCCTCGGGCTCGGCAACGTGCTGATCGCCATCAGCATGCTCGGCACACTGACCGGCTTTCTGGTGGCGGGCGAAGTGCCGACGCCGCTGGCGGCGGCCCTGCTGCTGCTGACCCCGCTGTCCTTCACTATCCTGATGGTGCGCAACGCCGCCCGGCCCACCGACTGGCTGGCGCTGGCGGCGGGGTTCTTCCTCATGCCGGTGACACTTGGGCTGGAAGGCGGTCTCGACCTGATGATCGCCGGCATCGGCGGCGGTACGTTCGCCTATGTGGCGGGCCGGCTGCTGGAGCGTCGGCGGGGGCAGTCATGACCGGCGCCCCCATGACCGAGGGCGCGGCGCTGCTCATCGTGCTGCTGGCGGGCTTCCTGCCCACCGAGATCTGGCGTTCGCTGGCGATTCTCGCGGGACGGCGGTTGGAGGAGGGCAGCCCGGTCTTCCACTGGGTGAAGGCGGTGGCCACCGCGCTGCTGGCCGCCGTGGTGGCGCGGCTGCTGTTCGCGCCGGCCGGAGCGCTCGCCGCCGTGCCGCTGCTGCTGCGGCTGGGCGCGGTGGTGGGCGGCGTGGCCGGCTTCCTCGCGTTGCGCCGTTCGGTGTTCGGCGGGGTGCTGGTGGGCGAACTTCTCTTGGTGGCCGGCATCCTGCTGTCCCATTGAAGTGCAGCAGGCACCAGGAAAGAACCGACCTCTGCCAAAAGAAAGGGCGCCCCGAGAGGCGCCCAAGGAGGTCATGAAGACCGGAACAAGGCCGGCCCAGCCTTTTGGCCGGGCCGGAGATGTTCGTCAGACCGAGTAGTACATCTCGAACTCGACCGGGTGCGGCGTCATTTCGAAACGCATCACTTCGGTCATCTTCAGCTCGATGTAGGACTCGATGAAGTCCTTCTGGAACACGTCGCCCTTGAGCAGATACTCGTGGTCGGCGGCGAGCGAATCCAGGGCCTCGCGCAGCGAGCCGCAGACCGTGGGGATCTGCTTCAGCTCAGCGGGGGGCAGGTCGTACAGGTCCTTGTCCATGGCCTGGCCGGGGTCGATCCGGTTGAGGATGCCGTCCATGCCGGCCATGAACAGGGCCGCGAAGGCGAGGTAGGGGTTCGCGCCGGGATCGGGGAAGCGGACCTCGACGCGCTTGGCCTTCGGGTTGTTGGTGTAGGGGATGCGGCAGGACGCCGAGCGGTTGCGGGCCGAATAGGCCAGCAGCACCGGAGCCTCATAGCCCGGGACCAGGCGCTTGTAGGAGTTGGTCAGCGGGTTGGTGAAGGCGTTCAGCGACTTGGCATGCTTGATGATGCCGCCGATGTACCACAGGCAGTAGTCGGACAGGTCCGCATACTTGTCGCCGGCGAAGAGCGGCTTGCCGTCCTTCCAGATGGACTGGTGGACGTGCATGCCCGAGCCGTTGTCGCCGAAGACGGGCTTCGGCATGAAGGTCGCGGTCTTGCCGTAGATGTTGGCCACCTGGTGGATGCAGTACTTATAGACCTGCAGGTGGTCGGCCATGGTCACCAGCGAGCCGAACTTGAGGCCGAGCTCGTGCTGGGCGGAGGCCACCTCGTGGTGGTGCTTCTCCACCTTGGCGCCCATCTTGGCCATGGCGGCGAGCATCTCGGAGCGCATGTCCTGCGCCGAATCGATCGGCGGCACGGGGAAGTAGCCGCCCTTGGTCTTCACCCGGTGGCCGAGGTTGCCACCCTCATATTCGGTGTCGCCGTTGGTGGGCAGCTCGACCGAGTCGAGCTTGAAGCCCGTGTTGTACGGGTCCGCCTTGAAGCGCACGTCGTCGAAGATGAAGAACTCGGCCTCGGGGCCGAAATAGACGGCATCGCCGATGCCGGTGGACTTCGCATAGGCCTCGGCCTTGCGGGCGATGGAGCGGGGGTCGCGGCCGTAGGGCTGGTTGGTGGTCGGCTCCAGCACGTCGCAGACGATGGAGAGCGTGGTCTCGGCGAAGAACGGGTCAATGCAGGTGGTGGCCGGATCCGGCATCAGCAGCATGTCGGATTCGTTGATGGCCTTCCAGCCGGCGATGGACGAGCCGTCGAAGGCAGTGCCTTCGGTCAGGAACTCATCGTCGACCATGGAAATGTCGAAGGTAACATGCTGCCATTTTCCGCGCGGGTCGGTGAAGCGCAGATCGACGTATTTCACGTCCTCGCTCTTGATCAGGTCGAGGACGTCCTTGGCCGTCTTGATGGTCATGGGGGTATTACCTTTCTGCTGGCACGCAGGTTTTTATTGGACGCGTCAAATCGCGTCGAGGCCGGATTCGCCGGTGCGGATGCGGATCGCCTCCTCGATGGACGAAACGAAGATCTTTCCGTCTCCGATCCGTCCGGTCTGGGCCGCTCGGCGAATGGCGTCGACGGCCCGGTCTACCATATCGTCGGAGAGCACGACCTCGATTTTCACCTTGGGCAGGAAATCCACCACATATTCCGCGCCGCGATAAAGCTCGGTATGGCCCTTCTGCCTGCCGAAGCCCTTGGCCTCGGTTACCGTGATGCCTTGCAGTCCCACGTCCTGGAGGGCCTCTTTCACTTCATCGAGCTTGAAGGGCTTGATGATAGCCTCAATTTTCTTCATCCGGTCCGTCTCCCCTGGCCCGGCCACCGCCGCTGGTCGAGCCGGCAGCATTTAAGCAGGATGTATGCCATCCATACGCCTAAGTGCCTATGCGGACCAGAGCGTAAGGTGAGCCGTGTGTTGCTCATGAAATAGGCTTAATGACTTTAAATTAGGCGATTTATATCTTCATTGCGTGCGTTCGCTGAGTATCAACTGGGCATTAGAGAGGCAGGGCATCACGTGCACGCACTTCTCGATCCACAGGAAATGGGTCAGGCAGATCGACTCGCCACCGAAATGGGCACGCCGTCCTTCACGCTTATGGAGCGGGCGGGCACCGCGGTGGCCGACGTGGTGGCGCGGTTTCCGCTGCCGACCCGCGTCGTGGTCCTGTGCGGGCCGGGCAACAATGGCGGCGACGGTTTCGTTGCGGCACGGGTGCTGACGCAGCGGGGCTTCCGGGTACGGGTCGCCCTGCTGGGCGAGCGCGACAAGCTGGGAGGGGACGCAAGGCGCGCCGCCGAGCGCTGGCGCGGGCCGGTGGAGGAGCCGGCCGTCCTCGATCTCACCGAGGCCGGGGTGATCGTCGATGCCCTCTACGGTGCCGGCCTCGCCCGTGATCTCGACGGCGCGGCAAAGGCGCTGGTGATGCGCATGGCCGCCTCCGGCCGGCCCATCGTCGCCGTGGACCTGCCCTCCGGCCTCGACGGCGCCACCGGCAAGGTGCGTGGCGCGGCGGCGCAGGCGCAGGAGACGGTCACCTTCTTCCGTCGCAAGCCCGGCCACCTGCTGGAGCCGGGGCGTAGCCTGTGCGGGCGGGTGCGGGTGGCGGACATCGGGATTCCTGATGCGGTGCTGGATGTGATCAGGCCCGCCACCTCCGTGAACATGCCCGAGCTGTGGCGCCCGGCATTTCCGCTGCCGTCGGCGCTGGGCCACAAATATGATCGCGGCCATGCGGTGGTGGTCAGCGGCGGCGCCTGGACTTCGGGCGCCGCCCGCCTCTCGGCCCGCGGGGCATTCAGGGCCGGGGCCGGGCTGGTGACGGTGGCCCTGCCGCCGGACGCCCTGCCGCTGCATGCCGCCTCCTATGCCGCCATCATGCCCCGTCCCATGGCCTGCGACGACGACCTCGCCACCCTGCTCGCCGACCGGCGGCTCGGCACCGTGGTGCTGGGTCCGGGCCTCGGCATGGGGGCGGCGACGCGGGCAAAGATCGACATCGCCGCGCCGGGCCGGCGCCTCGTGCTGGATGCGGACGCGCTCACCTCCTACGCGGGCGTGCCCTGGGCGCTGGCGGACGTGGCTGCGCGCACGGCGGGCCTCATCATTACCCCCCACGAGGGCGAGTTCGCCCGTCTTTTCGCCGGGGATCGGGCGGTGCTGGAGGCGCCCTCCAAGCTGGCGCGCACCCGCGCCGCGGCGGCGCGGCTGGGCGCAGTGGTGGTGTTGAAGGGGGCGGATACGGTGGTCGCGGCGCCCGACGGACGCGCCGCCATCGCGGAAAATGCACCGCCCTGGCTCGCCACCGCGGGGGCCGGAGACGTGCTGGCCGGCATGGCGGGGGGCCTTCTGGCCCAGGCCATGCCGCCGTTCGAGGCCGCCGCGGCCGCCGTGTGGCTGCACGGGGAGGCCGCCCGCGTCGCCGGGCCGGGCCTCGTGGCCGACGATTTGCCGGAGGCGCTGCGCGAGGTCTACCGCCGGCTGTACGAAACGCTCGGGGTGCGGTGACCAGGATAGCCCGGGCCGTCCTGGTCACTCGCGGAAAATGCTCCGGGCCTCAGGCCGTCACTTCATAGGTCTTGGAGACCACCACCTCGCCGTCGCCGCCGCGCTGGCCGATGATGGACCAGGTGCCCGGCTGGGCGGCGCGGAACGCTACCCGCACTGTGGCCTTTGACGGCACCGGCACGGTGTCGTGCCACCACGGCCGCCAGCCGTCATAGACATTGTCCAGCAGCCGCACCGGATGGCCGGCGATATAGACCGACACCGGCGCGTCGAGGCTGTTCACCAGTGTCAGTACCACGCTCTTGCCGGCCTTCACGGTGCCGAGGGAGGCTGCCCCCGCGCCCGGCTTGTCGCCGATGGGCAGCTCGATGCGCAGGGCATCCTTGAGGGGGATCTCGGCCGGCAGGTCGTTGGGCGGCAGCGGCGCCGGCGCCCCGGTCGGTGGCGTGACGGCGGCGCCCACCGGGGTCACCACCGCCAGCCGGATGGGGTCCTGTGTGGTCTCGATCTCGATGATGGTGGCGTCGGCGTCGTCCAGCGTCGCCGCCACGTCCACCCGGCCGCCGGGGGCGATCTGGATGCGGCCGTCCTTCAGTTCGAAGGGCTCGGACACCGGCTGGCCGTCCACCGCGATGGCATAGCTCGCCGGCCCGCGAATCTTCAGGCGCAGGAACAGCGGGGTCGCGTTCACCAGCCGCAGCCGGGCGCGCCCGCCGGCCGGACCCTGGAAGGTGGGCGAGATAGCGCCGTTAACCGGGAAGATGGGCACCCCGCTCTCCGGCGGAAACGACTGGATGAACAACAGGTGGTCCGCCGCATAGGCCGAGGCGCCGGCCTCCTCCACCACCAGCGGGCCGGCAAGGGCGCGGCGGGCGAGGCTAGGCGAGGTCGCATGATACCAGAACGTGCCGGCATCCGTGGCCACGAGACTGAGGTTAGCGCTCTTGCCGGGCGCGACCGACGCCAGTGCGGGCGACCCCGCTGGCAGCCGCACGCCCTGCCAGGTCAGGGCGACGTTTTCTTTCAGGCTGTTGGCGAGGGTGACATTTAGTGTGCCGCCCTTCTTCACCCGCAGCACCGGGCCGGGGAGGGCACCGTTGAACAGGGCGAGCGGACCCGGTCCGGCCAGCTCAGGCAGGCTGCCTTCGGCGGCGGTGAGCGTCACCGGGGGGCTGGCCTGGGGGGCGGGGGGCACCGCCGCCGGCGCAGCGGCCGGCGATTGCGCGAGCGCCGGCACCAGCGCGCCCGCCGCGCCGGACAGGGAGAGGGCTGCAGCACCCTTGAGGACGGTGCGTCGGGAGGGAATCGGCGTCGTCACGCGGCGTCTCCTGGCAGGGTGCGTGGACCTTCATACGTGGCTGGAAAAAGGGCAAGCGGCTTTCCACCGCTGATTTTCACGGCCTGGTCGACAAGCTCGACCGCCGCCGGTCCGGACGATGCGGCGCAACGGCTTGCGGGACGGCGGCGCAAGCCCGGGGGCTACGGCCGGGGCAGATGGCGCGGCAGCTGCGCGGTCCATGGGATGGCGCCATTTTGTTGCTGCATGCGCGCGCCGTCATGATATAAGCCGCGACCCGATCCATGCGTGCACAGGCGTGCGCGTGCGGTCGAACCTCTATGGTGCGCGTCCCGGATCGCGCGTCTCCGATTGGGCGTTTCCGTGATGGAGCGTTTCCGTGACGGAGTGCTTCGGGGTCTGCCGTCCGGTGCTCCTGATGGCGCACCCGGCAGCGCGCGCCTTGCGGACGTGGCGGTCTCGCGGACGTAGCGGACTCGCGGGCGTGGCGGAACTGGTAGACGCGCGGGATTTAGGTTCCCGTGACGCAAGTCGTGGGGGTTCGAAACCCTCCGCCCGCACCACGTTTCCGGTTCGCCGGCCGCCGCGGAGGTTCGTTCGCCGCAAGGCGCGGGACGCACCGTGCGGCCTTTGGCGGGATGCCGGGGGATCTGCGGGGCCGAACCGGTTTTGAATGTTTTCCGCGCCATGCGCGACAGGATGTGAAGGCAAGACGATGCAGGTGACCGAGACCCAGGCCGATGGCCTCAAGCGCGCGTTCCGTGTGGTGGTGTCTGCCGCCGACCTCGGCGCCAAGGCCGATGCCAAGCTGGCCGAACTCAAGGGCCAGGTGAAGCTGAACGGCTTCCGCCCCGGCAAGGTGCCCGTGGCGCACCTCAAGCGCGTCTACGGCAAGTCCGTCATGTCCGAGGTGATCGAGCAGACGGTCAACGAGACCAACGGCAAGATCGTCGAGGAGCACGGCTTCAAGCTGGCGCTCCAGCCCAAGGTCAAGCTGCCCGAGGAAGATCCCCAGGCCCAGGGCCTGCTGGAAGGCGGCAAGGACCTCGCCTACGACCTCGAGATCGAGATCCTGCCCAAGATCGAGCTGGGCAACTTCAAGGACATCTCGGTGGAGAAGCTGGTGGTCGAGGTGTCCGACGCGGAGGTCGACGAGACCATCCAGCGCATCGCCGACGCCAACCGCCCCTTCGTCACCCGTGAAGGCGGCTACGCCGAGAATGGCGACCGCGTCACCATCGACTTCACCGGCTATGTGGACGGCGAGAAGTTCCCCGGCGGCGAGGGCCAGGACATCGACGTCCTGCTCGGTTCCAACGGCTTCATCCCCGGCTTCGAGGAGCAGCTGCTCGGCGTCTATGCCGGCGACAACCGCACCCTCAACGTGACCTTCCCCGAGGCCTACGCCGCCAAGGAACTGGCCGGCAAGGCAGCGACCTTTGAAGTGACTGTGAAGTCGGTGGCCGCCCCCGGCCCGCTCACCCTGGACGACGAGTTCGCCAAGACCCTCGGCCAGGAAAGCCTGGAGAAGCTCAAGGAGATGGTGCGCGCGCGCATCGCCAGCGAGCACGCCGGCGCCGCCCGCCAGAAGGTAAAGCGCGCCCTGCTCGACGCCCTCGACACCACCCACCAGTTCGCGGTGCCGGAAGGCCTCGTGGAGCAGGAATTCTTCGGCGTGTGGAGCCGGGTGCAGGAAGACCTCGCGGCCCAGAACCGCAGCTTCGCCGACGAGGGCACCACCGAGGAGGAAGCCCGCGCCGATTACCGCAAGATCGCCGAGCGTCGCGTGCGTCTCGGCCTGGTGCTTGCGGAAATCGGTGAGCGCAACAATATCCAGGTTTCTGAAGACGAGGTGACGCGCGCGGTTGTGGAACGGGCCCGCCAGTTCCCCGGCCAGGAGCAGCAGGTGTGGGAATATTACCGCCGCACCCCCGAAGCCCTGGCCTCCGTTCGCGCCCCCCTGTTCGAGGAGAAGGTCGTTGATTTCCTCCTGGAGCTCGCCAACGTGACCGAGAAGACGGTGACGCGGGAAGAGCTCTACAAGGAGGAAGAGGACGACGAGAAGGCGGCCTGAGGGCCAAAGTCCGCCTTCGTCCTGCGACGATATTGCGCGGCACGCCCCCCGGGGCGTGCCATCGCCCGCGCCCCGAGGACTGACGATGCGTGATCCTGTCGATACTTATATGAATTATCTCATTCCCATGGTGGTCGAGCAGACCAACCGCGGGGAGCGGTCCTACGACATCTTTTCCCGCCTCCTGAAGGAGCGCATCATCTTCCTGACCGGCCCGGTCGAGGACGGCATGTCCACCCTCGCGGTGGCGCAGCTGCTGTTCTTGGAAGCGGACAATCCGAAGAAGGAAATCTCGATGTACATCAACTCCCCCGGGGGAGTGGTGACATCGGGCCTCGCCATCTACGACACCATGCAGTTCATCAAGCCTGCGGTGTCCACGCTCTGCATCGGCCAGGCCGCCTCCATGGGCTCGCTGCTGCTGACCGCCGGCGAGAAGGACATGCGCTTCGCCCTGCCCAACGCCCGAATCATGGTGCACCAGCCGTCGGGCGGCTTCCAGGGTCAGGTCACGGACATCATGCTGCACGCCCAGGAGATCCTGAACCTGAAGCGCCGGCTGAATGAAATCTATGTGAAGCACACTGGCCGCTCGATGGACAAGATCGAGGACGCGCTGGAGCGCGACAACTTCATGACCGCAAAGGCCGCACTGGACTTCGGTCTCATCGATGCCGTGATCGATCAGCGCCCCACCGACGACACCTCCAAGGCGGCGTGATCGGGAGCCGCGCGACGGGGGTTCTCGTATTGCCCCCCTTGCGTGCGGTGCAAGATCGCGCTTGCATGTCGTTAAGCCGGCATCGGATGCCGCGTATCCGGCCCTCGCCCCAAAAGGCGGGGGCCGCTGCGTTCAGGGGTCTTCACATTTCGGCAGGACCCCCGGGATCACGATGCGGCCGACGGCGCGATGAAGGCGCGGCGGGTCCGGATGGTCGTATTCCGGCGCTTCGTCACCTGGGGAATGTCGCTTCCCCGCCTTGATCGTGTCGCCTCGGGGTGATTGGCTCTCATGAACCGATCACCGTTTCGGGATTGGCTGGAAATTTGCATGGTCCAATCCCCATATGTGACGCTAGCGTGATGGGCGCGTTTCGTGTCCGGATCGGTAGATGGTAGGAGACGAAGATGAGCAAGACCGGCGGCAGCGACAGCAAGAACACGCTTTATTGCTCGTTCTGCGGCAAGAGCCAGCACGAGGTCAGGAAGCTCATCGCCGGACCGACTGTGTTCATCTGCGACGAATGCGTCGAGTTGTGCATGGACATCATCCGGGAAGAGTCGAAGTCCTCTCTGGTGAAGTCGCGGGATGGCATCCCGACCCCGAAGGAGATCCGCAAGGTCCTCGATGACTATGTCATCGGCCAGGATCACGCGAAGAAGGTCCTCTCCGTTGCGGTGCACAATCACTACAAGCGCCTCAACCACGCCACCAAGCACGGCGACGTGGAGCTCGCGAAGTCCAACATCCTGCTGATCGGGCCCACCGGCTCCGGCAAGACGCTGCTCGCGCAGACCCTGGCGCGCATCCTCGACGTGCCCTTCACCATGGCCGACGCCACCACGCTGACCGAAGCCGGCTACGTGGGTGAGGACGTGGAGAACATCATTCTCAAGCTGCTCCAGGCTGCCGACTACAATGTCGAGCGGGCGCAGCGCGGCATCGTCTACATCGACGAGATCGACAAGATCAGTCGCAAATCCGACAATCCCTCCATCACCCGCGACGTGTCGGGCGAGGGTGTGCAGCAGGCGCTGCTGAAGATCATGGAAGGCACGGTGGCCTCGGTGCCTCCCCAGGGCGGCCGCAAGCATCCCCAGCAGGAATTCCTGCAGGTGGACACCACCAATATCCTGTTCATCTGCGGCGGCGCCTTCGCCGGCCTCGACAAGATCATCTCCTCGCGCTCGAAGGGGTCCACCTCCATCGGCTTCCAGGCCAAGGTGGCCCCGCCCGAGGATCGCCGCCCCGGCGAGGTGTTCCGCGAGGTGGAGCCCGAGGATCTGCTGAAGTACGGCCTGATCCCCGAGTTCATCGGGCGTCTGCCGGTCCTGGCGACGCTGGGTGACCTCGACGAGGAGGCCCTGAAGAAGATCCTCTCCGAGCCGAAGAACGCGCTGGTGAAGCAGTACCAGCGCCTGTTCGAGATGGAGAATGTGGACCTGACCATCCACGAGGAGGCTCTCGGCGCCATCGCCCGCAAGGCGATCGAGCGCAAGACCGGCGCCCGTGGCCTCCGGTCCATCATGGAGAGCATCCTCCTCGACACCATGTTCGACCTCCCCGGCCTTGAAGGGGTGGAAGAGGTGGTGATCTCGCGGGAGGTGGTCGAGCAGAGTGCGCGTCCGCTTTATATTTACGCGGACCGTGTCGGCGACGCCGGCGCCAGTGCGTGACGGCGTCCGCCCCACAGCCCGCCCCCGGCCTCGCGGCATGGGGGCAGGCCGGGGCATGGTCCGAAAGTCGGGCCAGACAGGGGGGAAGACGGAACGCGCTCCGGCACTGTTCCGCCCTCACCCGAACCCGGTAAACGGGGTGCCCTTGAAACGGGCAGGTTGCGTGTCCATTTACTTTTCGACAGTTCCGGTCTCGGGGGTCGGACCTCGTGCCTCCTGCGGTTCACGCCGCTTCAGCATTGAAATTCCACGCCCGTCTCCGGCCGCGTGCACGCGCGGCAACGCTCAGTTGTGCGTTTTTCCAGCGCGTGTACTTCTTGAAAGGATTGCGTCATGACGAGCCAGAAGCCGCGCCCGCCGCTCGTTGCCGGGGTGTCCCAGACCTACCCGGTCCTGCCTCTTCGGGACATCGTGGTTTTTCCACATATGATTGTTCCCCTGTTCGTGGGGCGCGAGAAGTCCATCCGCGCCCTCGAAGAGGTCATGCGCGGCGATACCTACATCCTCCTCGCCACCCAGGAGAACGCCTCGGACGACGATCCCGCCGCCGAAGCCATCTTCTCCGTGGGCACGCTCGCGACCGTCCTGCAGCTGCTGAAGCTGCCCGACGGCACCGTGAAGGTGCTGGTGGAGGGTGTTAGCCGCGCCCAGGTGACCCGCTACACCGAGCGTACCGATCTCTATGAAGCCGAGGCTATCACCCTCGACGACGAGAGCGGCGACCAGGTGGAGGCCGAGGCGCTCGCGCGCTCGGTGGTCACCGAGTTTGAGAATTATGTGAAGCTCAACAAGAAGGTGTCGCCGGAGGTGGTGGGCGTCGTCAGCCAGATCGACGACCACTCCAAGCTCGCCGACACCGTCGCCTCGCACCTCGCCGTGAAGATCCCGGAGAAGCAGGGCGTCCTGGAGATGCTCAAGGTCGCCGACCGCCTGGAGAAGGTGCTCGGCCTGATGGAGAGCGAGATCTCCGTCCTGCAGGTGGAAAAGCGCATCCGCACCCGCGTCAAGCGGCAGATGGAGAAGACCCAGCGCGAGTACTACCTAAACGAGCAGATGAAGGCGATCCAGAAGGAGCTTGGCGACGAGGACGGCAAGGACGACCTGCAGGAGCTGGAAGACCGCATCAAGCGCACCAAGCTCACCAAGGAAGCCCGCGAAAAGGCCACCCACGAGCTGAAGAAGCTGCGTCAGATGTCGCCCATGTCGGCGGAAGCCACCGTGGTGCGCAACTACCTGGACTGGCTGCTGTCGATCCCGTGGGGCGTGAAGAGCAAGGTCAAGAAGGACCTGCCCTTCGCCCAGCAGATCCTCGACAGCGACCACTACGGCCTCGACAAGGTCAAGGAGCGCATCGTCGAGTATCTCGCCGTGCAGAGCCGCGCCAACAAGCTCACCGGGCCCATCCTGTGCCTCGTCGGCCCCCCCGGCGTGGGCAAGACCTCGCTCGGCAAGTCCATCGCCAAGGCGACGGGCCGTGAGTTCGTGCGCGTCGCTCTGGGCGGCGTGCGGGACGAGGCGGAGATCCGCGGTCACCGGCGGACCTACATCGGGTCCATGCCGGGCAAGATCATCCAGTCCATGCGCAAGGCCAAGAAGTCGAACCCGCTCTTCCTGCTGGATGAGATCGACAAGATGGGCGCCGATTTCCGCGGCGATCCGTCCTCGGCCCTGCTCGAGGTGCTGGATCCGGAGCAGAACCACACCTTCGCCGACCACTATCTGGAGGTGGACTACGACCTTTCGAACGTCATGTTCGTGACCACGGCGAACACGCTGAACATCCCGCCGGCCCTTCTGGACCGCATGGAGGTGATCCGCATCGCTGGCTACACCGAGGACGAGAAGGTGGAGATCGCGCGCAAGCACCTTCTGCCCAACTCGCTCGGCAAGCATGGCCTGACGCCGAAGGAGTTCACCATCGACGACGGTGCGCTGCTCCAGCTGGTCCGCCGCTACACGCGGGAAGCCGGTGTGCGTAACCTCGAGCGCGAGATCTCCACGCTGGCCCGCAAGGCGGTGAAGGAGCTGGTGCTGTCGAAGAAGAAGTCGGTGAAGGTGACCGCCAAGAACCTTGAGGACTTCCTCGGCGTGCCGCGTTACCGGTACGGCGAGGTGGAGACCGAGGACCAGGTGGGTGTCGTCACCGGCCTCGCCTGGACCGAGGTGGGCGGCGAGCTGCTGACCATCGAAGGCCTCATGATGCCCGGCAAGGGCAAGATGACGGTCACCGGCAACCTGCGCGACGTGATGAAGGAATCGATCTCGGCGGCGGCGTCCTACGTGCGCTCGCGGGCGGTCGATTTCGGCATCGAGCCGCCATTGTTCGAGCGGCGCGACATTCACGTCCATGTGCCGGAAGGTGCCACTCCGAAGGACGGCCCGTCCGCCGGTGTCGCCATGGCCACGGCCATCGTCTCGGTGATGACCGGCATCGCGGTGCGCCGCGATGTGGCCATGACGGGTGAGATCACCCTGCGGGGCCGGGTGCTGCCCATCGGCGGCCTCAAGGAGAAGCTCCTTGCGGCCCTGCGCGGTGGCATCAAGAAGGTGCTGATCCCCGAGGAGAACGCCAAGGACCTGGCGGACATCCCGGCCAACGTGAAGAACGCGCTGGAGATCGTTCCGGTCTCCCGCATGGACGAGGTGCTCGCCAATGCGCTCGTTCGCCCGCCGGTTCCGATCACCTGGGAAGAGCGCCCGGTGAACGCCCCGGTGCCGGGCGAGGAGACCCCCGGCGTGGTCGCCCACTGACGAAAGATCTGGCCGGATTGCCCGCAAACCGGCCAGATTGAAGCGTTTTCCAGCGAAAAGAGAGGGCGTGTTGCCGCTTCCCCCCATCAAGCCGGGGGAGCGGCGCACGCCCTTAATCTTTTCAATGCCTTAGCGATCGGTCTCACGCCGCCGGAGTAACCCGTTTTCCCCCGTTTGTTCGCAGGCGCACAGTGGGAAATCGTGCATTGGTGCGGGTTTGACGCCGATCGCGCTTGCAAAAGCCTTATTTTCCGTGATGCTCGCGCCGTTCGTGAGGGCTTGAGCCTGCACGATTCGCGTTCTGACAACGGAAGGAAAGGTCAGATGACCACCAAGAACGAACTGATCGCCGCGGTGGCCGAAGAGGCGAAGCTGACGAAGACGGCCGCGGCTGCGGCTGTGGACGCCACCTTCGACATCATCGCCAAGGCGCTGCAGGAAGGCGAGGAAGTCAAGCTGATCGGTTTCGGCAGCTTTTCCGTGGTGACGCGCGCCGCGCGCGAAGGCCGCAATCCCCGCACCGGCAAGCCTGTCAAGATCAAGGCTTCCAAGGCTCCGAAGTTCACCCCCGGCAAGGGCCTGAAGGAAGCCGTCAACGGCTGATCGGCCCCCGGGTCCCTGACGCGGGGACCCCTCCAAAGGCTTCCCGGACGCTCCCGGCCCGCCCATTTGGCGGGCGGAGCGTCCCCGAGCCGCACGGCGGTCAGGGTGTGGGGAAGCCTTGCGCATTTTGGTGCGGCTCCGACAGTGGTCTGCCTGACGAAAATGCGATGGACAAAGAGATAGGGCATTTCCTGCGACCCAGCGCGGGCGGAAAGTGCTCTAGGTCCGGTCTGATGGCGGCTCGGCTGCCATCCTTCCTTCCAGACGGATGTGTCCTGCGGCCGGCGATCAATCGCGCCGGGCCGGAGGGCATCTTGGAGCGGCGGTGCCGCTTGCGTACATGGCTGGCCCACGGATCCCTGCCCGTGGGCAGATCCCGCAATAGCGGTCCGCAAGGCGCTGCCCTGTAGCGGTCGCAGCGGCTTTGATCCCGCTCCGCCGCTGCCGCCCTTGCCGCCTGCGGAGCATGGGACTATAGCGCCTGCACGGTCCCGGCCTGGGCGGTTAGCTCAGTTGGTAGAGCATCTCGTTTACACCGAGAGGGTCGGCGGTTCGAGCCCGTCACCGCCCACCAGGCCCGCCGCTTTCCCCTTCTCCAGCTTCGGCCATGTACGCGGTATCGACCCGCGGACGTCAGACCGGGCGCGCCGCCGATGCGCCGATGTGGAACCGGGAGATTCGTATTCGGGCTCTTCCACCCGCCTTCGGGCCAGCCGCGCGCGTGCGTCGCGGTCTCGGCGGAAAGCTTTGCCGCGACTGGATCTTTATGCGGCCTGTGGACAAGTTCGGCGCAAAAAGTGCGGGTGTTGCTTGACTTGCGCAGAGGGCTGCCGTACCACGCCGCTCTCTTCGGCGGCACGGTTCGTCCGGCGCCGGTTCGGGGGGGTGTAGCTCAGTTGGTTAGAGCGCCGGCCTGTCACGCCGGAGGTCGCGGGTTCGAGCCCCGTCACTCCCGCCATTCATCCCAATATCTTGCGACAGTTTCCCGGTAGGCTGTGACACTTTTCCAGCCGGCACCGTGACACTTTTCGTGCAAGTTTCGTCCCTGACCTTCGCGCTTGCGGCCTTGCGTTGTATCGCTATCGCTTTGGCCGGGCCTTGCGTTCCGCCGGTGAGACGACGCACTTTGGGCCTGTTTGCCGATAACCTCCGATCCATGACCCTTCCCAGCCCTTCATCCCGTCTCTTCCGGTCGGGCATGGTGCGCCGCTTCGCTGTCGGCGTGCTTGGCCTGCTGATGCTCGGCGCCCCCTTCGTCTCCGGTCCCGCCTTGGCCTGTCCCGATGACGTGCGCCCCGCGCCGCCCCTGGTGCTGGCGCAGGCCGCCAGGGTGCGGGCCGAGGGACGGCCGCTGCGCATCCTCGCCATCGGCTCCTCCACCACCGCCGGGGCGGGGGCCTCCAGCACGGCTGCCAACTACCCGAGCCAACTGGCCCTGAGGCTGGAGGCGGCGCTGGGGGAGGGGAGCGTCGAGATCACCAATGCCGGCGTCAACGGCGAGAGCGCGCCCGCCACACTGCGCCGGCTGGAACTGTTCCTGAAGACGCCGCCGGTGCCGGACCTGGTGCTTTGGCAGGTGGGCACCAACGATGTCATCTTCGGCGGCGATCCTGTGCGGCTGAAGCAGCTGGTGGGGGCTGGGCTCGATGCCATTGCGGCGGCGGGCGCGGCGGTGCTGGTGATCGACCAGCAATACTACCCGGCCATCATGAACCTCGACCGCTACGAAAGCTTCGTGGCCGCCGTGGGCGCGGCCGCTTCAGAGCGGGGGGCGCCGCTGCTCCCGCGCTACCTGATGATGAAGCAATGGGCGGCACAGGATCCGGCAGGGCTGCGCGCCACGCTGGCCTGGGACAGCTTCCATTCCAACGACAAGGGCTATGCCTGCCTTGCCGACCTGCTGGCGCCGGCCATCGTGTCGGCCATGGCGGCGCCCGCCACGGCGCCACAGGGCCCGCCGCAGGCCAAGGCGACCCCGCCCAAGGGGGCCAATGCCAGGCAGCCGGCGGCCGCTCCGGCCCTGCGCTGAGGCCCGTCGGGAGGTCTGGGGCGGCTGCCGTTCTCAGGCACTCACGGCAACCGCTCCAAACTCCTGCCTTGACGCGTGTTCTTCACCCGAACCGGTGTCGGCTTCGCGCGAAGGCGCTCTAACGGCCGATCCGGGCGATGAAGTCCCGGGCGGCGGTCAGGTCGGCGGAGGTGAGGCCGTGGCTCGCCGGCAGCGTCTTGTGCTCCACCTTTCCGCCGCGCGCCGAAAGCAGGGTCGCGAGCCGTGCGGCATTCTCGGCGGGCACGATGGGGTCCATGGCGCCGGAGAGCATCAGCACCGGCGTTGAGGGCAGGTCTCCGGCCGGCGGGTCGGCGAGTGGCACCATGGGGCGCAGCAGCACCGCGCCGGCAAGCGCCTCGGGCCGCAGCAGCATTATGGCGGCGGCGATGTTGGCTCCGTTGGAGAAGCCCACCGCCACCGGCGCGGCAAGGCCGTAGGCGGTGCGGGCGGCGGCTATGAAGTCCGCAAGATCATGGGCGCGGCGCACCACGTCGGCTTCGTCGAACACGCCTTCGGCAAGGCGGCGGAAGAAGCGCGGCATGCCGCCCTCGCTCACCTGCCCGCGCGGCGATAGCAGTGCCGCGCCAGGGGCGATCATGCGGCCGAGGGGCAACAGGTCGGTTTCATCGCCGCCGGTGCCGTGGAGCAGCAGCAGCGGCGATGCTGCCCCGTCCGTGGCGGGCTCGAAGCGATGGGTGAAGGCGAGGGCGGGCGCGTCCCGGGTGAGGGTCGAAGCCATGGGAAGATCCTCGCGGCTGGGCCGATCTGGTCGGCACCGCAGCCGCCGTTCATGAAAGGGGCAGACACCCGGCCGCACAGGGCGGCCGGGCAGGGCAGGGTCAGGCGACGGCGGGCAGGGTCGCCTCGATCTCGGCGCGATGGGCCTCGTACTGGGCCGGCAGCTTCAGGGCCTCGCCGAGGCTTTCGGGGGCCTCGTCCACCGCGAAGCCGGGATCGTCGGTGGCGATCTCGAACAGCACGCCGCCTGGCTCGCGGAAATAGACCGAGCGGAAGTAATTGCGGTCCCGCTGGCCGGTGACGCGCGCCCCGTGATGGGCGGTGAGGCGCTCCACCATTTCGGCCTGGGCAGCATCGTCGGCGGCGCGGAAGGCGATGTGGTGCACGCTGCCACGCCCCTGCCGGCCCGACAGGAAGCCGCCGGCCTCGCGGATATCCACGATGGTGCCGATCCCACCGTCCTCCGCCCCGCCCGCGGTGAAGCGGATGCGGGTACCCTCGCGGCCGGTCTCGGCAAAGCCGAACACGTCGGTGAGGATGGCGGCGGTGGCGCCGGCCTCCTTGAGCAGCAGGGTGACCGAGTGCAGGCCGCGAATGGCATGCTCCGCCGGCACCTCGCCGCCGGTCCAGGCCGGCTCCGCGTCGATGCCGGGGACCCCCACCAGGGCGAGGCGCATGCCGTCCGGGTCCTTGAAGCCGATCACCGAGGCGCCGAAGCGCTTCTCCGGCAGCTCCGGGGCAAGGCCTCGGGCGATCAGCCGCCCGGTCCAGTAGCCGATGGAGGCCTCCGGAATGCGGAACGCCGTCTCCTGGGTCTCGCCGACGCCGGCACGGCCCTCGTCCGCATGCTCCCACGGGAAGAAGGTGAGGATGGAGCCGGGGCGGCCGGCGTCGTCGCCGAAGTAGAAATGATAGGTGCCGGGATCGTCGAAATTGACGGTCTTCTTCACCAGCCGGAGCCCGAGGGTGGCGGTGTAGAAGTCGAGGTTGCGCTGGGCCGAGCCGGCGATGGCGGTGACGTGGTGGATGCCGTTGCTGGTCATGATGGCGATCTCCTCGCCGGTGGCGTCCGGCGTTGGAGTTAATTTAAGCAATGAACTGATGATATAAAGTTCGAGTTCATTGCGTATATGCAATGTAGAAGTGCGAGGCTGGCGCTCTCGGTGTGGCTTCGGCGGAGCCTTCTGGGGGCGACCGGCGGTCGCTCATTGCTTTTCCCGGGCAGCGATGCCCAATGCCGGTGAGGCGCGCGATCGGTGCTGTCCCGGATGCGGGTGGGTGGCGACGGGCGGTCTCGCGGTTTCGGCCAAGGCGACCTCGGACAAGGGGTCGCGCAATCAAGCCGCTCCCCCGGGGGCTTCATGCCGGGCGGCGGTCGGGAGGTTCCAATGACGACATTCAGGACTCATGCGGTCCGGCTCGCTCTTCTGGGGGCGGTGGCAGGCGCCGGGCTCATGGCGAGCGCGGGCTCCAGCCAGGCGGTGGTCTATTGCCGGGCCGTCGGCTACCCGAAGGGATGCGTCGTGCGTCCCACCGGCGCAGTGGTGGTGCACCCGGCGCCGGCGGCGGGCGCCGTCGTGGTCGCCCCGCGCCGGGTGATCTATTGCACCCGTCCGGGCTACCCCCGCGGCTGCGTGGTGCGTTGAGTGTCGGCCCCGGACACCGCGGCCCGGGAGGCGCCGCGGTGTCCGGGGCGTTTCGGCTGGCGCAAAGTTGATGCGGTAGCAAGGTGACGCAAGACATGCGTGCCTGTGGCAAAAATGCTCTTCCTGTCAGGAAATGTTCAGTCTGCCGGACGTTTCCAGCCGCTGCGGAATCCCTTTTCCGGAGGTGAAGTGTTAAGGAGCACTTAAGGGCAAGGGGCGGGGCCTTGCCAGCAAACGCCGGAGAGATCAGGCATGCTGGTAGTGCGGACACATGCGGAAATCAGAAAGCGATCGGTCGCCCCGGCGATGGGTCTGAGGCGCGCGGTGAGGGCCCTTGCGGTGGGCGCCCTGGCTGTCGGTGCCATGGCGCTGAGCGGCTTGCCGGGCATGGGCGTGGCGCCGGCCGTTGCGCAGCAGACGGCGGTCGCCAATGCCGATCCCGAATTCAATACCCTGTTCCAGCAGTCGCTGAAGCGCCCGTCGGACGTGGAACTCGCCTTTCGGCTGGCGCGGCGCGCCATCGAGGTGGGCGACTATGAAGCCGCCATCGGCGTCTACGAGCGGATCCTATTCTACAATCCCAATCTGGTGCGGGTGAAGCTGGAGCTGGCGCGCCTCTATTACCGGCTCGGCGCCTACGAATCCGCCCGCTCCTATTTCGAGCCCATCGCCGAGGCCCCGGCGCTCACCAGCGCCGAGCGGGACAATATCGCCGCCTATCTGGTGGAGATTTCCCGGCGGCTCGATCCCAACCAGATCACCGTCTATGCCCAGGTAGGCGTGCGCTACCAGTCCAACGCCAATTACGGCCCGTCGAGCCGCCTGGTGCTCGGGCAGGATCTCACCGCCCTGCTGCCGCCGGGCGCCACCAAGCAGGCGGACGGCAATGCCTTCGCCCTCGCCACGGTCCGCCATGTCTATGACTTCGGCAACCAGCGCGGCGATGTCTGGGAAAGCAACGCCAACCTCTATTATTCCCAGCAGTTCCAGCTGGAGAACCTCAATCTCGGCTATGCCGAGTTCAACACCGGCCCACGTTTCGCGCTGCTGCCGGACCAACTGCCCGGCTCGTCCATCCGCGCCTATGTGATCGCCGGTGGCATCGCGCTGGGTGGCGACAGCTATCTGGGCACCTATGGCGCGGGCGTGTCGCTCTACGCGCCGTTCAGCATGTATTTCGCCATCGAGCCGTTCGCCGAGGTGCGCCAGCGCGAGTACCAGAACTCGCGGGACTACCCCACCGCCAGCCTGCAGAGCGGCGACATGTGGACCCTTGGCGCCAACCTCTCCGGCCGGCTCACCGACGCGTCCGGCTGGCGCGCGCGCGTCGCCTACAACAATGCCAGTGGCGACGTGCCCTGGTATTCCTACGACAACTTCGCCTTCGACCTCGCCGTGCCGGTGGAATTCCAGGGCTTGTGGGGCGTGCGGCGGTGGGTGGCGATCCCGAGCGTCGGCTATTCGCGCTACAGCTATGACGCGCCCAATCCCTACATCAACAGCTTCATCACCCAGGTGAACGACCAGTATCGCGTGGGCCTCGCCCTCGATGTGCCGGTCCACGAGCAGTGGGGTCTGCTGACGCAGGTCCAGTACAGCTGGTCGCAGTCGACGCTGCCGAACTACGCGTTCGACAATTTCAGCGTCACCGTCGGCCCGAACGTCCGGTTCTGAGGAGCGCCGCACATGCCCATCAGCACCCCTGCGCGGCTTCTGGCCTCCGTCGCCTCCCTCGCCCTCATCGCCGCCACTGGCCCGGCGCTCGCCCAGAGCCAGTCGGTGGGCACCGCCGCCGCGGTCAACCCGCGCTCCACCGGCTCAGGGACGCGCACGCTGGAGCTCGGCTCCAACATCGTCCATCGCGAGCGCATCGAGACCAGCAGCACCGGCAGCGTCCAGGTCCTGTTCGTGGACAAGACCACGCTGAACATCGGCCCCAATTCCAACCTCCTGATCGACGAGTTCGTCTACGACCCCAACGCCAAGAAGGGGTCCATGGCCATTTCCCTCACCAAGGGCGCGGTGCGCTTCGTGGGCGGCAATGCGAGCCATTCGGACGGGGCGGAGGTGAAGACCCCGGTGGCCACCATCGGCATTCGTGGCGGCGTCGCGGCCATCCTCCATCGCGACGGCGAGACCCAGGCCATCCTCCAGTTCGGCACGCTGACCATCGTCGGGCCTTCGGGCGAGACGGTGGTGGTGCGCCGGCCCGGCTTCATGGTCACGGTCAACCGCGCCGGCATCACCGGGCCAACCCGCGTGCCGCAGGGCCAGATCGACGCCATCATCGCCCAGACCCGCAGCCGCACCGGCCAGAACGGCGGTCGGCCCGAGCCGACGCCGGACGTGACCGGCATCGACCGCGGTTCCAGCCATCCCTGTTCCATCCCGGTGCAGGGCCAGACCACCATGGATCTGGCCGCCGCCTCCTGCCGCTATGTGAACACCGACCTGAAGGGCGAGGCCGACCTCGTCGCCCAGCAGGCAGCGCAGCAGAACCAGGCGAACGTGCTCATTCCGCTCGTGCCGCAGGCGCCGTGCCCGCCTTACAGCTACAATTGCGGCGGCGGCGGTCCGGGTGGCTATTTCGCGGCAGGGCCGGTGGTGGTGCCGCAGCTGCCGCAGGGCAATCCCGGCGGCATCGGCGGCGGCATCGGTGGCTTCGGCCGCCCGCGCGGCGTCCTGGCCGACTGAGCGGGCATCGACCGAACCCGGCGCCGCGGCGCTGGCGGCCGCGGCCTGACCAGTGGCCGCGGTGCGCTGCCAGGGCCCGACAGAAAACTTGCCAGCAGGTTCGCTCGCGGCCGCTCACAGCAATGCGAGACAGCGCCGGGTGAGCACGTCGAGGGGATCCTCGGCCAGCATCGCCCGGTGCATGCGCCCCGCCGCCTCGGCCATGAGCAGGGCCTCCTCGTCCGCATGCATGGCGCGGATGGTTTCCACCGCCACCCGCACCCGGGGATCGAACAGCGGCACATTGTGGCTGAGGCCGGCGGCAGCGAGGCACTCGCCGTTCAGGTAATGCTCGCCGTGGACGCTGAGCGTCACCTGCGGCACGCCGGCCAGCAGCGCCTCGGTGGCGATGCCGGCACTGCCCTGGTGCAGCACCAGGCGGCTGCGCGACAGCACCTCGGCCATCTGCGCCGGCTTGGCGTGGACATGGACGCCGGCGGTGCGCAAGGGCTCGGTCAGGCCTTCGGCGGCGCCGGGAATATGGATCTCCAGCTCCGGCCCCAGGGCGCGCAGAGCCTCCATCACATCCGGGCGGCTCGCCACCTGGACGTGAAGATAGGCGAAGATGCCGCGCGCGCCGGGCCGCATCCGGGTGAACGGCGTGCCGAGAATCGGCCCCTCAGCCTGCCGCTCCCGGAGGTCCGCATAGGGGTCGATGAGCGGGAAGGTGCGCACGAACACGTCGTCCCCCGCAAACAGGGCGCCGATGCGCGGCAGCTGTGCCATGCCCTCATCCGCGAGCGCGCTGTTGACGCTGGCCAGAAGATCGGCGTCCCGGTGGACCGGCGGGGCGATCTCGTGCAGCACCGGCATCTGCTCGAGGTCCGCCGGCGGCAGGCAATAGGCGGTGCCGGCCTGCATGATGGCGCAGCGGCCCTGCGCGGCGGGAGCGGCGAGGGGGGCGTAGTCGCACACCATCAGGTCGGGCTGCTCCGCGTCCAGGATGGCGCGCCAGCCCCTTAGTGCCATCCGCACGCTGGCAGGATCGCGCAGGCCGGCACGCCCGAGGCTGTCGGAGAGGGTGGCCGAGGCGGGCACTGCGTCTTCGGGGCGCTGGGGCGGCGGCGGCCAGATCGGCGATTGGATCACCCGGATGCCTGCCTCGGCGAGGGGGGCCGACAATTGTGGATAGCGGACCGCCGCCACCACCTCGTTGCCTGCGGCCATGAGCCTGCGGCCGAGGCGGGAGAGCTGCGTCGTATGGCCGAAGCCGGCTCCCTGCTCCCACGCCAGCAGCACACGCTTCGCCCGCATCGTCCGTGATCTCCCTGACTGCTCTCCGGCGCTTCCGGGATGGCGGAGGCGGAGCCACTTGTCCAGCGCACCGCAATGCGCAGGATCATTGCGCAGGACGGCGACAGGATGCTCAATGGGTGGGCAGATTTACCCTGCGCTCGGCGAGGCGCGGAGCCGGCCTTCCGGAACGCGAGCCGGCCGGTGCAAAGCGCGGAACCTTGGCACGCGGGTTGCTGTTCCCGCGGCAGGCCGACGACACAGGTCACGCCGCGCCGGGGTGGATCTGGCGCGGACAACGCCACAGGACCGGAATCCCGGGAGGAGCCTTGCATGACGCCGTTACGTACTCTTCTGGCCGCCGCGCTCACCCTTCTCGCGGTGGCGCCGGCCGTGGCCGAGACCGACGTGAAATTCGCCCTCGACTGGAAGTTCGAGGGGCCGTCCGCGCCCTATTTCGTGGCGCTGGACAAGGGCTACTACAAGGCGGAAGGCCTCAACGTCACCATCGACTCCGGGCCGGGCTCGGTGGCCGGCATCGCGCGGGTGGCGGCGGGCACCTATCCCATCGGCTTCTTCGACATCAACTCGCTGATGAAGTTCCGCGACCAGAATCCGGACAAGGCGGTGAAGGCCGTGCTCATGGTCTATGACGAGCCGCCCTTCTCCATCGTCACGCTGAAGAAGACCGGCATCGCCAAGCCGAAGGACCTGGAGGGCAAGACCCTGGGCGCCCCCGCGCCCGACGGCGCCTTCGCTCAGTGGAAGGCCTTCGTGAAGGAGAACGGCATCGACGCCGACAAGGTGAAGATCGAAAACGTGGGCTTCCCCGTCCGCGAGCCCATGCTGGCGGCGGGCCAGGTGGACGCCATCACCGGCTTCTCCTTCTCCTCCTTCTTCAACCTGCGGCAGAAGGGCGTGCCCGCCGAGGACATCGTGGTAATGCTCATGTCCAAGTATGGGCTGGTGCTCTACGGCAACGCCATCATGGTGAACCCGGACTATGCCAAGGCCCATCCCGAGGTGGTGAAGGGCTTCGTGAAGGCCACCATCAAGGGCATCATCGAGACCGCCCGCGATCCCAAGGCCGCCATCGCCTCGGTGATGAAGCGCAACGAGACCGCGGACGAGGCCATCGAGTTGGCGCGCCTCGAAATGGCCCTGCGCGACAACATCGTCACAGCCTGGGTTAAGGCCAACGGCGTGGGCGACGTGGACCCGGCGCGGCTTGCGAAATCCATCGATCAGGTGGCCGTCACCTACGACTTCAAGGCCAAGCCCACGGCGGCGGACATCTTCACCGGGGAATACCTGCCGCCGGCGGCTGAGCGGAAGCTTTAAGGCCTCAAGCCGTAAGGGCGATCAGGAGCGGTGATGCGCATCTATGGGATGAACGGGTCGGGCAATTGCTGGAAGGCGGCGCAGATTCTGAGCCTCACCGGCCACGACTTCGAATGGGTGGAGACATCGAGCGGCGCCGCCGGTACCCGCTCGGCGGATTTCCTCGCACTCAATGCCATTGGCAAGGTTCCCGTCGTCGTGCTCGACGACGGGACGGCGCTGAGGGAAAGCAACGCCATCCTTCTGCATTTCGCCGAAGGCACGCCGTGGCTGCCGCCGCCCGGCCTTGCGCGCACCCGCGTGCATGAGTGGCTGTTCTTCGAGCAGTACAGCCACGAGCCCTATATCGCCGTGGCGCGCTATCTGAAATCGTGGCTGCGGCAGGCGCATCTCCACGAGGCGCGGCTGGCCGACTGCGCCACCCGAGGTGCCGCCGCGCTGGATGTGATGGAGCAGCACCTTGCGGGCGAGCCATGGCTCGTGGGGGAGGGGCCGACCATCGCCGACCTCGCTTTGTTCGCCTACACCCATCGCGCCGAGGAGGCGGACTTCGACCTCGCGCAGTGGCCGGCGGTGCTCGCATGGGTGGATCGGGTCGCCGCGCTGCCCGGCATCAACCTCATCCCGCCGCTCGACGAGATCCTGCCCCGCGCAAGTTGACGACGGCGGCCATGCGGCCGCTCCAGATCCGAAAGGCCCGTCGTGATCGCCCTCGACAACGTGACCCTCACCTATCCCGGCCGAACCGGCCCGGTGACGGCGCTGGCCGGCACCACGCTCCATGTGCGGCGGGGCGAGTTTGCCGCCGTGGTGGGGCCGTCCGGCTGCGGCAAGTCCACGCTGATGAAGCTGGTGACGGGCCTCATCCGCCCCACCTCTGGCACCGTGGCGGTGGAGGGCAAGCCCGTCACCGGCCCGGTGAAGCTTGCCGGCATGGCGTTCCAGAACGCCAATCTGCTGCCGTGGCGCACCGTGCTCGCCAACGTGATGCTGCCGCTGGAGATCGTGCCGCCCTATCGCCAGCGTTTCTCCCGTGACAAGGCCGCGTTCCAGGACAAGGCCATGGCGCTGCTCAATGTGGTGGGACTTGGCGCCTTCGCCGACCGGTTTCCGTGGGAGATGTCCGGCGGCATGCAGCAGCGGGCCTCCCTGTGCCGTGCCCTCATCCACGAGCCGGCGCTGCTCATGCTGGACGAGCCGTTCGCGGCGCTGGACGCCTTCACCCGCGAGGAATTGTGGTGCGTGCTACGCGACCTCTGGCAGAAGCTCGGCTTCACGGTGATCCTGGTGACCCACGACCTGCGCGAGGCCGGTTTCCTCGCCGACACCATCCATGTGATGAGCGCGCGCCCCGGCCGCATCGCGGAGACGCGGGCGGTGGACTTCCCGCGCCCGCGCGATCTCGATGTCTGCTACACGCCGGACTTCACCCAGCTGGTGCACGAACTGCGCGGCAAGATCGCCGAAGCCCGGCAGGCGGCGTGAGATGAAGATGAAGCTCTCCGCCGAGGATATCGCCCCCGTCGCCTTCACCGTGGGCCTGTTCGTGATCTGGGAGGCGGCGTGCCGCCTGTTCCGGATCGACACCTTCATCCTGCCCGCGCCCACCGATATTTTCGCCGCCATGGGCAAATACTGGTGGCCGCTGCTCAAAAACTCCTTCGTCACCCTGTGGACCACCATGGCCGGCTTTGCCATCGCCGTGGTGTTCGGCATCGCGTTGGGCATGGTTGTGGGCTGGTCGCGCACCATCTATCGCGGGCTCTACCCGGTGATGATCGGGTTCAACTCGGTGCCCAAGGTGGCGGTGGTGCCCATCCTCATCATGTGGTTCGGCATCGGCGAGATCCCTGCCATCCTCACCGCCTTCCTCATCTCCTTCTTTCCCATCGTGGTGAACGTGGCCACCGGCCTTGCTACCACCGAGCCGGAGCTGGAAGACGTGCTGCGGGCACTGGGCGCCTCCAAACTCGACATCATGCGCAAGGTGGGCATCCCGCGCACCGGCCCCTATCTGTTCGGGGCGCTGAAGGTGGGCATCACGCTCGCCTTCGTCGGCGCGGTGGTGTCGGAGACCATCGGCGCCAATGCGGGGGTGGGTCATCTGATGGTGCAGGCGGGTTCCAACTTCCAGATGCCGCTGGTGTTCGCGGGCCTGCTGGCGCTCGCGGTGGAGGGCATCCTCATGTACGCCATTTTCGCCGCCTTCGAGCGCCGCATGGTGGCCTGGGCGTTCCGCTCCTCCACCGGCGCGGGAGGCTGACCGGGTGGCCATCGCCTTCGTGCTGAACGGCGAAAGCGTGCGGGAGGCGACAGCTGCCCCCTCCACGACCGTGCTCGATTATCTGCGCACAAGAGCCCATCTCACCGGCACCAAGGAAGGCTGCGCCGAAGGCGATTGCGGCGCCTGCACCATCGCCATCGGACGGGCGGATGGGGAGGGGGTGCGCTGGCAGGCGGCCAATGCCTGCCTCATGCTGCTGTCGCAGCTCGACGGCGCTCTGGTGAAGACGGTGGAGGGGCTGGCGACCGGCGATGCGCTGCATCCTGTCCAGCTGGTGCTCGCCGAGAGCGACGGCACCCAGTGCGGCTTCTGCACGCCGGGCATCGTCATGTCGCTCTTTGTGCTCCAGCAGGACGGGGCGGCGGATGACGCAGCGATACACGAAGCGCTGGCCGGAAACCTGTGCCGCTGCACCGGCTATCGCCCCATCGTCGACGCCGCCCGCGCGCTCTGTGCCGCCCCTCAGGCGAGCGAGCCAGCCGTGGCCGCGCCGCGCCCGAGCACGGCCCATGGAGCGGCTGGCGAGTTGCACCTGTTCCCCGACAATCTGGCCGATCTCGTCGCCCTGCGCGCCACCCATCCGGAGGCCGTGCTGATCGCGGGGGCGACCGACCTCGGCCTCATTGCCTCCAAGCAGCGGCGGGGTTTTTCCCTCGCCATCTCCACCCGCCGCGTGGCCGAGCTGAAGCGTGTCACGCGGGAGCCGGATGGCCTCGTCGTCGGTGCGGCGGTGACCTATGCGGACGGCCTCCCGGCAGTGGAGGCGGCCTTTCCCGCCTTCGGCGCGCTCATCCGGCGCATCGGCTCGCGGCAGATCCGGGCGCTGGGCACCTTCGGCGGCAATCTCGGCACCGCCTCCCCGGTGGGGGACACCCTGCCGGTGCTGCTCGCCCTCGACGCGCAGGTGGAACTGGCCGGGCCGGCGGGTTCCCGCTGGATGAAGGTGGACGATTTCCTCACCGGCTATCGCGCCACGGCATTGGCGCCGGACGAGGTGATCGCGGCGCTGCGCCTGCCGTACCTTGCCGAGGGCGAGCAGCTTCACGTCTGGAAGCTCTCGAAGCGCCACGACCAGGACATCTCCACGGTGCTCGCCGCCTTCCGCGTGCGGATCGCCGACGGCGTGCTGGTGTCGATCGAGGCCGCCTTCGGTGGCATGGCCGAGCGGGCGAAGCGGGCACGGGCGCTGGAAGCCGCTCTCACCGGTGCCCCGTGGGGCGAGGCTGCGCCCGAGGGTATCGAGGCGGCGCTCGCGGCCGATTTCGCCCCGCTCTCCGATCACCGCGCCAGCGCCGCCTATCGCCGGGCGGCGGCGGCCAATCTCGTCCGGCGGTTGCATCTTGCCACCACGCGACCGGACGTGGCGATCGAGGTCCACGCCCTATGAGCCGCGTGGTCCATGCTCCCGCCCGCCACGAGAGCGCCAGCGCCCATGTGAGCGGGCGTGCGCTCTATCTCGACGACATGCCGGAGCCGCCCGGCCTGCTCCATGGCGTGCTGGTGCTGAGCCCGCACCCCCATGCGCGGATCGTCTCCATCGACCTCTCCGCCGCCCGTGCCCTGCCCGGCGTGGTGGCGGTGGCGGCCGGCGAGGTGCCCGGCATCAACGACATCGCCCCCATCCGCACCGGTGAGCCGGCTCTGGCGCAGGGGGTGGTGGAGTATGTGGGTCACCCGGTCGCCGCCGTGGCGGCGCCGACGCTGGACGAAGCCCGCGCCGCCGCCGCTTTGGTGAAGATCGAATACGAGAAGCTGCCCGCGCTCCTCGACCTCGAAGAAGCCCTCGCCGCCGGCGCGCGCGTCGCGCCCGACCAGATGGTGGGGCGGGGCGATGTGGATGCCGCGCTCGCCGCTGCCCCCCATCGCATCACCGGGGAGGTGTGTTGCGGCGGGCAGGATCACTTTTATCTCGAAGGCCAGATCGCCATCGCCGTGCCGGGGGAGGACCGCGACATGCAGGTCTATTCCTCCACCCAGCACCCCACCGAGGCGCAGCACGGCGTCGCCCATGTGCTCGGGCTGCCGTTCGCCGCCGTGACCGTGGAGGTGCGGCGCATGGGCGGGGCGTTCGGTGGCAAGGAGAGCCAGGCCACCATCATCGCCGCCATCGCCGCGCTGCTCGCCCATCACGCGCGAAAGCCGGTGAAACTGCGCCTGCCGCGCGACGTGGACATGGAGGCCACCGGCAAGCGCCATCCCTTCCGCATCCGCTGGAATGTGGGCTTCGACGGCGAGGGGCGTCTCGCCGGCCTCGACCTGGAGCTTGCCGCCGATTGCGGCAATGTGGCGGACCTCTCCCCGGCGGTGGTCTCGCGCGCCCTGTGCCATGCGGACAATTGCTATTTCATCCCGGCGGCGCGCTATCGCGGGCTGCTGGTGAAGACCAACACCGTCTCCAACACTGCCTTCCGCGGCTTCGGCGCGCCGCAGGGGATGCTGGCCATCGAGGCGGTGATGGAGGCCATCGCCCGCCATCTGGGTCGCCCCATCGAGGAGGTGCGGGCGGCGAATTTCTATGGCGACGCCCCGCGCAACCTCACCCCCTATGGGCAGGAGGTGGAGGACAACATCATCGCCGAAGTGGTGGCCGAGCTTGACGGCAGGGCGGACCTTGCCGCGTGGCGGCGCGACATTGCGGCTTTCAATGCGACGAGCCCCATAATCCGCAAGGGTCTCGCCACCATGCCCATCAAGTTCGGGGTGTCGTTCAACCTGACCACACTGAACCAGGCCGGCGCGCTGGTGCACGTCTACACCGACGGCTCGGTGCACTTGAACCACGGCGGCACAGAGATGGGGCAGGGCCTGTTCGTGAAGGTGGCGCAGGTGGTGGCGGACGCCTTCGGCATTCCCCTCGACCATGTGCGGGTCTCCGCCACCAGCACCGCGAAGGTGCCCAACACCTCGCCCACGGCGGCGTCCTCCGGCTCCGACCTCAACGGCATGGCGGCGCTGATCGCGGCGCAGGAGATCCGGGGCCGCATGGCAGGTGTGGTCGGCGCCCGTTTCGGGGTGCCGGCGGAGGACGTGGTGTTCGCCGACGGGCGGGTCAGCGCGGGCAACCAGAGCCTCTCCTTCGGCGAGGCGGCCAAGCTCGCGTGGCAGGAGCGGGTGCAGCTCTCCGCCGCCGGCTTCTACAAGACGCCGAAGATCCATTTCGACCTCGCCACCGCGCAGGGCCGGCCCTTCTATTATTATACCTATGGCGCGGCGGCGGCCGAGGTGGCGGTGGATACCCTCACCGGCGAGGTGCGGGTGCTGCGGGCCGAGATCGTACAGGATTGCGGCCGCTCCCTGAACCCGGCCATTGATCTGGGACAGGTGGAAGGCGCCTTCGTTCAGGGCCTCGGCTGGCTCACCTGCGAGGAGCTGAAATGGACCCCTGAGGGCCGCCTCGCGACCCGTGGCCCCTCCACCTACAAGATCCCCGGCTCCCGCGACGTGCCGCCCGATTTCCGTGTCCACCTGCTCGATCGGCCCAACCGGGAAGAGACGGTGCTTCGCTCGAAGGCGGTGGGCGAGCCGCCCCTGATGCTTGCCATCTCGGTGTGGCTTGCCATCCGCGATGCCATCGCCAGCGTTGCGGGGGAAGGACCCATCCGCCTCGATGCGCCGGCGACGCCCGAGCGGGTGCTGGAGGCGGTGGCGCTCCGCGGGGGCCATGCCGGGGCCGGATAACCCACGGGCAGGCACGATTCCCGTTGCCTCCTGCGCCCCGCGTCGGATATCTCCCCCAACGCCCCGCGCCACAGGCCGGCGGGAGGACGCGACGCAAAGGACGAAACAGATGGCGCTTTTCGATCGGCTACCCGCCTTCCGCCTGTCCGGGATCTCCGCACTGATCGTGTCGGCCGTCGCGTTCGCCGTACCCGCCGCCGCCCAGACCGCCGCCGCGCCCTCCACCGATGCCCCGGCCACGGTGACCCGCTCGGTCCATGACGACTGGACGGTGCGGTGCCAGGGCGAGGCCGAGAAGCGCGCCTGCGAGGCGGTGCAGACCCTTCAGCCCACGGGCGGCTCGGGCATCCTCGCCCATATCGCCGTGCGGGCGGACAAGGGCGGCCCGGTCCGCCTCATCGTCCTGACGCCGCCCGGCGTGTGGCTGCCCACGAACGTTGCCCTGAAGGTTGCCGGCGTCACCGACGTGGTGCTCACCTTCAAGCGCTGTGGCCAGTTCTGTGTGGCCTCCACCGAGCTGGACAAGGACCAGTTGGCGGCGCTGAAGGCCAGCTCCGGTACGGGCGACCTCGTGTTCGAGGACGGCTCGCGCCGTCCCATCATCCTGCCCCTGTCCTTCAAGGGCCTCGGCGCAGCCATGGAAGCCAGCCTCAAGGGCTGAGGCGGCTTTCGGCCGGCGGAGCTCGGCGCACCGACTCCGGTGGAATGGGGCGTTGGTATTGAATTCATAAAGACGGCTTCGAGCCGAGCGCCGCGACGGCGCCGTCGCCTCAGTTGGCCGGCGGCGTCGGCGGAGCGGCCTTGCGTCCGGACGTGCCGTCCATGGCCGGCTCGGCGGCGGCGGTGCCGGCGCGCCCCTTCACGGCTTCCAGCAGCGGCAGCGCCGCGCCCGAACGCTCGATGAGGCTCAGGGGGTCGGCCATCACCATGGGGGTGTCCCATGGCCCACGCACGCTGAAGGGCAGGTCCACGCCGGCGGTCGTGCTCTTGCCGGAGGGGAGAACCAGCGAGGCATGGCCGGCCAGGTCCAGGGACCGCTCGGCGATGGAGATGCTGCCCTCCATGCCCAGGCGCACCTGCTTGCCCTGAAGCTGCATCTCTTCCACGGTCCCCACCCCGTCGGTGATGGCGATGCGGCCGGACAGGTCGGTGAAGGCGGTGCGCCCGCCGCGGGCGTCGCTGGTGGCGGAGAGCGGGCGGCGCTCGATGCGCTGGAGCACCTGGGCCACGTCGAGCCCTGCCAGATACCCGTTGCCGGCGGAGATGGAAGCGGTGCCGGTGAGGGTGCGGGCGATCTCCACCACATTGCCGCCGGCACCCGAAACCTCCACCTGAAGCGTGCCGGTGCCTTCAATGCGACGCATGCCGGCGATGTCCTCCAGCGACCGGCCGAGGTCCACGTCGGTGGCTTCCGCCTCCAGCCGCACCTCGGCGCCGGTGGCGCGCCCGTAGGGCAGGGCGGGATCCGGCGGGCCGGGCGCAAGGCTCAGCGAGGCGCGCAGGAGCCCGCCCCAGCCGGTGGCCTCGCCCAGCACCATCACCAGCCGGCCGCCGGTGAGCACGGCGCTGGCGGCAACGGTGTTCAGGGTGGTCTCGTCCGCCACCACACGGCCGGCGGACAGGCGCAGGTCGAGGTCGAAGCCCTCAAGTGGGGATAGGTCGATGGGGCGACGGTCCCAGTTGCGGCCGTTGTCGGTGGTCAGGTGGATGCCGCCATAGGGGGTCAGCGTGATCTTGTCGGCGGCGAATGTGCCCTGCAGCACCGGCCGGCCCTGAACCAGCTTCAGCAGGAAGGCGCCGTCGCCGCGATTGCCGTCAAGGTCCAGCGACGCATCGGTCAGGGCGAGCCCGCCATCCTCCAGCGCGAGGTGCGTGGATAGGGCGAAGGGGCCGAGGCCGCCACGGGTGGGCGGCTCGATCCCGGCCCAGTCGAGCAGGTCGCGCAGGGCATCGGCTTCCGCCGACAGGGTGCCGGTGAGGACGGGAGCGGTGCCCAGCGCCGCGCGACCCTGGAAGCGCGCCTCGGCACCGGTGGCGGCCAGAACCACCCGCGCCGGCGAGGGCGTGCCGTTGAGAAAGCCGGCAGCATCATCCAGCACCAGGTTGACGGTGACGCGCTCGTCGCGCCAGTCGAAGGCGGCGCCAAGGGCGAGGCCACGTCCAGCCACCACCCGGTCGAGGTTGGCGGTAAGGCCGCTGACCAGTTCCCGCGTCAGCCCGCCTTCGGACCGCCAGGCGATGGTGCCGTCCACGATTCGCAGCTCAGGCCAGTGGGCGGCGGCGAATATGGGCGCGACCGCGAGGGCCGGGGTAAGGCCGCCGCCGGTCAGCACCAGGGTGGGATGCTCCACGATCACGTCGTCCACCTCCACCCGGCCGGCGAGGAGGTGCCAGATGTCGAGGCGTGTCACCACGTTCTCGGCGTCGAGGGATTGGCCCGATGGCAGGGGGAAGGAGACCTTGCCCAGCACCACGCGCGGGGAAGGGAAGAGGCGCAGCGCTGGTTCGCCGAGGATCACCACCTTCTGTCCCGTGGAGCCGGCGAGCGCGTGCACGGCGATGCGGCGCAACTCGGCACCGGGCACCACCAGGGGCAGGGCGGCCGTAACCACCAGTAGCGCGGCCGTGATCGCGCCGATGACGATCGCGACCACCACGCCGGCACGGCGGGCATTTTTTCCAAGGCGCAACATGAAGATCTTGATGGCTCCGATGGCGAAGAGCGCCGCCCGCATACGGTGCCTCCGACCTCGATACGGAGCGGAACCATCTGAGCCGTCTGTGTCGCTTTGATGGCTCCGGCGGGCGCAAGCGCGGCCGATGCACGCCGCGCTTGCCGTCGGCCATGCCGCAGCGTCAATCCGTCCCGGACGGTGAGACCCCTTCGGATGGGGACGGGCTGCTGCTGCGCCCCCGCCCCGCCGACGAGCGCAGGGCGGACGCTGACATGCGCGCCAGCAGAATCACCGGCCCCAGCCCGACCAGGAGGATGACGAGGGCGGCCAGCGCGCCGTCTTCATAGGTGCCGCGCGCGGCCTCGCCATAGACATGGGTCGCCAGCGTCTCCAGCCCGAGGGGGCGCAGCAGCAGGGTGGCGGGCAGTTCCTTCATGGCGTCCACGAACACGAGCAGCGCGGCGGTGGCCAGCGCCGGGCGCAGCAGCGGCAGGTGGATGCGGCGCACCGTGCGCGGCTTGGACGAGCCGAGGCTCCGGGCCGCCATGTCGAGGTGGGGGGACAGCTTGGCGTAGCCCGCCTCGATGCCGCCGATGGGGATGGCGAGGAAGCGGATGGCCAGCGCCATCACCAGCGCCGCCCCGGAGCCGGAGATCAAAAGCCCGGTGGAGATGCCGAAGCTCTGGCGGAGGAGATGGTCCAGCGCATTGTCGAAACCGGCGAGCGGGCTCAGCAGCCCCACCGCCAGCACCGTGCCCGGGACCGCATAGCCAAGGCTCGCCACGCGGGCAAAGCCGGAGGCCAGCGGCGCACGGGTGAGGCGTTGGGCCAGCGTGACCACGAGACCGAGCGACAAGGCGAGCGTGGTGCTGGCGAGGGCGATGCCCGCAGTGGTGGCCGCCTCGCCGAAGATGCGTTCCGGAAAGCTGGTGTCGGCCATCCGTCGCACGGCTGAGATGGACAGGTGCACGAAGGGCACTACGAAGCCCAGCGTCACCGGCACGGCGCAGAACAGCGCCGCGCCGAGGCCGGCGAGGCCGGTGAGGCGGGTGGGGGCCTGCGGGCGGGCCGATCCGGTGGCGACGAAGCGCTTGGCCCGCCGCGCCGCCCGTTCCACCAGGATCAGGACGAGCACGAGGGAAAGCATCACCAAAGCGATCTGGGCCGCGCCGGGCAGGTTCGAGCGGTTCACCCAGGTGGTGTAGATGGAGACGGTCAGGGTACGCACGCCGAGGAATTCGGACGCGCCGATGTCCCCCAGAGTTTCCAGCAGCACCAGGGTGAGGCCGGCGACGATGGCGGGCCGGGCCAGCGGCAGGCCGATTCTCAGGAAGGCGCGCCAGCGGCTTGCCCCCAGCGTGCGGGCGACTTCCAGTGCCGCCGCCGATTGCAGTACGAAGCTCGCGCGCGCCGAGAGGTAGACATAGGGGTAGAGCACCGCCGAAAGCACGAGGATGCAGCCGCCGGTGGAGCGCACATCCGGCAGGCGCAGGTCGCGCGGGCTGGCGATGCCGAGGACGGCCCGTAGCGCCTCCTGCACCGGGCCCAGCGGATGCAGCACGTCGAGATAGGAGAAGGCGACGATATAGCCCGGCACGGCGAGGGGCAGCAGCAGCGCCCACTCGAGCACCTTGCGGCCGGGAAAGGCGCAGGTGGCCACCAGCCACGCGCACGGCACCGCGACGGCAACAGTCGAAAGGCCGACGCCGAGCAGCAGCAGCCCCGTCTCCATCAGCGCATTGGGCAGCACCGTGGCGATGAGATGGGGCCACATGTCCCCCGAGCCTTCTGCCGCGATCACCGCGAGGCCGATGAGCGGCAGAAGGACGACGAGAGCTACCAGCCCCGCGGCCAGAAGCAGGGGGGAGATCCGCGCCGGCAGGGCGAAGCGGGCCGGGCGCGGTTTCGGGATAAGGACGGCGTCGGCCACTTCAGCCCCGCTTTCAGTCCGGCGGCGTCAGTTGTCGAAGCCGACCTTGTCGATCAGCTCGCTGGCGCGCTTGCGGTTCCTGGCGATGTCCACCAGCGAGATGGTGTCCACCTTCAGCGGGCCGAGGTCGGCGATCACCGGATCGATGGTGGCGGTGGCGAGCACCGGATATTCAAGGTTCTGCTGGGCATAGACCGCCTGCATGGCGGGGGAGACGGCGAATTCCAGCAGCTTCACCGCCTCGGCCTTGTGGGGCGCGTTCTTGGCCACGGCGGCGCCGGAGACGTTCACATGGGTGCCGCCGCCCTCGAAGGTGGGCAGCAGCACGCCGATGCCGTCGCCCCACTTCTTCTGGTCGGGGCCGCCCTTGCCGGAGCGCATGAGGCCCACATAATAGGAATTGCCCACGGCGAGATCGCAGATGCCGCCGAGGATGTCGCGGGCGCCCTCGCGGTCCCCGCCGGCCGCCTTGCGGGCGAGGTTGGCCTTCACGCCGCGCAGCCACTCTTCCGTCTTCGCCTCGCCGTGATGGACGATATAGGCGGCGACCAGCCCCACATTGTAGGGGTGCTGGCCCGAGCGGATGCAGATCTTGCCCTTCCACTTGGGGTCGGCGAGGTCCTCATAGGTGATGGCGGAGAGCTTCACCACGTCCTTTGCGGTATAGACCAGCCGCGCACGCAGGGAGAGCGCGAACCAGTTGCCGTCGGGATCCCGGAGGTTGGCGGGAATGGCGGCCGAGAGCGCGGGCGAGGTGACGGGCTGGGTGACGCCGGCATCCACCACGTCGAGGAGGTTGCCCACATCCACGGTCATCAGCACATCCGCGGGGGAGCTGGCACCCTCCGCCTTCACCCGCTCGGCGAGGCCGTCCTTGATGTAGACGCTCTTCACCTCGATGCCGGTGGCCTTGGTGAAGGCTTCGAACAGGGGGGCGGCGAGGCCGGGCTCGCGGGTGGTGTAGACGTTCACCACCTGCTGCGCGCGCGCGGCGTGGGGCGCCACAAGTGGGCTCGCCAGAAGAAGCGCGCCGCCGGCAAGAAGGCTGCGCGAGAACAGGCGGCGGGACAGCATGTGCTGCGCGAGGACGCGGCATAAGGGGCGGAACTCGGCCATCGGTATCCCTCTGTGCTCCGGCCGCCGCAGGGCCGTCATGGCAAGATGGGAGTGTGGCTAACCCCTCGCTTTGCGTTCCGTCAACGAAGAAGAAAGTGAGCTGAAAACATTGGAAGGCGTCTAATTCTTCTTTGAAATCGTTCCAATTATAATGCCATCCGCCGCAGTCCTGCCGTGGCATCAATTGGCACTTTCGGTGCATTGATGGCCTTGCGGTCGCCTGCTCGGCGGATCTGCGTCACCGACCTTGAATGCTGGCAGGCCCGCCCGCGAGCGCGCCAACCGAGGTCGAACACGAAAAAGCGGTCAAAACGAAAAGGTGGAGAAAACGAAAAAGCCCGGCACGAGGCCGGGCTTCATTCGGAGCCTGTCGCGCGCGATGGCGCAGGCGACTCAGTCTTCCAGCTCGCCGATGTGGTGCTGGGCGTAGAGCTGCAGGCCGAGCTTGGAGACGAGGTCCAGCTGGGTCTCAAGGAAGTCGATGTGGCCTTCCTCGTCCGCCATCAGCTCCTCGAAGAGGTCGCGGCTGGGATAGTCCTTCACCGAGTGGCAGTAGGTGGCGGCTTCCTGGTAGAGCGCCCGCGCTTCCAGCTCGGCGGCGAGGTCGCAATCGAGGATTTCCTTCACGTCCTGGCCGATCCGCAGCGGATCCAGCACCTGCATGTTCGGGAAGCCGTCGAGGAACAGGATGCGGTCGGTGAACTTGTCCGCGTGCACCATCTCCTCGATGGACTCGGCACGCCACTTCTTGGCGAGGGCCTTGTAGCCCCAATTGTCGAGCATGCGGTAGTGGAGCCAGTATTGGTTGATGGCGGTCAGCTCCGAGCGCAGCCCCTTGTTAAGGTACTCGATAACCTTTGCATCACCCTTCATATTCCGCTCCTGAGGCCTGTATGGCGTCTTGTTTGGATTCAGCGTTAGACCAATTCTAATGTCGAGGCAATACCGGTTATGGGGTACCCGCGCAATTTCATTCCGCAGCGGAAGTGGTAAGCCCGAATCTGGGAGTGTAAGTCGTTACTCCGCCGCCACCATTCCGGTGATGGCTGCGACCGGACAATCCTCCGCGCAGGTGCCGCAATTGTGCGCCTGCGCCTGATCCATCAGGGCGCGGATGGTGCGGGCACAACGCCCGCACTGGGGGGAGCAACCAAGACAGCGATAGACCTCGCCGGGGGTGCGCAATCCCTGGGAGCCGGCAAGAGCGTCGAGCACTTGACGGTCTGAAAAGACGTTGCATGAACAAACGATCATGGCCAAGCTCGGAAGGGCTAAATTGGAAAGCTTCTAAAAACTTGTTTCTATTACATTTTTCGCAGGAAACGGAGACCCCCGTCAACTCCGTAGAAATGCGACATGGTGCTCCCGCCGAGGTCTCGAAAGACTTCGGGGTACCACAATGGAGTAATTCTATTTTCTAAACCCGCCCAGATGGTGTCTCGCCACCGGAAAATCGCGGGACTCTATCGCTGCGGAAGGCGCAGGCGGGCGATCATGCCGCGGGCCGGCTCCGGCGCCACATCAAGAACCCCGCCGAGCTGTTCGGCCTCCCGGGCGAGGCGCGCCAGCCGCAGGGGGAGTCCGGCCGCGGCGAAGCGGTCGGGGGCCGGGGCGGGAAGGGGCGCGAGCGGATCGTGCGCCGTCGCCAGCGCCACCTCGTCCAGCGCCGCGCCGCCATCGCTGACCTGAAGGCAGGCGCCGGCCGTGCCGTCGTCAAACACCGAGACGCTGACGCTCGCCCCCGCCGGGGTTGCGGCAATAGCCTCCTCCAGCATCAGCCGGGCCAGCCGGGTCACCTGCGGGCGCTGGGTCGTCACCGTCACCGTCTCGGGCGCATCGAGTCGGAGCGCAATGCCCCGGCGCCGGGCCGCGGGTGCGAGTGCCGCCACCGTGAGGGTCACCAGCCCGGCGATGTCGCACCGTTCGGGCGCGGCCTCTTCCGTAACGGCAGTAAGGGTTGCGAGGTCGTCGAGGGTCGACGCGACGGCGGCGAATGCCTCGCGCTCCGGCCCGGACAGGGCGGCCGGTGCCGAAGTACCGGTCAGGCGAGCCAGGGGCGCGGCCAGGGCCTGCCGCAGGCGGCTGGCGAGACGGGGCAGCAGGTCCGGCCCCTCGCTGGCGGCCGCAGGAGCGGACGGTGACTCAGGATCCACCACCACGCACAGCATCTGGTCTTCGGCGCCGGCGCGGGTGAGCCCGGCGCGGGCGGGCGAAACAGTGCCGGCGCGGTCGCGCAGGGCAAGCGTGACCTGTTCGCGGGCAGCACCCGCCGCCACCCGGTCCATGGCGGCTACCACGGCGGCGCGATCCTGCGGCGCGACGGCGACGATGAAGGGCTCGCCGGCCAGATCCAGCGCAGAAAAGCCGAGCCGTTCGGCCGCCGCCTGGTTGGCGAACCGGATGGTGCCGTCCGGTTCCAGCAGGAAGAGCGGCCACGGCACCATGTCGAGCGCGTCGCGGCGGGCGATGGCGCGGGCCTCGCGGCCTTCCGCCTCGCTCAGGGGCCGGATGACATGCACCAGCGCCGGCCGGCCGAGGAAGGATGCCGCCACCAGGCGCACCTCCACCGGCAGGCGGGTGCCGGCGGTGGTAGCAAGATGCAGGCTGGCGCCGTCGCGCACGAGAAGGGCATCGAGCCCGCCGGCCGCCGCGATGTCGGCGAGGTCTTCCCACCCGCTCAGGGTGAGGAGTGTGCGGTTGGCAAAGGTCGCCGCGCCATCCTGCTGCACCAGAAGCCCGAGGGGCAGGTGGTCGAGCAGGTCGAGGTCGTCGGTTGCGGCTGGATGTTCGGATGTGGGCGGGGCGTCGGCTTCGGGCGCTTGGGCGATGCCGTGCGGCTCGGAGCGGGCAGGGCCGTTCCCATCCGCGTGAGGCAAGGCGTTGAGAGGCGCATCCGGCTGCGGGTCAAGCCGGGGCAGATCGGGACGCGGCTTCGGCCAGTCCTCGATGGCGGCGGCCAGTGTCCGGGCGATCTCGCGAAAGGCCGAGCGCTCCTGCGGCGACAGGCTTCCGGAGCGCAACGGCACCACATTCTCCCCGAAGCCGGCCGGCTCGGCGGCAGGTGGCGGCGGGACCGGGAGCACCGGCCGGGGCTGCGCCTCGGGCGGCGGTGCGGCGGCTGCGCTCACCACGCCAAAACCACGGATGCCCTGGCGCCGGCGCCCGGCATCGAACACGGGCGCTCCGCCGAGTGAAAGGTCGAGCGCGGCCTCGTCCGTGTTTGCGGTGGGCACGTGGGCCTTCACATCGGCGAAGCTGCCGCCGGCGATGGCCTCAGCGACGGCGGCGCCGGACTGAAGCAGGCCCTCGTTCTCCAGGACCGCGAATGTCGCGCCCATGAATTGGCCGGCGCGGGATCCGAGGGCTTGTGCAAATACCGGCGAGAGTGCGCGGATGCGGCCCTCGGCATCGGTCTCGAAGGTGATGCGCACCGGCTGGGCGAACAGGGGCTGAAGCGCCACGGGTATGGCGGGTGCGCTTGCCGCCTCGCCGGACGCCCCGGCGGCGGGCGCGAAGGCGGCGGGATCGGCGAACAGCACCACGGCTCCGGAAGGCAGGGCGAGCGGCGCGTAGCGGAACAGGCGCGGGACAAAGCTGCCGCGCAGGCGCAGGCGGGCGAAGCCAAAGCGTGCCAGAGTCTGGCGCGACAACTCCCGTGCCGCCGTCGCCACGATCTGGGGCGCGGGGGTTCCGGCGACCAGTCCAAGGGCGGCGCACGCCGGTGTCGCTTCCAGCACGCGGGCGGACGGCACCGCCACCAGGAAGGATGGCAGATCCTGCCGCTGCAGCGGCGCAAGGGCGAGATCCACCCCGGGAAACGAACGTGCGCTGGTCTGCGTCATGGGCTGCCGTAGGTCCATTCCGCCGGGTGCGGGCCGATTCTGCAAGGCGGAGCGCTGCCCATAGTCATGACGATTGATTAACGTCAGTGCAATTGGAGCGCTTTTTCGGCATTCATATTGGCGAAGCGCACCTGAGCCATATTAGACTTCATCGGAGCGGTTCAGGTGCGCCGCCCGAAAACCCTGGAGGAGAAACGGCCATGACGACGAAGTTCGGACCGGATCTGGAACTGCCCGCCGAGATGCGGGCCATTGCCGAGAAGAATGTGGCTCAGGCCCGCCAGGCTTTTGAAACCCTGTTCCAGAACGCGCGCGAGCAGGTCGGCGACACCGAGGGGCATTTCGAGGACGTGCGCACCGGCATCAAGGACCTGCGCCAGAAGGCGATCGGCCTCATGGAAGCCAATGTGGAAGCCAGCTTCGACTTCCTGCATCGGCTCGTGGCCGCCAAAAGCCCGCAGGAGATGATGAGCCTGCAGGCCGAATTCCTCACCAGCCAGATGAAGTCGGTCGCCGAGCAGGCCAAGAGCCTCGGCGTCGATGCCAAGTCCCTCGGCGAGACCACCGTGCGCAGCCTCGACGAGCACGCCCGCACCCTCGCCGAGCGCCTCAAGACGCTGGCCGCCGCCGCGACCGAGAGCGCCCAGGCCGCGGCGCAGGACTTCAAGGCCGTGAGCGAGAAGGCTGTCCGCGACGCCAAGACCGCCGCCGAGCATGCCGCCTCCAGCGTGACCGATCCCAACCAGTCGCACTGAGGTATCGGGTGGCGTTTATCAGTCGCTCGGATTTATTAAGTGACTGAAGATCCTTGAACTTGGCTTGTGCAGCGCAGAAATTCTTTTTGCGCTGCACGATTTGTTAGGATACAGTCACAAAGTCGAGGTTTCACAGCCGTTACCGCTCTTGTTCGAAGGTCTGATGCTGGCGCTCCGCCAGCGTCCTCCTCGCAGGTGCGGGTTTGTGCCTCGGCGCACGGACCTTAGCTGCCCGTTTTACCGAGGATGACATGAACGACACCTTCATCAAGGCCTATCAGGATCAAGTCGAAGCCGCGAAAAAGGCGTTCTCGAGCCATGCCGTTCCCGGCGTGGAAGTGCCGGCCGGCGTGCGCGAGATTGCCGAAAAGGGTCTCGCCACCTTCCGCGAGAACTATACCAAGCTCAAGGGTTCCGCCGATCAGGTGAATGCGGCGTTCGAAGACACCTATACCAGCGCCAGCAAGGGCGTGGCGGAATACAACGCCAAGGTGCTCGAGGCTGTTCAATCGAACGTGAACGCGGCGCTCGACTATTTCAATTCTCTGCTCGGCACCAAGACGGTGAGTGAGGCCGTGGAGCTGTCCACCGGCCACGCCCGCAAGCAGTTCGAGGTGCTCACCTCCCAGGCGAAGGACCTGTCCGCGCTCGCCCAGAAGGTGGCCGCCGACTCGTCCGAGCCGCTGAAGGCTTCGGTCGAGAAGACCTTCCGTACCGCCGCGTGAGATGACGTCCGGTCCGGCCCTGCCGGACCGTCCGATCCCGGCCGCTTGCCCGCCGCGTGCGTTGCTTGACGCTTGACGCGGCGGGTCCGCCTTGCAATGACGCGGGCGTTCCACCCCGCGAGCGTTCGTATGCGTGCCCTTGGTTCCGTTTCGCCCCTGCTGGTTGTCGGCCCCTCCTGGGTCGGCGACATGGTCATGGCGGCGAGCCTCGTCGAGGTGCTGCGCCTGCGTGAGCCCGGCCGTCCCATCGACGTGCTGGCGCCCCCCGCCGCGGTTCCCATTGCCCGCATGATCCCCGGCGTCCGGCGCGCCATTCCCCTCGGCCTCGGCCACGGCGAGCTCGGCCTCATGGCCCGCTGGCGGGCGGGGCGTGCGCTGCGCAACGAGGGCTACGGCAAGGCCATCATCCTGCCCCGCGCCTTCAAGGCGGCCATCGTCCCCCTCGCCGCCGGCATTCCCGAGCGCGTGGGCTACAAGGCGGAACTGCGCAGCCCGCTGCTCACCGACGCCCGGCCCGATCCTGACCGCAAGACCGCCCGCACCCTCGACCGCTTCGTGGCGCTGGGCCTGCCGGTGGGCTCCACCGCCCGCCCGCCGCGCCCACGCCTGATGCTGCCCGATGGCGCGGTGGACGTGGCCGCTGCCAAGTTCCCGCTTGCCGGCGAAGGCCCGGTGATGGTGCTGTGCCCCGGCGCCGAATACGGCCCTGCCAAGCGCTGGCCGGCGGCCAAGTTCGCGGCCCTCGCCGCGCTGGCTGTCGCCGCGGGCTACCGCATCCGCATCCTCGGCTCGCCCAAGGACCAAGAGGCGGCTGACGCCATCGCGGCGGGTGCCGGCGTGCCAGTGGACAATCTGGTGGGCCGCACCAGCCTCGTCGAAGCCGCTGCCATCCTCGCCGGCGCGGACGTGGTGATCTCCAACGATTCCGGGCTGATGCACGTGGCCGGTGCCTTCGACCGACGGCTGGTGGTGCTCTATGGCGCCTCCTCCGAGAAGATGACGCCCCCCGCCTCGCCGTTTGCCCGGGTGATGGCGCGCGATCTGCCATGCCGGCCCTGCCACAAGCGGGAATGCCCGCTCGGCACCCTCGCCTGCCTCGAAGGCATCGCCGCCGAAGAGGTTCTCGCCGCCGCCGAGCAGATGCGTCGATGAAGGTGCTGCTGGTGAAGCTGTCGTCGCTGGGGGATGTGGTGCACACGTTCCCGGCGCTGACGGACGCCATGGCCGCGCACCCCGGTCTTCAGCTCGACTGGGCAGTGGAGGAGGCGTTCGCCCCGGTGGCGCGCCTGCATCCGGCGGTGCGGAACACCATCGTCGTCCCGCTCCGGCGGATGCTGCGCAAGCCGCTCAAGGCCCTGCGCTCCGGCGAGGCCGGGCGCATCCGCGCCGCGCTGGGCGCCGAGCGCTACGATATCATCATCGATGCCCAGGGCCTGATGAAGAGCGCGGCGGTGGCGGCGCTCGCCCAAGGGCAGCGCCACGGCTTCGATCGCGCCAGTGCGCGGGAGAGCCTTGCCGCGCTCACCTATCACCGGCGCCATCACGTGCCGGAAGTGGAGCATATGGCGGTGCGCATCCGCAAGCTGTTCGCCACCGCTCTGGGCTACAGCCTCGACGGCCGTCCGGCGGATGCGGGGCTGATGCCCGGCCCTCAGACAGGCGCGTCCTACCTCGTCTTCCTCCACGGCACCACCTGGCCCACCAAGACCTGGACTCGCGCCGGCTGGCGGGCGCTGGCGGAACAGGCCGGGGCGGCGGGCCTCGACATCCGCCTGTTCGCCCAGGGTGCGACCGAGCAGGCCCGCGCCGAGGCCATCGCGGACGGCCTGCCCAACGTGCACCTCCTGCCGCCGCAGACCCTGGAAACCCTCGCCCCGGTGATCGCGGGAGCAGCGGGCGTGGTCAGCGCGGATACCGGCCTTGGCCATCTGGCGGCGGCCTATGGGGTGCCGACGGTGGGACTTTACGGCCCCACCGACCCGCGCCTCACCGGCCTCTACGGCCCCCGGGCGGTGGAGCTGAAGGCGACCCGCGACTGCGCCCCATGCGAAAAGGCGCGCTGCCGCATCGCCCCGGAGGTCATCGAGGGACCGCCTTGCCTCGCCGATATCTCCGCCGCCGAGGTCTGGCGAGCGCTGGCGGCGCTGACGGCCTGAACCGGGCCGAACATGGACAAAAGGAGGCGCGGGTGGCACACCCTGCGCCCGACCTGAAGATGGGATGTTCCACATGACCCGATCGGTGGCGCTCAGCCGCGACCTCCTCCTCGTCACGGGCGGGGCGGGCTTCATCGGCTCCAACATCGCCCGTGCCGCCGCCGAAGATGGCTATCGCGTGGTGGTTGCCGACTGGCTGGAGGATGGCCCCAAATGGCGCAACATCTCCGACATCGCGCTGCATGACGTGATCCGCCCGGAGACGGTGAACGCCTTCGTGGAGAAGGAGGGCGGTCGGCTTGCCGCCGTGGTGCACATGGGCGCCATCTCCGCCACCACCGAGCGCGATGCCGACAAGATCGTTGCCCGCAACATCCGCTCGACGCTGGATCTGTGGGAGCTGTGTGCGCGGAAGGCGCTGGGCCTCGTCTTCGCCTCCTCGGCCGCGACCTATGGCGACGGTACCTCCGGCTTCGTGGATTCGGAGGAAGCGGCGGACCTTGGCGCCCTGGCGCCGCTCAATCCCTACGGCTGGTCGAAGCTGTTCGTGGATCGCCGCATCATGGCCGACGTGGCGGAGGGCCGGCCGCGCCCGCCGCAGTTCGCGGGCCTGCGCTTCTTCAACGTCTACGGCCCCGGCGAGGGCCACAAGGGCGACATGCGCTCGGTGGTGCACAAGATCTATCCGGCTGCAGCGGCCGGGGAGGATGTGACCCTCTTCAAGTCCCACGATCCGCGCTACGAGGACGGCGGCCAATTGCGCGATTTCGTCCATGTGGGCGATTGCGTGGAGGTGGTGCGCTGGCTGCTGGAGAGCCCGGACGTGTCCGGCATCTTCAATGTGGGCACCGGCGAGGCGCGGTCGTTCGCGGATCTCGCCAGGGCGGTGTTCTCGGCGCTGGGCGAGGAACCGCGCATCGCCTACGTGGACATGCCGGAAAGCCTGCAGAAGGCCTACCAGTATTTCACCCAGGCCGATGTTTCGAAGCTACGCGCGGCGGGCTTCACGCGTCCCTTCACCTCACTGGAGGACGGGGTCGCGTCCTATGTGAACGGCCATCTGAAGCCGCGCAACGCGGCGTGAGGACAGAGCATCATGGCGGGTAAAGGCGCGACAGGCGCGGTGGGTCCCATCGCCGTCATCGGCGACGTGATGGTGGATCGCTATATCGTCGGTTCCGTTTCGCGCATCTCGCCGGAGGCGCCGGTGCCGGTGCTGGTGCACGGCGCCGAGCGCATCGTGCCGGGCGGCGCCGCCAACGTGGCGGCCAATGCCGCGGCGCTGGGAGCGCAGGTCATCCTGGTGGGCCTCACCGGCGCCGACCCGGAGGCCGAGGCGCTGAAGGACGCGCTTTCCGCCTATCGCGGCATCGACCTGTCCAGCCTGGTGGCGGACGGGGGGCGGCCCACCATCACCAAGACGCGGGTGATGAGCGGACGCCAGCAGATCGTCCGCATCGATGCCGAGGTCCTGACCCCGCCGGCCGATGACACCGTCGCGCGCCTTGTCGCGACCGTGGAAGAGGCGGTGGGGCGCAGCTCGGTGGTGGTGCTGTCCGACTATGCCAAGGGCGTGCTGTCGGATGTGGTCATCGGCGCCGCCATCGCTGCTGCGCAGGCGAAGGGCGTGCCGGTGATCGTCGATCCCAAGCGCCGCACCTTCGAGGCCTATCGCGGCGCGACGCTGGTCACCCCCAACCGGCTGGAACTGGCCGCCGCCACCGGCCTGCCCGACACCACCGACGCCGAGGCGGCCCTGGCGGCCGAGGCTGCGTCCGGCCAGTTCGGCGGCGACGTGCTGGTGACCCGCGCCGAGAAGGGCATGACGCTGTGGCGCCGCAACGGGCAGGTGCTGCATGTGCCGGCCCAGGCCCGCGAGGTGTTCGACGTGTCGGGTGCCGGCGATACGGCGCTGGCGGCACTGGCCGTCTCCCTCGCCTCCGGGCACACGCTGGAGACCAGCGTGCATTTCGCCAATGCCGCCGCCGCGGTCGCGGTGGGCAAAATCGGCACCGCAGTGGTGACGCGGGCGGAACTCAACGCGGCCCTCGACGCCAGCGTGCCCGAGGGCGCGGCCCCCGGCGCGCTGGTGGACCGTGCCCGGGCCGCCGCCGTCATCGCCGGCTGGCAGGCGGCAGGCGCCCGCGTGGTCTTCACCAATGGCTGCTTTGATCTGGTCCATCCCGGCCACGTCGCCATCCTGGAGGCGGCGGCGCGGGAGGGCGACCGGCTGGTGGTGGCGCTGAACACCGATGCCTCGGTGCAGCGCCTGAAGGGGCCGACCCGTCCGGTGCAGGACGAGGCTGCGCGCGCCCGCGTCATCGGTGCGCTGCGCTGCGTCGACCTGGTGGTGCTGTTCGAGGAGGACACCCCGCTGGAGATCATCACCGCGCTCGGTCCGGACGTGCTGGTGAAGGGCGCCGATTACCGCGAGGACCAGGTGGTGGGCGGCGACGTGGTGAAGGCGCGCGGCGGGCGGGTCGCCCTGATCCCGCTGGTGGAGGGGCGCTCCACGTCAGCGCTGGTGGCGAAGGCGAAAGGGTAGGGGACAGGGCGTGGCATGCAGACGCCTGCCGGATCCGCTACATGAAGTGATTTTGAATTATTCATTTATTTCAATTATTTGTCTGCGATTGCTAAAGTCTTGATGCATCGCTTTAAGAGGTGCTTCGACACCTCTTTGGGGCAATCCGCCGATCCGTATTCCCCCATTGGAAAGGCTGACGCCGGGCGACGACCGGGGTCCGCCTCGGGGATCGCCCCGACCGCCGTGCAGTTTTTGCCCGGGGATGGGTCAGCCCCATGGGCATGTCCGCCAAGCCGCAGTTGCGGTGGGGCGCGATAACCCTATAGTCGTCCCGTCGTCGGTGTTCGCTTTCGGGCGGACCAAGAGGGAATGCGGTGCGGGAGGTTTCTCCCTAAGCCGCGGCTGCCCCCGCAACTGTCGGCGGTGAGCGGGCCTGCAACATGCCACTGGAGCAATCCGGGAAGGCGCAGGCTTCGCAATGACCCGCGAGCCAGGAGACCTGCCGGCGACATCCTGCCCGTTGAGGGCATCGCCATGCGCCCTCGGAGGGAGGGCTGAAAGGACGGATGATGACCACCCAGACCCAGTCGCCCAATACAGCCGCCACCGAATCCGGCCTCGCGTCCCGCGCGGTCCAGATCACCCTTGCGGGTTTGCTCGGCCTGTTCATTGTCGGCGGCGTCGGCTTCTCCGGTATTCCGGTGCTGCACAATGCGGCGCACGATTACCGCCATTCCACCGGCTTCCCCTGCCACTGAGGGGAGCTTTCAGCCATGGCGATCTTTCGCGCCCTCGTCTTCGCGGCGGCGCTTAGCGGGCTATTGGCCGGTCTCCTGATGACCGGGCTGCAGCACGCGGCGACCACCCCTCTCATCCTGAAGGCCGAGGCCTATGAGGAGGCGGCGCCTGCGCCTGCCTCCCATGATCATGGCTCGCACGATCATGGTACCGCCGGCCAGTCTGTCGCCGCGCCGCATGATCATGCAGATGCCTGGGCACCGTCCGACGGCGCCGAGCGCCTGCTCTACACCGCCCTCGCCAATGTGGTAGGCGCGGCGGGCTTCGCTCTGCTGCTGCTGGCGGTCTCCGAGGTGGCCGGCGGCCTTGCCGGCTGGCGCGACGGGCTCGCCTGGGGCGTCGCCGCCTTCGCCGCGGTCACCCTGGCCCCCAGCCTGAGCCTGCCGCCCGAGCTGCCCGCCATGCCGGCGGCGGATCTGTTTGCCCGTCAGGCATGGTGGATCGGCACGGCGGTGGCCACCGCCGCAGGTATCGCCCTGCTGGTCTACAAAAGGTCGTTGCCGCTGGCGGTGCTGGCCGTGGGGCTGATCGTGCTGCCGCATCTCATCGGCGCGCCGCAGCCCGACAGCCACGACAGCCCGGTGCCCGCCGGCCTCGCCCACGGTTTCGTGGTAGCGGTGGTGGTCACGAGCTTCGTATTCTGGGCGGTGCTTGGCGCGCTGGCAGGGCTGCTGCGGCAGCGTTTCACCCGGTCTGCCGCTTGAGCGGCGGCCTCGTCCTGGTCCTCGGTGGCGCGCGCTCCGGCAAGAGCCGCTTCGCTGAAGGCGAGGTCCGGCGCCAGCCGGCGCCCTGGGCCTATATCGCCACCGCCGAGGCCCGCGACGGCGAGATGGAGGCGCGCATCGCCCTGCATCGCTCCCGGCGCGGGGAGGGATGGCAGACCCATGAGGCGCCGCTCGACCTCGCAGGCACCCTCAAGGCGCTGCCGCCCGAGCAGCCGGTGCTGGTGGACTGCCTGACGCTCTGGCTCACCAACCACCTGCTCGCCGAGCACGACCTCGACGCCGAGGGCGCGGCCCTGGAGAGCGCCCTCGCGGCGCGCCCCGGCCTCACCGTCTGCGTCGCCAACGAGGTGGGCTTCGGCATCGTGCCGGACAACGCGCTGGCCCGGCGGTTCCGCGACGCCGCCGGCCTCCTCAACCAGCGCCTCGCCGCGCAGGCGCGGCAGGTGGTGCTGGTGGTGGCCGGCCTGCCCCTGATCGTGAAGGATGTGACGCCGTGAGCGAGCCCGTTCCTCCCCCCGCCGTCGATGACGCCGAGGCCGCCCGCCATCGCGCCAAGATGGAGAAGCGCAAGGCGGTGCAGGACAAGGAGGTGGCGGAAAAGACCATCGAGAAGGGCCTGCTCATCGTCCATACCGGCCCCGGCAAGGGCAAGAGCACGGCCGCCTTCGGCCTCGCCCTGCGCATGCTCGGGCGCGGTGGGCGGGTGGGCGTGGTGCAGTTCATCAAGGGCGCGTGGCAGACCGGCGAGCAGGAGGCCTTCGCCGGGTTCGGCGATCGGGTGGTCTGGCACACCATGGGCGAGGGCTTCACCTGGGAGACGCAGGACCTCGCCCGTGACCGCGCCGCCGCCGCCCGCGCCTTCGCCAAGGTCCGCGAGCTGATGGCGGACGAGACCATCAACCTCCTCGTTCTCGACGAGCTGAACATCGCCCTGCGCTACGACTATCTCGATCTTGGCGAGGTGGTGTCCACCCTTGCCGCCCGCCGCCCCGGCCTGCACGTGGTGGTGACCGGTCGCAATGCCAAGCCGGAGCTGGTCGCGGCCGCCGATCTCGTCACCGAGATGGGGCTGGTGAAGCACCATTTTGCGGCCGGCGTGAAGGCCCAGGCCGGGATCGAGTTCTGATCGGATGGCACGCGCGCTGATGTTCCAGGGCACCGGGTCGGACGTGGGCAAGTCGCTCCTCGTCGCCGGCCTTGCGCGTGCCTTCACCCTGCGCGGGCTGAAGGTGCGCCCGTTCAAGCCACAGAACATGTCCAACAATGCCGCCGTCACGGCTGACGGCGGCGAGATCGGCCGGGCGCAGGCGCTGCAGGCGCGGGCGGCGCGGGTGCCCCTCAGCGTCCATATGAACCCGGTGCTACTGAAGCCGCAGGGCGAAACCGGCGCGCAGGTGGTGGTGCAGGGCCGCGTCCACGGCACCGCCAAGGCGGCGGCCTACCAGGGCATGAAGCCGTCGCTGCTGCCCTTCGTGCTGGACAGCTTCGACCGCCTGAAGGCCGAGGCCGACCTGGTGCTAGTGGAAGGGGCGGGCAGCGCCTCCGAGGTCAATTTGCGCACCGGCGACATCGCCAACATGGGCTTTGCCCGCGCGGCGGACGTGCCGGTGGTGGTCATCGGCGATATCGACCGGGGCGGCGTGATCGCGTCGCTGGTGGGGACGAAGGCGGTGATCGATGCCGCCGATGCCGCGCTCATCAAGGGCTTCGTCGTCAACCGCTTCCGGGGCGACCCGAGCCTGTTTGCCACCGGCATGGAGCTGATCGCCCGCCAGACCGGCTGGGCGGCGCTGGGGCTGGTGCCGCATTTCTCCGAAGCCATCCGCCTGCCGGCGGAGGACGCACTGGCGCTGTCTGCCCCGCCCGCTCCCAAGCCGAGGGCTCGGACCAGGATCTGCGTGCCCATCCTGCCCCACGTCTCCAATTTCGACGATCTCAACCCGCTGGACGCCGAGCCCTCCGTGGAGGTCCGCCGCATCCGCCCTCATGAGACGCTGCCGGTGGATACGGACCTGGTGCTGCTTATCGGCTCGAAGGCCACCATTGCGGACCTTGCAGCGCTCAAGGCCGAGGGGCTTCACCACGACATCCTCGCCTTTGCCCGGCGTGGCGGCCATGTGATGGGCCTGTGCGGCGGCTACCAGATGCTGGGCGAGACCATCGCCGATCCCGACGGTATCGAGGGCGAATCGAAGATCGCCCGGGGCCTCGGCCTGCTCAAGGTCCACACCGTGCTGTCGCCGGAAAAGCGACTGGTGGAGGTGGAAGGCGTGGCGCTGGATCCTGCCGTCGCCGCGCCGTTCTCCGGCTACGAGATGCACATGGGCGTCACCGCCGGCGCGGATGCGGAAACGCCCTTCGCCGTGCTCTCCGATGGGCGGCAGGACGGCGCCCGATCCGCTTCCGGTCGGGTCAGCGGCACCTATGTGCACGGCCTGTTCGCCTCCGATGCCTTCCGCAGCGGGCTGCTCCGTGCGCTCGGCGGGGCCCCGTCGCAGGCGGCCTATGAGCAGGGGGTGGACGAGACGCTGGATCGCCTCGCCGCGCACCTCGCCGCCCATCTCGACCTCGACCTGCTGTTCAGCCTCGCCAGATGAAGGGGGCCGCCGCGCCCGCGAGCACCAGCAGCACCATCAGCGCATCGGCCCGCCGATAGAGTCGCAGCGCCGCGCGCACGTCCTTCGCCGTTGCCTCCCGTCGCCCGTCGCCCATGTAGGCGTCCTCGGTGAAGACGCCGGCATAGACCTTGGGGCCGTTCAGCTTCAGCCCCAGCGCGCCGGCCATGGCCGCCTCCGACCAGCCGGCATTGGGCGAGCGGTGGCGCGGCGCGTCGCGCAGCATGGCGCGGTGGGCGGCGCGGGCATCGGCGCCGGGGGTGAGGGCGGCGGCTGCAATCAGCAGCATGCCGGCGAGGCGCGAGGCGGGCAGGTTCACATAATCGTCGGTGCGGGCGGCGGCCCAGCCGAAGGCGGCGTGGCGCTCGGTGAGATGGCCGATCATGCTGTCGGCGGTGTTGAGCGCCTTGTAGGCGGCGCCACCGGCCAGCCCGCCCACACACATCCACAGTGTGGGAGCCACCACGCCGTCGGAGAAATTCTCGGCGAGGCTCTCGATGGCGGCGCGGGCGACGCCGGCCTCATCCAAGGTCTGCGGGTCGCGCCCGACGATGTGGCTCACGGCAGTTCGTGCCGCCTCCAGACTGCCGCCTTCCAGCGCCTCGGCCACCCGTGCCACATGCCAGTGCAGCGAGCGCTGGGCGATGAGCGTCGAGCCGATCAGGCCCAGCACCAGCAGGCCGAAGGGCAGGGGACGCAGCAGGGCTTCAAGAAGCGCGGCGGGAACGGCGGCCGCGACAAGGATCACTCCCACCGCCACCACGCCCAGGCCCTTGCGCGTCGTGGCGGTCAAGCCGGGACGGTTGAGGCCATGGTCCAGCAGGACGATCAGCCGGCCGATCCAGATCACCGGATGGCCAATGCGGCGCACCAAGCCCGCCGGATAGCCGAGCAGGGCTTCCAGGAGGACGGCCAGCGCCGTCAGATCGAATGCCATCACGCCCCTCCCGCAGCCACGGTGCCCTGTGCCTGTCTTGCGCCAACGCCGCAAGCGCCTGCTGTTTCAAGTGCTTGGTGTGGAGCGTTTTGACGCGCGTTCTCCACGCGAGCCGGTATCCCCTTCGCGCGAAAGCGCCTTAGCCCGACCTTAGAGCCGGACTCCCCGCTCCGGTCGAGATATTCCCCTTGCGTCCCTCTGCCGCCTGTGCCCCACCGGGAACGCTGCCCCTAGGTGATTGCTGTTTTGCTTTACGTCGTTACCGCATTGCAACAAAGGCTCTTCGCAGTGCGGGCGGGCGTGTGATAGACTTTTAGCCTGATCGTGCCCCACGGGGGTGCCGCAGTGGCAAAGGTCAAGCCCCGACCATGGCAATGCTGAAGCTCCGCCCCAATCCTTTGGCTGAAGCCGCGTTCGCCCCGCCGGTGCCGCGCCTTCCGCCGAACAAGCGGGTCTATGCCGTCGGGGACATCCACGGTCACCTCGATCTGCTCAAGCGGCTGCAGGCGGCGATCGACGAGGACATGCTCGTGCATCCGGGCGTCGATTGCATCGAGGTCTATCTCGGCGACTATGTGGACCGCGGCCCGCAGTCGGCGGCGGTCATCGATGCGTTGATCGAACGTCAGGCCAGCCGCAAGGCGGTGTGCATCAGCGGCAACCACGAGGCGGTGATGATCGACGCCCTCCTGTCGCGGGAGACGTTTGCGCGCTGGCTGAAGATGGGCGGGCTGGAGACGGTCTTCTCCTATGTGGGTCACCGGCGCAACCTGGACGAGAATACGCTCTGGAGCCTGTGGCGCGCAGCCGTGTCATCGGCGCATCTGGCGTTTCTGAAGCGACTGTCCAGCCATTTCGTCTGCGGCGACTATCTGTTCGTCCACGCGGGATTGCGCCCCGGCGTCCCGCTGGAGGAGCAGAGCCGCGAGGACATGATGTGGATCCGGCGCGAATTCCTCGATTGTCCCGACTGGCTGGGCCATTGCGTCGTGCACGGCCACACTCCGACCAAGGTGCCGGAGGTATTGCCCAACCGAATTAACATCGATACCGGGGCCTATGCCTCAGGGCATCTGACCTGTCTGGTGCTCGAAGGCGCCGACTGCTTCCATATCACGACCTGATTCCCCGACTGTCTCCAGCGGCGCTGTGCGGAGCGATAGCCCGATACCTCAATTTTGGAGGTATCATTTTAACTTTTACGCATGGAACCCCGCATCGGCACTTGTTGCTGCGATGCCACATGACTCTTGGAAACGCGCCGGCCCGCAGTCGATTCAGGCCGACAGAGATAGGCCGTTCCCGGCCCATCATGGTAGGGATCACACGCGACGTTGTAAGGGGGTATTGGCCAGTGTTGCTCGTCCGAAAGAGTTGGTTCGACCGCCTACGTTTCGCAGGCTGCGTCGCCATCGCTGCAGTCCTGGGCGGCTGCAATTTTCTTCCGGCTTCCGGCCCCTACAGCACAGAAGTGCGCAACCCGCAGTCTCAGGACACGGACGGCGTCGGCTACAAGCTGGTGCCCATGACGATTGACGTGGTGCGGGTGCTGGCCACCACTGACAGCGAGGGGCTGATCGGCACCTTCCGCAACGACCGCAGGCCCATCCCCAACGTCAAGATCGGCGTGGGCGACGTGGTGGGCGTGTCCATCTTCGAGGCGTCCTCGGGCGGCCTGTTCATTCCGGCGGAAGCGGCTTCGCGCGCCGGCAACTTCGTCGACATCCCCGACCAGTCGGTCGATCCCAACGGCTTCATCTCGGTGCCCTATGCCGGCCAGATCAAGGCCGCGGGCTTTTCGCCGTCGCAGGTGGAGAAGGAAATCGTCGATCGCCTGCGCAACCGGGCCATCGAGCCCCAGGCCGTGGTGACGGTGAAGACCCAGCGGTCGAACGCCGTGACCGTGATCGGCGAGGTGGAAACACCGCTGCGCTTCCCGCTGACCTCCGCCGGCGAGCGCATTCTCGACGCCGTCAGCCGCGGTGGCCTGGCCCAGGCCAAGGGCTATGATCTGCTGGTGACCCTGCAGCGTGGCAATCGCGAGGCGACCATCAGCTTCAACCGCCTGGTCCGCGAGCCCGCCAACAACATCTATCTGCAGCCCGATGACACCATCTACGTGTTCAGCCGTCCCCGCACCTTCCTGGCGTTCGGCGCCACCGGAAAGCAGGGCCAGTTCAACTTCGGCAACGACTCCATCAGCCTGAGCGAGGCTGCCGCCAAGGCCGAGGGCCTGCTCGATCAGCAGGCGGACCCGCAGTCGGTGTTCCTGTTCCGCATCGAGAACCGCACCACGCTGGAGCGCATGGGCGTGGACGTGTCCAACATTCCGGACAAGCGGATCCCCACCATCTACACGGTCAATTTCCGCGAGCCCACCGGCTATCTGATGTCCACCAAGGTCCCCATGCGCGACAAGGACATCATCTACATCGGCAATGCCGGATCGGTGGAGCTGACGAAGTTCCTCAACCTGGTGCTGCTGGGGGCGACCACCGCCCGCGAGATCGCGGACGCCAACAACCTGGTCTCCACCGCAAACTGAGCCTGACCCCAAACGGGGGCACTCCGCTCCACGCCAAGGCCGCGCCCCCCGGGACGCGGCCTTTGTCGTTGTGAAGATGCCGCGTGGAGGGGCGTCGGCTTTGCGCGGGGCTGGCGCTCTCCGCTATGCTGGTGGACATCGCACGCGGCTAACCTGGCCGGCGGGCCGGTGCATGGCACGGAGCGGGGAGAGAGCCTGGATGTTCATCGCCTTCTTCGAGGCGCTCAAGGCTGGCGGCGTGCCGGTCTCCGTGCGTGAATATCTCACGCTGATGGAGGCCATGGACCGCGACGTGGCCGGCCGGCAGGTGGATGCCTTCTACTATCTCGCCCGCGCCAGCCTGGTGAAGGACGAGCGCCACCTCGACCGCTTCGACCAGGTCTTCGGCCGCTGCTTCAAGGGTCTCGAAGGGGCGCTCGGCGAAGAGGGCCACTCCATCCCCGAGGATTGGCTGAGGAAGCTGACCGAGAAGCACCTCACCGAGGAGGAGAAGGCCCAGATCGAGGCCCTGGGCGGCCTCGACAAGCTGCTGGAGACGTTGAAGAAGCGGCTGGAGGAGCAAAAGGGGCGCCACCAGGGCGGCTCGAAATGGATTGGCACCGGCGGCACCTCGCCCTTCGGCGCCTATGGCTACAATCCCGAAGGCGTGCGCATCGGCCAGGACGGCAACCGGAACTTCCGCGCCGTGAAGGTCTGGGACAAGCGCGAGTTCAAGGACCTCGACGACACGGTGGAGCTCGGCACACGCAACATCAAGGTGGCGCTGCGCCGGCTGCGCAAGTTCGCCCGCATCGGCGCGGCGGAAGAACTGGACCTCGACGGCACCATCCGCGAGACTGCCCGCCAGGGCTGGCTCGACGTGCGGCTGCGGCCGGAGCGGCGCAATGCGGTGAAGGTGCTGCTGTTCCTCGACGTGGGCGGCTCCATGGACTGGCACGTGGCCCAGGTGGAGGAGCTGTTTTCCGCCGCCCGCGCCGAGTTCAAGCACCTCGAGCACTTCTACTTTCACAACTGCGTCTATGAGGGCGTGTGGAAATCCAACGCCCGGCGCGCCACCGAGCGCATCCCCCTGTTCGACGTGCTGCACACCTACCCGCACGACTACAAGCTGATCTTCGTGGGCGATGCGTCCATGAGCCCGTATGAAATTACCTATGCCAATGGCTCGGTGGAGCACAACAATGCCGAGCCGGGCAAGGTCTGGCTGGAGCGCCTCACCACCACCTATCCCAAGGCGGCTTGGCTCAATCCGGTGCCTGAGCCCCATTGGGGCTATACGGAATCCATCCGTCTCATGCGCCACCTCATGGAGGGGCGGATGTTCCCGCTCACCGTCGAGGGCATCGATGCGGCCATGCGGGAGCTGACGTGAGCGCGGATGCAGGAGGCGCCGCCTATGCCTGCTTTCCCCGCCTCGGCGGCGCCGGCGTGCGGCTCCAGCTCACGCCTCCGGTGCTGGAGTTCACAGTGGGCCCCAAGGAGGGGCGCCTCGCGCTGGCGGATATCACGGCCGTGACCCTGCGCTTCCTGCCGGCCAAGTTCGCGAACCCGAGCTTCGAGATCGAGCTGTCGGGCCGCGACGGCACGAGGTTGAAGACGGGCTCCGCCTCGCGCATCTCGCTTACCGGCGTGCGCGACCAGGGGGCGGACTATGCCGCCTTCGTCCGGGCGCTACATGGTGCGCTCGCGGCGGCGGGAAGTCGCGCCAGCTTCATCGGCGGCTATGCGCCGTGGCGGTTCGCCCTGATGGTGGCGGTGGGCCTGGCGGCGCTGGCAGGGCTCGCCACGGTGCTGGGCTTCGCGCTCAGGGAGCAGCAATGGAGCGTGGCGCTGTTTCTCGCCGCCATGGGGGCGTTCGTGGTCTGGCCCACGGCCCAGATGATCTGGCGCAACCGGCCGGTGCGCTACACGCCGGATGCCATCCCGTCGCACCTATTGCCGGCGTGAGGCGGCCGCCTCGTCTTCCTCCGCCTTGCGCAGGAGGCCGCCGGCCACGTCCGCGAGGCGCGGCGCGGGCAGGGCGGTGAAGGGCAGGGGGCGGGTGACGGCGATGGCGGCAAGCCCCAGCCGCGCCGTGAGTAGCCCGTTCACCACCCCTTCGCCGAGGCGGGCGGACAGCCGCGCTGCCAGCCCCTGGCCCACGATCTGCTGCACCAGCGTATCGCCGGCCGCCATGCCGCCGGTGATGGCAAGATGTCCCAGCACATGCTTGACCAGCTTGAAGGTGCCCAGCGTCCCGGGCCGCCCGCCATAAAGCTGGGCGAGGCGGCGCATGAGGGTGACGGCGCTGTAGAGCACGAAGGCAAGGTCCACCGCTGCCCGCGGGGAAACGGCGGTAACCACCGAGACGTTGCGCGCCGCGTCCGACACCATCTGCCGGGCGCGGGAGTCGAGGCCCGCCAGCAAGGTGCGCTCGGACAGGCGCACCAGGTCCGCCCCATCGATGATGCCGGTGAGGTGCCCCTCCAGATCGGTACGGGCGCGAGCCAGCGAAGGTGTTTCCGCCGACAGCCGCAACACGTCGCGCACCACGGTTTCGGCGAGGGCGCGGTCGTCCTCCGCGAGGGCCTTTTCAGCACTGGCACGGATGGTGTCGAGCTTGGTCAGCCGGGCCATCCCCGCCACTTCCCGCGCCACGATGGCGATGGCGGCGGCCAGCAGAGCGGCGGTGAAGGCGAGGCCCACATAGCCGAGCCATTCGGCGCGGGCGAACAGGTCGGTGATGAGCTGGCTGAGGCCCACATAGGCCATCAGGCTCAGCACGCCGCCCAGCGCCGACCAGAACAGGCCGGCCAGCGACAGGCCCCAGCTGCGGCGCGGCTCGGGCGCCGGAACGGGAAGGGGAAAGGCGGGCTCCACCGGCTCCGGCGGCGCCATGGTGATGGCGGCTTCGTCGAGCCGGAAGACCTGCGGCCGGCGGGGGGGCGTGCGCTCGTCGCTCATGCCCTTCAGATGTCCTTGAAGTGTGGCGGTTGCAAGCCCCGGTCGGCGCCGGCCTGCGATGACGGCCGTGCTCACAAGGCGGGGAGCGCGGCGAAGTGTGGCTTGCCCGAACGTCTCCGGCGGCTCATGAGGCAAAGCAACGCGAGACGGTGCTTCGACGGGACGCCCGCCTGCTCACCGGATGCGCGACAGAGGAGCTGCGACGAAGACCCATGGCCGACGTGACCCTGCCCGCCGCCTTTCTCGCCGGCCTCGTGAGCTTCGTTTCCCCTTGCGTGCTGCCTTTGGTGCCGCCCTATTTGTGCTTTCTCGGCGGCAGCACGCTGGATGACCTCGCCGGCGACGAGCCGGTGAAGGAGGTGGGGCGCCGGGCCATGGTGGGGGCCGTGCTGTTCGTGGCCGGCTTCAGCGTGGTGTTCGTGATGCTGGGGGCGGGGGCCTCGGCCATCGGCGACCTGCTGCGGGCGCATCTCGACGTGCTCTCCATCATCGCCGGCCTCGCCATCATCGTGATGGGGCTGAACTTCCTCGGCGTGTTCCGCATTCACCTGCTGCACCGTACCGCGCGCGCCCATGTGCACGAGCCCACCGGCATCTGGGGCGCCTTCGTGATGGGACTGGCCTTCGCCTTCGGCTGGACGCCCTGCCTCGGCCCAGTGCTGGGCGCGATTCTCGCGGTGGCGGGGTCGGAGGCGACGGTGTCCAAGGGGGCGGGGCTGCTCGCCATCTATTCGCTGGGGCTCGGGGTGCCGTTCCTGCTGGCGGCGTTTGCGGTGCGGCCGTTCCTGAAAAGCCTCGTCCATATGCGCAAGATCCTGCCGGTGGTGGAGAAGGCCATGGGCGCGCTGCTGGTGCTCACAGGCATCGCCTTCATGTCCGGCTGGATTGCCCATGCGAGCTATTGGCTCATCGAGACCTTCCCGGCGCTCTCGACGCTGGGGTGACGGGCGCATGCCATTTCCGCCGGCAAGCGTGGCGAAAGGCCACCTCGCCGTTGCGCCATGCCGGACCTTCCGGGATACTCCGCGCCCGATCGAGTCTGGCGCCGGATCCGTCGCCAGGCTTCAAGACGGAGACCGCGTGATCCGGCCAGCCTGTCCTGCATGCTGACCGGCACGTGCTCCGCGTAGCCAAGGGGCGTCCTTTCCCATGAAGATCACCTGGTTCGGCCACGCCGCGTTCCGCCTCGACTTTGCGGACAAGGCGGTGCTCATCGATCCCTTCTTCACCGGCAATCCCAGCTTCAACTCCACGGTGGAGGAGGCCGCCCGCGGGGTGACGCACATCCTGCTCACCCACGGCCATTCCGACCATGTGGGTGACACCGTCTCCCTGGTGGAGGATGCGGCCGATGCCAGCCGGACCCTGCCGGTAGTGGCCAATCCCGAGATCTGCGCTTATCTGGCCGCCAAGGGCGCCGGCAATGCCGGGCAGATGATGAACACCGGAGGCTCGCTGGATTGCGGCGGCTTCACCGTGACCATGGTGCGTGCCGACCATTCCTCGGGTGGGCCGGGCAGCCCCTCCGAATATCTCGGCAACCCCACCGGCCTCATCATCCGGGCGCCGGGCGAGCCTACCGTCTGGCACATGGGCGACACCGACATCTATTCCGACATGGCGTTGATGTGCGAGATCCACCGGCCCAAGGTGGTCTTCATTCCCATCGGCGACCGCTTCACCATGGGCCCCGCCGTAGCGGCGCTGGCGGTGAAGCGCTTCCTGCCGGGCGTGGAAGTGGTGGTGCCGTGCCATTACGGCTCCTTCCCCATCCTGGTGCAGGACGCCTCCTTCTTCGCGCAGGCGCTGGCGGACCACCCGGTGAAGGTGGTGGTGCCCGGCCCCGGCGGGTCGTTCGACGCCAACATCACGCCGGCATAAGGTGCGGTTCCGTCCGCCCGGCCGCATCTGCCTTTGGCGGTTGCGCCGGGCGGTGCGGACGGCTACCCCTTCCGCCGCAAGAGGAGGCGCCCGGAGTGGGGTGCCCCTGAAGACGCCCCCATGAGGTCAAGCGCCATGACGAGCGCAGCATGAGCGCCCATACGCCCCGCACCGCCATCTATGGCGGCTCGTTCGATCCGTTGACCAACGGCCACCTAGACGTGGTGCGCTCCGCCTGCCGCCTCGCCGACCGGCTGGTGCTGGCGGTGGGCATCCATCCCGGCAAGGCGCCGCTGTTCTCGGCGCAGGAGCGGCTGGAGATGCTGCGCGAGGTCTGCGGGCCGGTGGCGGCGCAGGAGAATGCGACGCTGGAGGCCATCACCTTCGACGGTCTCATCACCTCCACTGCCCAGGGGCTCGGCGCGACGCTGCTCATCCGTGGCCTGCGCGACGGCACCGACCTTGATTATGAGATGCAGATGGCGGGCATGAACGGGGTGCTCGCCCCCGCCATCCAGACCGTGTTCCTGCCCGCCTCGCCGCGGGTGCGCCCCATCACCGCCACGCTCGTGCGGCAGATCGCGGCCATGGGCGGGGACGTTTCCGCCTTCGTGCCGGCCGAAGTGCTGGCGCGCCTCAAGGACAAGTTCCCGCGCTAGAGCACGCCCATCCGCCCCGAAACGGGGCCGTTCGCAGGAGATCTTTATGACGCGTCTTTTGGGCCGCTTCCTCGCCGCAGCCCTGCTCGCCTTCGCCGTCGCGCTGCCGGCGGCCGCGCAGACGAAGCCCGATCCGCAGAACACCCTCTTTCTCGACACGCCCTATGGCCGCGTGGTGATCCAGCTGCGGCCGGACCTTGCGCCCAAGCATGTGGAGCGCATGAAGACCCTGACCCGCGAGGGCTTCTACAACAACGTGCCGTTCCACCGCGTCATCGACGGCTTCATGGCCCAGACCGGCGACGGCCAGTACGGCAACGGCACCGGCGGCTCCAAGTATCCCAACCTGCCGGCGGAATTCTCCTCGGTGCCGTTCAAGCGCGGCGTGGTGGGCATGGCGCGGGCCTCCTCGCCCGACAGCGCCAACTCGCAGTTCTTCATCATGTTCGACGAGACCCCCAGCCTGAACAACCAGTACACCGTGGTGGGCCAGGTGGTGTCGGGCATGGAGTTCGTGGACAAGATCAAGAAGGGCTCGGGCGCAGGTGGCGTGGTGTCCGGCCCCGACCGCATCGTGAAGATGCAGGTGGCGGCGGACGCCAAGTGATGCAGTTGACGTGATTGCGTGCCGCACCGGTCGGCTCAGCCGATCGGTGCGGCTTTCTTGAGTCCCGGCACGGCCGGGCGGACGCGGCGGCCGGCCCTCCGGCGCCGCCTCGAAAGGATGACACCCATGAGTGACGAAGTTCTGGTTCTGGAGACCACCAAGGGTCCGGTGACCATCGCGTTCCGCCCGGACCTCGCTCCCGGCCACGTGGCCCGCATCAAGGAACTGGTGTCCACCGGTTTTTATGACGGCGTGCCGTTCCATCGCGTCATCGACGGCTTCATGGCCCAGACCGGCGATCCCACCGGCACCGGCATGGGCGGCTCGGGCAAGAAGCTGAAGGCCGAGTTCAACCGCCAGCCCCACGTGCGCGGCACCTGCTCCATGGCGCGCGCGCAGAACCCCGATTCCGGCGACAGCCAGTTCTTCATCTGCTTTGGCGACGCCCGCTTCCTCGACGGCCAGTACACCGTGTGGGGCGAGGTGGTCTCGGGCATGGAGAATGTGGACCAGATCAAGCGCGGCGAGCCGGTGAAGGATCCTGACAAGATCGTCTCCGCCAAGCTCGCCCCCAAGGCGGCGTGAGCCGCTAGGCGCAATAAGGGTCGGCGTGAGCCGGTGCCGAGAAAAAGGAAGGGCGCCCTCAAGGGCGCCCTTCTCGTTCCGGGGTCCGCGGATCGTATGTCCGAAGCGCTCCTGTCACACCTCCGTGAGGCGGCGGGTGCGCACATCCTTCAGATAGGGCGGGCGCGGGATGGAAGCGTGGGCGGAGCGCAGCGCCGCCGACCAGCGCTCGCGCAGGTCGTGGAAATAGGGCTCCCCCGGCTCGACGCGGTAGAGCAGCTCGGAGCGCAGCGTATCCGGCGACACCACCATCACGTCGATGGGCAGGCCCACGCCGAGGTTGGAGCGCATGGTGGAATCCATGGAGATAAGGCTGGATTTCAGCGCGTCGGAAATTTCCATCTCATAGGTCACGGCGCGGTCGAGGACCGGCTTGCCATATTTGTGCTCGCCGATCTGAAGGAACGGCGTGTCCGGCGTACATTCGATGAAATTGCCCGCCGAATAGACCATGTAGAGGCGCAGGCAGTCACCGAGGATCTGGCCGCCGAGCAGGAACGACACCTCGAAGCTGATGCCGCTCTGCTCCATCAGCTCGCCATTGACCTTGTGCACCTGTCGGATGGCGGTGCCCACCAACTGGGCGGCCTGGAACATGGTGCGGCAATCGCGCAACTGGTGGCGCTCGCCCGCCTCGTGATCCTCGACGCCCTCGCGCAGCAGGCTCACCACCGATTGGGACACCGACAGGTTGCCGGCGGTGGCGAGGCCGAGCACATGGTGTCCCGGCTCCTCGAAGATGTGGAGCTTGCGGAAGGTGGAAATGTTGTCGAGGCCGGCATTGGTCCGGGTATCGGCAATCAGAACAAGGCCGTCCCGCACCAGGACCCCACAGCAATACGTCATCGCAAACCCCCGGTTTCGCGGGCGGACTATAGCGACCGGGCAAGGGGCCGGGCAACGGCGGGATGATACGCCGGCAAAAGGGACGCAAGGTGTGTCCCATTACCCTCAGTCGTGCTCTTCCTCCCGGCAGCGGCGGAAGGGGCCGAGTTCGGTGAGGACGGCGGCATCCTCCTCCACATAGGCGCGCTCGCGGTCGAGATATTGCGCCACCGCGGCCCTCAGGCCTGGATGGACGATGTAGTGGGCGGAATAGGTGGTCACGGGCAGATAGCCGCGCGCCAGCTTGTGCTCGCCCTGGGCCCCGGCCTCCACCACCTTGAGCCCGCGGGCGATGGCGAAGTCGATGGCCTGATGGTAGCAGACTTCGAAATGCAGGAAGGGGTGCTGCTCCACCGCGCCCCAATAGCGCCCATAGAGCGTCTCGGCACCGATGAAGTTGAGCGCCCCGCCGATGTAGCGCCCGTCGCGCCGTGCCATTACCAGCAGGATGTCCTGCGGCATGCGCTCGGCCAGCAGGGAGAACAGCTCGCGGTTGAGATAGGGCGTGCCCCACTTGCGGCCGCCGGTATCCAGATAGAACATGAAGAAGGCGTCCAGCGCCTCGTCGGTCAGTCCCGCGCCGGTCAGCCACTCGATGGTGATGCCGTCGGCCAGCGCCTCGCGCCGCTCCTTCTTCAGCGCCTTGCGCTTTCGGGACGCAAGCTCGGCCAGGAAATCGTCGTAGGTGGCGTAGCCGGCATTGGTCCAGTGGAACTGGCGGTCGGTGCGCGGCAGGAAGCCAAGCTGCGACAGGCCCTCCCACTCGCCCTGGGTGGCGAAGGTGACATGGGCCGAGGAGGCCCCGCGCAGGCGTACCAGCTCCTTGAGCCCGGCGGTGAGGGCGGGCCGGCCCACCGGGTCTTCAGGGTCCTTCAGCAGCAGGCGGCGGCCGGTCACCGGCGTGAACGGCACCGAGACCTGAACCTTGGGGTAATAGTCGCCGCCGGCGCGGCTGTAGGCGTCGGCCCAGCCCTGGTCGAAGACATATTCGCCGCGCGAATGGGATTTCAGATAGGCCGGCATCACCGCAGAGGGGGTGCCGTCCGGCCCGTCGATCACCAGATGCTGGGGCAGCCAGCCGGTGCGCGCGGCGGCGCAGCCCGAGCTTTCCAGCGCCGAGAGGAAGGCGTGGGACAGGAATGGCTCCGGCCGCGCCGCGCCGCCTGCGGCGCAGGCGTCCCAGTCGGCCGGCTTGATCTCGGTAAGGGCTGGCAGGATGCGAATGCGGGCGTCGGGCATCCCCCTAATTTGTGCGTTGCATCACAGCCTGCCCACCGCGACAGGACGCCGCAGGCGGTCTGACGTAAGGGCAGAAACCCTCGCACGCCGTCGCTGGTCCGGGCCGCGATACGCGTGTGGACCTAAGGCCGGAAGCCCTCGAACACGATCTGGTCGGCGTAGCGCGCGGCGCGCTCGCGCTGGTCCGGGGTGCGTACCGTCCAGGTCAGCACCGGCATGCCCAGGGCACGGAGCAGGCGCACGGCCGGCTTGTCGAGGTCGGCCACGCGATAGTTCACGAACTGGAAGCGCGAGCGTGGCCAGTGGAGCAGATTGGCGAGGACGAAGCCGCGGGCAGCACTGATGTGCTGCCACTCCGGCCCGTAGCGACCTTCCGCAACGATGCCCCGCACGACGCCGGGGGCGCGGGCGCGCACCACCTCCAGCATCTGCGGATCGAACGACATCAGCGCCGCCGGGCCGTTGTAGGCCGCCACCAGGTCTGCCGCGCGGGCGGCGAGGCTCGTGTCGCCGGAAAAGGTGCTCTTGATCTCGATGACCAGCGGCACCCGTCCTGCCACCCGCTCCAGCAACTGGGGAAGGGTGAGGATCAGGTCGCCGGTGCCACGGAAGGCGATGGCGCCCAGTTCTGCCGCCGGGCGGTCGGCCAGCGGGCCTTGGGCGTCGGTGAGGCGATCGAGGGTGAAATCGTGGAACACCATGGCCTCGCCGTCGGCGCTGGCCTGCAGGTCCAGCTCGATGGCGTAGCCGGCGGCGATGGCGGCATCCATCGCCGCACCGGCATTCTCGATGATGCCGCGGGCCGCGTCGTGCAGTCCGCGATGGGCGACCGGACGCGCCGTCAGCCAGCTCAGGTCGTCCATGCTTGCGTCCCGCCGTTCGGCCTCACACCACTTCCACGATGGCGTCCACTTCCACTGCTGCGTCCAACGGCAGGGCGGCGACGCCCACGGCGGAGCGGGCGTGGCGGCCCTTGTCGCCGAGCACTTCCACGAAGAAGTCGGAGCAGCCGTTCACCACCTTGGGCTGGTCCAGGAAATCGGGTGCGGAGTTCACGAAGGCGACGAGCTTGACCACCCGCACCACCTTGTCGAGGTCGCCGATGGCGGCCTTCACCTGGGCCAGGATGTTGATGGCGCAAAGCTTCGCGGCCTCGCGGCCGGCCTCGATCTCCACACCCGCGCCGAGCTTTCCGGTCACGATCTTGCCGGCGCCGTCGATGGAAACCTGGCCGGAGATGAACAGCAGGTTGCCGGTGCGCACCACGGGGACATAATTGGCGAGCGGTGGCGTCGGCGTCGGCAGGGTGATTCCGAGTTCCGCCAGCTTGGCGTCGATGGGCGAGGTCATGAAAGGCTCCTGTCCCGTGCGGGCTCTGCCACACGGTGCGCGCAATTGGGCCTTCCTCTTCGCCGAACGACAGCGCCCGTGCAAGCTGGTACGGCGGCGCAGGCGCATGCTCTCGGGGCGGCGCAGGAGGAGTTTTGACCATGCAGTTTCGCTCGCGCCTCGCCTTCGTTGCGGTGCTCGCAGTCTTCGGCCTCGGCGCGGCCTCGGCGGGAGCGGTTCCGCTGCTGCCCCACAAGGCCAGCTACCGGCTCTCCCTCGACGGCTCCAAGCCCTCCGGCCAGCTCGAGGAAATGAACGGGGTGATCCAGTACGAGATCACCGGTGACGCCTGCGCCGGCTATTCCACACTCACCCGGCAGGAGAGCCTCGCCTCCACGGGGGAGGGCAGCCCCCTGCGCCAGGCGGTGACCTCCAAGGCGTGGGAGGATGGGGCGGCGAAGGCCTACCGCTTCTCCTCCAGCTCCACCGGCGATGATGGCGACGAGAAGATCGAGGCCAGTGTGGAGCGTCAGGGCCGCGATGCCCTGAAGGTCACCGTCACCCAGCCTGACGCGCGCACCCTGGACCTCAAGGGCGAGATCCTGCTGCCCACAGAGCATGTGAAGCGGGTGTTGGCCGCGGCGGCGGCGGGGGAGAGCGTGCTTGAGGCGAAGGTCTATGATGGTGCCAACGACCCGGCCAAGGTCTACGAGACCCTCGCCGTGGTGGGCCGCCCCAGCACCGACGAGAGCCGCATCGCCGCCCCGGCGAAGGAGAGCCTGACCGGACGCACCTTCTATCCGGTCACCATCAGCTATTTCGAGACCGGCGGGGTGGATCGCGCTCCGGCCTATGTGATGAACATGCAGCTCTACGACAACGGCGTCGTGGGCAGCCTGAAGATCGATTACGGCAAGTTCGCCCTGGTCGGCGCCATGTCCACCTTCGAGGCGCTCAAGGCGCCCGGCGGCTGCGCCAACTGACCGCCGGCTTCATCAGGGGGACCCCATGCGGTACGTGCATGTGATGCTGCGCGGGCGGGTGCAAGGCGTCGGCTATCGCGCCTGGTGCGCCCGCACGGCCGAGGCGCGGGGCCTGACCGGCTTCGTGCGCAACCGCCGCGACGGGGCGGTTGAGGCGGTCTTTGCCGGTCCGGACGCGCTGGTGGAAGCCATATTGGACGCCTGCCGCGCCGGACCTCCCGGGGCGCGGGTGGACGACATGCTGGTGCATGAGGTCTCCGACACCGCGCTCGCCGCCGGCGGGCGGGAGCGATTCGCCGTGCTGGAGACGCCTTAGGGCGGTCGGGGCAGGGGGCCCTTGCGATTCCCGCGCCGCGTCGCAGCCGGTGTTGCCGACTGGTAACCATTCCCCAGCGGTACCTGATCCATTCCCGCGATGAGGGGTGCAATCCTCGCTCCACCCCTTCCCCAAGGTGGCGCCAGCGGGCGGGCGCGGCTATAGAGGCCCGCGCATCAGGAGTGTCCCGTGACTGCAAGTTATCTTCATCGGGAAACCGAGGCCGTAGCGCCCGGCGACGTTCCGTTCTGGGCGCGGCAGGAAGGCGTTGCGGTCATCCTCGGCATCTACATGGTGCTGCACGCCATCATCGCCACGGTGTTCGAGATCGCCGTCAATCCGGACGATGCCATCGAGAGCTATCTCGTGCAGTCGCTGGAACTGTCCTACGTCCCGCGCAATCCGCCCTTCTTCGACTGGCTGCTGTGGGGCCTCCAGCAGGTGCTGGGCACTGACCGGCTGTCGTTCGCGGTGTTGCGCTACACCCTGCTGTTCGCCTGCGCCATGCTGGTCTATCGCGTCGCCCGCCGGGTGATTGCCGAGCCGCGGCTGCAGGCGCTGGCCACCTTCTCGCTCTCGGCGATCTGGGTGATCGGCTATCACAGCCATCGCATCCTCACCCATTCCAACGTGATGATCGTGGCCATTGCCGGCGCCTTCCTCACGGTCATTGCGCTCGCCCGCAAGCCGTCAGCCGGCCTTTACGCCGGGCTCGGCGCGTGGATTGCGGTGGGCATGCTCGGCAAGTTCGGCTTCGTCGCCTTCCTGGGCGTGCTGATCGTCGCCTGCCTCATCGAGCCCACCTACCGGCGGGTGATCCTCGACCGGCGCATCCTCATCAGCCTTATCGTCGCGGCGGTGCCGCTCGGCATCTATGGCTGGGCGCTCTGGCACTTCGGGCACAACGTGGCCAGCGCCACCGCCCAGACCATCGGCGCCACCGGCGCGGGCTGGAACGATGTGCTCGTCACCTTTGTCGGCGCGATCGCGGGCTATGTCCTGCCCCTTGCCGGCCTGATTGCGGTGGTGTTCCTGCCCTACAACCGGGGCGAGGGGACCGAGCCGGATGTGCCCGAGCGCGCCGCCGCGCGGCGCGTGCTGCGCACGGTGATCGTGCTCGGCATCGTGGTCACGGTCATCACCACCTTCACGGTGGGCACCACCAACCTGCGCGACCGCTATTTCCACGTCTTCCTGTTGCTGCTGCCGGTCTATCTGTTCGCGGAACTGGAACGGCTTGGCGGCTGGCGGCCGCGGGTGAAGCTTTATCTCGGCGTCCTTGCCGCCATTGCGGTGGGCGTGATGGCGGTGCGCGTTGCCGTGCCCCTGTGGCCCGACCAGCGGCTGTGCGGGCGCTGCGTCTCGGCCGAGCCGCTGTACAAGATGCAGCTCGGAGTGGCGACCCACCTCGGCGCGTCGCCGACCCTCGTCGCCGACGACCGGTTCTCCGCCGGGCGCCTGCGCGCCGCCATTCCCGGCGCCCGGGTGGTCGTTTGGTACCAGGATCAGTATCGTCCGCCGTCACGGCCGACCACGGGTTGCGCGCGCATCACCGGCATCGCCAACGGCCTGCCCAAGCTGCTGTTGCCGCCGGCAGACAAGAACACCATCGAGATGGCGGTGAAGTGGTGGTCGCCGGCCATGAACCCCCATCGCTGGAGCGACTGGCAGATGACCGTCCTCTCTCCGGACGACCCGCTGTGTCGCTGACCGATCCGGTTGGCGGCCAAATTGCCGGCCAAATTGCCGGCATCGTGATCCGCCCGGCCCGGCCCGAAGATCTGCCCGCGCTGGTCGCCCTGTTCGCCGCCGATGCCCTCGGCGGCCACGGCGACACCTGCGATGCGTCGGCCCTCGGTGACTACCGGGCCGCCTTCGAGGCCATCGCCGCCGATCCGCGGGCTCGCCTCTACGCGGCCGAGCTGGACGGGCGGGTGGTGGGCACGTTCCAGCTCGTGTTCGTGCACAGCCTGCCGGGGCGCGGCGCTCTGCGCGCTTTTCTTGAAGCTGTGCAGGTGGATGGGGCGGTGCGCGGCCGCCGCATCGGCGAGGCCATGGTGCGCTTCGCCATGGCCGAGGCCGGTCGTGCCGGCGCGCGGAGCCTGGCCCTGACCTCCAACAAGGTCCGCACCGACGCCCACCGATTCTACCGTCGGCTGGGCTTCGCCAATTCCCACGAGGGCTTCAAGATCGAGCTTTAGCCCGTGGCTGCCGGCTTTGGCGGGGCCACTTGCCCTTAGGCCGGCTCCTGTCTACCTCTACGCTGCGGCCGCGGGACCGGCCTCTGACACGAAGATGAGAGTCCGCCGGACCTCGGGATCGCCAAACGATCCGAGGGAGACGGCTCTGGGAGCGCATCATGGCCGCAGTCCAGTCTTTGCCGATCGAGCTTTTCTACTGGCCCACCCCCAACGGATGGAAGATCACCATCATGCTGGAGGAATGCGGGCTGCCCTACGAGGTCAAGCTCGTGAACATCGGCAAGGGCGACCAGTTCAAGCCGGACTTCCTCGCCATCTCGCCCAACAACAAGATGCCGGCTATCATCGATCCGGACGGGCCGGGCGGGCAGCCCATCTCGGTGTTCGAATCCGGGGCCATCCTCCAGTATCTCGGCCGCAAGACCGGCCTGTTCTATCCCGCCGACGAGCGCGGCCGGGTGGAAGTGGACCAGTGGCTGTTCTGGCAGATGGGTGGCCTTGGCCCCATGGCCGGGCAGGCGCACCATTTCCGCATCTACGCGCCGGAGAAGATCCCCTATGCCGTTGAGCGCTACACCAACGAGGTGCACCGGCTCTACGGCGTCATGAACACCCGCCTGAAGGACCGTGAATACCTTGCCGGCGACTATTCCATCGCCGATATCGCCTGCGTGGGCTGGGCCAAGCTGTGGGAGCGGCAGGGCCAGAACATCGAGGAGTTTCCCCACTTCAAGGCGTGGCTGGGCCGCGTCCTGGCACGTCCGGCGGTGCAGCGGGGCCTGGCCGTAAATGCCGAGGAGCGGGCCAAGGTGGACCTCTCCAGGGACAAGGAGGCACAGAGCGTCCTCTTTGGCCAGCGCGCCCGCTGATCTCCCGTCTGCGATCAAGCCCGCGTGTGAGCCGGCAATGCTATAAGGGTGGTTCCGACTGATTCCGCGGCAAGGAGCGCCCATGGCCGAGGACGAGCGCGCCGCATTTGCCCGCGCCACCGCATTGCATCGGGAAGGGCGCGTCGACGAGGCGCTGGAGGTCTACCAGGGCCTCCTGAAGGCGCGGCCTGGCGTGTTCGAGGTGGAACGCCTGATCGTGTTCGCCCATCTGCAGGCCGGACGGATCAAGGACGCCCACGCGGCGGCCCGCCGGGCCAAGCATGGCCATTCCAAGAACCCCCATGCCCACGTGCTGCTCGGTGCCACGCTTCAGGCCGAGCACAAGTGGGAGCGGGCGCTGAAAGCCTTCGAGGCGGCGGCCAGGCTCGATCCGGGCCTCGTGGAGGCGCGCTATCTGGCTGGCAACATGCACGCCAATCTCGGGCGCAACGTGGAGGCGCTGGCCTGCTTCGACATGGCGCTCGCCCTCGATCCCCGCGCCGTGGAAGTCCTCGCCAACCGGGCCCAGGTGCGGGTACGCCTGGGCCAGTCCGTCGAAGCGCTGGCCGATTTCACGCGGCTCGCCGAGCTCCAGCCCTGGGAGCCGGCCCATTTCCTCGCCAAGGGCGCGTTGCTGCACGAGTTCGGCCGTAGCACCGAGGCGGCAGAGGCGGCATTCGCCGCCCTGCAGCTCAAGCCCGATCTGGCGGACGCCCATTTTCTCATCGGCCAGACGTTCCAGGCGGCCGGAGATCTTTCCGCCGCGCGGGAAGCCTACCGCATCGCCCTGGCCACCGCTCCCGACCGCCCCGCCTTTCAGGTGGCGCTGGCAAGCATCGAGCGCGACCTGGGCGATGGGGAGATGTCCGCGCCTGTGAGCGTGCCGGCGGCAGCGCCCGATGCCGGCCTGCCGCTGGCGGGGCCGGAGCCCGCTGAGGTGTCGCGCGCGCCCACTGATCCGGGCAATCTCGAAGCGCCCCAAAAGGCCGCCGCTCCCGCCACGGCCGCCGCAGAAACAGCCGAGCCTTCTCCCGCGATTGCGTCCTCCATCCCTGTCACAGAGCCTCCGGCATGCGATCCCGGCCCGCCGGCCGTGGCCACGGCCGAACGGGATCTGCTTCTGGACGAGCGCCAACCTGACACCGGGAGCCTCCCGGCGGAAGCCGCCTCGCCAGAGCCGCAGCCGGGCCTTTCGCCGGGAGAGGTCCGCGGTGAGAGCCTGACGCCGCAGGCGCTTCGCCAACGCGCCGTCGATGCACTCGCTGCAGGGCGCTGGCAGGAGGGCTGGGACGGCCTGGAGGCCGCCGCGTCGGATGCCGAGACCGCGCAGAAGCCGCTGCCGCTGCCGCACTGGGATGGGGTGGAGAAGCCGTCCGCGCTGATCGTGACGGCGGAGGGGGGCCTTGCCGACCTGATCCTGTTCGGCCGCCTGCTGCGGCTTTTGGGGGATCGGAGAATTCCCGCGCGATTGCTGGCGCAGGCCACAGACGTGCCTCTGCTGTCGCGCATTGACGCGCGCATTCCCGTGGCCAGCGACCTCGCCGGCGTGGATGTGCGCGACGCGGGCCTGCGCTGGACGCCCCTCGCCAGCCTGCCGCGCCTCATGGCGCCGGATCCGGGAGGCTGGCCGCAGGCGCCCTATCTCCTGGCCGATCCCGCGCGCATCGCCCGCTGGCGGGACATGCGGCCGGACGGCTTCGCGGTGGGCATCGCCTGGAATGGCGATCGCACCCTGCTGGCCGCTTTCGCCGCCCTGGCCTCGCTGGACGGGATCGCGCTGGTCAGTCTCGAAACGCGGCCGGAGGCGGAAGCCGAACTGGCTGCCACCGGGTTCGGCGCGCAAGTGGCGCGTCTTGGACCCGGCTGGGACGGGGACGGCACCCTGATCGATACGGCGGCCCTGATCCAGCATCTGGATCTTGTGGTGACGGGGGAGGGGCCCGTGGCCCATCTCGCCGGGGCCCGGGGGCGTCCTGGTCTTGTCGCCGTCGGCCCGGTTCCGCACTGGTGCTGGGGTAAGGACGCAGGCACCAGTGCCTTCTACCCATCGCTCGCGCTTGTCCGCGCGGAGCGCGCCGACGACTGGTCCGATGTCGCGCCAAACCTCGCGACAAGCGTTGCCGCAAGCGCCTCTGCCCAGCGTGCCGCGATGCGCTGATCGCCTCCCGGCTGTCCTGCCCCGGTGCCCAATCATTCGCGTCGGCGTCACATTTCCGGCGGGATACCACGCCGGACGCCTTGCAAAGGCCGCGGCGGTTCGGCATAGGGAGACGTGCTGGAGACGTGGCCGAGAGGCTGAAGGCACTCGTTTGCTAAATGAGCAGACCCCCAAAAGGGTCTCGAGGGTTCGAATCCCTCCGTCTCCGCCATCCTGCATCTGCCGTCTCAAGGTCCGTTAACAGCTTGAACGGAAAGGCGGTTTTCGGGGTTCGTTCCGGCCATAGGCGAGACGCTCGGCAAAGGCCAGTTTCAGCGCTATTCGCCGTGTGTTTAGGGGCTGGATTTCTCATAAGTTTCAAGAGCTTGAGACAGATCCGCAGGCGAGTTCGAACGTTTCGTCGAAGGATCGCTTCGGCCCGGGCTTCTTGTTCAGCCGCTCGGCGGCGATCAGTCGGACTTTCTCCAATTTGGCGATTCGGCGCTCATCGGCCACGACGGTCGAGGCGTACGATGTCGGCTTTGAGTGTGGCGTTGATCGCGGCCGAATGTTCGAGGCAGTCCATCTGGGCGCCTGTGGTATGGATGGCGCCGCGCAGGTGGAGAGGGGGGCGGACGTCGCGGGCGAGCCGCCTGATGGCGTCGAATACCACTACGAACTGCTCCGGCTGCTTCTCGTGCTTGCGCGCAGTGGGCTCATGTTGCCTGCACGATCTCATGCGTCCGCCTGCCCGGCGCCATCCCTGATATAGATTGGGCCAATGCCATTCCGGCAGAGGAGGAGCAGATCATGGCCGAGCGATTTGAACGGCACCGCCAGCCCTGGACGCATGAGGAAATCGACAAGCTCAAATTGCTCGCCAAGAAGGGCATGGCACTCAAAGCCATTTCGAAAGCAATGACGCGTAGCGAGGAGTCCATCAAAGACCGCGCCAAAATCGATGGCATCGGGATCGCCAAGCTCCGTTAGGTTCGGCTGACGGTCCGGCCCCGGCTACGCGCCCAGGCGTGGCTTGCCGTGTGCCAAACCGACATTTTGGCAATTTCGGCAGAAATGTCGTGTCGGAAGTCAAATTTCCTGGATTTTGTAGAGTATTCGAATCTTATTATTATATTTCAGGTATATAATAAAATAATTCAATTGCCTACGATCGGTAATAGTCTGTCCGATCTGTCCTCAGGTTTCGGCGCTTCGCAGATCGTCGCGCCAGGGCAAGCGCGACCGTTCGAACGTGGAGAGCAGCGTTCGCGAAGCCTCGACCATTGGGAATTCGTCCATATCGCTGTAATGCCTGAGCAGGCGATCATTGGTTCAGGTATTATAGTAAGTTCAGCGTCCTCGCGTCAGAAATGTGAACTATCCAAATTACGGATCGCTTTTGGTCCTTCCCCAAGGGTAAAGTATTTCCAGGCGTGTGAATCATGTTGCCGAGAGTTGATGCCTCATTTCCCCGACGAAGGTCAGAAGCCTGTTACAGCCCACGCTCTCAGGGTTGCGCTCTTTGTCCACGCCTTCTTTCCGGAACATATCTACGGCACTGAATCCTATACGCTCGCGCTCGCGCGGCAGTTGCAAGCCCTTGGCCATTCTCCGGTCGTGATCACGGCGGTCAGCCCCGGCGAGCCGCCCCAGATGTCCGAGGTCGAGCGCTACACCGTCGGCGACATTCCGGTTCTGCGCATCGACCGGAACTTGAGCCCGCCGCGCAATGCGCGCGAGGAGTACGACATGCCGGCCCTCGCTCCACTGCTGGAGCGCCTTCTCAGGGAGATCCGGCCGGACGTGGCTCACGTCTGCCATCTGGGCAATTTCTCCGTGGTCCTGCCTCAGGTGACCGAGGCGCTCGGCATTCCCACCTTTGCCACCCTGACGGATTTCTTCAACCTGTGCCTCAACAGCCTCCTCCAGCTTCCCGACGGCGGCCTGTGCGCGGGTCCTGATGCGCGACGGCTCAACTGCATGACATGCGGCATCCTGATGCGTCGATCCGAGCGACCGAGTCCGTTTTGGGCTGCGCTGGCGCATCCAGCGGTGCATCACCTCGCAGCCCTTGCCGGAACCCGCCTTGCTCCGCTCCTGCCGCCACCGCTGGGAACCGATGCGCGGGCTGTGATCCGGCGGCCGAAGGCTTTCACGGCGGCCATGGGGCGGTACCAGGCAGCCATCGCGCCGACGCGCTACCTGAAGGATACATTCGAGGCCAATGGCGTCACCCTGCCTCTGGTACACAGCGCCTTCGGCATCGATATTGACCGGCGCCCCAAGCCGCCCGCCGGTGATCGCCCGGTGCGCTTCGGCTTCATCGGCCAGATTCTGATGCACAAGGGGCCGCATCTGCTGCTCCAGGCGCTCCGGCTTCTGCCGGTGGACGCCTTCACCCTCGACATCTGGGGCTCCGACAAGCTTTATCCCGACTATGCGCGGGACCTGCGGAGCGTCGCCGGGTCGATGCCAGTCACTTTCAATGCGCCGTTCGCGGAACACCGGATGGCCGAGGTGCTTTCCCAGGTCGATGTCCTGGTACTGCCGTCGACCTGGTTCGAGAACGGGCCGCTCACCTTGCTCAAGGCGCTTGCGACCCACACTCCCGTGGTGGTTTCCGATGTTCCGGGCATGACCGAATTCATCCAGGAGGGCATTGACGGCTTCGCCTTCCCGCGTGGGGATGTGGACGCGCTCGCGGCGGTTCTGCGCCGGTTCGTGGAGGCTCCGGACCTCGCCCGCCGCATGAGCGCGGCCACGGCCTATCCGCGTACCGAGCGCGCCATGGCGCTGGAGGTGCTGGACCTCTATGCGCGCTTCGGAGGCCGCCCGGCGCCGGTGGCCGGCGCAGCATGAGGATCGCCATCCTCAGTTCGGGCTATCTGCCGGTGCTGGATGGCGTCACCGTCAGCGTGGATGCGCGGGTCCAGCGGCTCGCGGCGCGCGGGCACGATGTCCTTCTGCTCGCGCCCCGGCCCGCGGACGACTTGCGGCGGCCGGCCGGTCTGCCCGACGGGGTGGTCTTCGTGGGCCTACCGGGAACGCCATTCGGTGCCGCGGCGGGGGACATCAATCCCGGTCCCGCCGCCCATGCGGTGATCGAGCAGGCGCTCGCTGCTTTCCGTCCGAATCTCATCCATGTGGACGAGCCCGAGCGCCTCGCCTGGGGCATCAGGCGCCTGCCGGGCCTTGGCTTCGCGCGGCGCCACGGCATCCCGGCCGTGGCGTTCTTCCACACCAATTTTGTCGACTATTGGGGGCAGGGGAGCCGCCTGGCACCACTTCTGGACCCGTTCAAGGCCGTAGGCTGGCGGCTGGTGACAGCGCTTTACAACAGGTTTGACGCCACCCTGGTGCCGAGCGCGCAGACCCATCGGCGCCTCACCGGCTTCGGGCTGCGCAACGGGGTCTGCGGCCGTTTCAACGGCGCCGATACGGCGCGCTTCTCGCCGGCCCTGTGCGCCCCTGGCTATTGGGGGCGGAACTGGGACCTGCCCGGTCTCGACGATCGACCGGTGATGCTGATTGCCGGCCGCCTGACGCCGGACAAGGGCTGGTCGTCCTGGGACAAGGCCCTGCCGAAGCTCGCCCGGCGTCTGGGCGACAAGCTCGGCGTGGTCATCGCCGGCGACGGGGCGCTGCGGCCTCGCGTGGAGCGTCTGGCTGCAACGCTGCCCCAAGCTCATGTGCTGGGCGCGGTGCCGCACGCGGACCTCGGCGCGCTTCTCGCCAACAGCGACGCCTATGCCACCTTCTCCCGCTGCGAGAATGCGAGCCTGGCCATCTGCGAGGCGCTGGCAGGCGGCGTGCCGGTCATCGCCCCGCGCGCGGGCGGCATTCCGGGGCAGGTCCGCCACGGGGAGAACGGCTTGCTGTTCGCGCCCGGCGATGTGGGTGATTTCGTGAACCAGATGGCCCGCCTCGTCGAGGACAAGGCGCTTGCCGCCCGCCTCCGCGGGACCCTCGCCGCCGAGCGCGAGATGCTCGACTGGGAGCCCGCCTTCGAGGCGTGGCTCGATGCCGTCAGCCGGATCGCGGACGCGGCAGGCCGAGGGCGGCGGCCTCCTGCGTGAGGGCCTCCAGAGCCTGATCGAGATGGGCGTCGCTATGGGCGGCCGAGAGGAAGAAGCGCAGGCGGGCCGAGCGGTCCGGCACCCCCGGCGGCAGCACCGGGAAAACATTGATGCCGCGCTCCAGAAGCTTTTGGGCGAGCTGCACGGTCTTGATGGTCTCGCCCACGATGACCGGGACGATGCCAAAGCCCCAGGCGGCCCCCACATCGAAGCCACCGGCCACCAACTGGGCCCGGAGGCGCGCGCCATTGGCCGCCAGGCGCTTCACCCGCTCGGGCTCGGCGATCATCAGTTCCAGCGCGACGCGGGCGGCCTCCGCCACCGGCACCGGCATGCCGACGCTGTAGACCATGCCCGGAGCAAAGGCCTTGAGATAGTCGATGAGGGCCATCGATCCCGCGATATAGCCCCCACAGCTCACCAGCGTCTTGGAGAGCGTGCCGAACCAGATGTCCACGGCCCGCGGATCGACGCCCGCATGCTCGGCGATGCCCCGCCCCGTGCCACCCAGCACGCCGAGGCCGTGGGCGTCGTCGATCATGAGCCAGCAGCCAAACCGCTCCTTCAACGCCACGAGACGCTTCAGGTCCGGCCCGTCGCCGTCCATGGAGAACAGGCCCTCGCTGACGATCAGGACGCGGCCGAAGCGGTCCCGGTCGCGCGCCAGCATGGCCTCAAGGGCGTCAAGGTCATTGTGGGGGAACGTGCGGCGGGTGGCGGGGCTGTACTGGGCGCCGAGCAGCACGCAATTGTGCATGAGGGCGTCGGTGACGACGAGGTCGTTCGGCCCCATGAGGGTGGGGATCACCGCCAGCGCGGTGGCATGGCCGCTCACGAAGGCGAGGGCCGCCTCGGCTCCGTAGATGGCGGCGAGCCCTGCCTCCAACGCGCCATGGGCCGGGCGCTCGCCGGCGGACAGGCGGCTGGATGACACGTTGGTGCCCCACTGCGCCGCCGCCTCGGCAACGGCGCGGGTGATGCGCGGGTCGCCGTTGAGGCCGAGATAGTCGTAGGAGGCGAAATTCACCACCTCGCGCCCGTCGATCCTGGACACGGCACCTGCGCGCATCTCGTGAACGCGGTGATAGGGGCTTTCGAGCCCCAGCAGCTCCGCCGCGGCGCGTTGCGTTCTCAGTTCCGTGAAGCGAGGCAGGGTCTCGAACGCCGTCTGCGGCCTGTGGTCGGCCCGCTCGGGCGCTTTGGGCGCGGCCGCAGGGGTGGGTGCCTTCATCTCGGCCATGAGCCGCTCGAACTCGTCGTCCGAGAGGCGGCCGCCGCCGCTCATGCTGATCGCCCGGTTGCGCCGCGCCGGGCACCGATGGCCTTGAGGATGGCGCTGCCGTCTTCCGGGGCGAGGCTGACGCCGTGCTGCTCCAGCATCGCCGCATCGGTGGCGTCCGGACGGGCTTCCGGCGCCTCGGAGGCCGGTTCGGGTGTCCCGCGCAGGCTCGCCAGCGCAACGCCCGTGAGGTCCGCCAGGGTGCGGCCGCTGCCAATGGCAAGAAGCGGCAGTTCCAGCCCGAACTTCTTTTCCAATGTCAGCCGCAGCTCCAGAGCCATGAGGGAGTCCATGCCGAGCGCGGCGAGCGGTGTGGCCGGATCCACCGCCTCGGCGGGGAGCCTCAGAATGCCGGCAATCTCCCGCGCCAGCAACGCGCCGAGCAGGTCGCGGGCGGCATCCTCGCTCAACCCGGCGAGGCGTTCGGGAAGGGGGGCGCCGTCGCCTCCGGCCTCGTTGGCCGCCGCGGAGAAGAGGCGCGGGAAGGTCGGCGTCTTCAGCACGGCGAGCTGGCTTGCGATCGCCGTCTGGTTCACCTGGGCATAGACCGCCACGGGTCCCGCCTCCTGCCCCCGGGCCATCAGGCGACCGAGGAAGGCGACGGCCTCGCTGGAGGCGATACCGGCGACGCCGGTGGCGCGGGCGAGCCGCTGGCCGAGCGCTTCCTGCTTGGCGATCACGCCAGCATCCGAAATGGCGCCCCAGGCTACGGCAAGTCCAGCAAGGCCCCGGCTGCGGCGGTTGCGCACCACGCCTTCAAGAAAGGCATTGGCCGCCACATAGGCGCCCTGACCGGGACTGCCGATCATGGCTGAGGCCGAGGAATAGACCACGAAATGGTCCACCGGATGGGCTTCGGTCAGGCGGTCGAGGGCCAGCACGCCGTCCACCTTGGGGGCGAGCACGGTGGCAAGGCTCTCGGCGGTGAGGTTTGCCACCAGGCCGTCCTCCAGCACCATGGCGGTGTGGATGATGCTGCGCAGCGGGCCATGTGCGGTCACGAGGCGCTCCACGAGAGCCGTGAGCGCGTCGCCGTCGCGAGCGTCGGCGGCCGCCACGACGATGCGGGCGCCGGCCTCATTCGCCGCGGCGATGCGGGCGGCGGCCTCGCCATCGCGCACGCCGCTGCGGGAGGCGACCGCAACCACGCCCTTGGTCTGGCCCGCGAGCCACAGGGCGGTTTCGAGCCCGAAGCCGCCGGTGCCGCCGATCACCAGGTGCACGCCTTCGCGCAGTACGAGGGTATCTGCGGCGGCGGCCACGAGCCGGCCGCTCTGCTGCGGCCGAACGACGATCTTGCCCATGTGACGGGCGCCCTGCATCTGGCGGAAGGCGTCTCCCACATTCTCGCCGTCCACCGCGCGATAGGGCAGGGGATGGAGCTGGCCAGAGGTGAAGGCATCGCTGATGTCGGCCATCACCCGTTTTGCCCGCTGCGGATCGTGGGCCAGCAACTGGTCGAGATCCACGCCGAAATAGCTGAGGTTGCGCGCGAAGGGACGCAGACCCACCGCCGTATTGGCGAGGAAGTCACGCTTGCCCAACTCGACGAAGCGCCCGAACGGCTTCACCAGACGCAGGCTTGCCGCCATGGCGTCGCCGGCGAGGGAATTGAGAACCACGTCCACCGCGCCATGGTCCCGGGCAATCTCCCGGGCGAAGGCGAGATCGCGCGAATTGTACACGGCCTCGACGCCCAGAGCCCGCAGCAGCGCCGCCTTGGACGGCGTGCCCGCCGTGGCGATGACACGCGTCCCGCGCGCCAGCGCGATGTTCACCGCCGCGAGGCCGACACCGCCGGCCGCCCCATGAATCAGCACCAGCTCTCCCGGCGCAAGGCGGGCGCAGTCCACGAGCCCGTACCAGGCGGTGGCGAACGCCACGGGGAGGGCTGCGGCGGCTTCGAGGGCAAGGCCGTCCGGCGCCCTGAAGGCATACCAGGCCGGGACGGTGACGTGGGTGGCGAAGGCGTCCGGCGCAAAGCCCATCACGCCGTCGCCGACCTTGAGGTCGGCAACATCGGCCCCGACGCGCACCACGGTGCCCGCGCACTCGAATCCCAGGGACGCGGAGGTGAGGCCGGGGCCGAGGATGTCGTCGTCGAGCGCGCCCAATGCCAGCATCACGTCGCGGAAATTGAGGCCGGTGGCGGCAACCTCGATCTCGATCTCGCCGGCGGCCGGCGCCTTTCGCTCGTCCGTGATCCAATCGAGGCAGCCGAGCGCCCCTTGCTGCGGCACATGGAGGCGCACGCGGCGGGAGGCGTCCGCTGCGGCCCTCTCCTCGCGGACGCCGCGGAGCACCCGCACCCCGAACGCGCCTTCAGGGTAGGACGCGATTTCCGTCTCCGGGCCGCCGCTGTTGACGATGCCCTGCAAGCGACGGGCGGCGTCCGCATTGAAGGTGTCCACATCCACGAGACGCAGGTCGAGTTCAGGATGCTCGTTGAGCACCACCCGGCCGAAAGCGCAGATGGCCACGGCCGACGGATCGAGGGTGATGCCCTCCAGCGGTCGCCCGCGGGCGGTGACGATCCAAAGGCGCACGGACTTGTTGCCCGCGGCCCAGCCGACGATGCGCTTCAATTCCAGCAGGCAGGCGGACAGGGCCGCACGCGGGGCGATGTCAGGGGCAAGGACGGAGGGAAAGATCACGTCCCACGCCGCATCGTCCGAGGGGGGCTCGGGGAGGGGCGCGCCCGGGCCGATCAGCTCGCCTTCGCTGGCGAGGATGCGACAGAAGTCCGGTACTGCCGCATTGCCGAGCATGATGGAACGGCGCCCGGCGGGTCTGCGCTCGACGGGTGGGAGTGCGGTGCCGACGAGGGTGGAGAGGCCATCCGGCAGCGGGATGCTCTCAATGTGGGAGCAGCCCATCTCGCCGAGCACAGCGTCAAGTTCGGCCCTGGAGATGGGGGCCTGGCCTGTGTTCGTCCGGGTGCCAGACAGGAGGTCCATGGCCGCATCGGCCACGGGAAGGGCGAGCACGATGCGGGCGCCGCGACCGATCTGGGCGATGCGGGCGGCCTCATCCGGATTGCCGTCGAACGGCTGGCCGGCGGCAAGGCCGACCACGAGGTCCACCGGTGCGTGGGGAGGGTCCGGCTTTCCGGTGTCGAGAAAGCCGAAGCCGTCCGCACCCGGGCGCGCAGCAATGCGCTCGAAGGCTGCCGTGTTGCCCCCGGCGAAGGTGATGCGTGCCGTGCCTTCCCGCACGAAGGGCAGGAGGGTGCGGACGAGGCCGGCCGTCCATGGCTGCCCCACCACCACATGGGGCCGGGCGGGCGCGGCTGTGGCGACTTGTTCCGCCACGGCGCGGCGCAGGGCGTTCAGCCCGGCCTGGAAGATCAGGCCGTCTTCCTCGAACAGGTCGGCGATCGCTGCCGGCAGGGGTCCAAGGTCGCCGGTCTCGAGGCCGCCGGGTAGCGTCGCCATGAGATGGGCGGCGAGGCGGATCTCGGCATTCGCTGCCGGAAAGCGCGCGACAAGGGTCCGGAAGATGGTCTGCGACGCCAGCAACTGCGCGTCCTGGAGGGCCCAGCCGCCGGCCTTCGCTTCGGCCAGGCCGAGCGCCTCCAGATAGGCCATCAGGCGGACGAACTGATCCTGCGCACCGGCCCCGACCCGCCGGGCCGCCATCAGCCCCGGCAGCACCACATCTGGCCCGTTGGCGATGTGGCGCACGGTTTCAAAGACGAAGGAGCGCACGAAGCCGCGCAGCAGCAGGACCGCGTCGGTGGGGGCCGGCGTGAAATCGGCGAGGGCGTGCAGGTCGGGAGTGGCGGCGACGCCCTTGCCAAGGGGTTCGAACGCCAGCCGGAACTGGCGCTCGGCGTCGTCGTGGCGCGACAGCACCACCTCGCGCAGGACGAGGCCTTCCGCCTCCGCCACCACCGAGCCGTCGGCGGCGAGCAGGCTGATGTCGACGCGCGAGGTGAACCGGCCTTCATGGACGCGGCGCAGGACGCTTTCCGTCACCGGTACGCCCTGTTGCCAGACCCGCAGGGCGCGGATGCGCACCGGCAGGTGGGTGCGCGTCTCGCCTTCCACCTGGTGGGCGTCGAGGAACAGCGAATGCAAGGCGGCGTCGAGGCTCGTCGGGTCGATCACATGAACGCATGCGAACAGGCCGGTGGGCGGCGCCTGCGTGGAGAGGCGCGCGACCGCCCCGTCGTCATCGCGCTCAACGCCCAGGATCTTGCGGAAGCTCGGTCCGTAGCCGAGGCCGCAGCGCTCTGCCGCAGCATAGACGGCCTCGGGCGTCGCCGGCTTCAGCGCCGCCGGGTCCGGGCGGTCCAGGTGCGCGGGACTGCCCGAGGCTCGGCCGATGCGGCCGACCGCGTGGAGCAGGAACTCGCCACCGCCGAGCCGGCGCCGGGCGCGGATCTCGCAGGTTCGCGACACTTCGTCGATGCGGGTGGACACCTCGCGCATGGTCCCGTCCGCGAGGGTGAGCGGGCGCAGGATGTCGAAGTCGAGGAGTTCGAGCGGTCCCGCACCCAAAGTGTCGCGGCCCGCCGCCAGCATCATTTCCGCGAGCGCGGCGCCGGGCACCACGGGCTCGCCCTCCACCTTGTGGTCGGCAAGATAGGGGACGATGTGCGCGTCGATGAAACTGCGCCAGTCCGGGATGTTCTGGCCGACCCGCCGTCCCAGCAACGGATGTGTCGGCGTCGATCCGAAAAAGCTGCCGAAGAGATCGAGGGCCTCGCTCGTCCGCGGCAGCACGAAGTCCTGACGCTGGAACGGGTAGGGCGGCAAGGCAAGGGGCGTTGCCGGCGCTGCGCCGAAGGTGCGCGTGGTGTCGAGCCGTGCGCCTCGCACGAAGGCGTGGGCGACGATGGCGCGCACCGGGTCCGCCTCCTCGGCATCGTCACGCTCGGACAGGCTGCCAAGGCATTCCGCCGCAAAGCCCGCCTCCTTCAGCGTGTCTCTCGCCGCCGACAGGAGGATGGGGCGGGGGCTGATCTCGATGAAGTGCGTGGCACCCAGCACGCCCGCCGTGGCGATCGCATCGGCAAAGCGAACCGGTTCGCGGATGTTGTGCCACCAATAGCCGGCATCGAGCGCAGTGCCGGCAAGGAGCGTGCCCGTGACCGTCGATATGAAGTCGAGCCGTGTTGCGGTGGGCGCTAGCCATTCGAGGTCGGCGCGGATACCTGCTTCGGCATCGTCCAGCAGCCTCGAATGGAAAGGATAGTCGACGCCAATTCCCATGTGGGCGATGCGTTGGAGCCGTGCTGCCTTTTCGGCGTGGGCGATGGCCTCGGCGGAGCCGCTGAGGGTAACCGAGCGAGGGCCATTCACGGCGGCCAGATCGAGATCGGGCAGGCCGAGGGTATCCAGGAGCGCGCGCGCCTGCGCCTCTCCGGTTGCCAGCGCCAGCATCCGCCCGCGTCCGGCGAACGGCTCCTGCCTGAAGCTGCGATGGTGGATGAGACGGATCGCGGCTTCAAGGTCGAGGGCGCCGCTCGCCACCGCGGCGGCCACCTCGCCGACGCTGTGGCCGAGGACCATGTCCGGCGTGAGGCCCTCTTCGGCCAATGCCGCGGTCAGCGCGACCTGGATGGCAAAGATGAGGGGCTGCGCGACCGAGGTCCTGCCGATCCGCTCTTCAAGGTCGGGGGCCTCCAGCGCTTCTGAGAGCGAGGTGCCTCCGACGTCGCGATAAAGCAGGTCGGCAGCTTCGAACGCCGAGCGGAAAGCGGCGTTGCGCGCCATGGCTGCCCGGCCCATGCCCACCCACTGGGCCCCGTTGCCACCATAGACGAACGCGACCTTGCCATGCTGCGGCAGGGCCTTGCCGCTGGCGACGGGGGACGCATCGCCGCCGCTCTGGGCAAAGCTGCGCAGCGCGGTCGACATGGCGTCGGCAGGGCCCACCGGCACCGCCAGGCGCAGGTCGAACAGATCGCGCTGGTGTCGGGTGGCGGCAGCGATGTCCGCCGGCGTAACGTTGCCGCTCGCGTCGGCGGCCTCAAGGCGGGCCGCATAGGCGCCGGCGAGATCCCGCAGGGCGTCCTGGGTTCGCGCCGACAAGGCCAGCAGCCGGGCCGGCGCCGTTGCCGGCCGCACCTCGGGCACGGGTTCGGAGGCGCGCAGGACCACATGGGCATTGGTGCCGCCGAAGCCGTAATTGCAGATGCCGGCAAAGGGCGTCCGCCCGAGGTCGAGGGGCACATGCTCCGTCGCCGGCGCAAGATTGAGTTGGGAAAACGCGATGTTGGGGTTGGTGCCGTCGAGATGGAGCGTGCGCGGATAAAGGCTGTGCTCCAGAGCCAGCGTCGCCTTCGCCAGTCCTGCGAGGCCGGAGACGCATTCGAGGTGGCCGATGTTGGATTTCACGGAGCCCATGGGAAGCGGCGTCGACCGCCCCTGGCCGAGAGCCGACCCGATGGCCTGCGCCTCGATAGGGTCGCCCACCGGCGTCCCTGTGCCGTGCGCTTCCACGAAAGCAAGGCTCGACCCGTCGATCCCCAGGCCCTTGTAGGTTTGCGCGATCAGCCGTGCCTGGCCCTCGGCGGAGGGCAGGGAAATACCGTTGGTACGGCCGTCGGAATTGACGCCGGCCGCAACCACATGGCTGCGAATGCGATGGTTGGCGGCGCGGGCATCCGTGGTCCGGCGCAGGATGACGGCGACCGCACCCTCAGAGCGCACGTAGCCGTCTGCCGCCGAGGAGAAAGGCCGGCATCGCCCCGTTGGCGACAGCATGGAGGCCCGTGAGAAGCCGATGAAGGGGGCCGGCGACAGCAGCAGGTTCACGCCGGCAACCACGGCGGTGTCGATCAGCCCCGTCTCCAGCGCCATGGCCGCCTGCGCCAGCGCAACGAAGGACGAGGAGCAGGCCGAGTCGATGGTGAAGCTCGGGCCATGCCAATCGAAGACGTAGGATATGCGGTTCGAGATGATCGACAGGGAATTGCCTGTCATGAAATGGCTCTCGATGGCCGCCGGATCGCCAGACGCGCCCATCTGGTAGTCGACGTTGGAGGCACCCACGTACACACCCACCGCGCCGAGTTCCGGTGAGGACGCGGGCAGGCCAGCATCCTCCAGCGCCTCCCAGACCACTTCGAGCAGCAGGCGCTGCTGCGGATCGATCTGCTGTACTTCCCTTGGGGAAATGCCGAACGCCGCAGGGTCGAATGCAAACGGCGTGTCGAGGTAGCCGCCGGCGAACGTATAGGCGAAGCCGGGCTCGGTGCGGCGCGGATGGAGGCCAAGCTCGACAGGCCAGCGGCCGGTCGGGAAGTCCCGGATGGCGGATCGTTCTTGCTGAAGGAGTGTCCAGAGCGACGCCGTGTCGGTGGCACCCGGAAGGCGGCAGGCGAGACCGATGATTGCAAGATCACAAGTGGAAAGGCGTATCAATCTTTCATCCATGCGCCGGAATGAGCCAACATCAGTCAAAGGCCGATATTCGGGGCTGCGTGTTGCAAGCTGCTTTCTTGTTAAACTTATCTACTCTGATGTGTGTCGTTCCGGTTCGTCAGGTCGACGACATATATCGCGCTGCGTCATCTTGGTCGAGCAAAAGCGCGCCGCAAGTTGTTTTTAGCAGTTTGAGAATGAGGTAGTCCGGGGTGGGCGTAGCGTGAGCGCCTGCCCCCACCTGTCGAGGTCACATCATACGTCGGCGGCAAGGCGCGTCGAAGCGCGAAGGGCGGGACTGGCGTTCTCAAGCGCCCAGGCCAGATAGCGTTCGGCCGCCCGCTCGACAGGCAGCGGCGTCTTCATGGTGCTGTAGAAGCGGTCCCAGCCATCCATGTCTGCGGCGGCGGATAGGAGCGTCTCGCCCCAGTCGGAGGTATTGCCGACGCCCACGTGCAAGCCGTCGATGCCGTCGCGCACGTGTTCCGCCATTCCGCCGATGTTCGAGCAGAGCAGCGGCCGACCGAAGCGGAAGGCCTCCTGGATGACCACGGGGGAGTTTTCCCACCACACGGACGGCACCACCACCCAGTCGATGCGGGCCATGCGGCGGCCCAGGTCGTCGCGGTGGTAGGCTCCGGGCCAGTGCAGCACGCCTTCCTCCATCAACGGCCGTCGCAGCGCTTCGATCCGGTTGCGGAAGGTCTCTTCCTGGTGTTCGAGGTTGGCGCCGTGAATCTCGACGTGGATATCCTTGCGCTGCTTGCGGGGCAGGTTGGCGAGGGCGGACAAAAGCACGTCCACGCCCTTGAACGGCGTCACCTGCCCGAAAAATGCGAAGCGGTTGCGCGATCCGCCGGGCGGCAGCGTGCGCGGCGGGAGGCGCGCGCCCTCCGGCTGCCCGTTCTCGATGACGGCGATCCGTTCCGCCGGCAGGCCCCAGGAGATGTAGCGCTGACGCAAGAATTCGGACGGCGCGATGAAGCGATCCACCGCATCGAAATGGCGGCGGATGAAATGCTTACGCAGCCAGAAGTCTTCTTCGCTGCGATCCGGGTAGCAACCCACGCACGCCTGAAGGCTCTCGCCAAAGCACAATTCGGCGGAGCCGCGCTTCACCATCTGGCCGTTGTTGGCGCAGATCGCCTGGAATTCGTGGAGCGTCAGCACGATCTTCGCCCGCGGGCAGGTGTGCCGGATTTCCCGAAGCAGTTCCAGGCCCATATGGGCGTAATGGTGGACGAACACGATGTCGGGCTTCAGCCCGCCGAGAAAGCGCCGGAACGAAGCCGTCACGGCATCGCGCACGCCGGATTGGAACTTGAACCAGTCCCGCATGCCGGTGCGCCAGAGAAACTCGTTGTTCCGCAACACGGTGATGAGGCCGGACTGCTCGCCCGCGTGATGGCCTGCGAGCAGGACCACCTTGCGCGCGGCCTCCGCCTTGCCCAGGGCCGCGAACAGTTGATAGGCCGCAACTTCGGCGCCGCCGGCGCTGAAATCCACATGGCCATGGGAAATGACAAGAATGGTCCCGGTCAAAGACGCTCTCCCGCCATCCCGTGCATCGCGTGTCGATCCAGCGCCTCGCGCCAGCGCTCCTGGTGCAGCCAGGCGTTGAACAACATCACCCGCACCCGGAAGTCGCCGGAACCGAAAAGGCCCAGGGACTGCCGCTCCAAGTGCGTCAGCGCGATGTCTGGGCACACGCCCACCCGCCGCCCCGCCGCCTCCGCTGTCAGGCAGAGGTGGGAATCCTCGAAATCCCCGATGAGGTAGTCCTCGCAGAAGCCGCCAAGCTCCAGCAATTCTGCGCGATGGCCGATGAGGCAGGCTCCGGTGGCAGCGGCTTGGTCGATAATGGCACCCGCTGTCGCCGGCCCGGCCGCGAGGCCCTTGCCGGGATGCTGGTTCAGATAGACCCCGTAGGCCGGGCTGTACTCGAATGTCATGCCGTCATGCTGCACGCCGCCGCTGGGAAATAGCAGCCGGGTACCAAGCAGCGCATACTCCGGATTGTCGTCGAGCCGGGCGCTCAAGGCGTCGAGCCAGCCGGGGGCGGTGGGGATGACATCGGAATTCAGGAACAGGATCTGGCGTCCCCGCGCCACCGACAGGCCCAGGTTGTTGGCGCCGGAAAAGCCCCTGTTGCGTCCGCCCCAGACCACGGTCAGTGGCACCCGGTAGAGTTGCCACCACCGCTCCATGGCGGACTGCACGGGCTGCGCGATGTTGGGATCATCGACGATATAGAGCACCTCGCAGCGCTCGCGGATGAAAGCATCGTCTGCAAATTCAAGCAGTTGATGGTCCACGAAGTCGTAGCGACCGAACAGCGGGATGAGCAGCGACACCTCCGGCTCGGCCGCGACCGGGCCGATGCGCCGCACGAGGGGTTGGTTTCGCGGGTGCTGGCGCATGCGGGCGATGAGGCGCTGCAGCAGCGGGCCGTCGTGGGCGGCGAAGCGCTCCACCATGCGCTCGGGCGGCACCGGCAGGCTGAAGGCCCAGCGCGCGTAGCCCACCGCATCGAGGGGGGCGGGCTCGCTGGTGCGCTCATGGAGCAGGATGAGGTCGTCGCCGGCCCGGGCGAGAAGGCGCACCACGGAGCCTCCGCGAGCGGTCGGCGGCAACGCCTGCAGGAAGCCGGCTTCGGCGCAGTCGGCCCCGTAATCCGCTGAAAAGCCTTCGAAAATGTCGGGTCGGTTCCAGCGCAGCGCACCCGCCAGATCGAGGCACGCGCCCCTGTCGTCGACGACGAAGAAGTCGGCGCGGCCGAGCGACCAGCCGACGCAGAGGCCGCCGGCGTCGGGGACGGTTTTCAGGATGTCGATGTAGCCGCGGGGGTCGCCGGGGCGGTGGGAGGGGGTGGCGGACCAGGCGACGGTGCGCAAAAGGTCGGGCAAATCGCGCAGCGCATCGAACAGGACGCCCCGGGCCGGGGCGTATTCGCGCAGGATACGGGACAGGTCGGGCTCAAGATCGGCGGCAGCAAAGTCTTGCAATGCAACGCTTTTCTGCTTCCGCCCGCCGGCCCTGGCGTGCACCTTCGCGCCTTCCGGGAAGGGGCTGCGCCAGAGGAGGAGGTAGCCGGTGACTGGACTGGAGAAGGCATAGGCGGTGGCCACGTCGGGGCGCGGCACTTCGACCCGCAGGAGTGGGGCGAGGGGCTCATTTCCGCTGTAAAGTCCGAGGGTTGCGTCGCCGCTCGTCCAGCCGGTGAGGACCAGAATCTGGCCGTCGAAATACAGCCGGTCGAGTCCCGCCCCGTCCCGGTGGGTGCCGGTAGAGTCGGTCTGAACCACTGGCGGCCAGACCGGGCCTTCGACGGGGCGCTGCCAGATAACCTCTTTTTCTTCAGGGGCTTGCGCTGGCGGAGCGGGGTCGGCTGCGGGTTCTTGAACTTCATGGGGTTCAGGAGGTTCGGGTTCAGCTGCGCTGCCGCCTTGCGCCTGCTGCGGCCGAGATCGATTTGTGAACCACGACATGATCTTAACCCGCCCCAGCAGGGTCCAGAGGCAATGGCACCGTCCCCGCAATCCCTGACATGTCAATTAGAACTCGCGTAAGGGGACGTCAATTTGCATATTGCGACGCTGTGGAGATGCAATTCTAATTCACAAATTTTCTTATTAATAAAAATAGTTCACTGCGCAAAGGTTCGGCTGGGGCTGCTTTTGCGTGCAGCGCGATCCTGAGTTGCGGCGAATGGCTAATCGCGCTTTCCCTCGCCTTTTGGGCCTTGTACGAGAGGAATTGAAATGGTGCCGAAATCGGGCTCGATTCCAATTTGGCAAGGTATGGAGGTACAAGTGCGCGTAGCTTTGATGGCCCCGACCGCAGGCATAGAAAATTCCTACCAGCTGTCGGCGTCGGAGCTGTTCCGTACCGTTGGCGGCAATACCGGCAATCTGGCCTTCATTGAAGCTATCTCCATTCATTTGAAGCGACAGGCTGTTGTTGTTCCATGGGAAATCAAGCCGGATAAGCTTCGGGAGGTTGCCGACATTGTTGTTTTTGCCGGAGCCAATCAACTTGGAGCGCATACCCACCTTGGAGGACTTGCGACCCTGTTTGAAGCCGCCAAGCTGCCGGTCGTCGTGATAGGCCTTGGCGCGCAAGCCGATAGCCTGGAAGTTGAAACGACCATTCCCGAGGGCACGCTCCGATGGCTCAAGGTGGTTTCGGATCTGGCACCCTCATCAGCGCCCAACATCGGTGTCCGAGGAGAATATAGCTACAAGCAGATTGAACGTGTCGGGTTCGGTGATCGGGCTATCGTTACGGGCTGCCCTTCCAATTTCATGAATCTGGAGAGTGATTTTGCCTCCGTTATCGAAGCAAGATTGCAGCTTCCGATTCGTCGCATCGTCTCAGCAGTGGGCCAACATCGCTGGGGTCGTCTTGCAGATATCGAGCGTTCGTTGCTCGATCTGGTGGATTCGACGTTCGGCTCGTGCGTTGTGCAGAGTGGCGAGTTGATGGTCCAGCTTGGGCAGGGTGAGCTTAGCTCTATCCCGCCCGCAGAATTTGAACTCCTACGCGCCTATTTCCGTCCGGAATTGACCAGCGACGAGTTCGCTGTGTGGTGCCGCCGCAACATGCTCGCGTTCGGTAACGTTCCGAGCTGGAGAAAATGGCTGGCCCAGCATGATTTCGTTGTAGGGCCGCGTTTCCATGGCGTCATGCTGGCGATTCAGTCCGGGGTTCCCGCGGGGTGTATCGCGCACGACAGTCGGACAATTGAGCTTTGCACGACGATGGGCATTCCTGTTCGAAAAGTGCAGGACATCAAGCTTCCGATCAGCCTACAGGCACTCAGCAAACTATTCTCATTTAGCGCATCAGAGTATCGAGCAAAGCGCCAAAAACTGGCCAAGGCGTATGTTTCGATTCTTCAAGGTGCGAAACTTGATTTCGATGGCCGGCTATTGGCGCTATCGTCCAGCGTTTGATGTGGATCCAGAAATCCTGATTATAAACCAGCCGAAAATTAGAAAATATCATGGAAACTGCATCAAAATTCAGAGCAAAGCGAATTCAGAATGCGAGAGTGCAAGCATTCCGACACCCGCTACTCTCATTTAATGGTGGCGTTGTTTTCGATGATCCAAATGATAAGGAAAATATTTTCCTTCGCCACACGCGATATTGGAAACCTGTAGACCGCACGGATTATACATTAGATTTCAGTAATTTCGTTGCTGGATCGTATATCTACGGCGGACCGATTTACAATCATTTTGGACACTTTATGTCCGAAATGATTCATAGGATTACGCTTGCACGCATTCTTAATCCGGGGCAGAAAATTGTATTTGTTGCTCCGCCGACGACGCTAAGTAAAATACCAGATCCACCTAAATATATAGAGGCGATTCTCAATTTTATTGGCGTGAATCGGTCGGATTATATTGTTGTAAATGTGGATTCAACAATTGAGGAATTATTTGTAATCGAATCCGGCTCTGATCTTGGTGGTGGGCCAAAGCCATACTATGCGGATTTTTTGAGAGATAATTATAGAATCAAAGATCTAGATGGCTTTAAATATAAGTATGGCGGGAAAAAATTGTTTGTTTCCCGATCTCGATTGAATCACGGAGGGGGCTTCCTCGGCGAAGCGTACGTTGAGGAGTGGCTCGGATCGGCTGGGTTCGAAGCATTTTTCCCAGAAAATATATCATTTGACGAGCAAGTTGCAGCTTATTCGCTGTCGAACGAGGTGGTGTTCTCGGAGGGCTCCGCCTGCCATGGGACGGAGCTTCTAGGGACTTCAGCAATGGGGAAATGCTCCCTCCTTGGTCGTAGGCGTTCTCATTCCGATGTTTTTTGTCGCGTTCTGAAGCCAAGATCTGAATGTTTTGTTTACAAACATTGTGGAATCGAAATTGGAACCATTGTCCACCGAATTGGTAGTGGCGCGCCACTCAACGAATTTGCTGTCAGCTTGTATGATCCAATATATTTAAGCGAAATCATAAATTCAATTGGAGTTGATCCTAGGCATAAATTCGACACTTCTAAATATACTGACTACGTGCGAAGAGATTTCCAAAAATATGTAGATCATCACAAAAGTAAGCCATCTCCATTGTATTATTCAGATAATGAAGAATATATAACACAAAAAATGGGTGACTGTATCGACTCAATATCGTAATTCTACGAAATTTTTCTCAATAATACCGGCATTGAGAGTCCAAATATAAGTAATATCAAAATCGAAATATTCAAAAAAATAGGATCATAAAATGTACTTGTATATTCATTATAAAAACTAATTCTCGCACTATCAACGACGTGAGCGAGGGGATTAAAATAGATAAAATCTGATATTTTATTTGGCAATAAGTCTGGTAGGAATAGAATTCCTGACGAGACCCAAAGAATTGGACCCATAACATTTCCTAGCATCATCGCAAATGGCCAGATTGCGCTTACTCCTCCGAATATTAGACCTGTTGCAACTCCGAAAACCCAGGCATGGACTATTGCGCCAAGAAAATTCGGCCATTCTGATGCAGATACGTGGTGTCCTAAAATGGAAAGCGAGCTAAACAGCGTTACTGCAACAATAGTTCCGCTAATTATTTCGACAATAATTCGAGCAGCAAATAAATCAAAAATATCGACGCTTGGAAAATACAATAGAGATCTATTTTGAGCTATGGTTTGCATAATCTGGCGGTGGCAATACAGCCATAATATAAACGGGAGTACGCCAGTCATTAAAAAAACGGGGCCATCTGTTCCAATGGGTGCTGGTCTTCCGAGCACTGTGGTTATGACGATCGCAATCGTCAGATGGGCAAGCGGAATCATAATCCCCAGCAGGAAGCCGAAATAGCCGGCGCCAAACCGCGTCTGCAGGTCGCGCATGATCACCGCGCCGACCACGCGGGCGTGCATGGCCGAGGCAGTGCGCCAGCTCTCGCCGGCGAAGCGGGTGGGGCGGGGGGCGTTGGTCATGCTCAGGCCTCCATTGCCTGGCGGTGAACCTCGATGGCGTCGTTCACATCCTCGAAGATCATCAGCCGACCCTTCTGCAACACCATTCCGGCGGTACAATAATCCTTGATGGTGCCGGTGGAGTGGGAGGCCATGATCATGCCCGCGCGCGTGCGCCGCTCGGCAAAGGCCTGCGCGCACTTGAGCTGGAAGCGGGAATCGCCCACCGCCGTGATCTCGTCCACCAGGTAGAAATCGAACTCGATGGCCATGGATACCGCAAAGGCCAGCCGCGAGGTCATGCCCGAGGAATAGGTCTTCACCGGCATGTCGAGGTCGCGCCCCAGCTCGGAAAAATCCTCCACGAAATCGGTCACCTCGGCAATGTCCGCATCATAGACGCGGGCGAGGAAGCGGATGTTCTCCCGCCCCGTCATCTGCGGGTGGAAGCCGCCGGCAAAGCCCAGCGGCCAGGACAGGCGCACCGAGCGGTAGATGCGTCCGGAGGTGGGCGCCTCGGTGCCGGCGATGAGCTTCAGGAAGGTGGACTTGCCGGCCCCGTTCTGCCCGAGCAGCCCGTAGCTCACCCGCGGATCGAGGGTGACGGAGACGTTGCTGAGCACCACCTTGCGCCTGAGGTGGGTCCAGTAGGTCTTGGTGAGGCGGTCGGTGACGATCATCGTGCAGCCTCAAGCCTTCAGGTGGCGCATCAGCTCGAACGCCGAGACGATGACGAGCCAGAGGAGGCAGAAGGCCAGCGCCGCCGCCAGCGGCATCCAGAAGCGGTGGGGCCAGTCGCTCTCCTGCGCGCGCACGGGCTTGACGAAGGTGGCCAGATACATGCCCTGCCGCTCGGCGGCCACCCGCGCCTGCTCCAGCGCGGTGGCGGCCGCGGTGTACTGGCGCTCGGCGATCTGGCGCTCGAGGTCGAGGGTGTCGTAGCGCGTCATGATGGCGGAGAGGGTGTCCTTGTCGGGACCGCCGGCCGTGGTGAGGCGCGCCTTCAGGGCGGTGATGTTGTCGCGGATGGCCTGGCGGCGCGCCTCCAAAAGGCCGAACTGCGGGGCATCCGGGCTCAGGGTGCGGCGGGCGGTGCCCAGCTCCTGGTCGATGAGCACGAGGTCGCTTTCGAGGTCGCCGAGCAGCTTGGCGATGCCCTCGTTGGTGCGGGCGGGATCGATGACGCCCACCTCGTTGCGCAGGTCGCGCACCGCGGCGCGGGCCTTGCGCAGGCGGGCCTCGGCGCGCTCCAGCTCGGCCTGGCTCTGGGCGATGGCATCCTTGCGGGTGCGCTCGCCGAGCTTGTTCACCATGTCCTCGCTGAGGCCGACGATGGCGTCGGCGATGGTGAGCGAATCCTCCGGGGAGAAGGCCCACACCTTCACCGTGATGATGCCGGAGGGGGATTCGATGGCGGTGTCGATCTGGCTGCGCCAGCTGCGCTCCAGCCGCTCGATGGGGCGGTCCGGGTTGAAGCGGGAGAACCAGTCGATGCTCGGCCGCGAGAACAGCTTGCGCAGGCCGATGCGCTCGTCCAGCGCCGCCACCACGGCGAGGCTCTTCACGTAATTGGCGATGATGAGGGAATCCTGCACTTCCGACAGGCCCTGGGCGGCGGCGTCGGAGGAGAGGTTCTCGATGCCCGCATGCTCGGAGGTGCGCACCGCGAAGCGCGCTTCCGACAGATACTGGCTGGAGGCGAAGAAGATGAAATAGGCGGCCACGATCAGGGAGGGCACCACCACGATCACGATGAAGCTTGCCATCAGCGGCAGCTTGAACGCGGCAATGGCGCGCACCTCCGCGCTCCAGAACGCGGCGCTGGTGGGCCGAACGACCGATTGTCGCAGACGCGCCTCGCGCGCCTGGCGGCGCAGCTCCTCGCGCAGGCGCGCATTGCGTTTGACGAGGGCCTCGGCGGACGCGGGTGGCGGCGCCATATACTCGACCCGTGCGACGGTCTGGTTCACCGCGCCACCCTCTCCCACCCGATGGCGACCATATCTTCAGTCACTTCCCGAACCTCTGCGGCAGCTAGCATTCCGCAGCTTTCCATGTCTATCCTAACGCTTGGTGGCGCTGCCGCAAATCTGCATGAATTCGACTGGTCCTGATGACCCGACCCGGTTTTTCCACGCCACATACGTGCCCTGATGACGCAAAGGCGGTGGAGGAGGCGGAGGTCGGCGGCCCGGAACACGGGGCCTCGGATCTCGGCTCTCCCGATCTCGTCACCCCCGATACTGGCGCCCCTGATCTTGGCGGCAGCGACGGTCCGGCGCTCCGCGCCCGGCTGGAGCGGATCGAACGGCAGAATGCGGCGCTCATGGAAGCGCAGGCGGCCCTCGGCGCGCAGATCGCGGCCCTGCAGGACCATGCCAATCTGGTCGGGCAGATGGTCCAGGAGATGCACGCGGGACGCCGGCGCCGCCTGTTGTCCGGGTTCGCGTTGCCGCTGCCGCTGGTGCGGCTTCGGGAACTCATCACCGCGCCGGGACCCTCCTTTGCCTATCTGAAGGAAATGGCGCGCCTGTGTGTCGTCACCGGCACGAGCGTGGTGGCGGACGGGGCCGGCGGCTGGCGGCTGAAGCGCCGTCCGGTGGCGATCGCCCGCAACATGGCGCGCGATTTCTCCGCCCTCATGTTCGGGCGCCGGTCGGTGGTCTACCGGGTGCGGCCCCACCATCCGCCGCTGGCGGTGCGCCCGCGCGTCCTGCACGTCATTCCCAATGTCTATGTGGGCGGCTCGACGCAACTGGTGGTGGACCTTCTGGAGCGGCTGGGCCACCGCTACGAGATGCAGGTGGTCACCGCCGGGTTGCCGCCGAACGGCCGGCACGAGGGCATGGTGCTGCATCACCTGCCCTTGGGAAGCCAGCCGGCGGCGTTCGCCAATCTCCTGTCCTCCGTGCGGCCGGATATCGTCCACCTGCATTACTGGGGCGAGAGCGACCGCCCCTGGTACGAGGCGGCGCTGGCCGCCGCGCGCGAGAGCGAGGCGGTGCTGGTGGAGAACGTCAACACGCCGGTGGCGCCGCTGCGCGATCCGCGCATCCACACCTATGTGTTCGTCTCCGACTATATTCGCCAGGCCTTCGCGCCGGATATCGCCAACGGGCAGGTGGTGCATCCCGGCATCGATCTCGACCGCTTCTCGCCGCGCGATTTCGCGCCCGGTGCCGAGGACACGGTGGGCATGGTCTATCGGCTCACCCGCGACAAGCTGGACGACGATTCCATCCTGCCGCTCATCGACGTGGCGCAGCGCCGGCCGAAGACGCGTTTTCTCATCGTCGGCGACGGGGATCTCCTGCCGGTCTTCCACGCGCGGGTGAGCGACGCCGGCGTGCGGCACAATTTCGAGTTCACCGGCACCGTTTCCTTCGACGACCTGCCGGAGACCTACCGCCGGTTCTGCCTGTATGTGGCACCGGTGGTGCGGGAGAGCTTCGGGCAGGTGACGCCCTTCGCCATGGCCATGGGGCAGGCCGTGGCCGGCTACAAGGTCGGCGCGCTCGCCGAGATCCTGGGTGACGACGCCACGCTGGGGACCAGCCGCGCCGCGCTCGCGGATATCCTCATCGCCCTGCTCGACGACAGGGATCGCCTCGCCGCCCTCTCGCACGCCAACCGTGCACGGGCGCCGCACTTCGCGCTCAACGGGATGATCTCATCCTACGCCCGAATCTATGCCGAAGCGCTCGGCCGGGACGCGGACCTGATGCCCGGCTTTCCGTCGGCACAGTTTTACCGCGAAGTGTGACATTCCGCCATCAAGGACCATGGAATTGCCGCGCCGCAAATGAAAAAGCGTCGCTCCTAGTTGCATTTCGCTACCGTTTAGGCCGACAGTTTCCAAAGTGGGAATTCGGTTGCTTTGCATTTTGCGAAATAAGGCTGCACAACGGTTTCATTAGGTTGTGTAGTCAATTTTCGGGTTGTGCAAAGGGGATTCTGGGCTGGTAGCAGGGGCGGTCTGCGCAATGCGTTTTTGTTGCGCTGCACCGTAGGGCGGGCATGACATCACTTATTGTCGGGGCGAACGGCCTGATCGGTCGTCGTCTGTGTGAGCGGCTTTCCCGGAATTCCGTCGGCGTCATCGCGACGACGCGGCGGATGACGGACCTGCTGGCTCATCCGCAGGTGCGCTGGAAGACGGTGGATCTGGCCACCTTCGACGGCTGGGCGAAGCTGCTCGACGGGGTGAAAACCCTTTATCATCTCGCCTGGTCCACCATTCCCGCCAGCGCCGATCCCGATCCGGCGCGCGACATCCTGGAAAACGTGGTCGGCACGGTGCGAATGCTCGAGGCGGCACGGCATGTGCCTGGCCTGCGCATCGTGTTCGCGTCGTCGGGCGGCAGCGTCTACGGCGCGCCCGAGAACCTGCCGGTGAGCGAGGCGCATCCCACCCGGCCGGTGAGTGCCTATGGCATCTCCAAGCTCATGGTGGAGCATTATCTCGACAAGTATCGCGCCATGTACGGCGTGGATGGCGTGGCGCTGCGCATCAGCAATTGCTACGGCGCCCGCCAGCAGTCGCAGAAAGGCCTGGGTGCGGTGACCCTGTTCGCCCGCGCCGGCCTGCGCCGGGATCCGCTGAAGCTGTTCGGGGCCGGCGACGTGGTGCGCGACTATGTCCACGTGGATGACGTGGTGGACGCGATGATCGCCGCCGGTGCACGGCGCCACGTGACCGGCCCCATCAACATCGGGTCCGGCGTCGGCCATTCGCTGCGCGAGGTGATCACGCGGCTGGAGGCGGCCCTCGGCCACCCCCTGGTGGTGCAGCAGGCGCCGCCCCGCATCTTCGACGTGGCGGCCTCCGTGCTCGATGTCACGCGTGCCTATGAGCGGCTGGGCTGGACGCCGACCATCAGTCTTGACCTTGGCATCGAACGGCTGCTGGCCGAGTTGCGCAGTGAACTGGAAACGGAATGCGGGTCGCGCTCTTCGTCCATTGCTACTATCCCGAGCATTTTTACGGTACGGAAAGCTATACTCGGACACTAGCGCGGGAACTGTCCGCGCTGGGGCACGAGCCGGTGGTGGTGACCGCGACCTTTCCCGGCGAGACGCCCCAGCAGGAGATGGTGGAGCGCTACACGTTCGATGGGATTCCGGTCATCCGCATCGACCGCAACGTCCATCCCAACACCGGCCTGCGCGATACCTATGACCTGCCGAGCCTGCGCGCCGTGCACGAGCGCATCCTGCGTGGCATCCGGCCGGACATCGTCCATGTCTGCCACCTCATCAACCACACCACGGCGCTGCTGGAGGTGACGCGGCGGCTCGGACTGCCCACCGTCGCCACCTTCACCGACTTCTTCGGCTTCTGCTTCAACAACAAGCTGAGCGCCGCCGACGGCAGCCTGTGCGCCGGACCCAACGCCTCGCGGTCCAATTGCGTGGCCTGCTCCCTGTTCGCCGATGGCACGGCGGCCAGCAATCCGGCGCGGCGCCTCCTTGCCCGTCTCGTTTCGTCCGGGGCCGCGAACCTGCCGATCCTTGTTCCGGGATGGCGTCCGACCGTCTCCGCGCTGAAGGACCGGCCCGAGCACCTCGCCGCAGCCTACAGTGCCTACGCCGGGGCGCTGACGCCCACGCGCTTTCTCATGGAGGCCTACAAGCGCACCAGCATCGGCGTGCCGCTGGAGCTGAGCCGCTTCGGCATCGATATCGACCGCGCGCCCAAGCCGGCGCGGGACGGCGGACCGACGCGGCTCGGCTTCATCGGCCAGCTCGCCCCGCACAAGGGCCTTCACCTGCTGCTCAGGGCCCTGCGGGAGGTGCCGAAGGGGGCTTTCACCCTCGATGTCCATGGCGACGAGGGCATGGATCCGTCCTACGCCGCACAGGTGCGCGGCCTCTCGACGGGCCTCGACGTGAGCTTCCGCGGCACCTTCTCCATCGAGCGCATCGCGCAGGTTTTGGGCGAGATCGACTTGCTGGTCATTCCCTCCACCTGGGTGGAGAACAGCCCGCTGATCCTGCTCCAGGCCCTCGCCACCCACACCCCGGTGCTGGTGGCGAACGTGGAGGGCATGAGCGAGTTCGTGGAGGCAGGGTGCAACGGCTTCACCTTCGCCAAGGGCTCGGTGGCGGACCTTGCCGCCCGGCTCAAGCTCTTCGCGCAAGATCAAGGCCTTGCGCGTGCAATGAGCGCGAAGACGCACTATGAAAGGACCTCCCGCCATATGGTGGCGGATGTGGCTGACTTTTATGCCCGCGCCTGCGGCATCTGATGAGTGAGAGCATGGGTGGTGAGGGGCAACGATCGCTGGCGGTGACTATCCCCGTGCGCGAGGGCATCGCCGGTGATTTCGAGGCCTGGCTGGCGCAGAACCTGCTGCCGCCCGATGCGTCCGCGCCGCCCGAGGGCATCGCGCCCTTCCCGCCGGCCGAGCTCATGCACAACACCACCGGCCTGACCGAGCCGCGCGATTTCGCCAGCCACGGCGTGCACTTCATGCGCGCCCTGAACGCGCTGAGCCCCACCGCGCTGCCGAACTTCCGTTCGGTGCTGGATTTCGGGGTCGGGGTCGGGCGGGTGGCGCGGCTGTTCCATGGCTTTCGCGGCCGCTACGTGGGCATGGATGTAGACGACCGCCACATCGCCTGGGTGGACAGCAACCTGACCCATGTGCAGGCGGTGAAGACCAGGCCGCGCCGGCGGCTTCCCGCCATCGACCGCAGCTTCGATGCGGTGATCTCCATTTCCGTGTTCAGCCACCTGAGCGAGGCCGACCACCTGTTCTATCTCGACGAGCTGGCACGGGTGGCGGCGCCGGGGGCCGTGCTGTTCCTGTCGGTGCATGGCGAACAGGCACTGCGCCGGGCGCAGGCGGAAGAGCGCGTCTTCGCCATGCTCGACATCCCCGCCGATGCCCTCGATGCGGCGGCCGAAACGCTCCACGGCGGGCGCGGCTATGCCTTCATTCGGCAGAATGGCCATCTCACCAGCGCCGCCTATGACTACGGCATCACCTTCGTCTCGCAGGATTATGTGCACAGCGAATGGGGCCGGCGCTTCGAGGTCGCGGCCATCGGCGCCGGGGCGCTGCACGACTTCCAGGACGTCGTGGTCCTGAGGGCGCGGTAGAATGGCCGGGCTTCCCGTCGCCCAGCCCATCCGGGTCCTGATCGAACGCAGCCGCGCATTCGCGGTGCTCCCCTTCGTGCGGCCCATGCTGAACTGGCGGCGGCTGCCGCGCACCTACGGCACCGGCGCCACCGCCTCGGCCCGCTGGTTCCGCCTGCTGCGGCTGACCTTCGCGCTGGTGGTGCTGCTGCCGGCGGTGATCGCGGCGCTCTATTCGGGGGTCATCGCGACGCCGGTCTATATTTCGGAAGCCCGCCTCGCCATCCGCGAATCCCTGGGCGGGCGCACCATGCTGGACCAGGGCACGCAGGGCGCCTCGGGCGCGCGCGGCGCGGTCTCCGGCATCCTGCAGTCCCTGTCCTCGCTCCTGGGGGGCACGGGGCGGTCGGCGCAGAGCCAGGCGCCTTTCATCCTCACCAATTTCGTCACCAGCCGCGCCTATGTGGCGCGGCTGGATGCGGACGGCCTGCTGCAACAGGCGTTCTCGGGGCCGGGCATCGATCCGCTCTCCGCGCTTAGCAGCACGGCGAGCCTGGAGGAGCGCTGGCGCTACTGGAACCGGCATGTGACCGCAGCGGTGGACCGGCGGTCCGAGATCGTGCTGCTGAAGGTGCGCGCCTTCTCGGCGGAGGAGGCCCACCTCATCGCCGAGCGCATCCTGAAGGATGGCGAGGCCCTGCTCAACGACATCGTCGCCCGCAGCCGGGCCGAGAGCGTGGGCCGCGCCCGCGAGCAGCTCGACCGCGCGCAGGTGCGCTACACCGATGCCCTGGTGCGCCAGCAGGAATGGAGGGCGCGCCAGCGCGCCGTGGATCCGGTGCAGGCCGCCGACGCCCTCGGCCAGAGCCTCTTGCGCCTCGAACAGGAGCGCATCGCCGCCGACCGCGAGATGCGGGCGCTCGAACGCCTGTCCGCGCCCGACGGCCCCACCTCCGGCGTGCTGCGCGACCGTGTCCACGCCCTCGACCAGGAGATCGCCGACTTCAAGCTGCGCCTCGCCCGCTCCGGGTCGGGCAGCACGGCGGTCAGCGCGCTCGCGGCCTATGAGGAGGCGGAGCTGGAGGTGCGGTTCGCCGAGACCATGCAGTCCATCGCGGTCGCCGGATTGCAGGAGGCGGAGCGCCGCGCCCGGGCGCAGAGCGCCTTCGTCAACGTGTTCGTGCCGCCGAGCCTGCCGTCGACGGCCTCCGAGCCGGTGTGGTGGAAGACCGGGCTGTTCGTCTTCACCCTGGCCGGCATCTTCTGGATCAATGCCATGATCCTCGTCGCGGTGATCCGCGATCATCGTCATTGAGGGGGCGGGGGCGTGCTGTTCAGTATCGACGAGGACGCCGGCACCCGCATCGTGGGCTGGATCATGCCCGACAACCCGTCGAGCACGCCCCACGTGGTGGTGTTCACCGGCGGGCAGATGCGCAAGGTGGTGCGCGCCACCGTGCTGCGCCCGCTGCTGCGCGAGCAGGGCCTGCACGAGACCGGCATCTGCGGCTTCGTGGTGGACCAGCATGCGGTGGCCGACCTGCAGGACATGGCCGACCTCGAGCTTTATGACGAGGCCACCAATATCCGCATCTACCGGCGGCGGCCGGCCACCGCCAAGGCGGACCTCAAGCTGTTCCGGCTGGAGACCCGGGTGGTGCCGCAATCGGCGCTGAACGAGCCGTTCCAGGACCTCTTCCACATGGCCTTCACCCGGCTGGACCGCATGCCGGAGGAGGCGGTGCGCTCCATCCTCGGCATCCCCTTCTCGCCGTCCATCTTCTGCGCCGGCCGGCTGTATTTCCGGACCTACGAGCCACTGCTGCGCGATCGCGGCTTCAAGTGCTCGGTACTGGTGCGCGACCCGTTCGAGGAGCTGGCCGAGCAATTGCTCGCGCTGCGCTGGGCGGTGAAGACACCGAACCTCGCCTATTCGGTGCTCAGCGAGACCTACCGGCCGCTGGTGGAGAGCCTGGGCAAGGCCGACCTCTCCGAAATGGCTGACCTTGAGGCCTGGCTCGGCGCGCTGACCCCGTTCGAGCGCACCCTGATCGCGAGCCCGCTGGCGCGTCTTCTGACCTGCCGCAGCTCCGACGAGAACCTGGAGGCCGGCGCCGTGGAGCAGGCGCTCCAGACCCTGGCCGACATGGACGTTGTGGGCCATTTCAACGGCGTGGAGACCTATTGGGACACCCTGCGCGCGGTGCTGGAGATCGACCTGCCGCCCTTGCCCGCGCTGAATTTTTCCAAGCAGGTGGGCGATCTGGAGGCGCGGGTGCGCGACTGGCCGGCGGCGCAGGATCTCCTGGCCGCCGACGTGCAGATCTTCGCCGATCTCGGGGAAGCGATCCGGCGCACCGACGAGGCGACCGACGAGGCCGCCGTGGAGCCGACGCCGGCCTGATCCGCGCGGGGCAGGGGACGAGCTGACGCCGGGACTCAGCGGGTGCGGGCGTAGACGCTGCCCACATAGAGCGACGCCACCGCCCAGGCCGCGAACAGGATGCCGGACACCGCCGCCGCGTCGATAAACGGCGAGGGAAAGGCCTTTTCCGCGGGCAGGGTCGGCGCCATGAAGGTCAGGATATAGACCTGCTTCTGGGCCTGTTGCGTCCGTGCGTCCAGCAGCTCGCTTTCCGCTTCGTTCAGCCGCTGCTCGGCGAGGCGGCGGCGCACTTCCAGCTCGGCGGCAGCCTTCAGGTTGCCGCTGCTGCCGGCCTGCTCCCGGTCGAGGCCGAGCAGGTCGGTGTCCAGCGCCGCGATCTTCTCGTCCAGCGAGCGCATGCGCTCCTTCAGCGCGCGCACCACGGGGGAGTCCTCGTCCATGCGGGCGCGGGCGACGGTGAGGTCGGTGTTGAGCGCGGAGCGCTGGTCGCGCAGCTTGGCGATGACCGCATAGGAGCCGATGGCGCTGCGCGTGGGGTCGAGGGTGCCCTGCGCGTTGCGGAAGCCTTCGAGAGAGGTGCGCACCACGGCGAGGTCGGTGAAGGCCTCGCGCTCCTCGGCATCGGCCTGGAGCACGCGGTCGCCGCGGTTGCGGGTGGTGAGGGCGTTGGTGACGGCTTCGGCTTCCCGCACGATGGCGGCGCCGAGCAGCGCCGCGCTTTCGGGGCTGAAGGCGTGGATCTGCACCCGGATCACCCCGGACAGGGATTCCAGGCTCACCCGCACCTGCCGGTTCCAGTAGGCGACGAGGTCTTCCTCGCTGGCGTCGCTCGCAAGGCCGAACACCGGATCGCGGCCGGCGACGCCGAACACCCGGCGCAGGTCAAGCTGCTGCTGCAGGGCGTCCACCATGGCGCGGCTGCGCAGATAGTCCACCACCACGCGCGCTTCCTGGGAATTGGGCACCTGCGCGGTGCTGGAGCCGGACACCGGGCTGGCGCCGCCCGCCACCGTTTCCAGATTGCCGCGCACCACGAACCGCGTCTCGGAGCGGAACTGCGGCGCCGCGACCATGGCGAGGTAGAGGAAGGACAGCACCGAGGGCACCGCCACCACCACCACGAAGGACAGGATGGCCAGGTCGAGCCGCGTCAGCTGAAGGCCGCGGCGGCGCAGGTCGGCGAGGGCAGGCAGGCGGACGGCCAGGGGCTTGCGCTGGCCGGTGGTGCGCGCCGGCAGCAGCCGGGCGAGCCGTGCGGCCACCGGGGCAAGCGCGCCACGCGCCCGCGCGGGCCACCGCGGGGCGGCGGCCACCACGACCTCGGGGGAGCCTGCCTTCAGGATCTCGCTGGACGCTGGCGCCGGGGAGACCATGGCCGGCGCGTCCCTAAGGCACCACCGCCACCGTGGTGGCCACGGGCTGGGCGACGGCATTGAACACGGAGGTAATCTTCTGCAGATCTGACAGCGGCGCGTTGGCCACGTAGATCGCGTCCTTGTTGCGGATCTGGAAGCCGCGCGCGAGGAAGATGAAGTTGGGATCGCGCATGTTCCAGCGGTAGATCACGCGCACGTAGCCGTAGGCTTCAAGCGGCCGCGCATCGGGCCGCAGCTGGGTGGCGAAGCCGAGCGGCTCGAGGCGCATGAGATAGACGCCCGAGGGATCGGCCCTGTGGTCCACCAGGCCGCCGACGCGCGCGACCGCCTCCTCAAGCGTGATGCCCACCGCATCGAACGGGACCACGGTGGGATTGCCCGCCGCGCCGAACACGGTGAAGGTCTGCGGGTCGCGGATGACGACGATCTTGTCCAGCGGGCGGACGTAAACGTCTTCCTTGGGATCGTTGAGCAGCCGCTGCAGGGGCAGGGTGACGGTGGCATTGCCCCGGCTCAGGCGCACGAACACCTCATGGGCCGGAACCTTGATGCCGCCGGCGGCGGCGATCACGTCCAGCACCCGGTCGCCGCGGGGCGAGAGGGGCACGATGGCGCCGGAGGTGGCCTCGCCCAGCACGGTGGCGGAATTGCTGACGCTGCGGGTCACCACCACCACGGCCTGCGGCTCGATGGCCTTGCCGGTGAGGCGGTCCACCACGGCCTGCTCGATCTGCGAGGTGGTCTTGCCGGCCACCTGGATGCGCCCGGCATAGGGCACGGTGACGGAGCCGTCCTGCGCCACCTGCTGGTCGGGAATGGTGGCGCTGCGCGATCCGGTGCCCAGCCGGTCGATGACCGGGCCGGAGAACAGGCCGCCGGCGGCGGCTTCCCAGATGGTGACGGAGATGGAATCGCCCACGCCCACCACGTAGCGGCCCGGCGGGCGATAGTCGCCGAAGCGGACGCCGAAGCTGGCCGGGCGCTGCTGCTGCATCAGGTGCAGGGTGCGGTCGTCCACGTCGATGAGCAGGTAGCGCTGGTCATCTTCGGGCTGCTGCATCTCGATTTCGGTGCGCGACGGCCCCGAAGAGGGCAGCACCGTGCAACCGGCTGCTGCCCCGGCGAGGAGGCCCATGGCGACAAACCGAACCCAGCCCGTCATTCGATTCCGCTTCTGATACGCCCGACAAAGAATGGGGCAGTTATACATGCCGCAGGCATCCATAGCGACCTAGCGGTACAACGTTTAAAAGAGCGTTGCGGCTGTGCAACATGGTGCGTGGATGCGGCCCGGCAGGGCGCTTTCGCGCAAGGGGTTGGCCGGCGCAGCAATGAGAGCGGAACAGGTGATGCAGGCAGCGCGCGGGGGGCCGACAGCCGATGATCCGTCCCTCGCGGGCGGACCGGTTGCCCGCGAGTCGCTCGCCCGTGAACCGCTTGCCCGTGAACCGCTTGCCATCGTCACGGGAGGTTCGAGCGGGATCGGTCTGGCGGTCGCCCGCGAGCTCGGGCGCAGGGGCTGCCGGGTCGCATTGCTCGCGCGCGATCCCGCCCGCCTCGCCGCCGCCGGGTCGCTGCTGGCGGGGGAGGGGCTCGCCATCCTCACCCGGCCGCTGGACGTGCGCGACCGGGCGGCCTGCGAAGCCGTAGTGGCGGAGCTCATCGCCGGCGCGGGTCCCCCGCTGTGGGTGGTGACGGCGGCGGGGCTCGTCGAGCCCGGCTTCTTCCTGGACCAGGACCCGGCGCGGATGGAGGAGCAGGTCGCCACCAACCTCCTCGGCACCTTCCACGTGGTGCGCGCGACGGCGCCGGCCATGGCAGCGGCGGGGCGGGGGCATGTGGTTCTCGTCTCCTCCGGCGCCGGGCTGTTCGGCGTCGCGGGCTATTCCGGCTATTGCGCCAGCAAGTTCGCGGTGCGCGGGCTGGGCGAGGTGCTGCGCATGGAGCTGGCGCAGGCGGGGGTGCAGGTCACCGTCGCCGTGCCTCCGGACACGGACACGCCCCAGCTCGCCTACGAGGCCCGGCACCGCCCCGCCGCCATCGCCGCCTTCGCCGGGGCCGGGCGCGCCCTGTCGGCAGAAGCGGTGGCCCGGCACATGATCCGCAGCGCCGAGCGCGGCCGCTTCCTGTCGGCGCCGGGGTGGCGGCTTGGCGCCATCGCCCGGCTTCAGGGCTTCGTCTCCGAGTGCTTCGCCCGGGTGCAGATGCGCCTGCTGCGCCGCGCATCCAGGGACTGAAGGGGGCAGGATCCGCCGCCGCGCCCCGGATGCTGACGTGATCGGCCCGAACCCGACGCCGATCGAGGCTCGCGAGTCGAGGCTGGCGCAAGGCTGCGCGCTGGCCTGCCGCCCCGGGCCTGTCGTTGCGCCATGTGGCGGTTGTGCCCCGCGCCGGCCGAAGTGTCGCACCGACGGGGGCCTCCGGCCGGCGTCACGAAGCGCTAAATATGCGCCAGCCCAGAGGAGAGCCGCCGAAATTTCCGGCAGCATTGAGCCGGGCCGCGCCTCCTGTTACGCGGTTCCCGGCCCACGCCTCATCCATTGCTGAAGGACGCCGCGATCGTGCACGACAGCCATTCCCCCACGCCGCACCTCTCCCTGTCCAAGGACAAGATCAAGGTGCTGCTCCTCGAAGGCGTGAACGACAGCGCCGTGGAGCTGCTGACCAATGCCGGCTACACCAACCTCACCCGCCTGCCCAAGGCGCTGGACGGCGACGCGCTGAAGGAGGCCATCAAGGGCGTCCATATCCTCGGCATCCGCTCGCGCACCCAGATCACGCCCGACGTGCTGGAGGCCGCGGACCGGCTGATCGCCATCGGCTGCTTCAGCGTCGGCACCAACCAGGTGGACCTCGACGCCTCCCGCATCAGCGGCGTGCCGGTGTTCAACGCACCCTTCTCCAACACCCGCAGCGTCGCCGAGCTGGTGATCGGCGAGATCGTGATGCTGCTGCGCCGCATCCCCACCCGCTCCCACGCGGCGCATGAGGGCCGCTGGGACAAGTCCGCCACCAACAGCGTGGAAGTGCGCGGCAAGACGCTCGGAATCGTCGGCTACGGCAATATCGGCTCGCAGCTCTCGATCCTGGCCGAGGCCATGGGCCTCAAGGTGATCTTCTACGATCACACCGACAAGCTGCGCCACGGCCAGGCCGAGCCGGTGTCGACCCTCAACGCCCTGCTGGCCCAGAGCGACATCGTCAGCCTGCACGTGCCGGAGACGGCGGCGACCCACGGCATGATCGGCCGCGCCGAGATCGCCGCCATGAAGCCGGGGGCCTACCTTATCAACAACAGCCGCGGCACGGTGGTGGACCTCGACGCCCTCGCCGAGGCGCTGAAGGCGGGCCACCTGCGCGGCGCGGCGGTGGACGTGTTCCCGGTGGAGCCCGGCTCCAACGCCGAGCGCTTCGTCTCCCCGCTCCAGGGCCTCGACAACGTGATTCTGACGCCGCACATCGGCGGCTCCACCGAGGAGGCACAGGAGCGCATCGGCGCCGAGGTCGCCCGCAAGCTGGTGGATTATTCAGACACCGGCTCCACCATGGGCGCAGTGAACTTTCCCGAGGTGCAGCTCCCCGCCCGCCCGACGGGGACCCGCTTCATCCAGATTCACCGCAACCTGCCGGGCATGCTGGGGCGGCTCAACGAGGTGCTGGCCCGCCACTCCGTCAACATCGCCGCGCAATATCTGGAGACCTACGCGGACGTGGGCTACGTGGTCCTGGACGCCGATGCCTCCACCGCGGACAGCCAGAGCGTGCTCGCCGACATCCGGGAGATCGAGGGCACCATCCGCGCCCGGCTGCTCTACGAACGCAAGATCTGAAGCCGGATCCGATCCGGCGGGCGCATCCTGATCGCAAGGTGTGCCCGCCGATGGCCTCTTGTGCGTCGCCCGGGTCGAGGGCGAATCGAACGCGCCGCCCGGGCGCTCGCCCCAAGGCAGGGGCCCCTCGGCCCCGGCCGGTACCGCGCATACCTGCCGGCCTGGGCGCCCGGCGGTAAATCGGTCCTGATTCTCCGCGCAGGCAGCCCTGCAAAATCCGCATGCTACCGCTGCGATAGTTCAATCACAGCAGCGCTTCGCGGCGAAAATGGCACACTTTTCCCTGTCCAGATTCCGCCACAGGTGAGGCCGGGGAACCGGTGCCCGCTGCCGTGCCACTCGTGAGCCGGCTACCGCCCGATAGGTCCGGCGAGTGACAGACGCTGCCGCAGCGGTCCCAGAACCGAAAATAGATAGAGATCATAACGTTAAATGGGTTAGGGCGCGGTTCGCGCCGGCCCGCGCATAGGTATTTAGGTAGGTTAAGAGAACAGTGCCATTCCTGCAACACCCGGCGGGAAAGCGGCCGTGGAGGGGCGTGAACGGTACCGTTTCGATTGATCACTGTTTCGCCTTTTGTATGTTGGCTTGGCGACGAAGGGGGGCAGTCCCCGGTCGCCCACTGCGTGTTCGGGGGGTCTGAGGACGCAGTGGGAAATCGGGGCAAGAACCCTCTCGGGGTGCAGCCGCACCGGCGAAGCGGAACTCGCTCCCTCGATCAAACTTGGAGGTCTAAAATGAAGATGGTGAAGAGCCTTCTCCTCGGCAGCGCGGCGGGTCTTGTCGCAGTCGCTGGAGCCCAGGCCGCCGATCTGCCTGTCAAGGCGAAGGCAGTCGAATACGTGAAGGTCTGCTCCGCTTACGGCGCCGGCTACTACTACATCCCCGGCACCGACACCTGCATCAAGATCGGCGGCTACGCCCGCTTCGATACGTATGTGAACGCTGTCGGCACCTTCAACCCGGCGATCACCTCTGCCGCCGGCACCATCTTCAACGGTCCGGGCGTGGGCAACTTTGCCTATCCCTTCAAGGACTCTGACGACAACGACTACCTGACCCGCGTTCGCGGCACCATCGACTTCGATGCCCGCACCCAGACCGACTACGGCACCCTGCGCTCCTACGTGCGCTTCGGCGCCGAGTGGAACTCGCAGACCGGCACCGGCGCTGCTTCCGGCTCGGGCATCTACTTCGAGCGCGCCTTCATCCAGTTCTCCGGCTTCACGTTCGGTTACACCCAGTCGTTCTTCGACACGGGTCTGAACTACATGCTGACCACGCCGCTGTCGGGCTCCAACACCTGGACCACCCTCGCGGCCTACACTGCCCAGTTCGGCAACGGCTTCTCCGCCACCCTGTCGCTGGAAGACGCCGCCAACCGCACCACCGGTGTGCAGATGGCCGGCTCCACCACCCAGCCCATCATCGGTACCACCACCGTTGCGAGCGGCCTCGGCTACACCAACTACCAGGCTGGCCAGCAGGCTCCTGACATCGTCGCCAACCTGCGCATCGACCAGGCTTGGGGTTCGGCCCAGCTCTCTGGCGCCCTGCACCAGGTTCAGGTCACGCTTCCCGCTTACGCCGGCTACTATCCTGGCCTGACCTCCAGCGACTCCTGGGGCTGGGCCATCGGCGGCGTGGTGGAGTTCAAGCTCCCCTTCCTCGCCGCGGGTGACAGCATCTTCTTCCAGGCTGGCTACGAAGAAGGCGCCGCCAACTACCTCGGTCTGTCGGGCACCGCCCAGGGCCGTTCGACGGGCGTCGGCTCCATCAGCCTGAACCAGGTCGGCAGCTTCATCACTGCGACCGGCGCGTTCTACACCGTGGCTGACGCGGTGGCGACCGACCTCTTCGGCGACACCTCGCTGACCAAGGGTTGGCAGATCCAGGGCCAGTTCCGTCACTACTGGACCCCCGGCCTGCGTTCCGCGCTCTATGCCGGTTACCTGAAGTACGAGACCCCGGACAACATCGTCGCGGCGCTTGACTTCAACCTGTGGCAGGTTGGCGTGAACACCGTGTGGTCGCCGGTGAAGAACCTCGATATCGGTGCTGAAGTGATCTATAGCAAGGTGGATGGCTCGGCTCCGCTCGGCGCCTACGCCTCGACCAGCGCGTCTGGCAGCAACACCTACTCGCTCGTTGGCGGCTCCACCGACATCTGGTCGGGCGGCGTGCGCGTGCAGCGTAACTTCTGATCCTCGCGCTTAGCGAAGATTTCCGAAAGGCCCCGGTGGGAAACCACCGGGGCTTTTCTTTGTCTTGATCTTTAATTCCGTTAGGTAAGTAGTGGCAATTGCTAGAATTGTAATAATCCAATAGTGCGCCCACGGTATTTCAATCTGGATCGCATTTTGCCATTGTAGTCGGCGAGACGGTGCGGCGCGTTGCGCGGGCACGATGTGCGTCGTGAAATTCGGACATGACTTCGCTTGGGCCTGGCCACCGCACGTTGCTGCATGGCGCCCTTCCACGGTGTCTGGCGATTTCAGGACATCTCGTTCCGCTCTGCTTTGGACGCCGCACCCCGCGACAAAATGATCTGGCTCCTTACTTTCCCTTGCAGGGCATGGGGGGCGACGTTAAAGATACTTTGTATCGTTATGGGGGACTCGATGTTGCGTTCCACGGCATTTGCCCAGCTCAGCCCCAACACTGGCGTCATCAGGACTGGCGTCATCAAGACTGGCGGCGCGCGGGCGCCGCTCGCCGCTGCGCTGCTCGGGCTGGCCTCCATGGTGGGGACCGCGCCTGATGCGCGCGCGGCCGACCTTCTCACCGTCAAGGCCAAGGACCCCTACATGCGCGCCTGCACCGCGCAGGGCGAGGGTTTCTATTACATTCCCGGCACCGACACCTGCATTCGCGTGGGTGGCTATGCCTGGGCGGAAGGCTATTACAACACCTATACCCAGTATCCGGCGGAGAACGACAAGAGCTATTCGGTGGCCACCGGCGGCCTCATCCTCGATGCCCGCACCGAGACCGACTACGGCACCCTGCGCTCCTATTTCGAGACCAGGTTCCGCTGGCGCTCGTCGGACCCGTGGTCCGACGGCCCGAACAAGGCCGAGCTTGAGGTCTGGAACATCTATGTCCAGTTCGCCGGCTTCACCTTCGGCCACGCGCAGTCGTTCTTCGACTTCTACGCCAACGCCAACGTGCTGGGCACCGACCCGGCCACCATCGGCGACGACACCCGCATCAACCTCATCGCCTACACCTACGAGTTCACCAAGGGCCTGAGCGCCACGGTGTCGTTCGAGGACGCGGCCGACCGCCAGAGCGGCACCCTGGCCGCCAATCCCGCCACCTTCTCCACCGACGACTACCTCGCGGGGCAGAACGCCCCCGATGTGGTGGCGAACCTGAAGTATGAGGGCGAGTGGGGCTCCGCGCAGCTCTCCGGGGCGCTCCATCAGGTCCGCGCGGTGTCGCTGCTGAACACCATCTCGGCCACCGATTCCAACTGGGGCTATGCGCTGCAGGCCGGCGTCATGTTTAAGCTGCCGGCGCTGGGAGAAGAGGACACCCTCTACCTCCAGACCGCCTACACCGATGGGGCGACGTCCTATCTCGGCCTGCAGGATCCCTCGGGCAGCTATTCGCCGCCGGATGCCTTCCTGAGCCTCACCGGCCTCACCCGGGTGTCGGGCTGGAACGTCACCGCCTCGCTCCTGCACAATTGGAACGAGAAGTGGAGCAGCGCCCTGTTCGGCGGCTATGCTGCCTATGAGTTCAACGATGCCGAGGCGCAGTCCTTCTACGGCGCGTCGGGCGGCAAGAACTACAATGTGGGCGGCTATCTCGCCTTCGCGCCGGTGAAGCATTTCAGCATCGCCCTGCAGTACGACTACACCTACAACTCGGCCGCGAACTATCTGCTCACGGATTATTCGCCGGCGCTGTCGTCGGTGTCCGCCAACCGCGTGCTGCTGTTCGTCTCGCGCGACTTCTAGAGCCGCAGCTCCTCCGCCGCGATCCAGACGCGCCATCCTCCCGCCGGAGGGTGGCGCGTCTTGCGTTGCGGCAGCATGCCGCCTGAGGGATCGGCCCTTCGCTGTCGTGAGACTTCCGGTTCGTCGCAGAAGTGTGCTGAAGTCCCCCGGCCGAAGACGGGTGGCACGTGCCACCCTGCGGCACATGCGGCAGCGCATGCCGGCGTGAGGGAGACACGGGCGGATGGTTTCAGCGGACGGGCACGAACCCAGGCCCCGGCGCGGGCACGGCACGGCGTGGCCGGGCCTGTGGCCGCTGCTGCTCGGCCTCTTCGCCTTCGCCCTGCTGTGCGCCTTCACCCTCGCCGCCGCCCGCGGCCCCATCGAGGCCGACCTTGATTCGTCGGCCGCCGACATCCTCGCCCGCACCGGGGAGGGCTGGGCCTTCGCTCATTTCGAAGGGCGCGACGCCACGCTGGAGGGCGAGGCGCTGGCCGAGGAGGCGCGGGCCAAGGTGCGCGGCTCCCTGGCCGGCATGTTCGGCGTCCGGGTGGTGCATGACGCCACCACCATCCTGCCTGAGCGGCGCCCCTTCACCTTCAGCGCGGTCAAGGACGGCCGCGTCATCGCCCTCGACGGCTATGTGCCGTCGGCGGAAGCCCTCGCCCGCATCGTCGCGGCCGCCCGTGCCGGCGGCGACCAGGTGACGGGCCAGGAACGGCTGGTGCGGGCGCGCGGCGCGCCGCCCGGCGATTTCGCCGCCCTGGTCACGTTCGGCCTCGCCCAGCTCAAGAAGCTGCCGTCCGGCCGCATCACGCTGGCCGATGGGGCCATCGGCATCGAGGGCCGCGCCCGCGACCTTGCGAGCTACGACGCCCTTGCCCAGACCATGCTCGGCCCCCTGCCGGACGGGATGGTGCTGGCCCGCTTCGCCGTGCGCCCGCCGGTGGCCTCCCCCTTCTTCTGGTCGGCGGTGCGCGACGGCACGGTGCTGCGGCTGAGCGGCTTCGTGCCCTCGTCTGAGGCTCGCGGCGAGGTAGCCGCCGCCCTTTCCGCCGCGGTGCCCGGCATTGGCATCAAGGATGACACCCGGCTGGCGGACGGCGCCCCCGCCACCGAGTTGTGGCTGAAGGCGGTGCGCTTTGCCGGACAGGTGCTGGCGCAACTGCCCGAAGGCCGGGTGACGCTCTCCGACAGCACCATCGCGGTGGAGGGGGCGGCGCCGAGCTTCCCGGCCTTCGACCAGCTGCTGGCCCAGCGCCGCGCGCCGCCGGACGGCTTCCAGATCACCCGCTTCGCCGTGGAGCCGCCGCGCGCGGCCCCCTTCATCTGGCGCATCGAGCGATTGGCCGAGGCGGTGCGGCTGTCCGGCTACGCGCCTTCGGAGGAGGCCCGTCGGCTGCTGGTGGATGCGACCCGCGCGGCCTTCCCCGGCGTGCAGGTCTCCGACGACATGCAGCTCGCCTCCGGCGGGCCGGCGCCGGAAGTGTGGGCGAGCACGGCGAGCTTCGCCGTGGCCCAGCTGGTCAAGCTGCGCACCGGGGCGGCCGACGTGGCGGGCACGAAGGTGACGCTTTCCGGTGAGGCCACCGATTCCGTCACCTTCCTGTCGGTGATGCAGGCGGTGAAGGCGCCGCCGGCGGGGGTGAGCGTGGTGACGGACGACCTCGAGCCGCCCGCCATCTCGCCCTATGTGTTCTCGGTGCGCCGGGAGGGCGACGAGCTTACCGTCTCCGGCTTCTATCCGGACGCGGCCGCCCACGCCGCCATCCGCGCGGCGCTGGAGCGCGACTTCCTGCGCGAAAAGGTGAATGATGTGTCCGCCGTGGGCGGCGGCGCGCCGGCCGGGTTCCTGCCCGCGGTGCTGTCGGGGCTCACGCAATTGTCGCGCACGGGAACCGGGGAGATCAGCATCGTCGATGGCCAGTTGCGCCTCACCGGCACCGCCCTGACCTCGGCCGCCGCCAGCGAGATGGACGCCGAGCTGAAGCGGGCCGTGCGCCCGCCCTTCATGGTGGAGACCGCCATTGACGCGGCCGTCGCCCCGCCGCCGACGGATACGCCCACGTGCGGCCGGCAGGTGGGCGAGCTTCTGGCGCGTGGCACCATCCGCTTCGCCAGCGGCAGCGCCGAGATCGACCGGCACAGCCGGGGTCTCATCGATCGCCTCGCGGTGGCGCTCAAGCGGTGTCCCACCGCCATGGTGCGCATCCTGGGCCATACCGACGGGGTGGGGGACGCCGAGTTCAACAAGCGCCTGTCGGAGGCGCGGGCCAATGCGGTGCTCGCCTATCTCGTCACCGCCGGGGTTACCGCCGATCGCCTGAGCGCGGCGGGTTTCGGCGCCGGCCAGCCGCTGGCGCCCAATGATACCGAGGCGGGCAAGGCGCTGAACCGCCGCATCGAGTTCGAGGTGAAGGAGCGCGCACCGTGATCTATCTCACCCTCGCCTTGTGGCCTTATCTTCTGGGGGCGGTGGGAATCGGCCTTGCCACCGGCTATGCGCTCGGCCGGCTGAACCCGGGGAGGCGTGCATGACGGCCTTCACCATCGAAGTCCTACTGCTTCTGGCCCTGGCCTTCCTGCTGGGGCTGGCCGTGGGCTTCAAGCTCGGCCGCCGCGCCGTCCCTACGGCCGAAAGCGGGGCACCGCCCGTGGCCACGTTCACCGGCCGGCTGCCGGTGCACGAGGCAGGCGAGAACGAGGCGGGTGAGTACGGGGCAGGAGAGCGCGGGGCAGGTGGGCGCCTGCCACCGTCAGCGCTGCCCTTCTCCGCCACACCCTCCGACCCCGGACCCCATGATAGCGCCCATGACACCGCACCGGACCCTGTGGCTCCGCGTGCGCCGCTTCAAGGCGAGCCGCTTCCCCTGCCGCCGCGCCCGGTGCCGGCGCCGCGGGAGCCGGACCTGTTCTCCCGGCTCGGGCTGAGCCCGAACCTCGCCTCCCTGCCGCCGGAACCGGAGGACGAGCCCCTGCCGTTGCCGCTGCCCCCGCCGCCGGTGGTGCGGGAGAAGGGGCCGGACGGCCATCCCGGCGTGCGCCCGCCCACCCTCGATGCGCCGGAGGGGGAGGGGGCGGACGACCTCAAGCTGCTGAAGGGCATCGGCCCGCAGAACGAGCGCCGGCTCAACGCGCTCGGCATCTTCCATATCCGCCAGATCGCCGCCTGGACCCCAGACGAGGCGGCCTGGGTGGGCAGCTACCTGGCCTTTCCCGGCCGCATCGAACGGGAGAACTGGATCGGCCAGGCCCGTGCCCTCGCCGCCGGCGCGCCGCCGCCGGAGCCGGGCAGCCGCCGGCGAGGGTGAGGCGGGTCGCGGCTTCAGGGGGAGAGGATTGCCATCATCCCGCACCACGGGTGAACCCTCTCCCGCGTGCGGGGAGGGCAGGGTAGGGGCAGCGCCATAAGGAGATAGAGCACCGTCGCCGTCCGGCTTGACCGGACGCCCCATGGCCGGGCCAGGACAATGCGGTGGGGATAACGCGGCGGGTGCCTGGAAAGCGGCGAGATGGCCCCTCCGGTCAAGCCGGAGGGCGACGGGGTCGGGAAGTGCCAGCCCTCCCCCCGCACGTGGGCGAGTGCGCGCATCTCAGGAGGTGGAGAGCAGGCCGCTGTCATCCCGCCGCTGGTGAACCCTCCCCACAAGCGGGAGAAGGGCGCATCGCATCAGGGCGAGATGTTGGTCGTCATCGGAGGCCCGCCCTTTTGAACAGCCCGTCCGCCTCAGCGGCCGCCGCGCAGGTCGGCTTCCATCTGCAGCTTGGAGGGGATGTTGAAGCGCACCTTGTAGACTTGGTAGTTCTCCATCACCCGCTGCACATAGTTGCGGGTCTCGGAGAAGGGGATGGATTCCACCCAGTCCACCACGTCCACGTCCGGGTCGCGCGGGTCGCCGTAGCGCTGGATCCACTTGGCCACGCTGCCGCGCCCGGCATTGTAGGCGGCGAACACCAGCACGTAGTTGCCGCCGTAATTCTGCACCAGCTCGCCCAACTCGGCGGCGCCGAACTGCACGTTGTAGGACTGGTCGCTCATGAGCCGGGATTCGCTGAAGGGCACGCCGGTCTTCTTGGTGACCTCGCGGCCGGCCTCGGGCGTCACCTGCATCAGGCCCATGGCCTTGGCGCTGGACAGCGTGCGGGCGTTGAACTGGCTTTCCTGCCGCGCCACCGCATAGATTGCCGCCTTGTCCACCGGATTGCCGATGGGGGTGTAGCTGGGCAGGCCGAAGGTGGGGAAGGCTTCCGCCTCCAGCGGATGACCCTCCGCGAGGCCCTCCTTGCCCACCACCAGCGCGCCGCGGGCGTCGCCATTTGCCTCGGCGAGGTCGGCCAGCATGGCAAGCTGGGCCGGATCCTCCATGCGCCAGGCGAGGTCGTAATAGATGGTCAGGGGAATGTCGCGCTCGCCCACCGCATAAAGCATGCGGATGGCCTTCACCGGCTCCAGCCGGGCGAAGGTGTTGCGGCTGTCGAACGAGGGCGAGGGCGAGCGCAGCACCACCGGCGCCATGCCGAGCTTGGTGCGCGAGAGCTGGCCGTAATAGGTGGCCGGGAAGCGCGCCGCTGCCTGGAAGCGCTCGCGGGCACGGCCGCCGTCGCCCATGGCCTCGGCCGCCCGCGCCTGCCAGTAATAGGCCCGCGACAGGGTGATGGGGTGCTTCTGGTCGTCGTCGATCTTGGCGAAATGCTGGGCGGCGGTGCGCGGGTCCTTCAGGAAGCGCAGGGCGATCCAGCCGGCGGTGAAATGCTGCTCGGCACGGTAATTGTCGGCCTTGGGCGGCACGCCGGTGGCGGCCACCTTGTAGGCGGTCTGGAAATCGCCGGCGTCCAGCAGCTCGCGGGCGACGAGGCGCCGCTCGATCCACCATTCGTCTGGATCGGCCCGCACCTGGTCGGAGGTGGCGCCGGCCAGGAGCGCGCGCGCGGCGTCCTGCGGCTTGTCGGCCCGGCGGGCGAGCTGGGACTTGGCGAACAGATAGGCCGGATCGCTCGACAAATTGAACGGCACCTGGGCCAGCAGCTTCTCGCCGTTGGAGTCCTTCTTGGCGATGGCCATGCGCGCCTTGGTGAGGGCGACGATGTCCGAGCCGGCGCGGGCGGCGGCGCGCAGGGCGCGGTCGGGGTCCGGCTTGTAGCTGAAGCGGTCGGCCCGCAGCTTGTGGTCGGTGCGGGTGAGGAAGCCGGAGAACTCGTCGATGATCTTCGATTCGAAGCTCTCGTTCAGCTCATCCTCGCGCCACGCCTCTCGCACCCAGTCGGCCGCATCCGAGCGGTTGCCGGCGGCCACGAGGTAGCGGGCGAGCGCGATCTTGCCCTCGCCGGAGAGCGGCGGCTGCTCGGCGAAGAAGTCGCGCGCCTTGGCCGGGTCGCGGTTCTCCTGGAACAGCACCCGCTCGGCGCGGCGGCGCAGGGTGTTCTGGGTCGGCCAGCCGGGCTTGTCCTTCAGGAACTGGTTGATGGCGTCGAAGCCGAGGTCGTTGGGGGCGTGGCGGATGACGAGCCAGGTCACGAGGCTGCGCGCCGCCGGATCGTCGAGCTGCTGGGCGGCGCCCATGGCTTCCGCCGCGCGTCCGTTCTTGGCGGCGTTCACCGCCACCTTCAGCGCGGCGAGGTCGCCGCCGGGAATGTTGGACGAGGCGCCCAGCGTCGGCGCCACCTGGGGCGTGGCGGCCGGGGCGCGGGCGGTGGCCGGCTTGCCCGAGGGCTTGGAGGTGGACGGCTTTGCCGCATCCTTGTGGGCCTTGGCGTCCTTGCCGGACTTGGCGTCGGCAGATGCCTTGGCATTGCCGGTCGGTTTGGTGTCCTTGGCCTTGGCGTCCTTCGCCTTGCTGTCGTGGGCCTTGGCGTCCTTGGCCTTGGTGTCCTTGGCGGAATGGGTATCCTTCGCCTTCGAATCCTTGGCCTTGGCGTCCTTCGCGCTGTCCTTGGCGGAGGCCGGCTTGGCCGTCGGCGTGGTCTCCGCGAGAGCCGGCATCGCCCCGCTCCACGCGAGGGCGAGCGCAAGCGCGCTCACGGAAATCAGGCTCGAAACAGGCGACATGCAATGTCCTCGCGGCGGGTTGGTGTCGTTTGATGTGATCTTGCGGCTCCCCCTCACCCATGTTCCGCCAGCCGTGTTGACGAAACCCTAACCAGATTGATCGCGCAAAGAGGGCGAAAACGCGGCTCCTGACCTAGCGTCGGTTGCAGGGACGAAAATCCCTCACCGGGGTGCCGCTCTTTGGCGAAAAACAGGCGCATCGGCCTGAGGGCGCGGCGCCCGCGCGGTGTTCGGCGTACCGGCGGGGGGCCGGACGCATGGTGTCGTCGCGTGCCCCCTTTCCGGCCGGCCGGCAAAAGGATAAGGGTCAAGGCCCGCCCGCCGCTCATCCGAGCCGGCGTGCGCCGGGACGTTGGCGCACGGTCTCAAGGTTCGCGCGCAGGCGGTCCCGGTCAATCACAAGCCCCGCGAGGCAGGCCTCACCGGCCAGCCGATAAGCCCCAGGAACCCAAGGCGTTCGCCATGTCGCCCATTTCGTCTGCGTCGCGCTTCCGCGGCTCGTTTACCGCTCTCGTCACCCCGTTCCGCGACGGCGCACTGGATGAAAAGGCGTTCCGCGCCTTCGTGGACTGGCAGATCGCCGAAGGCACCCACGGCCTCGTGCCGGTCGGCACCACCGGCGAAAGCCCGACCCTCTCCCACGAGGAGCACAATCGCGTGGTGGAATGGACGGTCCAGCAGTCCGCCGGCCGGGTGCCGGTGATGGCGGGCGCCGGATCCAACAACACGGCGGAGGCGGTGGCCCTCGCCCAGCACGCGCAGAAGGTGGGCGCCGACGCCCTGCTGGTGGTGACGCCCTACTACAACAAGCCCACCCAGGAAGGCCTCTACCAGCACTTCAAGGCCATCGCCAACGCGGTGGAGCTGCCGATCTTCATCTACAACATCCCGAGCCGCTCGGTGATCGACATGTCGGTGGAGACCATGGCGCGGCTGTTCGAGATCAAGAACATCGCTGGCGTGAAGGATGCCACCGCGAACCTCGCCCGCGTGTCGCTGCAGCGGCAGGTGCTGGGGCCGGACTTCATCCAGCTCTCGGGAGAGGATGCCACGGCGCTGGGCTTCAACGCCCATGGAGGGCAGGGCTGCATCTCGGTGGCCTCCAACGTCGCGCCGCGCCTGTGCTCGGATTTCCAGACGGCCTGCCTTTCCGGCGACTACAAGGCGGCGCTGGCGATCCAGGACATCCTGATGCCGCTGCATACGGCGCTGTTCGTGGAGACCAATCCGGCGCCCACCAAGTATGCCCTCTCGCTGCTCGGCAAGATGAGCGAGGAGGCGCGGCTTCCCATGGTGCCGGTCTCAGAGACCACCCGCGCCGTGGTGAAGAGCGCCATGGTGCATGCCGGCCTCATCAACTGAGCCCGGGTCTGCTATCCTTCGTCCATGACCAAGCTGCTGGACCAGGCCATCGCCGAGATCCGCAAGCTCTCCGACGCGGAACAGGACCGCGCCGCCGAGCTGCTGCTCGGCCTCGTCCACCGGGACGAGGCGGGTGAGGCGGGTGAGGGCGGGGAAGCGGACTACCAGCTGACGCCGGAGCAGATCGAGCGGGTCCGGCTCGGTCTTGCCCAGGCGCGGCGCGGCGAGTTCGCGGATCCGCAGGAGATCGAGGAGCTGTGGCGGCAGTTCGGTCTGTGAAGGTCCACTTCACGCCGGTCGCGCAGCAGGACCTTGCGGCGATCCTTGCCTATCTGCGGCAGCATTCGCCAATGGGCATGCGTCACGTGGGTTCCGCGATCCAGCAGACCATCCGCCTGCTTGCGGCCGAGCCGTTCATGGGGCGGCCGGGGGTTCTGCCGGGCACCCGCGAGTTCATCGTGCGCGGCTATCCCTATATCATTGCGTATGAGGTTGATGAGACGCGCCGGGAACTGTCCATCGTTTCCGTCATCCACACCGCCCGCCAGCGCCCCTGACCCCTCCCGCTTGCCTGAGCGGTGCGTCGAGACCACATTCCCATCATGAGCAGCAAGAAGACCGAAGCCCCGCGCAAGATCGCCGCCGACAACCGGCGCGCGCGGTTCGATTTTGAAATTGGCGAGACTTTCGAGGCCGGTGTCATGCTCACCGGCACCGAGGTGAAGAGCCTGCGCACCGGCAAGGCCACCATCGGCGAGAGCTATGCCGCCCAGAAGGCCGGGGAGATGTGGCTCTACAACGCCTATATCCCGGAATATCTGGAGGCCAACCGCTTCAACCACGAGACCCGCCGGCCCCGCAAGCTGCTGCTGCACAAGCGGCAGATCGCCAAGCTCGGCCATGCGGTGGAGCGCGAGGGCATGACCGTGGTGGCGCTGAAGATCTATTTCAATGACCAGGGTCGGGCGAAGGTGGAGCTGGCCCTCGCCAAGGGCAAGAAAGCCCATGACAAGCGCGAGGCCTCCAAGGAACGCGACTGGGCGCGCGACAAGGCGCGCCTGATGCGCGACCGTGGCTGATCGGGCGGGGCGCGGACAAGGGGAGGGGAGATGGCCGGCAAGATCGCCTTCGATCACTGCGTGGTCCATGTGAGCGATTTCGCGCGCTCCAACGCCTTCTATGCGGCCGTGCTGGGGGCCGAGGTGGTGCCGGCGGGGGCGGGCTTCGCCTATCGCTTCGGAGACCGCCAGCTCAACCTGCACGGGCCGGGGGTGGACCCGGTTCCGGTGGCGCGACTACCGGTCCAGCCCGGCAACAGCGACCTGTGCTTCCGCTGGAACGGGCCGATTGCCGAGGCGGCGGCCCACCTTGCCGCTCATGGCATCACGCCGGAACTGGGCCCGGTGCCGCGCTTCGGCGCGCTGGGGCGGGGCACCAGCCTCTATTTCCGCGATCCCGACGGGTCGCTTCTGGAATTCATCTCCTATGACGACGCGCCGGGGGAGCAGCCATGACCACCTATAACAGCCTGCCCGACAGCCTCCCCGCGCCGGAGGATGACGGCCACGCCGCCCACCTGCCGGGGCTGGAGCTGCCCATCATCCAACTGCCGGCCACCGACGGGCGGCTGGTGGATCTTTCGGGCCTGTCGGGCCTTGCGGTGGTCTATGCCTATCCGCGCACCGGCGTGCCCGGCGAGCCCCTGCCCACGGGCTGGGACGAGATCCCCGGCGCGCGGGGCTGCACCCCGCAATCGTGCGCCTTCCGCGACCATTTCGCGGACCTCAAGGCGGCGGGGGCGGAGCATGTGTTCGGCCTCTCCCTGCAGGACACGGCCTACCAGCAGGAGGTGGCGGAGCGCCTCCACCTGCCGTTCCCGCTCCTGTCGGACCACCGGCACGAGCTGACCCACGCCATCCGCCTGCCCACCTTCACGGTGGAGGGCGCGACGCTGTTGAAGCGCATCACCCTCATCATCGAGGACGGCGCCATCTCCCACGTCTTCTATCCGGTGTTCCCGCCGGACCGGAACGCGGCGGACGTGCTGGCGCACCTTCACGCCAAGCGGTCGCAGGACGGGGAATAGGCCTGCTCAGGCGGCGTCGAGATAGGCCCGCACCGAGGCGAAGACCGAGCGGAACATGTCCGGCGTCAGCACCCGCGTATTGGTGTTGTAGCGCGAGCAATGGTAGCTCGCGAACAGCCGTACCGGCCCCAGTGTGCCGTCCGTGATGGTATCCGCCACGCCATGGCCGAACTTGAGCCGCGAGGCTTTCTGCCCCAGCGCCGCCAGCGTCGAATCATGGGCGATCTTGCCCAGCGTCACGATGGCGGCGAGGCGCGGCATGGCGGCCATGGGCGCGGACAAAAACGGCCGGCAGGTGCGGATTTCCTCCGGCGTCGGCTTGTTTTGTGGCGGCACGCAGCGCACCGCGTTCACGATGCGGGCATCGGTGAGGGTGAGGCCGTCTTCGGGATGGGCGGCATAGGTGCCGGTGGCGAAGCCGTATTCGATCAGCGTCGCGTAGAGCAGGTCGCCGGCATAGTCGCCGGTGAAGGGACGCCCGGTGCGGTTCGCCCCGCGCAGGCCGGGGGCGAGGCCGACGATGAGCAGCCGCGCATCCTCGGGCCCGAAGGCCGGCACGGGAGCGTTGTGCCAGGAAGGCTCCGCCGCCTGCCAGTCATGGCGGAAATCGGCGAGGCGCGGGCACAGGGGGCAGTCGGCCCCCGGCTCCAGGGCCGCTCGCGCAGGCGCCCGGGCTGAGGATGCCCGGGCAACGGAAACCTTGGCCATGCTTGGTGACCCGCGGCTCAGGGTTCGCCGGGGTCGCTGGCGGCGGCGGCGCCGCGGCGTTCCAGGAAGCGGGGCGTCTCCGACATGCGGCCCTGCCGCTCGGAGGGGTCGCGCCCGATCTTGGGCTGCAGGTCCACGAGGTCGATGAAGACATCGGCCTGTCGGCGCAGATCGTCGGCGATCAGTGGCGGCTGGGTGGAGATGGTGGACACCACCGACACGCGCACGCCCTTGCGCTGGAGCGCCTCCACCAGCGAGCGGAAGTCGCCGTCGCCGGAGAACAGGACGATGTGGTCCACGTGCTCGGCCAGCTCCATGGCATCCACGGCGATCTCGATGTCCATGTTGCCGCGCACGCGCCGGCGACCCTGGGAATCGGTGAATTCGCGGGCAAGCTTCGTGACCACGGCGTAGCCGTTGTAGTCCAGCCAGTCGAGCAGCGGGCGGATCGAGGAATATTCCTGGTCCTCGATCAGTGTCGTGTAATAAAACGCCCGCAACAGATACCCACGGCTCTGGAATTCCTTCAGGAGCCGCTTGTAGTCAATGTCGAAGCCGAGCGCTTTGGTAGCTGAATATAGATTGGCGCCATCTATCAGAAGAGCGATCTTTTCCAGGCCCTGCATACAAAGGTCCGCCGATGGAATGGGAATGGGCGTAACGGGAACGGCTGCAAACCACGTCCTACGTTCGCCTTTCTCCGACGAAGGCCGGCCCAAAGCAAGCGAAAAAGGCAGGGCGGGCTTGCCCATCATGGTGAATTGCTGTACTGACCCGCTCTTCCCAAGGCCGATAGTTGCGCGCCTTATGCGCATGAGGGAGTGACGAGCCCATGGCCCGTGTCACGGTTGAAGATTGCATCGACAAGGTGGACAACCGGTTCGAGCTGGTCCTGCTCGCCGCCCACCGGGCGCGCATGATCTCGTCCGGCGCCCAGATCACCGTTGATCGCGACAACGACAAGAACCCCGTGGTCGCCCTGCGCGAGATTGCCGACGAGCACGTCGGCCCCGAGGATCTGAAGGAAGACCTCATCCACTCGCTGCAGAAATACACCGAGGTGGACGAGCCCGAGCCCGAGGCGGTGCCCATGATCGCTTCCGGCGACAGCTCGGGTGGCGAGGACAGCGACGTGATGCTCGACCGGATGACCGAGGAAGAGCTGCTCGCCGGCCTCCAGGGCCTCGTGCCCCCGGAGCACACCGACGACGACGAAGGCTGATCTGCCGGGCTGATCGGCCTAGCCGATCATCAGCCGCGCACCCGCGTGCGGTTTGGTGCCATAGCGCTATTCACGGCCGGGCGAGTCCCGGCCGTTTCGTTTTGCGGGCTGCCAAGAGGGCCGGCGAACAGGGCTGTTGCTAGACCGGTCACGATTAAACCCTCCCCGGCAAGCAGGAGGGAGCAGCTCCCCAATTCAAACCGATTTAAGCGAACCCGTTGACGGGATTGCAGCTGAGTCCTATGGTCCCCGCCATGCATTGTTCCGGATACGAGATGCTGGGTTTTGGCCCGGTCCTGCGGCGAATTCCGCGCCCGGTCGACACGGTCGGCCGGGTACTGACGCGCCGTCCGGGACGCTGATTTTACAGGCGCCGCTGCAAAGCCAGCCGTGCCGCTTGTGAATCCCCCGATCCGACACGGCGCGATGACCGCAAGGGCCGCACGGTCCTTCTTCACCGCCTGCGGCCGATAGGCCCGTTTCCGTTCCGGATCGTCCCATGTCCCATGCCCATTCCCTGACCACCGTCGCCGCCGACGGCGCGGACTTCCATCGCCTCGCTGTGGAGGTCGAGCCCGAGACCAACCTGCTGCTGCGCCTTCTGGAGCCGTTCGTGATCCACGACGTGCTGCCGTCCCGCGTGGCGTGTGCCGCCACGAGCGATGGCCTCGCGGTGGAGATCGTGTTCGCCGCCTCCGCCGATCTCGCGCAGCGTCTCCATGGCCGGCTGTCGGTGATGGTGGGGGTGCGCGACGCGGTGCTGTCGCCTGCCGGCCGCGCCGGGGGCGCCGTTGCCTCCGAACATCGCGCGGCGTCCCACCGCGCCGCCTGACGGATCTTCCATGCTGAGCACCCTCGCCGACATCGCCGTCATCGTTCTTCCGGTCTTCGGCATGGTGGCGGTGGGCTACCTGGCCGCCAAGGTGAAGCTGGTGAGCGAGCGGGCCAGCGACGGGCTGGCCGAATTCGTCTTCAGCCTCGCGGTGCCGGCGCTGATCTTCAAGACGCTAAGCGAATCGAGCCTGCCGGAGGCCCAGCCCTGGGGCTACTGGATCTCCTATTTCGCCGGCGCGTTCTTCGCCTTCGGCCTCGCCATGCTGGCGGCGCGCAGATTGTTCGGCCGCAGCCCGCAGGAGGCGGTGATTCACGGCTTCGCCGCGGGGCAGGCCAACACCGTGTTCGTGGGCGTGCCGCTCATCCTGAAAGCCTACGGGCCGGAGGGGGCGGTGCCGCTGTTCCTGCTCATCGCCATCCACCTGCCGGTGATGCTGGTGGCTGCCACCGTGCTGATGGAGGGCAGCGCCGGCTTCTCCCGCGGCACCGCCATGAAGCTGGTGAGGGCGCTGGCGCTCAACCCCATCCTCATCGGCATCTATGCTGGCGCGCTGGGCCGCGTGCTCGGCATCCAGGCCACCGGCATTCCCAAGCAGATGGTGGACCTGATCGCCGCCGCCGCCACGCCCTGCGCCCTCATCTCGCTGGGCCTGTCGCTGAAGCGCTACGGCATGACGGGGGGCGACCTTGCCCCCTCCGCGCTCATCAGCGGGTTGAAGCTGCTGGTGCATCCGGCGGCGGTCTACGGGCTCACCTTCCTGTTCCCCATGCCGGCCGTGTGGGCCGGGGTGGCGGTGCTGTTCGCCGCCATGCCCTCGGGCATCAACGGCTATCTTCTGGCCCAGCGCTACGGCATCGGGGTGGGGGCCTCCACCAGTGCCGTGTCCATGTCCACCGGGCTTGCGGTGTTCACGGTGGCGCTCTGGCTCTACGTGCTCGGGGTCGGCTGAAGCGACAGCCGCCGCAGCACATCCTGCGGGGTGGCGCCGGCGGCGCGCAGGGCGGCAAGGCTGGTGGCGGAATTGCTCTTGGAGAGCTTGTAGCCGCTGTCGTCCAGAATCAGCCGGTGGTGGTGATAGATCGGCGTCGGCAGGCCCAGCAGGCGTTGCAGCAGCACATGCACCGAGGTGGCGTGATAAAGGTCCATGCCGCGGATGACGTGGGTGATGCCCTGCGCGGCGTCGTCCACCACCACCGAGAGGTGGTAGGAGGTGGGTACGTCCTTGCGGGCCAGCACCACGTCGCCCCAGCGGGCGGCATCGGCCTCCACCGTCTTGCGCGGGCCTTCGGGCACGCCCTGCGCCTCCCCCCACGTGAGCGGGCCACCGCCCATGTCCCTCACCGCCGCGATGGAGGCTGCCATGTCCAGCCGCACCACGAACGGCGCGCCCTGGTCGCGCAGCGCAGCCCGCGCCGCATCGCTCATGGCGGCGCGGGGGAAGGGGTTGAGCGGCGCCCCGTCCGGATCGCGCGGGGCAGGGCGGCCGGTGGCGCTTTCCTGCCCGATCACCGCGCCGGCGATCTCGGACCGGCTCTCGAACGCCGGATAGACCAGCCCCAAGGCTTCGAGCCGGGCGATGGCGGCGGCATAATCGGCGAAATGGTCCGATTGCCGGCGCACCGGGCCGTCGGGGACGACGCCCAGCCAGGAGAGGTCGTCGAGGATGCCGCGCGCATATTCCGGGCGACATCGGGTGGTGTCGATGTCCTCCAGGCGTAACAGGAAGGTACCGCCCATGCGCCGCGCCGCCTCCACATTCACCAGCGCCGAGAAGGCGTGGCCCAGATGCAGCCGGCCGTTGGGGCTGGGCGCGAAGCGGCAGGTGAAGCGCGCGGGATGGGACATGGCCGTGGATGACATGGCGCTGGAAGGCATGACGCTGGAAGGCATGGCGCTAGGATTAGAGCGTTTTCGCGCGAAGGGGATCCCGGTTCGCGTGAACGAGATGCGTGGACACAGGATTTTCGCGCGCAGTGGGCTGATGCGCTTGGAGCGCGTGTCAGCACGAGGTGGGAGGGAATGATGAGCGAGCCGCACCTCTCCGACCAGCCGGCGTTCGACCGGGCGCTGGACGATCTGCTCGCCCTCGATCCGCGTCTCGTGCCGCTGGTGGATCTGGCCGGCCGGCCGACCCTGCGCCGGCGCCCGCCGGGCTTTGCGGGGCTGGCTGCGGTGGTGGTGGCGCAGCAGCTTTCGGTGGCCTCGGCGCGGGCCATCCATGGCCGGCTGGAATCAACCCTCGGCGGCGCGCCAAGCGTGGATGCCATGCTGGCCGCGACCCCGGAGGCCCTGCGCGCCGCCGGCCTCTCCGCGCCCAAGATCCGCACCCTCACCGGCATTGCCCGGGCGCTGGCGGAGGGGGCGGTGGACCTCGACGCCGTGGCCCGCATGGAGCCGGACGCCGCCGCCGAGACCCTCACCCGCCTGCCCGGCGTGGGGCTGTGGACCGCCGACATCTACCTGCTGTTCTGCCTCGGCCGGGCCGATGCTTTTCCCCATGGCGACCTCGCCCTGCAGGTGGCGCTGGGCGAGGCCTTCGACCTGCCGGGGCGCGCGACGCCCCAGGGCCTGCGGGCGGTGGCGGAGGACTGGCGGCCGCTGCGCGGCGTGGCGGCCCATCTGCTGTGGGCGTATTATGGTGCGCGGCGCACCCGTCAGGGCGCGCCGGCCTGAGCGTTTCGAAGCCCACTCATTTGAAGCCCACCCATTGGTAATGCCATGACTTTTCCCAGCGGCTCTTTTCCCCTTGATGGCGTGTCCCTCGACGAGCCGGTGCTCGATGGCCCGCGCCTGCGCCCCCGCAACGGCGGCGCGCCGGATTGCCTCGTGGTGCTGCTGCACGGCTATGGTGCGGACGGCCGTGACCTCATCGACATCGGCAATGCCTGGGCGGACCTTCTGCCCGGCGCCATGTTCGTCTCGCCCCACGCGCCCGATCCCTGCGCGGGGGCGCCGGTGGGCCGCCAGTGGTTTCCGCTCACCTTCCGCGATCCCCATGAACTGACCCTCGGCGCCGAAGGCGCCGCGCCCCTGCTGCGGGATTTCCTCGCCGAGGAACTGGCCAAATACGATCTGCCGCCCTCCCGCCTCGCTCTGGTGGGCTTCAGCCAGGGGGCGATGATGGCGCTGAAGCTCGGCACCACGGCGCAGGAGGCCCCGGCGGCGGTGGTGGCCTATTCCGGCATGTGGGTGGATGCCGGGCGCGGGGATATCCAGCTGTCGGCACGTCCCCCGGTCCTGCTGGTGCACGGCAGCGAGGACGAGGTGATTCCCGCCCAGGCCCTGTTCGCCTCGGCGCAGGGGCTGTCGGCGGCCGGCGTGCCGGTGGAATGGCACCTGAGCCAGGGCCTCGGCCACGGCATCGACGACGAGGGGCTGTTCCACGGCGGGCGGTTCCTCGCCGAGTTCCTGGGCAAGGCGCGCCGCTGAGCATCAGCCCGCGCGCCATTTGAGCGTAACCCGCTTGGAATCAGCCCGCGCGGCATTTGAGCGTAACCCGCTTGGAAACGGTCGAAGACCGAGGCCGACAGTATGAGTCGTCAGGCTCTATCTAACAGCATCCGGGCGTGGTTTGGCCGCGGCTTCACAAGGATGACACGGAGCATATAGAGTATCGCCCGCGCATCGGGATCGTCAGCGACGATTCGGCTGCGCAGACGAGGAGTTCGGTCCTTGACCACTGCTTTGTCACCAGGTGCCTGGCCAGCGCTCGTGCTCAACGCGGACTATCGCCCGTTGAGCTACTACCCGCTGTCGGTCTGGAGCTGGCAGGACGCCATCAAGGCGGTGTTCCTCGATCGCGTGAATATCGTCGAATATTACGATAAGGCGGTGCGAAGTCCGGGCTTCGAGATCCGCCTGCCCAGCGTGGTCTCGCTCCGCACTTTCGTGAAGCCCACGCGGCAACCGGCCTTCACCCGCTTCAACGTCTTCCTGCGTGATCGCTTCTCCTGCCAATATTGCGGCTCGCGCGAGGACCTGACATTCGATCACCTGATCCCGCGCTCCCGGGGCGGGCAGACCACCTGGGAAAACGTCGTCGCCGCCTGCTCCCCCTGCAACCTGCGCAAGGGCAGCCATATGCCGGGCGACCTGGGAATGTGGCCGGCGCAGATGCCCTACCAGCCGTCCGTGCACGACCTGCACCAGAACGGCCGCCACTTCCCGCCCAACTACCTGCATGAAAGCTGGATGGACTATCTCTACTGGGATACCGAGCTGGATCCCTGAGAGCGGCGTGACATCCTTACGTCAGGCTTTGCGACGGGTTGTCGCGCCGCCAAAGGCCACCACGGCCAGTCCAGCCGCGATCAACGCATTCCATCCCGCCATGGAAATCCCGAACAGCCGCCATGCCGCCTCGTCGCAGCGCGGCACCCGCGCACCCTTCAGGGCGGACAGGATGTTGCCGGCCATGACCGGTGCTCCGGTACAGGCGGTAGGGCCGCTCCAGAACTTCCATTCCACGCCGGCGTGGAAGATGGCGAGGCCCATATTGCCCACCATGGCGACGCCGATGACGCCCAGCAGCACCCGCGCCAGCGTGGTGCGGCCGGAGCGCGCGGCGGCGAAGGCGAGCAGTCCCAACGGGATGGCGGCATAATAGGGCAGCCGCTGGTCAAGGCAGAGCGGGCAGGGGGCAAGGCCCACCACCAGCTGGAAATACCAGGCCGCTGCCAAAGCGAGGGCCGATCCGGTCACCAGCAGCAAGGCCGCCGTTTCGTCGAGACGCTGAACCAAGGTGAGCTTCCTGAAAGTGGGCCGGTGAGGCCGTCGTGGGAGCCCGATAGACCCGCCGCGCGCCCCTGTCCATGAGGCGGCCTGAAGATGACGCGCAAGTGAGCCGGACCCCTGCGGAGGTGCCCGGTCACCTTGGAATGCTTCTTACTCAGGGGCACCTGTATGGCGCTGCGGTGCAATATGGGGTATAAATTTGCTAGTCGTCTTCGGAGGCATTCGCATTGCGTTTCTCCTTCGCCGGCATATTTTGGTTTTAGCTACACAGATTGCAGCCGAAATGAACGAGATGATCCGCTCCCGCTCCCCCTTCGGTGCCCCCGTCGCGCAGACCGATGCGCAGGACGAGCCGGTTCTTCCCGTCGCCCAGCTTCGCGACATCAACACCACGCGCCGGACCGGGTGCCCGTTCCACGACGTGCGCGAGATGCTGAAGGACGTGGGCCTGCGCCCCACCCGCCAGCGCCTCGCCCTCGGCTGGTTGCTGTTCGCCAAGGGCGACCGGCACGTGACCGCTGAAATCCTGCACGAGGAAGCCATCAAGGCGCGCTTCCCGGTGTCGCTCGCCACCGTCTACAACACCCTGCACCAGTTCACCGAGGCGAGCCTGCTGCGGGAAGTGGCGGTGGACGGCTCCAAGACCTATTTCGACACCAACGCCTCCGACCACCACCATTTCTTCCTTGAGGGTCAGAACGACCTGGTGGACATCCCGGCCCGGGACGTGGCGGTGCAGCTTCTGCCCGAGCCCCCCGAGGGCTACGAGGTCGCCCGCGTGGACGTGGTGGTGCGCCTGCGCCGCAAGAGCCCCGCGCGCGGCTGAAGCGGTCGGGGCTGAGTCGGTCCGGACTGCGGCGCCCCCGGCGGGTTTGAAAGTGACAGATCGATGCGATGCCCCGGCTGGTCCGGGGCATTTTTGTTTCAGGCGCCGGCCCGGCATTCGGTCCGGCGCTGGTGCCGCACCGGCTGGCATCCGATTCGAGCGGAGGCGGCGGCGCCTGTCCTGTGCGCTTCCAGCAAGGCCCGCTCTCAGCTCGGTCCGCTTTCAGCGAGATCACTGTGGCGACCCCGCCCGGTCCCTACCGCCCCTGCCGCAGGGCGTTGAGCACGGCGATGGAGGCGTAGCCGTCCGCCGGGGTGATGCCCACCTTCTGCTGGAAGCCGCGCACCGCGCGCATGGTATCGGCGCCCACGCGGCCATCGGCGCCGCCGGTGTCGAAGCCGGCCGCCGTGAGGCGCTGCTGCACCTCCTGCAGCTCCGCCAGGGTCAGCGCCCGCTCGCCGCCGGGCCAGGAGGCCACGAACGGCCCCTCGCCCATGATTCGGTCGCCCAGGTGCACCACGGCGAGGGCGTAGTTGGACGAGGGATTGTAGGAGCGCACCGCATAGAAATTGTGGAGCAGCAGCAGCGCGGGACCGCCGGCGCCGCCGGGCAGCCACAGGCGCGCCGGCTCGTCGTAGCCCGAAAGCGACTGGCCCTCCACCGTCGTCACCCCCAGCTCGCCCCATTGGGCGAGGGGCCGGCGGGTCTTGTTGTCGGCCAGGTCGGTGTTGAATCCGGCCGGTAGCTTCGCCTCGAAGCCCCACGGCTCACCGCGGCGGTATTTGCCGCGCTGGACCAGATAGTTGGCGGTGCCGGCGAGGGCATCGTCCGGTTTGCCGAAGGGCGAGATGCGGCCGTCGCCGTCGAAGTCCACGCCCATGTTGAGCCAGACCTCGGGCATCCACTGGGTGTGGCCCATGGCCCCGGCCCACGACCCGCGCATCTCCTGCGGCGTGCCCCAGCCGCGCTCCACGATGACGAGGGCGTTGAGCAACTCCGCTTCCCAGTATTTGCGCCGCCGCGCATCGCCCCAGGCGAGCGCCGCGAGGGAGGGGAAGACGGGGGTCATGTGCTTGGGATTGTCGAGCACGTCGCCGAACGCGCTCTCCATGCCCCAATAGCCGAGCATCACCCGGCGATCGACGCCGAACGCCTTCTCGATGCGGTCGAACAGGCCGGCATACTGGCGGGCGCGCTGCTTGCCGGTGGCGATGCGCCAGTCGGAGACGCGGCGGTTGAGATACTGCCAGCTCTGCTCGGTGAACTCGGCCTGGTTGCGGTCCTGCGCATAGACGCCGGTGTCCGGCTTCAGGCCGTTGAACACGCGGTTGTAGGTGGCATCCGAGACGCCGCGTGCGCGGGCCCTGGCGCGGAAGGTCTCCACCCAGCGCGGGAACGGCTGCGCCGCCTGCTGGGCCAGCGCGGGGGCCGCCGTGAGCAATCCGGCCCCAGCCAGGGAGCCCGCAAGTCCGAGGGAAAAGGCGCGGCGGTTCAGGACGAGGGTCATTCGGTCTCCAGGCGGGACATCAGCTGGCGCCGTGCGGCGGGCCGGAGGGGTCGAGCACCTGCGGCGAGGCCACTGGACGGCCGACGATGGCACTGATGCGCGTCGCCTCCATCGGCCGCAGGGTCGAGACCAGCCGCACCGGCGGCGGATCCTCGTTCGCGGTCCCGGGCGCGGCGGTCCCGATGAGTTGGGTGACGCGGCGGGCGATGGCCGGGGCGGGATCGATGAAGGTCACCGGCCACGGCGCAAGGCGGGTCAGCCGGTCGAGAATGAGCGGGTAATGGGTGCAGGCGAGCACCACCGTATCGGTGCGCCGGCCGCCGGAATTGACGAAGCAGGGCGCGATCTCGACAACGATGTCGCAATCATCGACCGGATCACCCGCCATGGCGGCTTCGGCAAGACCCGCGAGCCGGTCGCTGGGCACCAGCGCGACATCGCAGCCGGAGGCGAATTCCCGCACCAGCGCGGCGGTATAATCTCGCCGCACCGTGCCAGGGGTGGCCAGCACGCTCACGCGCTTTGTACGGGAGGCAATGCAGGCGGGCTTGATGGCGGGAACGGTGCCGATGAAAGGCAGGGTGGGGTGAGCCGCCCGCAGCGACGGCAGGGCCAGGGTGGACGCGGTGTTGCAGGCGATGACCACGAGGTCGGGCCTCACCTCGCCGATCAACCGGTTCACCACGCGGTTGATGCGGTCGACCAGCGTGTCATCCGCGAGGGCGCCATAAGGGAAGGCGGCATCGTCGGCGGCATAGATGAAATGCGCGTCCGGGCGCACCCGGGCCACCTCGCGGAACACGGAGAGGCCCCCGAGCCCCGAATCGAACACCAATATGGTGGGCGCGCGATCCACCAGCTCCGAGGCCGGCACGCGGGGAAGCGGAGCAAGGGAGGTCACGTCGGGGCTCTCGGCGGCAGGTGAGACGATGGGCAAACGCTTATCCTCAACGGCGCAGGCGAGATTGTGACGCAGCGCCCGTAAAGGAAGGATGAGCGAGCCGCCAGAGCGGAAAACATCCGGCTTCGGTCTTTGGGAGCCGAAGGGGGCGATGGGCGTTGATGCCGGTCTTGCCCCGTCCCGGCCCTCTCCCGCGAACGGGAAAGGGAGCGAGCGGCGGGCGGTGGTGCCTCATTTCAAGTTTAGACACCATCCGCCGCCGGGCTGGGGCCGGTGAGGCCCCAGTCGATGCCTGTCGCGATCAGCCCGGTGCATCCGTCGGGAAGGCATCTCAGCTCCGCGAGACGGGCGTCAGCAGTCCCGCCAGGGCGCCGATGGCGGTGGATGCGAGGCCCACGAGGCCATCCGGAATAACGACGCGAAGGTCCGCCGCGGCACCGTGCTTATAAATCGTGTAGGCGGCGATCCCGGCGATTGAGCCGACCGCCAGGACGACGCTGACGCCCAGCGTCTTGACCACGATCTTGTAGACGCTGCCGTCGATGGTGACCCCAGTCCTGTCGGCTACGCGCTTTTCCTCCGCGTCGGACCGCAGCACGGCATCGGCCGCCAGGGTCTTGATCTGCTGCGGATTGTCTTTGAGTTGCTGCACGGCTTCCGGATCGGTGGCGAGCTTGTCCGTGAGCACGTTGGCGAGGACGTTGGCCGAGCGCAGCGGTGATTGTTCCATAATTATGCCCCCATAGGTTGTATAAAAAGATAATGCACTACTGCGTTCGCCCGGCAAGCCCCATGTTCACGCCCCATACCTGCGCCGCGCTACCCGGCGCCGCGCCTTTCTGCTAAAGCGCTCGCCTGCCCAATATGACGAGCACCCGCACATGATCCCGCGTTACAGCCGGCCCGAAATGGCCGCCATCTGGTCCCCTGAAGCCCGCTTCCGCATCTGGTTCGAGATCGAGGCCCATGCCGCCGACGCCATGGCGGACCTCGGCATCGTGCCGAAGGAAGCCGCGGCCAAGATCTGGGAGCTGGGCGGCAAGGCCGAGTTCGACGTGGCGCGCATCGACGCCATCGAGCGGGACGTGAAGCACGATGTCATCGCCTTCCTCACCCATCTCGCCGAGTTCGTTGGGCCGGAAGCCCGCTTCGTGCACCAGGGCATGACCTCATCCGACGTGCTGGACACCTGCCTCGCGGTGCAGCTGTCGCGCGCCTGCGACCTGCTGATCGCCGACGTGGACGCGCTGCTGAAGGTGCTGGAGCGCCGGGCGTTCGAGTTCAAGCTGACCCCCACCGTGGGCCGCTCCCACGGCATCCATGCCGAGCCCACCACCTTCGGCGTGAAGCTCGCTATCGCCGCCGCCGAGTTCCAGCGCGCCCGCGCCCGGCTGGTCGCCGCCCGCGCCGAGATCGCCACCTGCGCCATTTCCGGGGCGGTGGGCACGTTCGCCCATATCGACCCGGCGGTGGAAGCCCATGTGGCGCAAAAGCTCGGGCTCACCGTGGAGACCGTCTCCACCCAGGTGATCCCGCGCGACCGGCACGCCATGTTCTTCGCAGTGCTGGGCGTGGTGGCCTCCTCGGTGGAGCGGCTCGCCACCGAGGTGCGCCATCTCCAGCGCACCGAGGTGCTGGAGGCGGAGGAGTATTTCTCCCCCGAGCAGAAGGGCTCCTCGGCCATGCCCCACAAGCGCAACCCGGTGCTCACCGAGAACCTCACCGGCCTTGCCCGCATGGTGCGCGCCTATGCCCTGCCGGCCATGGAGAACGTGGCCCTGTGGCACGAGCGGGACATCTCCCACTCCTCCGTGGAACGCATGATCGGCCCCGACGCCACGGTGACGCTGGACTTCGCTTTGGCGCGCCTCACCGGCGTCATGGACAAGCTGGTGGTCCATACCGACAACATGCAGAAGAACATGGACAAGCTGGGCGGTCTCATCCACTCCCAGCGGGTGCTGCTGGCCCTGACCCAGAAGGGCGCGAGCCGCGAGGACAGCTATCGGCTGGTTCAGCGCAACGCCATGCGGGTGTGGCGCGGCGAGGGCGACTTCCGCACCTTCCTGCTGAACGACGCGGACGTGCGCAAATACCTCTCGGAAGACGACATCAACGAGAAGTTCGATCTCGGCTACCACTTCAAGAACGTGGACAACATCTTCAAGCGGGTGTTCGGCCGGGCGTGACCGGGGCCTGAACCGCCGTCATGGCCGGGCTTGTCCCGGCCATTCATGCCCTGCGACCGGGAGGCGCCGAGGACCCTCTCCCGCTTGCGGGGGAGGGCAGGGTTGGGGCAACGGTGTTTTCGTTCGGCCCCGCCGGTGCCTCTTGGCGCGGCGCTGCCCCCTCGCCAACACTCCCCCGCAAGCGGGAGAGGGGGTGGGACGGCGCTTCTCCACCCATTTCTCACCATCGTCGCGCTCCGGCTTGACCGGAGGGCCATCTCGCCGCTTCCCACGCCTCCGCCCCGTTTTCCCGGTCGAGCCATGGGCCCTCCGGTCAAGCCGGAGGGCGACGAGCACTATCGCCTTGAGGCGCCGCCCCCCTCAGATCGCCTTCAGCGGCTTTTCCAGCACCGCGAGCACGCGCGGCAGTTCGTGGCCGCGCTTCAGGATGTGGCCGGTCTGGGAGACCACGCAATACATGCCCTGGCGCCGGGCGAGGCGCGGGTCCTTCTCGATGCGGTAGAGGGGCATGTCCATGGCGCGGCGGAAGATGGCGAACACCGCCTTGTCGCGGGTGAAGTCGATGGCGTAGTCGCGCCATTCACCCTGCGCCACCATGCGCCCGTAAAGGTCGAGGATACGGTCGAGCTCCCGCCGGTCGAAGGTGATCTTCAATGGGGCGGGGGATGAGGCCGCGGGCTGGACCGAAGCGGCGCCGCGGCGCGACAGGATTATGGGTTCAACGTCTCCCATCGGGCCTCCTCTGCCGCGGCCTCATCCGGATGCCCGATCCATCAAGCGCGCTCCACGGGATGCGCCGATGGCGGGCGGAAGGGTTGAGGCCCTGATCCTTTGACCATGATCGCCTCCGGACGGGCGGCTTTCAAGGCCAATTGGTAGCCGGCTGTCTCAATTGCGAACACGGTATCTCGGTACCGATCACGGCAACGTCAATGAAATCACAGTCTCGCCGAAATTCGGTCAATCGCGCGCCGTGGGCCGGCGGGATCTTCAATCGCGTAGCAGGGCCGGTTCGCGAGGCGCTCCGGCTATCCCAGCCCCCCAGCCCCCCGGGGTGCGCGCGGACCGGCCACTGCTACGCACCGAAATCAGACCCCCAATAGGCCGCCTTCCGGGCGGCCTTCTTTTTTGCGCGTGTGCCTGGTTCGGGCGACCACAGCATAGCCTGTGCGGGATTGCGTGGACCTGAGGGCGAAAGCCGCCGCCGCGCGCGACACGTGGCACAGAGGCTGCACCGGTCATCCGCGCGCAGCCGAAGACCGTGTCTCAGGCCTGCCGCTCCGGCGTGTGGGCCAAAAGGGGGTCGGCGATCAGTTGCCCAGCGGCAGGAAGGCGGCGCCGATGATGGGGCCGGGCGTGGTCGGGCTGCCGGTCTGGACCAGCACCGCCACGGAATCGGAGCCATCCCGGCTCACGTCCTTGAGCGCCACGCGATAGCTCCGGGCATCGCCCTGCCAGATGGCGACACGGGTCCAGCCACGCACCACGTTGGAATAGGTCACGTTGCGCCCGCCGTTCTCGCCCCGGCCGATGGCCACCGTCTGGCTGCGCATGACCGGGCACAGCCACAGGTCGGCGCCATCAGCGGCGGCCTTGCTCTCGGGCAGGGAGATCTCCACCGCATCGCCGTCCCGCTTCACCGAAACCGGCACCGTGAGCCCGCCGCCGCTGCGGGCGGCGAACAGGGCGCGCTGGAGCGCGGCGCGATCGCTGCCCTTGGCGGAAAGCATGCCGTCCACCACCACCTGCGGGGTGAAGACCTTCCGGTCCGGACGCTGGTCGGCATAGGCCTTCTGGCGCAGGGAATGGCCGTGCAGCGCCAGCGTGTCCTTCCAGCCCACATAGTCCCAATAGTCCACCGCCAGCGTGAGGGCGAGCACCTGCGGGTCCTTGGCGATCTCGGTGAGGAGGGCGTCGGCGGGCGGGCAGGAGGCGCAGCCCTGGCTCGTGAACAGCTCCACCACGGTCTTCGGCTGGCTCTGTCCCAGGGCCGGGCTGGCGGCGAGGGCGAGTAGAAGCGCGAGGGTGGTGCGAGCGAAGGTCATGAGGCGCAATAGGAGCTTTCGGCAAGGAGAACGGCTTCGGGAATAACCGAGGCGGAGGACGGGCACCAGTCACAATGGGGTGTCACAGCGGGCCGGAGAAAACGTCCCGCAAGGGCAGCAAAAACGACGCGTACGCAGGGCCGGCAATCTTCACCCCGCATGAAAAAGGCCGGCCCGGAGGTGTCCGGGCCGGCCCTTGTTTGTCACCGGCGCGCGCCGGCGCAGGTCAGGCCGCGAGCGAGCGCAGCACGTAGGGCAGGATGCCGCCGTTGCGGAAGTAGTCGAGCTCGTCCAGCGTATCGATACGGCAGATGAGGTCGACGTTCTTCACCGAGCCGTCGGCGAACTTGATCTCGGCGGTCAGGATCTGGCGCGGCTTGAGGTCGCCCTCGATGCCCTTGAGGGTGACGATCTCGTCGCCCTTGATGCCGAGGGTCTGCCAGCTCTCGCCGTCCTTGAACACCAGCGGCACGATGCCCATGCCCACCAGGTTCGAGCGATGGATGCGCTCGAAGGACTGGGCCACCACGGCGCGCACGCCGAGCAGCTTGGTGCCCTTCGCCGCCCAGTCGCGGGACGAGCCGGTGCCGTATTCCTTGCCGGCGAACACCACCAGCGGAACGCCCTCGGAGCGATACAGCATGGCCGCGTCGTAGATCGGCAGCTGGGCGCCGTCCGGATAATGGATGGTCACGCCGCCTTCCACGCCCGGAACCATCTGGTTCTTGATGCGGATGTTGGCGAACGTGCCGCGCATCATCACTTCATGGTTGCCGCGGCGGGTGCCGTACTGGTTGAAGTCCACCGGGCGCACCTGATGCTCGATCAGGTACTGGCCCGCCGGGGACGCCTGCTTGATGGAGCCGGCCGGCGAGATGTGGTCGGTGGTGATGGAGTCGAGGAACAGGCCCATGATGCGGGCATTGATGATGTCGGTGACCGGAACCGGGTCCTTCGTCATGCCGACGAAGTAGGGCGGGTTCTGCACATAGGTGGACGTATCCTGCCAGGCATAGGTCTGGCCGGTGGGAATGGCGATCTTCTGCCAGTTTTCGTCGCCCTTGAAGACGTCGGAATACTTTTCCTTGAACATCTTCTTGGTGACGTTCTCGCGGATGTACTGGGCCACTTCCTTGTTGGTGGGCCAGATGTCCTTGAGATAGACGGGCTTGCCGTCCTTGTCGGTGCCGAGCGGCTCGGTGGTGAGGTCGATCTGCAACGAGCCGGCCAGCGCATAGGCCACCACCAGCGGCGGGGAGGCGAGGTAGTTCGCCTTCACGTCGGGGTTCACGCGGCCCTCGAAGTTGCGGTTGCCGGAGATGACGGCGCCGGCCACGAGGTCGTTCTTGTTGATGGCCTCGGAGATGGCTTCCGGCAGCGGGCCGGAATTGCCGATGCAGGTGGTGCAGCCGAAGCCGACCAGGTTGAAGCCGACCTCGTCCAGGTATTCCTGCAGGCCGGCGGCCTTCAGATAGCCTTCCACCACCTGGGATCCGGGCGCCAGCGAGGTCTTCACCCACGGCTTGGACTTCAGGCCCTTCTTCACCGCGGCCTTGGCGAGCAGGCCGGCGGCGATGAGCACCGAGGGGTTGGAAGTGTTGGTGCAGGAGGTGATGGCGGCGATCACCACGTCGCCATGGCCGACGCTGTAGTCGGTGCCGGCGACGGGCACGCGCTTGGCGGCCTCGCCGGGCTTCTTGAACTCACCTTCCAGGGCGGCGAGGAAGCCGGTCTTGCTCTCGGAGAGCAGCACGCGGTCCTGCGGGCGCTTGGGGCCGGCCATGGACGGCAGCACGGTGTCGAGGTCGAGTTCCAGCGTGTCGGTGAACACCGGGTCGGGGGTGTCCTTCTTGCGCCACATGCCCTGGGCCTTGGAGTATTTCTCCACCAGCTCGTAGCGGCTTTCCTTGCGGCCGGTCTCTTCCAGATAGTCGATGGTCTCGCGGTCCACCGGGAAGAAGCCGCAGGTGGCGCCGTATTCCGGGGCCATGTTGGCGATGGTGGCGCGGTCGGCCAGCGACAGGTGCTCCAGGCCCGAGCCGTAGAACTCCACGAACTTGCCCACCACGCCCTTCTTGCGCAGCATCTGGGTAACGGTGAGCACCAGGTCGGTGGCGGTGATGCCTTCCTTCAGCTTGCCGGACAGCTTGAAGCCGATCACCTCGGGGATGAGCATGGAGATGGGCTGGCCGAGCATGGCCGCCTCGGCCTCGATGCCGCCCACGCCCCAGCCCAGCACGCCCAGGCCATTGACCATGGTGGTGTGCGAATCGGTGCCCACCAGGGTGTCGGGATAGGCGACGGTGACCGTCTTGCCATCCAGCTCTTCCTTGCGGGTCCACACGGTCTGCGCCAGGTATTCAAGGTTCACCTGGTGGCAGATGCCGGTACCCGGGGGCACCACGCGGAAATTGTCGAACGCGCTCTGGCCCCACTTCAGGAAGCGGTAGCGCTCCTGGTTCTGCTTGTATTCCTCGTCCACATTCTTCTTCAGCGCGCTGTCGCTGCCGAAGAAGTTCACGATCACCGAGTGGTCGATGACGAGGTCCACCGGGACCAGCGGGTTGATCTTGGCCGGGTCGCCGCCGAGCGCCACCATGGCGTCGCGCATGGCGGCGAGGTCCACCACCGCCGGGACGCCGGTGAAGTCCTGCATCAGCACGCGGGCGGGGCGGTAGGCGATTTCCTTTTCCGCCTTGCCGCGATTGTTCAGCCAGTCGGCGACGGCGATCACGTCTTCCTTGGTGACGGACCGGCCGTCCTCGAAGCGCAGCATGTTCTCCAGAAGAACCTTCATGGAGAACGGCAGGGCGGATACGCCCGTGAGCCCGTTCTTCTCCGCCAGCTCAAGGCTGTAATAGACGTATTCCTTGTCGTCTACCGTCAAGGTTGTACGGGACTTGAAGCTGTCGAGAGAAGTCACGTGCGATAACTCCGGTTCGATGATCGACCGAGGTAGCGTCGCCGAAGAAGGGGAAGCGGGCTTTCCCATCTTGGACGGCGCGGTTCGGGGGCTTTATAGAGCCATTTCAAAGCGCGGTCATGCGATAACAGCATCCAATGTGCAATGCACCATAAGCAGGGGGCGCGGAGCAATGGCGGTGTCGGCTCTGGTGGGTGAAAAGCTGGCCTGCCGCAGGGGGTTCAAGCTGCTGTTCGAGCATCTGGACGTGACCGCGAGGTCCGGCCGGGCGCTGCTGGTGGTCGGGCCGAACGGGGCCGGCAAGTCCTCGCTGCTGCGCATCCTCTCCGGCCTGCTCGGGGCGACCGAAGGGAAGGTGCGCCTCGACGGGCCGGGCCTTGAGGCCGCCGACACCGGTGTGGGCGAGCACATCCATTATCTCGGCCACGAGGATGCGGTGAAGGGCGCGCTCACGGTCCGGGCCAATCTCGCCTTCTGGCGCACCGTGCTCGGGCCCACCGGCCTGCCGGTGGAGGACGCGCTGGAGGAGGTGGGCCTTGGCGGTCTCGGCGGGCTTCGGGCGCAGGTGCTCTCCGCCGGGCAGAAGCGCCGGCTCGCCATCGCCCGGCTTCTGGTGTCGCGCCGTCCGGTATGGGTGCTGGACGAGCCCACCACGGCGCTCGATGTGAAGGCGCAGGCGCGCTTTGCCGCCTTCGGCCGGGGCCATCTGGCGGAAGGCGGCATCCTGATCGCCGCCACCCATGCCCCGCTCGACCTGGGCGATGTGGACGAACTCAGGCTGGGGGGCGTGGGGTGATGGGCGGCATGGATCTGGGCCGGCGCGGTGGGATTGGTGGGGGAGGTGTTCGCGCCGGCGCCATCTCGCCCCCTCTCCCGCTTGCGGGGGAGGGCTGGGGAGGGGGCAACGGCAGAGAGGCCCGCACCACCTCCACCTTCAGGAGCCTTCGCCCATGATGGCCGCCTTTTTCGCCATCGTGCGGCGCGACCTCGCCTTGTCCCTCGGCTCCGGCGGCGGGGCGGGGCTGGGGGTGGTGTTCTTCCTCAGCGTGGTCACGGTGGTGCCGTTCGCGGTGGGGCCGGATCTGGTGCTGCTGGCGCGCATCGGCCCGGCCATCCTGTGGATCGGCGCCTTGCTCGCGAGCCTCATCGGCCTGGAGCGCCTGTTCGCGTCCGATGCGGAGGACGGCTCGCTGGATGCGCTCACCCTGTCCGCCCTGCCGCTGGAACTGGCGGCGGCGGCCAAGGGCCTGGCTCACTGGCTCGCCACCGGCCTGCCGCTGGTGCTCGCCGCCCCGGTGCTGGCGCTGATGCTGAATCTGGAGCCCGCCGCCATCGGCGCGGTGGTGCTGACCCTGCTGGTGGGAACCCCCGCGGTCACCTTCCTCGGGCTCATCGGCGCGGCCTTTGCCGGCGCGTTCCGGCGCGGCGGGCTGTTGATCGCGGTGCTGGTGATTCCCCTCGCCATTCCGGTGCTGATCTTCGCCGTATCGGCGACGCAGGCGGCGGTGGTGGGGCCGGTGCCGTTCGGCACGCCGTTCCGCGTGCTGCTGGGGCTCACCCTGTTCGCGCTGGTGCTGGGGCCGGTGGCCGCTGCCGCCGCGCTCAGGGCGGCGCGATCCTGAGCGCCGACGGCTGTTGAGGCGCGGACCTATTCCGCCGCGGTGCTGAGGGCGGAAAGCTCGGCCTCCAGCGCCGCCACCTGCTGGCGGGTGGCCTCGGTGGCGTCGTGCTCGATGGTGCGATAGGCCGCCACCACCGCATGGCCCAGCGGGGTGAGCTGGGTGCCGCCGCCCTGCTTGCCGCCGGTGCGGGGCGTCACCACCGGCCCGGTGAAGAGGCTGTTCATCTCCTCCACCAGCTCCCAGGCGCGGCGATAGGACATGTCCATGGCGCGCCCGGCGGCGGAAATGGAGCCCAGTGCCTCGATCTTCTCCAGAAGCTCGATCTTGCCGGGGCCGATGCGTTTGGGCCCGAGGTCGATTCTCACGCTGAGCGAGGCCATGCACAAACCTGAAGCGGAGCCGCCCTTGGACAGGCGGCGCGGGGCAATGGCTCCAGTCTAGCAGGAGCGCCCGATGCTGTCGCGCGGGGCGCACAGACAGTTCGGCCCCGGGCACGGGGTGCGTGTCCGGGGCCTCCGTTCGATATGCCACGAGAGACGGACGGGGAGGGGAATAAAAAGCGGGCCGCCACCGGGAGGCCGGCGGCCCGGAGAGATCAGTTGAACCGTGCGGCCTTGCCCGCCTGCGCCTCCTGCGCGCGGGGCAGGGCCGCCTCGGCCGCCACCAGCGATTTCAGCTGCGGCCCGGCGAGGGCGAAGGACACCTCGAAACCATCGGGCGTCGCCAGGGTGAGGATCAGGGTCTGAGGGTCGGATGCCTGTTCGATGCGCACCATGTGGGCGGGATAGACGAGGCGCAGGCTGTCGTCCTTGTGCCGGGCGCGCAGCACCTCGGTCATCATCTTGGGCAGGGTCATCACCATGGCGTTGAGGCAGTCGGATGGCAGGTTGAGGGCCGTCGCCGACCCGTCCGGCCGGCTGAAGCTCATGCGGATGCGGCTGCCGTCCACCGCCACGTCGAAAGCGAGGAGATCCTCGCCCATGATGTCGTCCCGCTCCATGAAGGGGCCTCCCGTGGTGGCGTCTGCGTGGAAGCTATATTCAATCAGATATAGCGTAAGTCAAGCGGAACTCGCTGCGGCGCAGTATGGGGCCACTCTATTTCCGCTTGCGCCGGTCCGTGGTGGCGTCCAGCAGGATGCCGCGGGTGAGGGCGCCACGGCCGAATCGGGCGCGCAGCTCGTCCATGGCGTTTTCCGCCGCCTTCAGGCGCTCGGTGGAGGTGTCCACGAGATCCGCCGGGTCGGCGTCGGCGATGGGGCAGAGGTCCGAGACCCCCACGCCGATGAGGCGGAACAAGGTGCCGTCCACCTCCTTCGCCAGCAGCTCCCGCGCCGCGTTGTTGATGCGGGCGGCAAGGCAGGTGGGGGCCTCCAGGGTGCGCGAGCGGGTGCGCAAGCGGAAGTCGGCACTCTTCAGCTTCAAGGTGACCGCGCGGCCGGCGATGCCGGCATGCTTCAGGCGGTCGCTGACCTCTTCGGAGAGGGCGTAGAGGGTCTGCTCCAGCGGGCGCAGGGCGCCCATGTCGCGCTCGAAGGTGGTTTCCGCCGAAACGCTTTTGGCCTCCCGCTCCGGCTCCACCGCGCGGGTATCGAGGCCGAAGGCGAGGCGCGACAGGCGCAGCCCTTCTGCGCCATAGCGCCGGGCAAGGTCGGCGGGGGCGGCGCGCTGCAGGTCGGCGATGGTGTGGAAGCCGTCCTTCGCCAGCTTGCCGCCAAACGCCGCCCCCACGCCCCAGATGAAGGTGACGGGGCGCGGCGCGAGGAAGCCCGCCGCCTCCGTCTGCCCCAGCACCGAGAAGCCGCGCGGCTTGTCGAGGTCGGAGGCGATCTTGGCGAGGAACTTGTTGGCCGCGAGCCCCACCGAGACGGTGATGCCCACCTCCCGCTCCACCGCCTGCGCGAATCGCGCCAGCGCGCGGGCGGGGCTGGCGCCATGCAGCGCCTGGGTGCCCGAAAGGTCGAGGAAGGCCTCGTCGATGGAGAGCGGCTCCACCAGCGGGGTGAGCTGCTGCATCATGGCCCGCACCTGCCGTCCCACCGTGCGGTATTTCTCCATGTTCGGCTTCAGCACCACCGCCTCGGGGCAGAGCGCCAGCGCCTTGAACATGGGCATGGCCGAGCGCACGCCCTTGATGCGCGCGATGTAGCAGGCGGTGGAGACCACCCCGCGCTTGCCGCCGCCGATGATGAGCGGCACGTCGGCAAGGCTTGGGTCGTCGCGCTTTTCCACGGCGGCGAAGAAGGCGTCGCAATCCACATGGGCGACGCTGAGGGTGTCCAGCTCCCGATGCCGCAGCAGGCGAGGGCTGCCGCAGGCCGGGCAGCGGTCGCCGGCAAGGCCACCTGTCTGGGGCGCATCGCACAGGCAATCGCGGCAGAAGCCGGGGGAGGTCATGATGACTGTCCCGGGTGGGAGAGTCGCGTGGTCATCCTCGTCCTTGCTGACGGAGGGCGACCTGCGGTCGCTCCGGCCCTTGCTGATGTAGAGCGACCGCAGGTCGCTCTACATGGGCCGGCGCACCGTGGCATCGGGGTCCGCCTGCGGGGCGAGGATTTCCAGCGCGCCCACCACGTGCCGGGGATCGAGCCCCTTCTCGGCGGCGAACGCCACCAGCATGGCCTCGTCCGAAATGAGGAAGGCCAGCACGCCCGCGCCGAAGCTGCGCCGGCCGGCGGCCTCGCGCAACGTCGCCGGGGAGAGGCCGGTTTCGGCGAGGAATCGCACCAGCCGCTCGCCGTCGGCGGCGATGAAGGCGAGGGCGGAGGTCGCCACCTCCTGCGCCGCATCGCGCTGCGCCTTGAGGCCTCTTGGTTTGTCCTGAATGGGCATTTGCGCTTCCGCAAGGAATGAGGTCTAGGTGTCACCCCATTCCAGCACGTTCCGCGCGGGCTGCGAAGGGTGGACGGCGCAGGGCGGGTCCGGGGGATGGGGATGGCCAAGACGGTAATGATCGTGGAGGACAACGAGCTGAACATGAAGCTCTTCCACGATCTGCTCGAAGCCCACGGCTACCGGACGGTGGAGACGCGCTCGGGGGTGGAGGCCGTGGAGCTGGCCCGCGCCCACCGGCCTGACCTCATCATCATGGACATCCAGCTGCCGGAGATTTCCGGCCTCGATGTGACCCGCAAGCTGAAGGCCGACCCGGAGCTGAAAGCGATTCCCGTGGTGGCGGTGACCGCCTTCGCCATGAAGGGCGACGAGGAGCGCATCCGCGCAGGCGGCTGCGAGGCCTATCTCTCCAAGCCCATCTCGGTGGCGAAATTCCTCCAGACCGTGCGCCAGTTCGCCGGCGGCTGAGGCCGGAAAATGATGAGCCGGCGGCCCACCGATTCGGCGGCTTTCGCTTTTGTCGCGATGTGCTAGTCTTCAATCTTCGGCGAGATACAGGCGGGACGGTGACGGTCGAAGAGGGCCGTTTGGATGGTGTTGTGCCCCGAGGCACCGCCATTCCCGCCATCAGGACAACCCTGCGGAGTGCTCAGGTCCGCCGCATCTCCTGGGTCCGTGGGGTTTGGCCGGTGGGTGAGCTTGCGGGAGGCCTCCCCGCTTTCTCCCCACCGGCCAGCCTATCTTCCGCAGACGATCACACCCTGTATGGATTGGATCGCCGCGCCTTCACGCCAAAAGAAAAGGGCGCCTTGCGGCGCCCTGGTCGGTCGAAATGAAGTCCGTCGCGACGAGCGATCAGGTCCGGCGGCGCAAACGGGCGCTTGGCCCGGCGCCGCCAAGGGTCACTTGATCTTGGTCTCGCGGAATTCCACGTGCTTGCGCACCACCGGGTCGTACTTCTTGAGCACGATCTTGTCGGTCTTGGTGCGGGAGTTCTTCTTGGTCACATAGAACACGCCCGTGTCCGCGCTGGACAGGAGCTTGATCTTGATGGTTGCAGCCTTGGCCATGTCTTGATCCCTGGGTGCCGCGTGCGGCGCGCGACCGTCTGGTTTGCGAAAACCGTGAGGTTGCGAAAAGAAAAACGGACGCGCTGCCGGTCCCGGCGGCTCGTGGGGGCGGAAACTCTCCCACGACGCCTCAAATGTCAAGGCCGGGGCGGGAAACCCGTTCCCGGAACGGCAATCCCCGCCCGCCTTCAGCGCGCGCGCAGGGCGAGTCGGCTTGCCACCACCGCCGCATACATGGCGAGCATGCCGCAGATGACGAAGGCGAAGCCGTAGGGGTTGTAGAGCCGCATGCCCAGCCCCGCCACCGGCGGGCCGACGATGAGGCCCACCGAATACAGCATCACGAATGCCGCATTGGCCGCCGCGAGGTCCGCGCCATGGTAGCGCTCGCCGAGATGCGCCAGTCCCACCGTGTAGAGCGAGCCCACGATGCCGGTGGCAAGGAAGATCATGGCCAGGAACAGCGGGCTTGAGACCGCCACGAACGGCAGGGTGAACGCCCCCGCCGCGCCCACCAGCGAGCAGACCAGCAGCAGGATGCGCCGGTCCACCTTGTCGCTGACAAGGCCGATGGGGATCTGGAAGGCCACATTGCCCAGCACCGCCGCCGTCAAGAGCAGCGAGGCGCTGGTCTCGGAAAGGCCGAGGCGCAGGCCGTAGAGCGGCAGGAAGGTCATCACCGCCGTCTCGATGGCGCCGAACACCAGGGCGGCCAGCACCGCCGAGGGCGAGCGGCGCACGAAGGTGAGCACGCCGTGGTGGTCGTCGCTGTGGATGCGGGGGGTGATTCCCCGCGCCAGAAGGATGGGAATGGCGCCCAGGCACAGCACGGCGGCGCCGGCGAGGTAGGGCGCCCAGCCCGAGGCGCCGAGCACGCTCAGGATGGCCGGGCCCAGCGCCGCCCCCAGCGACAAAGCGGTGGCATAGACGCCCATGATCAGCCCGCGCCGGTTCGGCGGCGCCAAAGCGTTGATCCAGAACTCGCTCACCGCGAACAGGATGCACAGGGCCGCGCCGAAGGTGAAGCGCAGCGGAAACCACATGAGGAAGGACGGCGCCGCCTTGAAGCCCACGAGGCTGGCGGCCGCCAGCGCGATGGCGCCCACCAGCAGCGCCCGCAGCCCCACCTTGCGCACCAGCATGGGCACGAACGGGGCGGTGATGATGGTCGCGACCCCGGCCACCGCCGTGTTCACGCCGATCCAGGTGCTGGAGATGCCGCGCACCTCCAGTTCCAGCGCCAGCAGGGGAATGGAGAGGCTGATGCCGACGCCAACGACGGTAATGGCGGAAATGGCGGCGGCGATGGAGGCCGTGCGGCTCATATGGCCCAGCGGCCTGTCAGGTGCGTGCATAAGATACGGGTCAATCAAGCAGGGTGCGGACAAACTGTCCACGGTGCATGGCATAGAAGGGCACCGGCAGGCGCGGGCTCGATCCAGCCTCGATGCGCTGGGCCAGTTCCTCCAGCACCACGCGGGTGACGGTGGGCAGCTCCTGCGCGGCGGTTTCCGCGAAGGTGAGCCAGGCGAGTTCCACCAGCTCCGAGTCCTCGCCCACGAGGCCGGCCACCTCGTCGCACACGGCGCGGGCGTCGGCGGCGAAGAAGCGGGTGTCGAAGCGCTTGGGCCGGCGCGGCGGGGTGATGGCGCGCGCCACATAGGTGAGGGCGCCGAGATCGGGAAACACCCCGCGCTCCTCGAACACGCGCCAGTCGTCGGATGGGGCCTCAGGGGCGCCGAGGTCCTTGGTGCCCACCAGAAGGCCGGTCTCCTCGTACATCTCGCGGATGGCGGCGGCGGCAAGGCCCCGGGCGCGGGAGAGGGTAGGGCGCTGCACCTTCGTCATCAGGCGGCGCTCGCTGTCGGCGTCGAGCACGCCATAGACCGGCATGGTCCGGTCGGCCTTCTCCAGCCGTCCGCCGGGAAAGACGAAGACGCCGGGCATGAATTTCAGCTTGGGATGGCGCCGGCCCATGAGCACGCGGGGCTTCTTGCCCTTGTGGTCGATGAGGATGAGGGTGGCGGCGTCGCGCGGGCGGACGTTGGGCCAGTCCTGGCGGCGCTCGGCCTGTGTCAGCCTCGTGGCGAAGTCGGTCATGGCGCGTCAGTGCTCATCAGGCGTTCTTTTGGGGCGTTCGTCCGGAGTGTCAATGCTGCGAAGGCCTCAGCGGACGGGCCGGACGGCGCGCACCACGGGCACCACCCCGTCGGGCGGACCTTCCCGCTCGGGGCTTTGCGGGTCGAAGCCGTGCATGCGCAGCGCCCATTGCAGGCTCACCAGCATGCCCTTCAGCGGCGGCAGCAGGATGAGGCACAGCGCCAGCGTCAGCGGCAGCCACAATATGAGATGCACCCACACCTCGGGGCGGTAGATTTCCTCCACCAGCACCATCAGCGGCACCACGATGTGCCCCACCAGCAGGATGGTGGCATAGGGCGGGGCATCGTCGGCGCGGTGGTGGTACAGTTCCTCGCCGCAGTCCGGGCAATAGGGCGAGACCTTGAGATAGCTGGAGAACAGACGCCCGCGGCCGCAGGCGGGGCAACGGCCGCGCGCGCCGCGCAGCAGCGCCTCGGGAACGGCGCGGGTGCGGGCAGGAGGCGGGCCATTGGGCCGGGAAGGCGGCTCCTGCGGCGCACGGTCCCGCGCCTCCCCCGGCTCGGTGCCGGCGAGGGTTGTCGTTACCGTCATGGTCGCAGGCGTGTCCACCGTCGAACCCCCTTCAGACCCCCATCAGGTCGCGATTTACGGGCGCGACCGTCCCTTTCCCTGCGGGCCTTTGCCCGGATGACCGCTGCCGGCATGCCGTCCGGCCGGACCCTGCCGGGCGCCGCCTTTCGGAAAGCCGCCCTTTGGCGCGCCACCCTTGGCACCGCCCCGCCGGAGCGGGCCGGGACGCCCGCGCGGCCCCTTTACATAGGAGCCTTCGGTCAGAAGCTCAAACCGCAGGGCGCCGGCCACCGGCGCCGCCTCCACCAGCTTGACCTCCACCCGGTCGCCGATGCGGTGCATTTCGCCGGTCCGCTCGCCCACCAGGGCCTGCCGGGTTTCGTCGTAGCGATAATAATCCTGCCCCAGCGTTGAGGCCGGAATGAAGCCATCTGCCCCGGTAATGTCGAGCGCGACGAAGAGTCCCGCCTTGGTGGCCCCGGTGATGCGGGCGTTGAAGGTGGCGCCGATCTGGTCGGCCAGATGATGGGCGATGAGCCGGTCCACGGTCTCCCGTTCGGCCGCCATGGCGCGGCGCTCGGTGACGGAGATGGCGGCCGCCACTTCGCCCAGCGTCGCGGTGGTCGCGTCGGGAGGCAGGCCGTCGGAGCCGAAATCCATGGCCCGCACCAGGCCGCGATGCACCACCAGATCCGCATAGCGGCGGATCGGCGAGGTGAAATGGGCGTAGCGGCGCAGGTTCAGGCCGAAATGCCCGTAATTCTCCGAGGCATATTCCGCCTGGCTCTGGCTGCGCAGGATCACCTGGTTGACCAACGGCGCCGCGTCGGTGTCCTTCACCTGCGCCAGGATGCGGTTGAAGTGGGAGGGCCGCACCTGGTCGATCTTGGCCAGGGCGATGTCCAGGGTCTTCAGGAATTCCCGCAGGTTGGAGAGCTTCTCCAGCGAGGGGCCGTCATGGACGCGGTAGATGAGGGGGGTCTTCTTCTCCTCCAGCGTCTCGGCGGCGGCCACATTGGCGAGGATCATTAACTCCTCGATGAGCCGGTGGGCGTCGAGCCGCTCCGGCACCACCACGCGGTCCACGGTGCCGTCTTCCTTCAGCACGATCTTGCGCTCGGGCAGGTCGAGGTCGAGGGGCTGGCGGGCGTCGCGGGCTTTCTTCACGCAGTCATAGGCTGCGTAGAGCGGCTTCAGCACGCCGTTGAGCAGCGGGTCGGTGGTGTCGTCGGTGCGGCCCTCGATGGCGTTCTGGGCCTGGGCATAGGCGAGCTTGCCCGCCGAGCGCATGAGGATGCGATGGAAGGTGTGGTGGCGCTTCCTGCCGTCCGCGCCGATGACCATGCGCACGGCGAGTGCCGGGCGGTCCTCCTTCGGGCGCAGGGAGCACAGGTCGTTGGAGATGCGCTCCGGCAGCATGGGCACCACGCGGTCCGGGAAATACACCGAATTGCCGCGGATCAACGCCTCGCGGTCCAGCGGCGAGCCGGGACGCACATAGGCCGACACATCGGCGATAGCGACCGTGACGATGAAGCCGCCGTCGTTGGCCGGATCGTCGTCGGCCACGGCGTGGACGGCATCGTCATGGTCCTTGGCGTCGGGTGGGTCGATGGTGACGAGGGGCACATCGCGCCAGTCCTCGCGGCCGCGCGGGGTGACGGGTTTTGCCGCCTCGGCCTCCTTCAGCACCGCCTCGGGGAAGACGTGGGGGATGGCGTGGGCGTGCAGCGCGATCAGGCTCACCGCCTTCTCGGAGCTCAGCGAACCCAGCTTCTCCTTCACCCGCGCGGTGGGCAGGCCGAACACCCGCTGGCGCATCAATTCGACGGTGACGAGGTCGCCGTCCCTGGCCTCGTGCTCGGCGCCTGGGGGCACCTGGAGCTCGCGGCCGAGCTGCTTCTTGTCGATGGGGATGATGCGCCCGCCGCCTTCCCCGCCGGGGGCGGCACGGAAGATGCCGATGGTCTGCCTGCGCGCCTTCTCCAGCACCTTGATGACGCGGCCCACATGGGCGACGCCATGCTCGATGGAACCTTCCACGATGCGCAGCAGCACCCGGTCGGCCAGGCCGGGGGCGGGGCCCACGGCGCGGCGCGGCACCTGGACAAGGATGGGCGGCGCGTCGCCCTGGGTCTCGGTATCCCACTCCACCGGCACGGCGATCAGCTCGCCGTCGCCATCGCGGGAGACGATGTCGGCCAGCACCACGCCGGGCAGGGCACCGGGTACGTGAAGCCGGCGCCGGCTGCGCTCCACCGTTCCGGTGTCGGCGAGGTCGCGCAGCAGGCTCTTCAGCTCGATCTTCTGCGCCGCGTTGAGGCCGAAGGCGCGGGCGATCTCGCGCTTGCCCACCTCGCCGCTCTGGGTGGCGATGAAGGCCAGCACCTGCTCTTTCGTGGGCATCTCGCCGGTGGCGTGGCGGGCCACCACCAGGGCCTCCACGCGCGCATGCTCGGCGGCCGCCTGCTTGCGCGAGGCGCGGGATTTACCCGGGCGCGCCTTGGGCGGGCGGGTGGCGGAAGGGGAAGATGGGGGCTTGGTGGGGCGCTTGGGCAACGGGTCCGTCCGGTTTCCCGCGACGCTACCCGGAACCGGCGCCGCGGGCTAGAGCGCGCGGCGCCGACCGGTCCCGCGTGCCGGTCTTGCAGCACCCTCAGGCGCGGCGCGGGATTGGCCTTGTGGCGGATGAGACAGGCTCACCGCCATTCCTTCACTGTGCCACTGCCGCCTTGTAGACGAAGCCGCGCTTGTCGCCGGCCGACACTTCGCACCAGGACTTGCAGGAATAGAGGGTCACCTTGGTGCCCTCGTCCAGCGTCCCGATGGCGGAGGCCGAGCGCTTCGGCCCGGAACGCAGCGTCACGGCGGAGCGGATGCGGGCGGTGCGGCCGTCGTCATCGGCAGCGGCCTTGCCAGCGTCTGCCGAGGCCACGGCGACGGCGCTGGGCTTGGCCTTGGGAAGCGGCGCTCCCGTCGCCGGTGCGGTATCGGCAACCGTCTGCGTGGCGCCCTCGGGCAGGATGGCGTCGTCGCCCGCCTCGTCGCCGCTGACCGGTTCGAGGAAGGCGGGACGGGCGAAATCGGCGGCGGTGGGGGCCGGCTCCGCCGGTGCCGAGGCAGGAATTGCCGTCGCCACCTGAAGCGCGTTGGCGCGCTCCGGCTGGGCCGGCGCGGCCGAGGGTGCGGGAGCGCCGAGGATGGAGGCGACCTTGGTGGACATCTGCGCGTGCCCTCCATCGGCGGTCTTGAGAACGGGCGGCTGCTGCGGGCGGGTTTCGCTCGCGGTCTTCGCAGTGGAGGCCGTCGCGGCCGTGGCTTTCGGGGCCGCGCCATCGGGGGCAGGGCGGTCGGGCGTCATGGCGTGGTAGGCGACCACGCCCCCCATGCCGAGGATCAGGAACGAAGCGGAAAGGGCCAGCGCACGCCATAACACAAGCCCATCCCGTGCCTTGCGGCGGGGCGGGCGGGCGCGGGCGCTTGAACCGATGCGGGGGCGGGGCGTATCCCGCCGGTTGTTGGAAACGTCGAAGCCGCCTTCCGTACCATAATCCCGGAAGGTGTCCTCCATACCGCCGGAGCGGCGCTGGGCGCGTCCAAGGCCAGCCATATATATACCTCCTGCCAAGCCGCCTGCGCCGGAAGAGGCAGAGGCTCGAGGATCCATTTCTTTGGGCCTATCGACCGCGCGAGGATCCGGCTGCTCTCGGGGATCGCCTTGCGACGCCGCCTTGTATGCAACCCGTCCCGTTCCAAACCGCTGGCGCGCGAACCGTGGCCTTCTTCCTCCCTCGTTCCGGCAAGACCGCCTGAAAAAGCGGCTCCTGAAAAAGATGCACCTGAAACGGATACATCTGAACAACAGGTCCTGCAAAGCGTACCGCCTGCTAGGCGTGGCGGAGCGTGGCGACAAATTGCGGCCGATATGTGCCCGAGCGGTAGCCCGGGAAAACACCTAGGTTTCTCTGGGTGATCGCTTCGCCATCTCTTGGCCATCGCTTGGAAATTCGCTGCGAGCAACGCCGCAGGGTCGACTTGAAGGTAATAGGGCCCCGCGCCGCCGCCGGCGCCTATCCTGCAATACGAGCAGGCGGCAGGCTGCTAAGCTTGGCTTCCCTTCCCTTGGAGCATTTTCGCGCGAAGGGGATCCCGGTTCGCGTGGAGAAAATGCTCCAGAGCAAGAGTCCAGAGTGAGCCTGGGCCAACGGAAAGTGCTTTAGGGAGCGCCAGCCATGTTCGACCCGACGACTTTGACCGGCATCCATACCGATATCAGCCTCTTTGCCATCGTCGCCGGCATCGCGGTGGTGGCGAGCCTCGTCCGGGGCCTTGACCGGCCCACGACGGCGGCGACTTTCCTCGCCCTCGCCTTCCTCACCAGCGCCACGGGGTTCCTGTTCCCCTTCAATGGGGTGCTGCCGTCCCACGTGGTCGGGGCGGTAGCGATTCTCGTGCTCCTGCCCGCGATTTTCGCGCGCTACGCGGTCGGGCTTGAGGGGCGTTGGCACGCCATCTACGCCGCCACGGCGGTGGCGAGCCTCTATTTCCTGGTGTTCGTGGCGGTGGCCCAGGCCTTCACCAAGGTCCCCGCGCTCCAGGCCGTGGCCCCCAGCCAGGGCGCGCCGGCCTTCGCGGTGACCCAAGGGCTGGTGCTCGTCGCCTTCATCGGCCTCGGCGTCGCCGCCGTGAGGGCGCGGCCGGCGTAATCCTATTTGCCGGGCACGCGCCACCAGGTCTCGGGCAGGGTGCCGTAGAGCGAGGCGCGCTGGGGCCGCTCGATCCGCGTCCAGCGGGCAAGCCACTGGCCCGGCGTGTGGAACAGCGGCACCCCATAGGCCCCGGACACCAGCACCCGGTCGAGGGCGCGGGCGGCGGACACATATTCGTCCTCGTCGCGGGCCGCCAGCAAGGCGGCGATGGCGGCATCGATGGCGGGGGATTTCGCCCCCATATAGTTGCGTGAGCCCGGCGTGTCAGCGGCGGCGGAGCCGAAATAGAACGCCTGCTCGTTGCCGGGGGAGAGCGACTGGCTCCAGGCAAAGGGCATCATGTCGAACTCATAGGCGCCCCGCCGGGCATCGAACTGCACTGCATCCACATACCGCACCTGTGCGGCGATGCCCGCCCTTTTGAGCTGGCTCTGGTAGGCCAGGGCGAGGCGCTCCTGCTCGCGGGTGGCCACCATGATCTCGAAGGCGAAGGGCCGTCCGGTCTCCCGGTTCACCAGCGCCCCCTGCCGCAGCATCCAGCCCGCCTTGTCGAGAAGCTGGAGCGCGGACTTCAGCCGCTCCCGATCGCGGCCGGAGCCGTCGGAGACCGGCGGGCGGAAGGTGCCGGCCAGCACCTCCGGCACCACGGCATCGGGGTAGGGGTCGAGCAGGGCCCGCTCGCGGGCGTCGGCCGGCACGCCCGAACTTGAAAGCACCGAACCTTCAAAGTAGCTCGCCGTGCGCCGGTAGAGGCCGTGGTAGAAATTCTTGTCCAGCCACTCGAAATCGAACAGCTCGATGAGGGCCTGGCGGACCCGTCGATCGGCGAACAGCGGGCGGCGCGTGTTGAACACGAAGGCCGAATAAGGCTTTGGCGTTCCGGTCGGAATCAGCTCCTTGACCACGTCCCCCGAGCGCGCGGCGGGAAAGTCGTATCCGGTCTCCCAGCGGCCGGGGTCGGTCTCGAAGCGGGCGTCGATGAGCCCCTTCTTGAAGGCCTCGAACTCGGTGTTGGCGTCCCTGAAGTAGAAGAAGCGGATCCTGTCGAAGTTATAGAGACCTCGGTTGAACGGAACGGTGCGCCCCCAATAGTCCGGGTTGCGCTCCAGCGTCACGGACGCCCCCGCATCCACCGCCCCGACCCGGTAGGGACCCGAGCCGGTGAGGGGGGTGAGGGTGGTCTCCTCGAAGCGGTCGCGGTCGATGCTGGCCTTTTTGAACACGGGCATGAGGCCCATGATGAGCGGCAGTTCCGGGTCCGGCTCGGTGAAGGTGAAGCGGACGGTGTGGGGATCCGGCGCCTCGGCTCTGGCGATTTTTCCGTAATAAAGACGGTGGTTTGGCCGGCCCATGTCGCGCATGAGCGTGAACGAGAACAGCACGTCGTCGGCGGTGACCGGGCTGCCGTCGGAGAAGCGGGCGGCGGGGTTGAGGGCGAAGGCGACGAAGCTGCGCTCGGCATCGCTGGTCACGCTCTGCGCCAGCAGCGGGTAGAGCGTGAACGGCTCGTCGAGGGAGCGCGCCATCAGGCTCTCGATCACGTAATTGCGCATGATGAGCGGCGCGGAACCCTTGACGATGAAGGGGTTGAGGCTGTCGAAGGTGCCCAGCAGCGACAGGTCCAGATGCCCGCCCTTGGGCGCATTGGGGTCGGCATAGGGCAGGGCGGCGAAGGTCGCGGGCAGGTCGGGGGTGCCGCGCATGGCGATGGCCGGCGCCCTGTCCAGCACCTGGGCGGATGCTTGTCCGGACACCTGCGCCGGCGTGCCGAGGAGCAGGAGCGCGAGGAGCCACGGCCTGGCGCCGCCGCCTCTTCCGGACCCGCGCCCGGCCCATCGCCCATGCTGGCTGAAACCGCTCCGCATCACGCCTTCCCAGCTCGCCGCCCCAGCCTGCCGCTGCCGGCCGCCCCACCAGCATGCGCGCCGTCCGGTTCACGAATCGTATGGACCGCCGCCGATCCTTAAGGTACCGCCGTGGCACATTTGACTGTTCAAACCAGCCGGTCGGCCGTTTGTTGGCCTTATTCCTCGGCAAGGTAGCACACGCTGTCCCGGCGCCAGGAGCGAGTGTGGGCGTGCGTGTTCCCCGTGCGGCTTTGGCCCGTCACCTTCTCGCCTCAATTGGGCTTGAGAGAGCCGGTGTCCGAGAGAGGGGGGTACGGCGCCCCGGCCTCAGCGCGTGCGCGGCCGGAGCCCCGGCGGCTCAGACCACAAGAAAGGCCACGATGACCATGACCAAATTCAACGCGCGGCTCACGGCCGGGGTTGCCGCAACGCTGCTCGCTGTGGCGTTCGCCGGCCCGGCCTTTTCCCAGACCCCGCCGGCCCAGCCCGCGCCTGCGGCCAAGCCCGCCGCCAAGCCCGCCGCCAAGCCCGCTGCTCCGGCCGCCCAGGCGCCCGCCGCTGGCGCGCCCCAGCAGGGCCAGGCAGCCCCCGGCCAGCCCCAGGGCGAAGCCGACGTAAAATTCTCCGCCTCCCCGTGGCAGAAGATCTGCCAGGAGATCCCGGAGCGGAAGAAGCAGGTGTGCGTGCTCACCCAGGTGCTTGGCGTCGAGAATCAGGCCATCGCCAAGGTCGACATCGTCGAGATGCAGGACGAGCCGAAGAAGCGCATCAACGTTTCCGTGCCGCTCGGCATGCGGCTCCAGCCCGGCCTGCGCATCACCCTCGACAAGGACCCGGTGAATATCCCGTTCGTGCTGTGCCAGCCCATCCAGGGCGGCGGCGCCACCTGCGTCGGCGACCTTGAGGTCGACGGCAGCTTCATCGCCAAGTTCCGCAAGGCCAATGCGGTGTACCTGCAGATGGTGAACGGCACCGGCCGCACCCTGAGCCTGCCCATCTCCAACGCCGATTTCGGCAAGGCTTACGATGGTGCCGGCATGGACGCCAAGGTGGCCATGGAGCAGGAGCGCAAGCGCATGGAAGAGGCCCGCGCCGCAGCCCAGCAGCAGGAAGAGCAGGGCAAGGCCGCTCTCCTGAAGAAGGGCCAGGAGCTCGAGCGCGCCAAGGCGCAGGGCGCCCAGTGATCTTGGTCCAGTGGACCTGATGACGTGATTTCAGGGCGGCGCGCCGCCCTGCCAGAGATCAGCAAAAAGGGCCGGCATGCAGATGCCGGCCCTTTTTATGTCTGTGGACCTGTACGGCCTGTCCCGCCCGGTGGCGGGACCGACGTTCAGTTGATGAGGTCGCGCCGCACCCGCCAGCCGCCGGCGCCGTCGTCCGTCAGGGCTTCGTTCACCTTGGGGTGGCGCACCGGCTCCTCGGAGAAGTCCCGCTCCAGGTTCTGCTCGGAGACGTAGGCGACATACTCGCTGTCCGCATTCTCGGCGAGCAGGTGGTAGAAGGGCTGGTCCTTGTGGGGGCGGATCTCCTCGGGGATGGAGAGCCACCATTCCTCGGTGTTGTCGAACACCGGGTCCACGTCGAAGACCACGCCGCGGAAGGGGAAGTGCTTGTGCCGCACCACCTCTCCGATGCGGAACTTGCCCTCACGCATGGTGGAGTGGAAGTCCGCCGCCGCGCCCGAAAGCGGCAGGGCGGCCGCACCTTCAGGGGCGGCAGCGATGCTCTTGCCCTCGGCCGCTCCGGCCGGCGCTCCAGCCTTGGCGTCCTGCGTCATCGCGTCGGCCTCGGGTGCAGACGCGATGGAAGTGCCATCCGGCGCAGGCGCGCCGGTGGCGGGTTTCGCGCGCGCTTTGTCGTGACTGCCCATGTCCCGCCTCTTCACTGTGCCGTCGCGATCGACCTTCCGTAACGGCAATGTACTGCAAGGTTAATCAATTCTGTCACAGTCCGTAGGCTTTGCCCATTTCCGGATCCTTGGCTGCGACAATACGGGCAAGATCGACGATCACCTTGGCCTGCTTCCAGGTGGCGTCGTCCTGCATCTTGCCGTCGATCATCACCGCGCCGGCGCCGTCGGGCATGGCTTCCAGGATCTTGAGCGCGAAGGCCACCTCGCCCGGATCGGGGGAGAACACGCGCTTGGCGATGTCGATCTGGGTGGGGTGCAGCGACCAGGCGCCGACGCAGCCCTGCAGGAAGGCGTTGCGGAACTGGCTCTCGCAGGCGGCGAGATCCGAGAAGTCGCCGAACGGACCGTAGAAGGGCTTGATGCCGTTGGCGGCGCAGGCGTCCACCATCTTGCCGACGGTGTAGTGCCACAGGTCCTGCTGGTAGCCGGCGCGCGGCTTGTCGCCGTCCGCGTCCGCTAGCACTTTGTAGTCCGGATGGCCGCCGCCGACGCGGGTGGTCTTCATGGCGCGGGAGGCGGCAAGGTCCGCCGGGCCGAGGCTCATGCCGTGCATGCGCGGGGAGGCGCTGGCAATCTCCTCCACATTCTTCACGCCCTCGGCGGTCTCCAGGATGGCGTGGATGAGGATGGGCTTGCCGATGGCGTGCTTGGCCTCCAGCTGGGCCAGCAGCTGGTCGAGATAGTGCACGTCCCAGGCGCCTTCCACCTTGGGCAGCATGATCACGTCGAGCTTGCCGCCGATCTCGCTGACGATCTCAACGATATCGTCCAGCACCCAGGGGCTGTTGAGACAGTTGATGCGGGTCCACAGGCCGGTGGAGCCGAAATCGGTGGCCTTGGCCATCTCGATGAAGCCCCGGCGGGCGGCTTCCTTGGCGTCGGAAGGGATGGCGTCCTCGAGGTTGCCGAGCACCACATCCACCTGCTTGGCGATGTCCGGCACCTTCGCGCGCATCTTTTCGAGGTGCGGTGGCACGAAGTGAATCATGCGCTCCAGCTGCACCGGCAGCTCGCGGTAAGGTGCGGGCGCACCGATGGCCAGCGGCTTGAAGAATTGGCGTGGCAGCTTCATGTGTCCCCCCGTGGATCCGGCGGCATGGCTCCGTGCCGAGCCGCCAACCTCTTGAATGCAATGCAGCATAGGTGGCGGGCCGGTGCAACACGACTTCATGGCAGGACGCGCGGGCGGCGCGCGTGAGGGGGAAGTCCGTCGCGGGTTCCGATCGCCGTCGCGGCGGGATGTGCTGCTCGGGCTCACCGGCCTTGCGGGTCTTGTCGCGGGCGGCGGTCCGGCACGCGCGCGCGATTTCTGGGGCGAGGGGCTGCCCGACCAGCCGACGGATTTCCTGTTCGGCTACGGCACGCTCATCAGCGAGTCGTCGCGCACCTCCACCTCGCACCGGCAGGTGGTGGCGGTGCCGGCGCGGGTTTCTGCGCGGTTCGGGCTGGTGCGAGCCTTCGTCGCCCGTGGCGGGGCGCGGTCCGGAGCGGGCTTCACCGCGCTGGGGCTGCGGCAGCCGCGCGACGGTGAGGTGCCGTCCTCCATCAACGGCGTGGTCTTCCCCGTGCTGGACGCCGGGGAGATGGCCGCCTTCGACCGGCGCGAGGGTGGCTACCGGCGGGTGGAGGTGGATCCGGCCCTGGTTGAGGGGGTGGGCTGGCAGGGACTGCCGCGCTCCGGCCGGGTATGGATCTATGTGCCCAAGGGCGTCCAGATGGGCATCTATCTTGATCGGGAGGCCGGCGCCCCGGACAACGGCGTCCTGCCCGACGCGGCGTTCCCGCTGGTCCAGTCCTATATCGACGTGGTGCTGCAGGGCGCGCTCGCGGAAGGCGCTGCCTTCGCGCGGGAGCTGATCGAGACCACGTTCGACTGGAGCGAATTCTGGCTCGACGACCGGCCCACGCCCCGCCGCCCGTGGGCGCAGACCGAGCAGGCCGGCGCCATCGACCGGCTGCTGGCGAGCGTTGAGCCGGCGGCGAGCCAGTTCCGCAACCGGCTCTATCCGGAACTCTATGCCGCGCGCCATCTCATGGATGCCGCGGCGCCACGCTAGAAAGCCGGCAGCCTACGGCAGCAGCAGGGTGGAGCCGGTGGTCTTGCGTGATTCGAGGTCCTTGTGGGCCTTCTGCACGTCCTTCAGCGCATAGGTCTGGTGGACCGGGATCTTCACCGCTCCGGTCAGCACCGCCTCGAACAGGTCGTTGGCGGTGGCGATCAGGTCATGGCGCTTGGCCACGAAGGTGGCGAGGGTCGGACGGGTGGCGAACAGCGAGCCCTTCTGGGACAGCTGGAGCAGGTCGAAATTCTTGATGGCACCGGAGGCGTTGCCGAAGCTGACCCACAGGCCCAGCGGCTTCAGGCAGTCGAGGGAGGCGGGATAGGTCGCCTGTCCCACCCCGTCATAGACCACGTCGCACAGCTTGCCGGCGGTGATCTCCTTCACCCGGTGCACGAAGTCCTCGTCCCGGTAGAGAATCACCTCGTCGCAGCCGTGGGACAGGGCCAGCTCCGCCTTGTCCTTGGAGCCCACGGTGCCGATGACAGTGGCGCCCAGGTGCTTGGCCCACTGGCACAGGATGAGCCCCACGCCGCCGGCTGCCGCCTGTACCAGAATCACGTCGCCCGGCTTGATGTGATGGGTGCGGCGCACGAGATACTGCGCCGTCATGCCCTTCAGCATCATGGCGGCGGCGGTCTGGTCGTCGATGGAGGCGGGCAGGTGCAGCAGCACGGCGGCCGGCACGTTGCGCACCTCGGCATAGGCGCCGATGGCGCTGGCATAGGCGACCCGGTCGCCGGGATGGAAATCGTTCACGTCCGGCCCCACGGCCTCCACCACGCCGGCGCCCTCGTTACCGGGGATGAAGGGAAGGCTCGCGGCCTTGTAGAGGCCGGTGCGGAAATAAACGTCGATGAAATTGAGGCCGATGGCGGTCTGGCGAATCTGCACTTCGCCGCGCCCGGGGGGAGGCACCTCGACCGCCTCATAGGCCAGCACCTCGGGACCGCCCGTCTGATGCACCCGAACCGCATGGACCATGACGCCAGACCCCTTTTCCTGCCGAGACGCCGGGATCATAGGCCGGCGCGGGACGCCCGCAAGCACCCTCAGCGCCCGCCGGAGACCCTGAGGATGGCGCCGGTGGTGTAGCTCGCCGCATCCGAGAGCAGGTACAGCACCGCCTCGGCCACCTCGTCGGCGGTTCCGGCGCGGCCCATGGGCGTGGTGGGCGCCAGCCGGTCCAGCCGGCCGGTGACGCCGCTGGCGTCGTGGATGTCGGTGGCGATGAGGCCCGGCGCCACTCCGTTCACCCGCACCCCTTCCCGCGCCAGCTCGCGGCCGAGGCCGATGGTGAAGCTGTCGATGGCACCCTTGCTCGCGGCGTACCAGACATATTCGCCGGCCGAGCCCAGGATCGCCGCCATGGAGGAGATGTTGACGATGGCGCCACCCTTGCCGCCGCGCGCCGTGGACATGCGCTTCACCGCCGCCTGCGCCACCAGCAGCGCGCCGGTGACGTTGAGGTCGATGACGCGGGCGATCTCGGCCGGATCCGCATCGGCAAAGGGCCCGGAGCGGCCGGTAATGCCGGCGTTGTTGATAAGATGGGTCACCGGGCCGAGGCGGGCGTCGGTCTCGTCAAACAGGTGGGCGATGTCTGCGGGGACGGCCATGTCGCCCTTGATCACCGCCACCTCGGCGCCGTGGGCGCGAGCGGCTGCGGCGGTGGCCTCGGCCGCGGCGGCATCGCTGGTGTAGTTCAGCGCGATCCGGCCATAGCCCGCCTTCGCGGCCCTGATCACGCAGGCGGCGCCGATGCCCCGGCTGCCGCCTGTCACCACGAGCACCTTGTCGGTCATTGCTGCTCCTCCGCGTGCCGCGCCGCGATCCGCCGCCGGCGCCGGCCGGTGGCGGCGACGTTCAGCATCTCCACCATCACCGAGAAGGCCATGGCCGCATAGATGTAGCCCTTCGGGATGTGGGCGCCGAAGCCGTCCGCCACCAGCGTGACGCCGATGAGCACGAGGAAGGCCAGCGCCAGCATCTTGGTGGTGGGATGGGCGGCGATGAAGGCCGAGAGCGGGCCGGACGCGGCGAACATGATCGACACCGCGATGATCACCGCCAGCACCATGATGGCGAGGTGCTCCGCCATGCCGATGGCGGTGAGGATCGAGTCCACCGAGAACACGAGGTCGAGCAGGATCACCTGCGCCACCACCGCCAGGAAGGCGCGCTGGGCGTAGGTGCCAGGGCCGTCGTCGGCCTCCAGCTCGTCCTCGCCCTCCAGCGCGCCGTGCATTTCCTGGGTGGCCTTGGCGATGAGGAAGGCACCGCCGCCCATGAGGATGATGTCGCGCCAGGAGAAATCGTGGCCGAAGGCGGAGAACAGGGTCTGCTGCAGGCCGATGAGCCAGGTGAGCGCGAACAGCAGCGCGATGCGCAGGATGAGCGCGGCGGAAAGCCCCACCTGCCGCGCCCGCAGCGCCTGGGCCGGGGGCAGCTTCTGCACCACCAGGGAGATGAAGACCACATTGTCGATGCCGAGGATGATCTCCATGGCCGTGAGCGTCACGAGTGCCGCCCAGGCTTCCGGCGACGTAATCCAGTCCAGCATCCCATCCCCCAGCACTCAAGTCCGCGCCAGAATGGGGGAACTCGCGCGCACCGCAAGATGTCCGGTGCCGATCGTCGCGCGAAAGGCGCCGCGCGTGCCGATGGGGCAACACGCCGCGCCGCTGCATCGTACCGGATCCTACGCCAAAGCCTTGCGGCGTGGCATCTTGAGGCCCTGACTCGGGGCTGCGCCGCCTTTTCTCGGCCCCAAGCTGGTTCTAGTGTGCGCTGCGCCGGAGACACGGCGGCGGGGAGGCTGCGATGGCGCAAGAGGACATCCACCACGGCGATACCCACCGTGACGACCTTCACGAGGTGATCGTGGTGGGCGCGGGTCCGGCCGGGCTTGCCACCGCCCTGGGGCTCGCCGCGCGGGGCGTGCCCACGGCCCTCGTCACCGGACCCGATCGCGGGGCCGACCACCGCACCACGGCGCTGCTGGAAGGCTCGGTGCGCATCCTTGAGGATTTCGGCCTGTGGGCGGAGCTGGAGCCGCGCGCGGCGCCGTTGCGCGACATGCGCATCGCCGATGCCACCCGCCGGCTTGTGCGGGCGCCGGAAGTCACCTTCCGGTCGGCGGAAATCGGCCTGTCCACCTTCGGCTACAACATCGAGAACGATGCCCTGCGCAACGGCCTGCTTGCCAAGGCCATGCAGCAGCCCAACCTTCACATCGCGCGCACCGCGCTGGAGCGCATCGAGTTTGCGCCCGACGCCCTTACCCTGCGTCTCGCGGACGGTTCCGCCCTGCGCGCCCGCCTGGTGGTGGGGGCGGATGGACGCCAGTCGCGGGTGCGGGGGGCGGCGGGCATTACCATGCGCACCCGGTCCTATCCGCAGGTGGCCTTCACCGCCACCGTGCGCCACACCCGCTCGCACGAGGACACCTCCACCGAATTCCACACCGAGACCGGTCCCTTCACCCTCGTGCCGCTGACGGGGGATCGTTCCTCCATCGTCTGCGTGGTCACGGAGCGGGAGGCGATCCGCCTGCTCGGCCTCGACGACATGGCGCTGGCGCGGGAGCTGGAGGCGCGGGCCTCCTCCGTGCTCGGCCGCTTCGAGATGGAGGGCGGCCGTGGCGCCTTCCCGCTGGCGGCGGAGACGGCGGAGCGGCTGGTGGCGGATCGCATCGCCCTTATCAGCGAGGCCGCCCACATCATGCCGCCCATCGGCGCGCAGGGCCTCAATCTCGGCCTGCGCGACGCAGGGGCATTGGTGGCCTTCGTGGCGGATGCCTTCGCCGGGGGCGAGGACGTGGGCGGGGAGGCGCTGCTGTCGCGCTATGCGGCGGCGCGTCAGCGCGACGTGTTCGGCCGCATGCGGGCGGTGGACCTGCTCAACCGTTCGCTCCTCTCGGACCTGCTGCCGATCCAGGGCGTGCGCGGCTTCGGCCTCTATCTGCTCGACCGGGTGGGACCTCTCCGGCGCACGCTGATGCGGCTCGGTATCGGCGACAAGGCGGCTTGAGGCGCAGGCCTCGGGCCTCAGAACAGGCTGAGCGGGATGAGGTGCCCGCGCAGCAGATAGAGCATGCCGGTCACCGTCACCACCGAGAACAGGGTGCCGAGGAGGACGGCGGCGGACGCCTCCTCCATGAACACATGGTACTGCCGCGCCAGCACGAACACGTTCAGCGCCGGCGGCAGCGCCGCCATCAGCAGCAGCGTCTCGGTCCAGACCTGCGAGAACGGCCCGAACAGGCTGAGCGACACCAGCGCGATCATCGGGTGCAGCACCAGCTTCAGCACCAGCAGAGGCCCCAGTTCCACCGGCACCCGCTTCAGCGGCCGGAGCGCCACGGTGACGCCCAGCGCGAACAGCGCGCAGGGGGCGGCGGCATTGCGCAGGAAATCCAGCATGCGCGACAGCGGCTCCGGCTCGCGGAACTCCAGCGCCGCTGCCAGCACCCCCAGCATGGTCGCAATGTTGAAGGGGTGGGTGAGCACCCGCTTCGCAATGAGGCCAAGGGTGTGCAGCAGGCTCTCGCCGCGTCCGCGCATGCTCATGAGCAGGGGCACGATGGTGAAGAACAGCAGGCTGTCGCAGGCGAAGATGAGCGCCGCCGGCGTCGCCGCCGCCTGACCGAGGGCGGCCAGCGTCAGGCCCGGCCCCATGTAGCCCACATTGGCATAGGCGCCGATGGTGACGGCGATGGCGGCCTCGCCTACATGCCCGCGCCGAAAGTAAAGGCCGATGGCGAGCGCGATGAGGGAGGTGGTCGCCGTGGACGCCACCACCGCCAGGATGAAGGCGGGATTGGCCAGCTCGTGGATCGGCGTCTGCGCCACGATGTGATAGAACAGCGCCGGCAGCGCCACATAGATGACGAAGAATGTCAGCCAGGCGAGCCCGCTTTCCGGCAGCCGGACCCGCCAGCCACAGAAATAGCCGAGGAAGATCAGCCCGAAGAAGGGAAAGGCGAGGCCGAACAGGTCGCTCATGGCAGCGCGCTCATGGGTGCAGGCTTTTCTTGGAGGGGCGTTGCAGGGCCGGCGGCACGGAAGCGCTTCTGGCGGGGGATGCCCGTGGCGCGTTACCTGATCCATAATCGGCGGGCGTGCCGATGAAAAGCGGGTGCCGCGCGCCGTCATCCTTCCGTTACGGTGACCCGACCCCCGCCAGGAGCCCCGGCGGGCATGCAGGGTCAAAGCCGTCGTGCCGCAGCGTTTTTCCGCGTACAAGGGCTAGGTGCGCCTTGCGCGTGGCCCCCCTCGCCATGATATCAAGGGTCAAACAAGGATAGGGCGGGCGCGCTGAACCTGCCCCGCCCGTGCTGCGACGGATCGTTCCCGGCCATGATGCGCCAATACGAACTCGTCGAGCGCGTTCGACGGTATAATCCCAACACCGACGAGGCGCTGCTCGACCGCGCCTATGTGTATGCCATGCGCGCGCACGGCAGCCAGCTGCGCGCGTCCGGCGACCCCTATTTCTCCCATCCCCTGGAAGTCGCGGCGATCCTCACCGATCTCAAGCTGGACGATGCCACCATCGTCTCGGCCCTGCTGCACGACACCATCGAGGATACCAGCGCCACCAAGGTGGAGATCGAGCGCCTGTTCGGTCACCAGATCGCGACGCTGGTGGAGGGCCTCACCAAGATCAAGAAGCTGGACCTCGTCTCCAAGCAGGCCAAGCAGGCGGAAAACCTGCGCAAGCTGCTCCTCGCCATCGCCGACGACGTGCGGGTGCTCCTCGTCAAGCTCGCCGACCGCCTCCACAACATGCGCACCCTGAAGTGGGTGCCGCCGGAGAAGCGCGATCGCGTGGCGCAGGAGACGCTGGACATCTACGCCCCGCTCGCCGCCCGCATGGGCATGCAGGACATGCGCGAGGAACTGGAGGACCTGTCCTTCCGCCAGCTCTCGCCGGAGGCCTACGAATCCATCGCCGAGAGGGTCTCGGAACTGCGCCAGGGCAACGGCGCCGTGGTGCAGGAGATCGAGCGCGAGCTGAAGGACGAGCTGGAACGGCGCGGCATCGCGGCCGAGGTGAAGGGGCGTGAGAAGCGGCCGTACTCCATCTGGGGCAAGATGGAGCGCAAGGCCATCGGCTTCGAGCAATTGTCCGACCTCTACGGCTTCCGCGTCATCGTCGGTTCGGTGGAGGACTGCTATCGCGCGCTGGGGGTGATCCACACCAAGTGGGCCATCGTGCCCGGCCGCTTCAAGGACTATATCTCCACCCCCAAGCCCAACGACTACCGCTCGCTCCACACCACGGTGGTGGGACCGCGCCGGCAGCGGGTCGAGATGCAGATCCGCACCCGGGACATGGAGGAGATCGCCGAATACGGCATCGCCGCCCACGCCCTCTACAAGGATGCGTCCGGCGCGCCGGGGGCCATGCTCTCCCACGAGAGCCGGGCCTACGCCTGGCTGCGCAAGACCATCGAGAACCTGTCGCAGGGCCTCTCGCCGGAGGAGTTCCTGGAGCACACCAAGCTCGAGCTGTTCCACGACCAGGTGTTCTGCTTCACCCCCAAGGGGCGGCTGATCGCGCTGCCGCGCAAGGCGACGCCCATCGATTTCGCCTATGCCGTGCATACCGACGTGGGCAATACGGCGGTGGGCTGCAAGATCAACGGCTCCATCGCGCCCCTGGTGTCGGAGCTGAAGAACGGCGACGAGGTGGAGATCATCACCTCCAAGGCGCAGACGCCGCCCGGCGCGTGGGAAACCATCGCCGTCACCGGCAAGGCGCGGGCCGCCGTGCGCCGTGCGACCCGCACCGCCGTGCGCGCCCAATATGCCGGCCTCGGCCGAAAGATCGCCGAGCGGGCTTTTGCCAAGGCCGGCAAGGTGTTCTCGGAGGATGCGGTGGCCAAGGGCACGCCGCGCCTCGCCCGCACAGCCGCCGAGGATGTGTTCGCCGCCGTGGGCCGGGGCGAGATCAAGACCGACGATCTCATCCGCGCCGTCTATCCCGACTGGCAGCCGCCGCGCGCGGAAGACCGCACCGACCGTCAGATCAACGGCGAGGGTTGGTTCGAGCTGAAGCGCGGCCACAACCTCAAGTTCAAGATCCCCGAGGGCGCCAAGCCACGGGATGGGGAGGATGCCGAGCGTCTCGACGCCATTCCCATCCGCGGCATCAACGGTGAGCTTCCGGTGCGATTCGCGCCGGAGGGGGGCGCGGTGCCGGGTGACCGCATCGTCGGCATTCTCACGCCGGGGGAGGGGATCACCATCTACCCAATTCAGTCGCCGTCCCTGCAGAGTTTCGAGGATGCGCCCGAGCGCTGGCTCGACGTGCGCTGGGACGTGGACGAGCTCTCGGACGGCCGCTTCCCGGCCCGCATCATCGTGACCGCCCGCAACGCACCCGGCTCGCTGGCCCAGGTGGCCGGCGCCATCGGCGATCGCGGCGGCAATATCGACGGTCTCCAGATGCGCTCCCGCTCGGCGGATTTCCACGAGATGGTGATCGACATCGAGGTGTTCGACCTCAGGCACCTCAACACCATCATGGCGGACCTGAAGGCCCGCGAGGTGGTGGCCCAGGTGGAGCGCGTGAACGGCTGACCCGCTGCGAGCGGGGCGCGCCCATCCATAAGCCGCAGCGGAGCAGGGAGCAGGGACGATGGCGGTGCTGAAGCCGGTGCGGCTCGGAGTGAACGTCGATCACGTGGCGACGGTGCGCAACGCGCGCGGCGGCGCCCTTCCCGACCCGGTGCGCGCCGCCGCCCTCGCCAAGGCCGCCGGAGCCCATGGCATTACCGCCCACTTGCGCGAAGACCGCCGCCACATTCGCGACGCGGACATGGAGCGGCTGAAGGCCGAGATCGACCTGCCGCTCAATTTCGAGATGGCGGCGACCGAGGAGATGGTTGCCATCGCCTGCCGCGTCCGTCCCAACGCCTGCTGCCTGGTGCCCGAGCGGCGCGAGGAGCGCACCACCGAGGGTGGGCTCGATGCTGCCGGCCAGCGGGCGGAGCTTGCGCCCCGGATCGCCCGGCTGAAGGCGGCGGGCATCCGCGTCTCCCTGTTCATCGCGGCGGATCCGGCCCAGATCGCGGCGGCGGCCGAGCTCGGCGCGGACATCGTGGAACTGCACACCGGCGCCTGGTGCGACGCGGTGACGGAAGGCCGGCATGTGGAGGCCGAGGCCGAGTTCGTGCGGCTGAAGGCCGGGGCGCGGCAGGCGGCGGGGCTCGGGCTGGAGGTCCATGCGGGCCACGGCCTCGACTATGCCACCGCCGAGCGCATCGCCGCCTTCCCGCAGATCGTGGAGCTGAACATCGGCCACTTCCTCATCGGCGAGGCCATTTTCGTGGGGCTCGACCAGGCCATCGCGCGCATGCGGGCGGCCATCGCGGCGGGCCGGGCCGCCGTCGGGGACGGCGCGGCGGCATGATCATCGGCATCGGCTCGGACTTCTCGGACGCCCGGCGCATCGCCCGCTCCATCGAGCGGTTCGGCGACCGGTTCCTCGACCGGGTGTTCACGCCTGGAGAGCGGCGCAAGGCGGACCAGCGCAAGCTGCGCGCCGAGACCTACGCCAAGCGCTTTGCTGCCAAGGAAGCCTGCTCCAAGGCGCTGGGCACCGGCCTCAGCCACGGCGTGTTCTGGCGCGACATGGAGGTGGTGAACCTGCCGTCCGGCCAGCCGACCCTGATGCTCACCGGAGGCGCCGCCCGCCGCCTCGCCGCGCTGGTGCCGGACGGCTATGAGCCGCACATCCACCTGTCCCTTACCGACGAAGGGCCGCTGACAGCGGCCTATGTGATCATATCGGCGGTACCCAAGACGGGCGTGTGACCCAGCGGGAGGCTCAGGCACGTGCGTTGCCGGGAGCCGACGAAGCCTCTATAGGGGCCATCAAGCGACCTTGGCCCTGTGGACACGGGCGCCGATCCGGCGTCTCTCCTCAGTTTCGGCGCAGTTTCATCTACCCTGCGCCTCACCCGGGATTTTTTGGACAACAGATGACCGCGACCAGCGACTCCAAGAAGGACGGCGGTTTCCTCGAAACCGTCCGCGTGATCGTCCATGCGCTTCTGATTGCGCTGGTGATCCGGACCTTCCTGTTCCAGCCTTTCAACATCCCGTCCGGGTCCATGAAGGACACCCTGCTGATCGGCGACTATCTCTTCGTCTCCAAGTACAGCTACGGCTATTCGCGCTTCTCGATTCCCTTCTCGCCCAACCTGTTCTCCGGCCGCATCTTCGGCTCGGAGCCCACGCGCGGCGACGTGGTGGTGTTCAAGCTGCCGCGCGACAACGAGACGGACTACATCAAGCGCGTCATCGGCATGCCCGGCGACAAGATCCAGATGATCGGTGGCCTTTTGCACATCAACGGCACGCCGGTGCAGCGCGAGCGCCTTCCCGACGTGTCCGAGGATGACGGCACCGGCCGCAAGGTCCCGGTGAAGCGCTGGCGCGAGACCCTGCCCAACGGCGTCTCCTTCGAGACCCTCGATCTGGTGGATAACGGCTTCTACGACAACACCCCCGTCTATGACGTCCCTCCGGGCCACTACTTCATGATGGGCGATAATCGTGATAACTCGGCGGACAGCCGGGTTTTGAGCCAGGTCGGCTACGTTCCCTTCGAGAATCTCATCGGCAAGGCGCAGGTGATCTTCTTCTCGGTCGACGAGGGCGCGTCCGCGTGGCAGGTTTGGACTTGGCCTTGGACGGTGCGATGGGATCGGCTGTTCTCTCGGGTACATTGAACGCGGTGGGCTCTGACCTCGCGTCCGTAGAAGAGCGGATCGGCTATCGCTTCCGTGACCGGTCGATCCTTGAGCTCGCGCTCTCCCACATCAGCGCCGTGAAAGGCGAAGCTCCGCGCCTGCGCTCCTACCAGCGCATGGAGTTCCTGGGCGACCACGTGCTCGGCTCGGTGGTGTCGCACATGCTCTATCTTGCCTTCCCGGAAGGGGAGGAGGGCGAGCTTTCGCGCCGGCTCGCCGAATTGGTGCGCGAGGAGGCCTGCGCCGAGGTGGCGCAGGACATGGATCTCGGCCCCTTCATCCGCCTCGGCCCCGGCGAGAGCCAGTCCGGCGCCCACAAGCGGCGGGCCATCCTTGCCGATGTGGCGGAAGGCGTGGTGGCGGCGGTGTTCCTCGACGGTGGCTACGAGGCGGCCCACCAGGTGGTGGAGCGCTTCTGGCGACCCCGCCTGGAGACCCCGCGCCGGCCGCTGCGGGACGCCAAGACGGTGTTGCAGGAATGGGCGCAGGCCCGCGGCCTGCCGCCGCCTTCCTATCGGGAGGTGACCCGTTCCGGTCCGGACCACGCCCCCCGGTTCACCGTGGCGGTGGATCTTCCGGGCCTGGCCTCCGAGCAGGCGGACGGGGCCTCCAAGCAGAATGCGCAGAAGGCGGCAGCCGCCGCTTTCCTCGTCCGTGAGGGCGTGTGGAAAAAGGACGAGTCGTGATGGCACCGGCAGGGAGGGGTCCCAAGGACCCCAAGAACAGCCCGGATAAGAACAGCCCGGATGAGAGCGGCCCCGGCAACGGCGCTCCGGCCAGTGATGTGTCGAGCGCGGCCAAAGGGTCGCCGCAGGACGCGGAGCACGAGCTGCCGGAGGACGAACTGCCGGACGGCGCGCTGTCCGACGAGGACTTCGACGACGAGGACGACGATTTCGACGAGGAGCACGATGTCGCGCCGCGCGTCCTGCCGCCTCTTGAGGGACCGACCCGCTGCGGCTTCGTCGCGCTTCTGGGCGCGCCCAATGCGGGCAAGTCCACGCTGACCAACCAGTTGGTGGGCACCAAGGTGTCCATCGTCTCCCACAAGGTGCAGACCACCCGCGCCATTGTGCGGGGCATCGCGCTGGATGGCGCGGCCCAGCTGGTGCTGGTGGACACCCCCGGCATCTTCTCGCCCAAGCGCCGGCTGGAGCGCGCCATGGTGTCCAGCGCCTGGACCCATGCCGCCGACGCCGACGTGATCGCGCTGCTGGTGGACGCCAAGCGCGGTCTGGACGAGGACATCGAGGCCCTGCTTGCCCCGCTCTCGCAGATCCACAAGCCGCGGGCGCTGATTCTCAACAAGATCGACATCATCCGCCGCGACACGCTGCTGGCGCTTGCCGCGCAGATCAACGAGAAGCTGGCGTTCGACCGGGTGTTCATGGTCTCCGCCCTGACCGGCGACGGGGTTGCCGACGTGCGCCGCTGGTTCGCCGAGCAGGTGCCGCTCAGCCCCTGGCTCTATCCGGAGGACCAGGTGTCGGATGCGCCCATGCGCATGCTCGCGGCGGAAATCACCCGGGAAAAGATGTTCCTGCGCCTGCACGACGAGCTGCCCTACCGCTCCACGGTGGAAACCGAGAGCTGGAAGGAGTTGCGCAACGGCTCCGTGCGCATCGAGCAGACCATCTATGTGGAGCGCGAAAGCCAGCGCAAGATCGTGCTTGGCAAGGGCGGCAGCACCATCAAGACCATCTCCTCGGAATCCCGGGCGGAGATTGCCGGGATCATCGAGCAGCCGGTGCACCTGTTCCTGTTCGTGAAGGTGCGCGAAAGCTGGGCGGACGACCCCGAACGCTACCGCGAGATGGGGCTGGAATTTCCCAAGGGCGGCTGAACGGGGCTGAAGGCGGGCGGCTCTTCGGCCGCCATCGTATCAGACGTGCGCGCCCCTCAGACCTCCGCGCCGAGACCTTGCCGGGCCTTGTCCAGCTCCTCGGCGTAGCGTCGCAGCACGTGGGCCTCGCCCAAAAGGCCCATGAGGCGGCGGGTGGCGCGGTCGTTCACCACGGCGAGATCCTCGGCCTTGGCCGCATCGAAGGCCAGCGCCGCCTCCTGCACGTTCATGGCCGGCAGCAGCATGTCGTCGTGATGGGTGGCAAGCCGGGAGACGGCTTCAGCGGGATCGTGCTCGGCCGCATGGGCCTCCACCACACGCACCAGACCGGCATAGGCGCCAGCGCCGTCCACCAGCACCACCATCCGCCGCGCGCCCAGCGGGAAGGCCGTGCGCAGGGCGCCGATGGTGCCATGCTCGGGGAAGGTGGCCATGTCGGTGCGCATCATGCGGGCGACGGTCAACTCGCGCATCCAGCCCACGTCTTGCGCGCTGCGGATGCTCTCTCCGCGCAGGTGAAAGCGCCAGGTGGAGAAGGAGTAGCCGAAGGTCTCCCGCACCGCGAGGGAGGTCACCACCGCCGCCGCCAGCACATAGCCGGACAGGGCGAGGTCCCGCGTCATCTCCAGCACCAGGAAGGTCATGGTGAGCGGCCCGCCGATGATGCCCACCGCCAGCGCCCCCATGCCGGCCACCGCGGTGACCGCCGGATCGAGCTGGAGCGACGGCCATAGCACGGCGAGCGCGCCGCCATAGAGCTTACCCATCAGCGCCCCGAGAAACAGCGAGGCGAAGAACAGGCCGCCGCGAAATCCCGAGCCGATGGACAGGGCCGAAGCCAGGATCTTCAGGCCGAAGATGATCGCCACCGAGAGTGCCACCGGGCTGTCCACCTGCAGGTGCAGCGCGCCATGGCCGTCGGAGAGCACCTGCGGGCTGTAGAGCGCCAGCGCGCCGACGCCAAGGCCCGCCACCGCCGGCCGCAGCGGCGCGGGAATGCCGCTCTTGCCAAACAGCATCTCCACTCCGGTGACCAGGCGCATGATGAGGATGGCGACCCCCGCCGCCAGCAGCCCCAGCAGAGCGATGGGCAGGATGTCGAGGGGCTGCACCAGCACATCAAGCGGGATGTTCAGCGGGTCCACATGGACCCCGAGCAGCCGCGCCACCATCACCGCCGAGACGGTGGACGCCAGCACCGGGGCGGCTGCCGGGATGGAATAGCTGCCGATAATGATCTCGAAGCCGTAGAAGGCGCCCATGAGCGGCGCATCGAAGGCCGCGCCGATGCCCGCCGCCGCCCCCGCGCCCACCAGGATCCGGAGGTCGTTGCGCCGCAGGTGGAAGGCCCGTCCGAGGCGGGCGGCGATGCCTCCGCCGATCTGCGAATAGCCCGCCTCCAGCCCGAGCGACGCGCCGAAGCCGTTGGAGACCATGGTCTGCAGCGACACGATGATGCTGTCGGTCAGCGACATGCGCCCGCCGTGCAGCGCATTGGCCTCGATGGGGTCGACGAAATTGCGTCGGCGCCAGCGCTTCAGGGCGAGGGCGATGAGCCCCATGGCCAGCCCGCCCGCCACCGGGACCAGAACCATCCAGGTCGAGGCCAGGGCCGGAGCGGCGCTGAGCCGGTCGCCGGGGGCGAGCTGGAACAGCGCCTCGTGCATCCATTGGGTGGTCTGGCTCATGGCGCTGGCCGCGAGCCCGGCGAGCATACCCATCACCGCCGCGATCCCCACCAGCGCAACTTCCCGCTCGCGCACGCTGGCCCGGACGGCGGCGACAAAACGGGCGAGGATGGAGACCGGCGCCCCGGTACCGGCCGGCGCAGGATCGGCAGGTCCGGAATCGGCGGGCGGGCCGGCCATCAGCTCAGCTGAATTTGTTGCTGCGGGGGAAGCCCTTGGGCGGCAGCCGACCGGCCGAGGCGCGCTCGCCCTGCCATTCCAGCAACTCCGTCACGGTCCAGGTGCGGCCGGAGGTGTCCTCCCAGGTCAGGCCCGAGGCCATGGAGAAGGCCTTCAGGTCCGACAGCCCGCCCTCGCGGTATCGTTGGAAACGCACGCCGCGCCCACGGGTCATTTCAGGAACCTGGTTGAGCGGGAACAGCAGCAGCTTGCGGTTGTCGCCGATCACCGCCACCCAGTCGCCCTCCACGAAGCGCACCGCCAGCGCCGCGTCCGGCGGATCGGTGACGAGCACCTGCTTGCCCTTGCGGGTGTTGGCGAGGCAGTCGTCCTCGCCCACCACGAAGCCGCGTCCCTCCTTGGAGGCCAACAGCAGCTTGCGGCCGGGCTGATAGGCGAAGACGGAGACGATCTCCGCCTCCTGCTCCAGGTCGATCATGAGGCGCACCGGCTCGCCGTGGCCGCGCCCGCCGGGCAGCTTGGCGGCCTCCAGCGTGTAGAAGCGCCCGTTGGAGGCGAAGACCATGACCTTGGAGGTGGTCTCGGCGAAGAAGGCGTGGCCCAGGCTGTCGTCGCCCTTGAACTGCAGGTTGGACAGGTCCTGCACATGGCCCTTCAGCGCCCGGATCCAGCCCTTGGCGGAGACCACGATGGTCACCGGCTCGCGCTCCACCAGTGCCTCGGTGAAGGCGTCCTCATGGAAGGTGGGGGGCGCCGCGAACGTGGTGCGGCGCCGGCCGATGGCAGTCTCGGGGCCGTAGGTCTTGCGGGTCTCGCGGATTTCCTTGGCGATGGACTTCCACTGCGCCGCCTCGGAGGCCACCAGCTTGTTCAGGCCGTCCTGCTCCTTGCTCAGGGCGTCGTGCTCCTTGCGGATCTCCATCTCCTCCAGCCGGCGCAGGGAGCGCAGCCGCATGTTGAGGATGGCTTCCGTCTGCACGTCGGTCAGCTCGAACGTGCGCATCAATTCCTGCTTGGGCTCGTCCTCCTCGCGGATGATGCGGATCACCTCGTCGAGGTTGAGATAGGCGATGAGGTAGCCGCCGAGCACCTCCAGCCGGTGCGCGATCTGTTCCAGCCGATAGCGCGAGCGACGCAGCAGCACGTCGCGGCGGTGGTCGAGCCATTCCCGGAGCGCTTCCGAAAGGGAGAGCACCTTGGGGACCTGCCCGCGCACCAGCACGTTCATGTTGAGCGGGATGCGGGCCTCAAGCTCGGTGAGCTTGAACAGGCTCTCCATGAGCACCTCGGCATCCACCGTGCGGGCGCGCGGCTCCAGCACCAGGCGGATGTCCTCGGCGCTCTCGTCGCGCACGTCGGCGAGCAGCGGCAGCTTCTTGTCGGTGAGCAGCTCCGCGATCTTCTCCACGAGGCGCGACTTGGCGACGCCGTAGGGGATCTCGGTGACCACCACCACATAGGTGCCGCGCCCGGTCTCCTCCTTCTCCCAGCGCGCCCGCACGCGAAACGAGCCGCGGCCAGTGGCATAGGCCTCGGCCACGCCCACCGGGTCCTCCACCAGCACGCCGCCGGTGGGGAAGTCCGGGCCGGGGACGAACTGGAGCAGGTCGAAGGCCGGGGCCTCCGGATGGTCGATGAGATGGAGCGCCGCGTCCAGCAGTTCGGCGGCATTATGGGGCGGGATGGAGGTGGCCATACCCACCGCGATGCCCTGCGAGCCGTTGGCCAGCAGGTTCGGGAAGGCAGCCGGCAGCACCGCCGGCTCTTCTTCCGAGCCGTCATAGGTCGGGCGGAAGTCCACCGCGTCCTCGTCGATGCCGTCCAGCAGCAGGCGGGCGGTCTCGGTGAGGCGGGCCTCGGTGTATCGCATGGCGGCGGCGTTATCGCCGTCCACGTTGCCGAAATTGCCCTGTCCGTCCACCAGTGGGTAGCGCTGGGCGAAATCCTGGGCAAGGCGCACCAGCGCGTCATAGACCGACTGGTCGCCGTGGGGGTGAAACTTGCCGATCACGTCGCCCACCACGCGGGCGGACTTCTTGAAGCCCTGGCCCGGATCCAGCCGCAGCTGGCGCATGGCGTGGAGGATGCGCCGGTGCACCGGCTTGAGACCATCGCGCGCGTCGGGCAGGGCGCGGTGCATGATGGTCGAGAGGGCGTAAGCCAGGTAGCGCTCTTCCAGCGCCTCCTTGAGCGTGACTTTCTCGATGTGCCCGTCGCCGGGCGGAAGTGTGCGCGTGGCCATGCCTGCCAGTTACCGCGCGCGGGGGCGAGCCACAAGCTGCCTTTCTAGACCGGGGGCATCATCGGCACGTCCCACAAGCGCCCGATGAAAAGCGTGCCACCGCCCGAATGCTGAACGGGAGATGAATTCGCCACCGTTCCCCTAGGTCAATAATGGCAAAAATTCGCGGTGGAGGTGCAGTCAACCGGTTTTGAAAGACGTTAGATTCCAAGGATGGAACAAAATCCCGCCCCAGCGACGTTTCAGCATCATAAGGCCGGGCGGTGAGTACGCTCGTGCCATGAGGAGGTCCGAAAATGAAGACGGCAGCTCTTGCGGCGGGAGGTATTGTCGCGTTGGCGCTTCTTGGTGCCGTGCCTTCGGCGTCGGCCGGATCGCTGGTGGGAAGCGGTTCCACCTTCGCTGGCCAGGCGCAGGCGCAGGCCCAGGTGGAAGACGTGCGCTGGGTTCGTCGGTGCTGGCAGGAACGCCGCTGGTGGAATGGGCGCCCCCATTGGGTGACCAGATGCCGGAATGTGTGGGTGGGTCCGCGCCGCTATTGGTGATGGCCTCAGGCTGGGGCAATGCTCCGGCGCCAGGCTGAAATGAAGGCCGCGCGCGCATCGGACAGGCCGAGCCCGCGCGGCTCCAGCACCCGGGTCAGCAGAAAGTAGCCGGTGAGGCGCAGCGCATCCTCCACATCGCCGGCGGGCGGGGCGGTGCCATCCACCAGGAAGCGGGGCAGGGCGAACAGCCGATCCGCATAGGGCGCGCCCGCCTCCCCGCAGACTGCCCGCCCGCTTTTCGGCGAGACATAGACCAGGTCCTCCCGGCGTCCTGTGGCGGCGCAGGTTTCCAGCTCCAGCCCGAACCCCAGCTCCGCCAGCAACGCCAGCTCAAAGCGGGCGAGCAGCCGGCCTGCCGATTCTCGGTCCTCGAAGGCGTCCAGGATGGCGCCGACGGTGAGGAAGAGGCCTTCGTGCGGATCACGCTCCGGCAACAGGTGAAGGATCTGCGCCATATGGGTGAAGCCGAAGGCGGCGTGGGGCGCGCGCATGAGCACCTCGGTGCGCACCACCGCCGGCTCCAGCGCATAATTGCCCATGTGCTCGTCGAGCCGCGCCCGCCAGGTGGCGCTCACCGTGTTGCCGGGCTGGAGCAGGGGCGCCTGCCGCCGCGAGGCGCCGCCGCGCACCATGCCGAGGTGCCGGCCGCGCAGGCGGGTCAGCAATTCCACGATGGCATTGCCCTCGCCGTGCCGCCGCACCCCCAGCACGATGCCCTCGTCGGTCCATTCCACGGCGCTGCCTGTCCGGCTCTGAAGTGTTGAGAAAAGGGTGCGCGCTTGCGCTCGCCTGCCATGCCGGCCGAACGGCGCACGCGCTTGCGGGCAATGAACGCCCTCCCGCAAGAAGACGCAAGGCACGAAGACGCAAGCTACGAAGGCGCAAGGCGGGATGACGCAACAGGTGGCCGCGCCTTAAGACGACGGAAACCCGAAGCGGCGAGGATGCGGCCATGCAAAGCCGCTCGCGCCTCCAATCCATCCTCGCCACGCTCGCCCTCCACCTGGGAGCGGCGGCGCTCATCGGCTACTTTGCCTATCACGCCTACAATGGCGACCATGGGCTGGTGGCCAAGCGCAACTATGAGCAGGAGATGAAGGCCCTGGAAGCCGAGCTGGCCGGCCTGAAGGCGCAGCGCCGGGCGATGGAGAACAAGGTGTCCCTGCTCGCCCCGACCCAGCTCGATCCCGACATGCTGGACGAGGAGGCACGGCGTCAGCTTAACTTCATAAACGGGAAGGATCTGGTGCTGCTTCGCAGCAAATGAACTGCATTTAAGTTCATGATCGAAATGAACCATTTTCGAGTTCATTGTAGCAGAATCAAGCGTTTGCAACGTGTTGCAGCGCACAACACGAAAATTGGCGCTTTGAGGGCACAGGGAGCTGAGTTAGGAAGGCGCAGTTCCAGCGCTTCCTGAGGATGCCGATGGCCAAAAAGTCTATTGCCCGCGTTGCCGATGCCTCGGCCCCGGCCCCCTTCACCAAAGACCAGGATCTTCTCGCCTACCGCGAGATGCTGCTCATCCGCCGCTTCGAGGAGAAGGCCGGCCAGATGTACGGCATGGGCCTCATCGGCGGCTTCTGCCATCTCTACATCGGCCAGGAGGCCGTGGTGGTGGGCATGCAGATGGCCATGAAGCCGGGTGACCAGGTCATCACCGGCTATCGCGACCACGGCCACATGCTGTCCACCGGCATGGCCGCTCGCGGCGTCATGGCCGAGCTGACGGGCCGCCGCGGCGGCCTGTCCAAGGGCAAGGGCGGCTCGATGCACATGTTCAGCATCGAGAAGCAGTTCTTCGGCGGCCACGGCATCGTCGGCGCCCAGGTCTCGCTCGGCACCGGCCTCGCCTTCGCCGATCGCTACCGCAACAATGGCGCCGTCTCGGTCACCTATTTCGGCGACGGCGCGGCCAACCAGGGCCAAGTCTACGAGAGCTTCAACATGGCCGAGCTGTGGAAGCTCCCGGTCGTGTATGTGATCGAGAACAACAAGTATGCCATGGGCACCTCGGTGTCCCGCGCCTCGGCGCAGCAGGACTTCTCCAAGCGCGGCACCTCCTTCAACATCCCCGGCGAGCAGGTGGATGGCATGGACGTGCAGGCGGTGAAGGCCGCCGGCGAGCGGGCGCTCGCCTTCGCCCGCGAGGGCAACGGTCCCTACATCCTGGAAATGCAGACCTACCGCTATCGCGGTCACTCCATGTCGGACCCGGCCAAGTACCGGTCCAAGGAGGAGGTCCAGAAGATGCGCACCGAGCACGATCCCATCGAGCAGGTCCGCAACCGTCTGCTGGAAACCCACGGCGCGACCGAGGACGAGCTGAAGAAGTTCGACGCCGAGGTCCGCGAGATCGTCAACGAGGCGGCGGACTTCGCCACCAACGATCCCGAGCCCGACGCGTCGGAGCTGTACACGGACATCCTGCGCTGAGCGGCGGGCCGTGGCCGCGCTGTTCCATATCCTCGCCGGCCTCGCGCTTGTCGCGGCGCTGATTGCTTGGGCCGTCGCGGTGCGCGGAGGCCTAAAGGCCATCGCCGCCAACCGCGCGGCCGGGCAGGGGGGCGGCGCGGCGAGCTACGCCCTTCTCGCGCTCTGGCCCTTCGCCGTGCAGCGGCGGGGCCGCGAGGCTGACATCGACGCGGTGCGGACCGGCAAGGCGGCCATCGCCTTCTTCGTGTCCGTGACCGTCGCGGTCGCCGCCATCTCCGCCTACACCAATCTCACCTACAAGCCCCCCGTGGCCCCGGCCGGCTCCGCGCCGGCCGCGCCCGCGGGCGCGCCGAGCAAGAGCTGACAGCCATGGCCATCGAAGTCCTCATGCCGGCCCTGTCTCCCACCATGGAGAAGGGCAATCTCACCAAGTGGCTCAAGAAGGAAGGCGACACCGTCAAATCCGGTGACGTGCTTGCCGAGATCGAGACCGACAAGGCCACCATGGAGGTGGAGTCCATCGACGAAGGCATCCTCGGCCGCATCCTCGTACCCGAGGGCGCCCAGGACGTGGCGGTGAACACCCCCATCGCCACCATCCTCGCCGACGGCGAAGATGCGAACGCCGCTCCGGCTCCCGCCCCCAAGGCGGCCGAGAGCGCCCCGGCCCCGGCCACAGCGCCCGCCCCCGCGGCGCCGGCGGTGATCGCCCCGCAGGCGGTGGCCCAGCCCGATCCGGAAGTGCCGGCCGGCACCGAATTCGTCACCCAGACCGTCCGCGAGGCCCTGCGCGACGCCATGGCCGAGGAAATGCGCCGCGACGGCGATGTCTTCGTCATGGGCGAGGAAGTGGCCGAATATCAGGGCGCCTACAAGATCACCCAGGGGCTGCTCCAGGAGTTCGGCGAGCGGCGCGTGATCGATACCCCCATCACCGAGCATGGCTTTGCCGGCGTCGGCGTGGGTGCAGCCATGGCGGGCCTGAAGCCCATCATCGAGTTCATGACCTTCAACTTCGCCATGCAGGCCATCGACCACATCATCAACTCGGCGGCGAAGACCCTCTACATGTCGGGCGGGCAGATGCACTGCTCCGTCGTGTTCCGCGGCCCCAACGGCGCCGCCGCCCGCGTCGCCGCCCAGCACAGCCAGGACTATACCTCCTGGTACTCCAACGTGCCGGGCCTGCGGGTGATCGCGCCTTATACGGCGGCCGACGCCAAGGGCCTCTTGAAGGCCGCCATCCGCGACCCCAACCCGGTCATCTTCCTTGAGAACGAGATCCTCTACGGCCACTCCTTCGAGGTGCCGAAGCTGGATGATTTCGTGCTGCCCATCGGCAAGGCGCGCATCGCCCGGAGCGGCAAGGACGTGACCCTGGTCTCCTTCTCCATCGGCATGACCTATGCGCTGAAGGCGGCGGACGAGCTGGCCAAGCAGGGCATCGAGGCGGAGGTCATCGACCTGCGCACCATCCGCCCCATGGACGTGGACACCATCATCGCCTCGGTGAAGAAGACCGGCCGCTGCGTGAGCGTGGAAGAGGGCTGGCCGCAGTCCGGCGTCGGCGCCGAGATCGTCGCCCAGCTTATGGACAAGGCCTTCGACTATCTCGACGCCCCGGTGCTGCGCGTCACGGGCAAGGACGTGCCCATGCCGTACGCCGCCAACCTCGAGAAGCTGGCCCTGCCGACGGTCGCCGACGTGATCGCGGCCGTGCACGCCGTGACCTATCGCTGAGGAGAGAGACCCATGCCCATCGAGATCCTGATGCCGGCCCTCTCCCCCACCATGGAGAAGGGTAACCTCGCCAAGTGGCTCAAGAAGGAAGGCGACACCGTCAAGTCCGGTGACGTTCTTGCCGAGATCGAGACCGACAAGGCGACCATGGAAGTCGAGTCCATCGACGAAGGCATCCTCGCCAAGATCCTGGTGCCGGAAGGCTCCCAGGACGTGCCGGTGAACCAGCTCATCGCCTTGCTGGCCGGTGAGGGCGAGGACGTGGCCGCCGCTGCCGCCGGTGGCGGTGCCAAGGCCGCTGCCGCTCCTGCGGCCGCTGCCGCGCCTGCGGCTGCTGCGCCCGCCGCTGCTGCGCCCGCCGCGGCTCCGGCGCCTGCCGCCGCTCCTGCCTCCAACGGCCAGGGCGGACGCGTGTTCGCCTCGCCGCTCGCCCGCCGGATCGCCAAGGACAAGGGCATCGACCTTGCCGCCCTCGCCGGCTCCGGCCCGCACGGCCGCATCGTCGCCCGCGACCTGGAAGGCGCCAAGCCCGGTGCCAAGCCGGCCGCAGCGCCCGCCGCTGCCGCCACTCCCGCGCCTGCCGCTGCTCCCGCCCCCAAGGCCGCGGTGGCCAGCGCGCCCGGCGCCGAGCAGGTCAAGGCCATGTTCGAGGCCGGCAGCTACGAGGAAGTGCAGCTCGACGGTATGCGCAAGACCATTGCGCGCCGCCTGGTGGAGAGCGAGCAGGTGACCCCCACCTTCTTCCTCACCGTGGACTGCGACCTCGACGACCTCATGGCCCTGCGCGAGCAGGTGAACGCCAATGCGTCCAAGGACAAGGACGGCAAGCCGTCCTACCGTGTCTCGGTCAACGACTTCATCATCAAGGCCATGGCGCTGGCGCTCCAGAAGGTGCCGGCCGCCAATGCGGTGTGGGCCGAAGACCGCATCCTGCGTATGAAGCACTCGGACGTGGGCGTGGCGGTGGCCATTGACGGCGGTCTCTACGCTCCCATCGTGAAGAAGGCGGAGCAGAAGACCCTCTCCACCATCTCCAACGAGATGCGCGACCTTGCCGGCCGTGCCCGCACCAAGAAGCTGAAGCCGGATGAATATTCCGGCGGCTCCACCTCGGTGTCGAACCTCGGCATGATGGGCATCCGGAACTTCACCGCCATCATCAACGCGCCGCAGTCCTCCATCCTCGCGGTGGGCTCTTCGGAGCAGCGCGCCGTGGTCCGCAATGGCGAGATCAAGGCGGTGATGCAGATGACCGTCACCATGACCTGCGACCACCGGGTGATGGACGGCGCGCTCGGTGCCGAGCTGCTCAGCGCGTTCAAGGGCTTCATCGAGAAGCCCATGAGCATGCTGGTGTGAGCACGCCGGTGTGAGGCTCGCCCCGGTGCTGCGGCAGATCAAATCCTGCCGCAGCCGCACGGTGTAGCTGCGTGGCAACGGTGTTTTCCGCCGTTGTACCCAGGAAGGTTGAGATCATGAGCCACACGCCCCACGAGCTTGCCGCCGACTTCCCGGAATATGCCGAGAAGATCCAGGCCCTGAAGCTGTCCGACGCCCATTTCGCCAAGCTCAGCGAGGCCTATCACGAGGTGAACCGCCAGGTTCATCGCGCCGAGACCGACGTGGAGCCCACCGGCGACGCCGAGATCGAGGCCCTGCGCCGCGAGCGCGTGCGCCTGAAGGACGAACTCTTCGCCATCCTGTCCAAGTGACCGGACCGGTGTGACACCAAACGGAGCGCCTTGTTGCGAGGCGCTCCGCACGTCCGGCTCCGGAAGCGGGAGCCGTGGAAAAAGGACCCGCCCGGCGCCGGCCGAAGACCGGAGCCGATGCCATCATGGAGACGGGCAAGCCTGATGAAGCTCTACCTCGCCGGCCCCGAAGTGTTCCTCGACGACGCGCGCGAGATCGGCCGGCGCAAGGTGGAGCTGTGCACCCGCTTCGGCTTCATCGGTCTCTATCCGCTGGACGGCGACCCGCTGCTGGATGCGGCGGCGGGGGCCGCGAGCCGCTCCATCTTCGCCGCCAACCTTGCCCTCATGCGCTCCGCCGATGCGCTTATCGCCAATCTCACCCCGTTCCGGGGCATCAGCGCCGATCCGGGCACCGCGTTCGAGGTGGGCTTCGCCTTCGCTCTGGGCAAGCCGGTGGCGGCCTATTCCAACCTGCCGGGTGAGCTGAAGCATCGCGCCCATTCCACCATCGGTGTCGCCGGCGGCGCGGAGGCTGTCCCCACGCTCTTGGCCGATGGGCTGCACGTGGAGGACTTCGGCCATTTCGACAATCTCATGCTGGCGGAAGCGCTTGCCGCCTCCCGGCTGCCGGTGATCCAGGCCCAGGCGCCTGCCGCCGACCCGTTCCGCGACCTCACCCTGTTCGAGCAGGCGCTCTCCGTTTTGGCCGAGGCCCGGTCCGCCGGCCGCCTTGGCACGACCCCATCCCTTTCCCATCCAGAACCCGCCGGACAGGCGCACGGCGAGGAGACCTTCCATGGCTGACAGTTACGACATCATCGTCATCGGCGGCGGGCCCGGCGGCTACGTGGCCGCCATCCGCGCCGCCCAGCTCGGCTTCAAGGTGGCCGTGGTGGAGAAGAGCCATCTCGGCGGCATCTGCCTGAACTGGGGCTGCATTCCCACCAAGGCTCTGCTGCGCTCGGCCGAGATCTATCACTACATGGAGCACGCCAAGGACTACGGCCTCTCCGCCGAGAAGATCGGCTTCGATGCGGCGGCCGTGGTGAAGCGCTCGCGCGGGGTCTCGGCCCAGCTGGCCGGCGGCGTGGCCTTCCTGCTCAACAAGAACAAGGTGGACGTGATCTGGGGCAAGGCGACCTTCACCGCCCCCGGCAAGATCAAGGTGGAAGCCAGCCAGAACCCGCCCAAGGGCGCCAAGGGCGGCGGCGACTACACCGCCAAGCACATCATTGTCGCCACCGGTGCCCGCCCGCGCGCGCTGCCGGGCCTTGAGCCCGACAAGAAGCTGATCTGGACCTATTTCGACGCCATGGTGCCGGAAAAGATGCCCAAGAGCCTGCTGGTCATGGGTTCGGGCGCCATCGGCATCGAGTTCGCCTCCTTCTATCGCACCATGGGCACCGAGGTGACCGTGGTGGAGGTGCTGCCCCAGATCCTCCCCGTGGAGGACGAGGAGATCGCCGCCGTCGCCCGCAAGCGCTTCGAGAAGCTGGGCATGAAGATCCTGTCCGGCGCCAAGGTGACCGGCGTCACCAAGCATGCGGACAGCATCACCGCGCATGTGGAGGATTCGAAGGGCGCCAAGCACGACATCACGGTGGAGCGCATGATCTCCGCCGTGGGCGTGGTGGGCAACGTGGAGGGCCTCGGCCTCGAGGCCATCGGGGTGAAGATCGAGCGCGGCTGCGTGGTCATCGATGGCTATGGCCGCACCAATGTGCCCGGCGTCTATGCCATCGGCGACATTGCCGGTCCGCCCATGCTGGCCCACAAGGCGGAGCACGAGGGCGTGATCTGCGTGGAGACCATCAAGGGCCTGCACACCCACCCCATGGACAAGAACAAGATCCCCGGCTGCACCTATTGCACGCCGCAGATCGCCTCCGTGGGCCTCACCGAGAAGAAGGCCAAGGAAGCCGGCCGCGAGATCAAGGTGGGCCGCTTCTCCTTCATCGGCAACGGCAAGGCCATCGCGCTCGGCGAGCCGGACGGCCTGGTGAAGACCATCTTCGACGCCAAGACCGGCGAGCTGCTGGGCGCTCACATGGTGGGCGCGGAAGTGACCGAGCTGATCCAGGGCTTCGTGGTGGCCATGAACCTTGAGACCACCGAGGAAGACCTGATCCACACGGTGTTCCCGCACCCGACCCTGTCGGAGATGATGCACGAGAGCGTCATGTCCGCCTACGGCCGCGCCATCCATTCGTGAGCGAGGCGGCGGGGCGTGGGACTTTGTCCCGCGCCTCTCGCCAAAGCGCCGTGGCGGCGGCATGATCCGCCACCACCCGCCGGCGGTCCTCGCCGGATGAAGGTGGCAAGGGGGCCGCAATGAACAACGAGACCTATGCGTTTCTGAGCCAGCCCGGCGTCGGCTTCTTCTCGCTCATCATCATCGGCATCATCGCCGGATGGGTGGCCGAGCGCGTCACCGCCAGCAACCACGGCCTTTTGACGAACCTCCTCGTCGGCGTGGCCGGCGCCTTCATCGGCGACAAGCTGGCCTCGGTGCTCAACGTGCCGGTGTTCGGCTTCTTCCGCACGCTGATCGCGGCCATCGTCGGCGCCATCCTGCTGCTGTGGATCTGGCGCGCGATCCGCTCGCGCTGAGGGAGGGTGGCATGATTGTCTCGATCATCGTCGGCATCATCGCCGGCTTCCTCGCCGAGAAGATCATGAGCTCGTCCGGCGGGCTGCTCACCAATCTGGTGGTGGGGCTCGTGGGCGGCATGCTGGGCGGCTGGGTGGCGGGGGCCCTCGGCCTCACCTATATCGGCGACGGGGTCGTGGACCGCATCGTGGTCTCCACCTGCGGGGCGATCCTGCTGCTGGTCATCTGGCGGGCGGTCACCGGCAAGCGGCCGGCCTGAAAACGCATTGCCGCAGCGCGCGCCGCGTGGCTTTCAGCCAAGGGTGGCGCGCGTTATGGTGAACTGAATTCCATGCCCGTCCGGCGCCTTGTCCGGGGCGGGCTTCGCCCGGCGCGGGCATTGCCCTGAAGGGCGTGCATCGTCCAGCCGGGGGTTGAGAGACGAAACGCATGGTCACGGTCATCGACACCCTCGCCCGCCCGCGCCACCCGGAAAAGGCCAACCGTCCGGAAACCGAGGTGCTGCGCAAGCCCGACTGGATCCGCGTGAAGGCGCCGGGCTCGGCCGGCTGGTCGCAGACGGCGGAGATCGTGCGGGCCAACGGCCTGCACACCGTGTGCGAAGAGGCGGGCTGCCCCAATATCGGCGAGTGCTGGGAGAAGAAGCACGCCACCTTCATGATCATGGGCGACACCTGCACGCGGGCCTGCGCCTTCTGCAACGTGCGCACCGGCATGCCCGAAGCGCTCGATCAGGGCGAACCGCAGAAGGTGGGCGACGCCGTGGCCAAGCTCGGCCTTTCCCATGTGGTCATCACTTCCGTGGACCGGGACGATCTCGCCGACGGCGGCGCCGAGCACTTCGCCCGTACCATTGCCGCCATCCGCAAGGCGAGCCCCGGCACCACCATCGAGATCCTCACCCCGGACTTCCTGCGCAAGGACGGGGCGCTTGAGGTGGTGGTGGCGGCCAGGCCCGACGTGTTCAACCACAATCTGGAAACGGTGCCGGCCAAATATCTCTCGGTGCGGCCAGGCGCGCGCTATTTCCACTCCCTGCGCCTGCTGCAGAAGGTGAAGGAGCTGGACGGCTCCATCTTCACCAAGTCCGGCATCATGGTGGGCCTCGGCGAGGAGCGGCCCGAAGTGCTCCAGCTGATGGACGACCTGCGCTCGGCGGAGGTGGATTTCATCACCATCGGCCAGTATCTCCAGCCCACGCGCAAGCACCACAAGGTGGAGCGCTTCGTGACGCCGGACGAGTTCAAGGCCTATGAGACGGTCGCCTATGCCAAGGGCTTCCTGATGGTCTCGGCGAGCCCGCTGACGCGCTCGTCGCACCATGCGGGCGATGATTTCGAGAAATTGCGCGCGGCCCGGGTGGCGCGTCTCGGCCGGTCCTGATCGTGCCATCCTTCTCCAACGCCCGGCAGGTGAGGCACGGGGCGCGGGACATGTTCGACCTCGTGGCCGACGTGGAGCGCTATCCCGAGTTCGTGCCCCTGTGCCAGTCGCTGCGGGTGAAGCGGCGCATGAAGTCCGACGAGGGCGTGGAGATCCTGGTGGCGGACATGACCGTCGCCTACAAGCTGATCCGCGAGACCTTCACCTCGCGGGTGACGCTGGACCGGCCCCGCCTCACCATCCATGTGGAATATCTCGACGGCCCCTTCAGTCGGCTCGATAACCGCTGGGACTTTGTCGGGCGCGGTGACGACGCGAGCGAGGTGAAATTCTTCATCTCCTACGAATTCCGCTCGCGCACGCTGGCCATGCTCATGGGCGCCATGTTCGATGCCGCCTTCCGCCGCTTCGCCGACGCCTTCGAGGCCCGCGCGGACCAGGTCTACGGTACGGTGGGGTAGGGCGCTTAGGCCTCCACCGGTCCGCCCGCGTCCTTCCAGGCCTTGAAGCCGCCGCCCACATGGGCCACCGGATCCAGCCCCATGTCCTGCGCCGTGGCCGCCGACAGGGCCGAGCGCCAGCCTCCCGCGCACAGGAAAATGAAGGGTCGGTCCTCCCCGAACGGCGGCTTGAAATAGGGGCTCTCGGGGTCGATCCAGAATTCCAGCATGCCGCGCGGACAGTGGAAGGCGCCGGGGATGCGGCCCTCCCGCTCCAGCTCGCGCGGGTCCCGCACGTCCACCAGCAGCGCGCCCTCGGCGATCCGGCGCTGGGCGTCCTGCGGCGTCAGCGTTTCGACTCGGGCGTTGGCTTCTTCAAGGAGCAGCTTGAAGCCTCTGGTGATGGTCTGGGGCATGGCCTCTCTTCCGGTGCGATGGACCGATCGTTTGGGGGAGGAGGCGGCAGGACCGGAAGCCCTGTCAAGCCGGCCCCGCTCCGCGGTCCGCCTTCCGCTGCGGGCGCGTGCCCGGCCCGGCGCAATTGTCTCGAAGGGCAGGGCGGGTTATGAGTCGGAAAAGGAGGCAGCGCACAATCGTCGGGCACGATGATAAAATAAGCGCTCCACCAACAGAGGGGTTCAGCGGCGGATGGAAGTGTTCCTCCAGCAGCTCATCAACGGATTGACCCTCGGGTCGATCTACGGATTGATCGCCATCGGCTACACGATGGTGTTCGGCATCATCGGAATGGTGAACTTCGCCCACGGCGATGTCTTCATGGTGAGTGCCTTCATCGGCCTCATCTGCGTCCTGCTGCTCACCACCGTGCTGGGGATGAGCTCCATCTTCCTCATCCTCGCCATTACCCTCGTGGTGGCCATGGTGTTCACCGGGCTGGTGAGCTGGGCCATCGAGCGGGTGGCGTACCGGCCCCTGCGCGGCTCCTTCCGCCTCGCGCCCATGATCTCCGCCATCGGCATGTCCATCCTGCTCTCCAACTTCGTGCAGGTGGCCCAGGGCCCGCGCAACAAGCCGCTGCCGCCCATGGTGCCGGACGTGATCGTGGTGATGGAGCGCAATGGCTACCAGGTCACCCTCGCCTACAAGCAGATCATCATCATGCTGGTCACCGCGACGCTGCTCGCCGGCTTCTGGTGGCTGGTGCAGAAGACCTCGCTGGGCCGCGCCCAGCGCGCCTGCGAGCAGGACCGCAAAATGGCGGCACTGCTGGGCGTGAACGTGGACCGCACCATCTCGCTCACCTTCGTCATCGGTGCCGCGCTCGCCGCCGTCGCCGGCGTCATGTACCTCATGTATTACGGCGTGGTGAATTTCGCCGACGGCTTCGTGCCGGGGGTGAAGGCCTTCACCGCCGCCGTGCTCGGGGGCATCGGCTCGCTGCCGGGGGCGGTGCTGGGCGGGCTGCTGATCGGCCTCATCGAGACCCTGTGGTCCGCCTATTTCTCCATTGAATACAAGGATGTGGCGGCATTCTCCATTCTTGTGGTCACGCTCATCTTCCTGCCGCAGGGCCTGCTGGGCCGGCCGGAAGTGGAGAAGGTCTGATGGCGCATCCGCCCGTCGCCGACCTGAAGCCGGAAGCCCTGCCCAGGGGCGATCTTCCGGCCCCCGGCCTGCCAGGCGCTCCATCCCCTCCGCCGGCCGCCCCGCACCCGGGGCCGGCGTCCGTCGTCGGCAGCGCATTTACGGATGCGATCGTGAGTGGCCTGCTCACGGGCCTGCTGCTGCTGCCGCTGGTGGGCTTCCGCGCCACCGAGTCGGGCAGCGGGCCGCTCGGCCTCACCTATCGCTTCGGGCTGGTGGCTGTGTTTGCCGGCATCGTCGCAGTGCTGCGGCTGGTGTTGAACCTCACGGTCTGGCGGCGCGGGCGCAAGGTGAAGGTGAGCGCGGGGCCTTCCGCCTTCGCCACGTTGGCGCAGAAGGCGGCGCCGGCCCTGAGGCCGGCCTTCTTCAGCTTCGCCATCGCCTATCCCTTCCTCGCCATCCTGCTGTCGGGGGGCCTGAGCCCCAGCCGCTACTGGGTGGACCTCGGCATCTATGTGCTCACCTATGTGATGCTGGGCTGGGGCCTCAACATCGTGGTGGGCCTCGCCGGGCTGCTCGATCTCGGCTATGTGGCCTTCTACGCCGTGGGCGCCTACACCTTCGCCCTGCTCTCCACCAGCGTGCCGGTGAACGACTTCTTCGCCGGCCATCTCGGGGAGGGGTTCTGGACCGCCTGGTCGTTCTGGCTGTGCCTGCCCGTGTCCGGGCTGCTGGCCGCGTTCTGGGGCGTCATCCTGGGCTTCCCGGTGCTGCGGTTGCGGGGCGACTATCTCGCCATCGTCACGCTGGCGTTCGGCGAGATCATCCGCCTCGTGCTCATCAACTGGGTGTCGCTCACCAACGGCGGGGCGGGCATCTCCTCCATCCCGCCCATCTCCTTCTTCGGCGTGCCGTTCAACGCCACCGACGAAGGCTTCGCGGCGAAGTATGGGCTCGACTTCGATTCCATGCACCGGATCATCTTCCTGTATTTCGTGATCCTGGGGCTGGCCGCGCTGACCGCGCTGGTCACCATTCGGCTGCGCCAGATGCCGGTGGGCCGGGCCTGGGAAGCCCTGCGCGAGGACGAGATCGCCTGCCGCTCGCTGGGCATCAACACCACCCTCACCAAGCTCACCGCGTTTGCCACCGGCGCCATGTTCGGCGGTTTCGCCGGTGCCTTCTTCGCGGTGCGGGTGCGCTTCGTCTCGCCCGAGAGCTTCACCTTCATGGAATCGGCGGTGATCCTTGCCATCGTGGTGCTGGGCGGCATGGGATCGCAGATGGGCGTGGCCGGGGCGGCCATCCTGCTCATCGGCGGCATGGAGATGCTGCGCAACCTCTCCTTCCTGAAGGCCGACTTCCTGTTCGGGCCGGATTTCGACCCCTCGCTCTACCGCATGCTCATCTTCGGCTTCGCCATGGTGGCAGTGATGGTGTGGCGCCCGCGCGGACTCGTCTCCTCGCGCCTGCCCACCATCTTCCTGAAGGAGCGCAAGGCGGTCTCCTCGGCCCTCGTCAAGGAGGGCCACGGCTGATGGCGAACCTTGATCCCGTGGCCGGCGCACGGGCGCCGATCCTGGCGGTGGACCACCTGTCCATGCGCTTTGGCGGCCTGATCGCCGTGAATGACGTGTCATTCGTCGCCGCCCGCGGCGAGGTGACGGCGGTGATCGGGCCCAACGGCGCCGGCAAGACCACCGTGTTCAATTGCATCACCGGCTTCTACAAGCCGTCCGCCGGCCGCCTCGCCCTGTTCCACGGCGGCGCGGCGACGCCCGGTGAGCTCGATGCCGTCACCGCCTCCGGCCTGTCCTGGGGCCGCACCGGGGCGGGCGCGCTCTATCTGCTGGAGCGGCTGCCCGACCACAAGGTGGCGTCCTGGGCGCGGGTGGCCCGCACCTTCCAGAACATTCGCCTGTTCTCGGGCATGACCGTGCTGGAAAACCTGCTGGTGGCGCAGCACATGTCGCTCACCAGCGCCGGCCTGCTCAACCCCGCCGCCATCCTCAACCTGCCGTCCTGGAAGCGCCAGCAGAAGGGCGCCATGGACAAGGCCCTCTACTGGCTGCACCAGATCGGCCTGATGGAGCGTGCCGACGACCCGGCCGGTGACCTGCCCTATGGCGACCAGCGGCGCCTGGAGATCGCCCGCGCCATGTGCACCAACCCGGTGCTGCTCTGCCTCGACGAGCCGGCGGCGGGGCTGAACCCGCGCGAATCGGCGGCGCTCAACGAGCTGCTCCTCTCCATCCGGCGCGACCACGACACCTCGATCCTGCTCATCGAGCACGACATGTCGGTGGTGATGGAGATTTCCGACCACGTGGTCGTGCTGGAATATGGCTGCAAGATCGCCGACGGCACGCCGCAGGAGGTACGCACCGATCCCAAGGTCATCGCCTCCTACCTCGGCGTCGAGGAGGAAGAGGCGGCCGTGGTGGAAGCGCAGGTGGGCGTATGACGGCCCAGACCCTTGCCCCCGGCGCCGTGGCCGCCCAGCCGGCGCCGAAAGGCCAGCCGCTGCTGTCGGTCAGCGGCGTCACCGCCTATTACGGCAAGATCATCGCGCTGAAGGGCGTGGACATCGCGGTGAACGAGGGCGAGATCGTCACCCTCATCGGCGCCAACGGGGCCGGCAAGTCGACGCTGATGATGACCATCTGCGGCAGCCCGCGGGCGCGGGACGGCCGCATCGTCTTCGCCGGGCGCGACATCACCGGCCTGCCCACCCATGAGATCATGCGGCTCAACATCGCCCAGTCCCCCGAGGGGCGGCGCATCTTCCCGCGCATGAGCGTCTACGAGAACCTGCAGATGGGCGCCGCCGTCACCGGCAATGCCCATTTCGCGGAGGATCTTGAACGCATGTTCGAGATGTTCCCGCGCCTGAAGGAGCGCATCGACCAGCGCGGCGGCACCCTCTCCGGCGGCGAGCAGCAGATGCTCTCCATCGCCCGCGCGCTCATGAGCCGCCCGCGCCTGCTGCTGCTGGACGAGCCGTCGCTGGGCCTCGCGCCGCTGGTGGTGAAGCAGATCTTCGACGCCATCAAGCTCTTGAACGAGACCGAAGGCCTCACCGTGTTCCTGGTGGAGCAGAACGCCTACCACGCCCTCAAGTTGGCCCACCGCGGCTATGTGATGGTCAACGGGCGCGTCACCATGTCGGGCACCGGGGCGGAACTGCTGGCCCGGCCCGAGGTGCGTGCCGCCTATCTGGAGGGAGGCCGTTGATGGCGTCGAAGGCGGATCCGGGGCGCGCCTCGTCCCCCCTGCTCATCGGTCCGCTGGTGGTGATCGCCGTGCTGGTGGTGCTGATCGCCCTCTGGCCCCAAGACCTGATCGGCGCCTCCCTGGGGGATTTCCTGCTGGTCACGCTGTTTCTTGGCGGCGCCGCTGCATGGCGCACCGGCAAGGCGGTGGCGCAGGGCTGGGCGCCGTTTCTGCAGCTCGTGTTCTACTGCCTGCTGCTGGCCGGCGCGGTGCGCTTCTGCCACTTCGCCCTGTTCGAGGACGAGCTGTTCTCGCTGGAGCCGTTCGCGGTGGAATTCGTGCTGCTCACGTCCATCGCGACGCTGGGCTTCCGCGCCCACCGTAAGCGCCAGATGACGGTGCAGTACGGCTGGATGTACGAGCCGGCGGGTAAGCTCGCCTGGCGTCCCAAGACATTCGGTTGAAACCGGCGCGAGGTGCCGCGCGCGGCATCGACAGGCCGGGGAATTGCGGCACAATGCGCCGCGGAGTTTCACTGGGAGGCGGACCGGTGTTCCGCTCCCGGACGAAAGGGAGAGACCTGATGAAGAAGCTCTTGATGGCGTCGCTCGCTCTGGGCGCCAGCCTTCTGCTTGGGGCGCAGGCCCAGGCGCAGGTGAAGATGGGCGTCGGCGGTCCCATGACCGGCGCGAATGCGGCCTTCGGCGCCCAGCTGAAGACCGGCGCCGAGCAGGCCGTGGCCGACATCAACGCCGCCGGCGGCATCCTCGGCCAGAAGATCCAGCTCTCGGTTGGCGACGACGGCGGCAAGCCCGAGCAGGGCAAGTCTGCGGCCAACAAGTTCATCTCCGACGGCGTCAAGTTCGTGGTCGGCCACTTCAACTCCGGCGTGTCGATCCCGACCTCGCAGGATTACGAGGAAGCCGGCGTCCTCCAGATCAGCCCCGCCTCCACCAACCCGACCTTCACCGAGCGCAAGATGTGGAACACGTTCCGCACCTGCGGCCGGGACGACCAGCAGGGCGCGGTGGCCGGCGCCTATATCGTCAAGAACTTCAAGGGCAAGAAGGTCGCCATCGTCCACGACAAGACCCCCTACGGCAAGGGTCTGGCGGACGAGACGCAGAAGACCATCAACAAGGGCGGCGTGAAGGAAGTCCTCTATGAGGGCATCAATCCCGGCGAGAAGGACTATTCGGCCCTCGTCTCCAAGCTGAAGGCCAATGGCGTCGACCTGCTCTACTACGGCGGCCTGCATCCCGAGGCCGGCCTTCTGGTGCGCCAGATGCGCGACCAGGGCATGAAGACCGTGCTGTTCTCTGGCGACGGCATCACCGACAAGGAATACTGGACCATCGCCGGTCCCGGCGCCGAGGGCACGCTGATGACCTTCGGCCCCGATCCGCGCAACAATCCGGCGGCCAAGGACATCGTCGCCGCCTTCAAGGCCAAGGGCGTCGATCCGGAAGGTTACGTGCTCTACTCCTACGCCGCGGTGCAGGTGATGAAGCAGGCGGCCGAAGCGGCCAAGTCCCTCGATCCCAAGAAGGTGGCCGCCGAGATCCATTCCGGCAAGACCTTCAACACGGTGCTCGGCCCGCTCTCCTTCGACAAGAAGGGCGACATCACCAAGCTCGACTATGTGGTCTACGTCTGGAAGGACGGCGCCTACACCCAGCTCTGACCGGTCGGAGCGTTTTCGAGCGAAGTGAACACCGGTTCGCATGACGGAAACGCACCAGTCTCGGTGACAGGAAGGCCCGCGCTCTGCGCGGGCCTTTTTGTTGCGTAAACCGAATGGCTCCGGCGCGAGCTATTCCACGCGGGCGCGGCCTGGCACGTCGTGTCGCGCCCCTGACCACATATTTACCACGGCAGTTGGTTGACCCGGCGGGTCGCAGGCCGCAGTCTCAGTATATTGTCGACATGAAGATCGGCGAACGTCGGCGCAGACCGCTTCAGGCGGGATGAGCCAGGCACATAAGCGCACGCACGGGAGCCTCAGGCGACCGGATGGGCGATGGGGCAGGGAATGGTCGCGGGCGGGCAGGTCTCACGCCTCTCTCACGCCTCACCGTTCTGCTCATGTTGTCACGACTGAAGCTCGATCCGTTCGTCGTCGCCCTCGCCCTCACCGTCTCCCTGGCCCTGGTCTGGCCGCAGCCCGGCGTCACGGGCGGCGTGCTCCATGCCGACAAGGCCGCGAGCTGGGGCGTCGCGCTAATCTTCTTCCTTTATGGCATCTCGCTGTCGCCGAAGCGGCTGCTTGAAAGCGCGACCCGCTGGGAGCTGCACCTGATCGTGCAGCTGGGCACCTTCCTGCTGTTTCCCGCGGTGGTCATGGGGCTGCTGGCCCTGGTGGGCGACCGCCTGCCGGAGGCAGTGGCGACGGGATTCTTCTTCCTCGCCGCCCTGCCGTCCACGGTCTCCTCCTCGGTGGCCATGACCTCGCTGGCGCGGGGCAACGTGCCGGTGGCCATTTTCAATGCCTCCATCTCCAGCCTGATCGGCGTGTTCGCCACGCCCGTGCTCATGGCCTGGTACCTGCACACGGTGGGCGGGGGGATGACACTCGGCCCGGTGATCCTGAAGCTGATCATCCTGGTGATCCTGCCGCTGGCGGTGGGACAGGCGGCGCGGCCGCTGCTGCTGAAGCTGGTGGAGCGCCATCGTCAGGTGGTGCGCATCGCCGACCGGGCGGTGATCCTGGCCATCGTCTACAATTCGTTCTGCGACAGCGTCGCCGCCGGCGTGTGGAAAGGCCACAGCCCGGTGCTGCTGCTGGAGATCGTGGCCGGCGTGCTGGCGCTGTTTTCCGTGGTCTACCTGCTGGTCGGGGTCGCCTGCCGGGTCTTCGGCTTCTCCCGGCCCGACACCATTGCGGTGGTGTTTTGCGCCTCGAAGAAGTCGCTCGCCACCGGGCTGCCCATGGCGCAGGTGATGTTCAACGGGTCGCCGGACCTGTCGCTGATCATCACCCCGATCATGCTCTACCACTTCCTGCAACTGGTCATCGTCGGCATCATCGCCGGCCGCAGTGGGGCGCTGGAGGCGGAGGAGACCGAGCCCGCCGTTCTCGCCGAGGACGATGACGACCTCGTGCCCGACGCGGTGCCGCAGCATCGGCAGGCGTCTTCGACCGCCTCCTGATGGACGCTCAGGCGGTGGGGATCTCCTCCACCGCCAGCTCGAAGGTAATGAGCACCGGATTGGCGCCCGGCACCAGCCGGCCTTCGGCCATGGCGCCGGTGAGGCTGACGAGTGCGAGGTCGATCTGTGCGGCGAGCGCGCCGGAGGCGTCGGGCGCCACGGTGCCAGAGGTCACGAACACCTCGGTGGCGTAGTCGTCCACGGTTGGGGCATCGGCGAAGCGGGCGCCAATGAGGCTGCCCACCCCACCGCGCAGATGCCCGCCGGCAAAGCCGTGGCGGCGGCATAATTCCTCCACCGCCGCGCCGATCTCCACGTTCGGCCGGACGCGCGCGAAGGCGATGCGCGGGCCGCCTTCTGCCGGCGCGATGCGGGCGTGAGGCGTGAAGAGGGGGAAATTGGTCTCGGCATCGAAATCGGCGGTGGTCTCCACCTCGGCGGCGGCATAGGCGCGGGCGCGGATGGGGGCGGCCACCACTGTCTCGTGGGGCATGATGTGGCCGCCGTGGCGGCTGCCGTCCGGCTCGATCCAGAAGGCGTGGCAATGGATGAAGGGCGCGCCCTCCTTGCGCCCGAAGGTGACGTTGCCGCGCTCCAGCCGCGTCTCGCCCGCCGGGGTGAAGGGCGCGCTGTACCAGGCGGCGTGGGTGGCGTCGGAGGATGCGGCCGGCATCACATAGGTGAAGGGACCGAAGCCGCCGTCGGAGATTTCCACCTGCGCCGCACCCATGCCCGCAGCAATGAGCGGCCCGGTGATGGCGGCATTGAGAGTGAGGCCCGGTTCCAGCGTGAAATCGAGCACCTGTAGCCGGCCCACGGCGCTTTCGATGCGCTCGCGCGGCGCCGGCCCCGGCTGTGCAATCCGGCGCATGTCCCCCATGGCGTCCTCCTTGTTCGCCGTGTGCGATAGCACGGGCGGAGGGCGTCTTCACCCTTCATGCCACGGCCTCGGTCATCGACGGATGCCGCGCGGGCTGGTGTCACCGCTCCGGCGGATAGAGATGGACGCCGCCGCAATTGTCGGAGACGGCGAGGCGCGTGCCGGCGGGCGCAATGTGGCCAGGGGTCAGGGGCACCTTGCCGGCACCGCCGGGGATGTCGAGCACATAGGTGGGCAGCGCGATGCCCGAGAGCCGACCGCGCAGGGCGCGCATCAGTTCCTGTCCCCGCGCGATGTCGAGGCGGAAATGGGCGGTGCCGGGGGCAAGGTCGGGATGGTGCAGGTAATAGGGCTTCACCCGGCATTCCACGAGGCTGCGGAACAAGGCGGCGAGGGTGTCCGCCTCGTCGTTCACCCCACGCAGCAGCACCGACTGGGACAGGAGCGGAATGCCAGCGTCCGCCATGCGGGCGAGGGCCGAACGGGCATCCGGCGTCAGCTCGCGGGCGTGGTTCACATGCACCGCCACATAGGAGGTTAGGCCCGGCGCCTTGAGCGCGGCAATGAGCGCATCGCTCACCCGCTCCGGTGCGGCGATGGGCACGCGGGTGTGGAAGCGAACGATCTTCACATGGGTGATGGCGGCGAGGCGCGCCATCGCCTCGCCCATGCGGCGGGGCGACAGCATGAAGGGGTCGCCGCCGGTGAGGATCACCTCCCAGATCTCGGGATGGGCGGAAAGATACGCGAATGCCCGCTCCAGCGCTTCCGGTGACAGGGTGGCTGCCGCGCCCGGCCCCACCATCTCGCGGCGGAAGCAGAAGCGGCAATAGACGGCGCACACCCCCACGATCTTCAGCAGCGCCCGGTCGCGATAGCGGTGGACGATGCCCGGCACCGGGCTGTGGGCTTCATCGCCGATAGGGTCGGCCAGTTCCTCCGGCCGCACATCCAGCTCGGCGGGATTGGGCACGAACTGGCGGGCGATGGGGTCGGCGGGGTCGGTGCGGTCGATGGCGTCGACGAGCGTCGGCGTCACTGCCACCGCATAGCGTTCGGCCACGCGGGCCAGCGCATCGCGGTCGCGCGCGTCTGCAAGGCCGGCGGCGACGAGGTCGTCGCCCGAGCGCAGGGTGCCTTGATCGCGGGCGGGCAGAGGCAGAAGGTTCGGCTGCGGAAGGTTTGGCATGGGCGTTGGGGCACCTATATGGGATGCGTCCGGCCTTGCCAATTCACGAGCCCCGCCGGGAGCGGCGATGCCAAGGAGCGATTCCATGGACGTGACCGAAAGCGATGTCCTGGCCGCCGCCGAGCGCTGGCGCCGCGAGGGCCGTGGTGTGGCGCTCGCCACGGTGCTGGAAACCTGGGGCTCGGCGCCCCGCCCGGTGGGTAGCCGGCTCGTCATCGATGCCGACGGCAATTTCCTCGGCTCCGTCTCCGGCGGCTGCGTGGAGGGCGCGGTGGTGGGTGAGGCAGCGGATGTGATCGCCTCCGGCGTGCCGCGGACGCTTGAATTCGGCGTCGCCGATGAGACCGCCTGGAAGGTGGGACTGTCCTGCGGGGGCAAGATCGCGGTTTTTGTGGAGCGTGTGGATTGAGAAGGTCGCCGGTGACGCGGCGCGTCCGGCGTTATATTCATTGGGGAAGATGACGCAGCCGGCCCGGCCGGCCGCTCCCTTAGGGAGGATGCCCACCCATGCGCCTCGACCTTCTGGCGGCCCTCAATGCGGAGCGCCTCGCGCGGCGGGCCTGCGTGATGGTGACGGAGCTGGAGAGCGGCGCCCAGCGTCTGGTCGGGCTCGATCAGGTGGACGCCGATCCGCTGGCCGGCGCCATCCGCGAAGCGCTCGCCCTCCGCCGCAGCCGCCTCGTGGGGGAGGGGGCAAAGCGGGCCTTCATCGCTGTGGAGGTGCCGCCCCCGCGCATGCTGGTGATCGGCGCGGTGCATATCTCTCAGGCATTGGCGCCCATGGCGCGCCTCGCCGGCTTCGACCTGACCATCATCGACCCGCGCACCGCCTTCGCCACGCCCGAACGGTTCGGCGACGTGCCGGTGATCGCGGAATGGCCGGACGAGGCCTTGCCGGCCTATGGCCTCGACCCCTTCACTGCCCTGGTCGCCTTGACCCATGACCCGAAGGTGGACGAGCCGGCCCTTATCGCCGCGCTGAAGGCGGGCTGCTTTTACGTGGGCGCGCTCGGCTCGCGCCGCACCCATGCCCGGCGGGTGGAGCGGCTTCAGGCGGTGGGATTGTCGCCGGAGGTCATCGGCCGCATCCATGCGCCCATCGGCATCGACATCGGCGCCGCCAGCCCCGCCGAGATCGCGGTGGCGGTGCTGGCCGAGGTGATCCGCGCCCTGCGCTCCGGCGCGGCCCACGCGGAAGGAGTTGCGGCGTGAAGTTCGGCTCCCTGCCCCTGTCCGAGGCCGAGGGCGCCATTGCCGCCCATTCGGTGCGGCTCGACGACGGCGTCCTCAAGAAGGGTACGCGGCTCGGGCCGGCCGAGATCGCGCGGCTCAAGGCCGCCGGCTTCCGCGAGGTGGTGGCGGCGCGCATGGAGCCCGGCGACATGGCGGAAGACGCCGCCGCCCGGCTGCTGGCGGAAGCGGTGGCCGGCCCCCACGTGCGGGCGGATGCCGCCTTCACCGGCCGCGCCAACCTGTTCGCCGAGGCCGCTGGCGTGCTGCGGGTCTCACAAGCGGCCCTCGACGCCTTCAATGACGTGGACGAGGCCATCACCCTCGCCACCCTGCGGGATTTCACGCCGGTGGCGGCGGGCGACATGGTAGGGACGGTGAAGATCATCCCCTATGCGGTGCCGGCCGACCTTGTGGATGCGGCGCGGCGGGCGTCGCAGGGGCTGCTGTCGGTGGCGCCGTTCCGGGTGAAGCGGGTGGCGGTCATCTCCACCTTGCTGCCGGGCTTTGCCGACAAGGTGGTGGCCAAGACCCTCGCCGTCACCCGTGCCCGCCTTGCACCCACGGGGGCGCAGATGGTTTCCGCCGACACCGTGCCCCACGACACGACGGCGCTGGCGCAGGCCCTCGCGCATGCGGCGCAGGAGGGGGCGGAGCTTGTCATCGTCTTCGGCGCCTCGGCCATCGCCGACCGCAACGATGTGATCCCTGCCGCCGTGGTCGCCGCCGGGGGCGAGGTGGTGCGGCTCGGCATGCCGGTGGACCCCGGCAACCTGCTGATGCTCGGCCGGCTCGGCGCCGTGCCGGTGCTAGGCGCGCCCGGCTGCGCCCGCAGCCCGAAGGAGAACGGCTTCGATTTCGTGCTGATGCGCCTCCTCGCCGGCCTCGAGGTGACCGCCCGCGACATCGCCCGGCTCGGCGCCGGCGGGCTGTTGTCCGACATCGCGGTGCGGCCCCATCCCAGGGCGGAGGGCGATGCGGGGCAGGGCTTCGCTGCCGTCATCCTCGCCGCCGGGCGCAGCGCGCGCATGGGGCAGGGCATCAACAAGCTGATGGAGGAGGTGGGCGGGGTACCGGTGATCCGCCGGGTGGTCGAGGCGGCGCTCGCCTCCACAGCGCGGCCGGTCATCGTCGTCACCGGACACGAGGCGGCCCGCATCGCTTCCGCGCTAGACGGCCTCGATGTGAGCTTCGTGCACAATCGCGATCATGCCAGTGGTATGGCCTCCTCCCTGGGCGCCGGCATTTCCGCCGTGCCGGAGAAAGCGGCTGGGGCGCTGGTGGTGCTCGGCGACATGCCGCTCCTTGGCGCGGACGTCATCGACCGGCTCATCGCCGCCCATGCGCCCGACGAGGGCCGGCTCATCTGCGTGCCGGTGGAGGACGGGCAGCGGGGCCATCCGGTGCTGTGGTCTCGGCGTTATTTCGGCGATCTGTGCGCCCTGGAGGGCGATGTGGGTGCGCGGCATATCCTCGCCGCCAACCAGGACGTGGTGGCGGAAGTGGCTATCTCCGGCGCCGGTGCCTTCCTCGACGTGGACACGCCGCAACTCCTCGCCCAGGCGCGGGCGGCGGCGGACGAGGAGAAAGCAGTCAGAACGGAGCCGGTATGAGGTGGGTGGCGCCGATGTCCAGGCGCTCGCACATCCATTGCGCCAGTCGCAGGCGGTGGCAGCCTTCCACATGCCGCTCGTAGCACAGCAGGCAGATGCGCCGGCCCTTGGCGAAGGAAGTCAGTTCCTCCAGCGCCGCCTGCGCCGGGGCGGTGGCTAGGTGGGCGTCATAAATGCGCATGAGCGCGTCGTGGTCGCCGCCGCGCGCCGCGAGCCGGCCCTCCTTGGGCGTGCCCAGAGTCCGCAGATGCACATAGGCGATGCCGTGCTCGGCGATGCCTGCCGCCAGCGCCGTCTTGGAAAAGCCCGGCCGGCGCGAGGCCGCCACCGCCCGCACGTCCACCACAAGATCCACCTTGGCCTCGTCCAGCGCCGCCTGGAAGGCGGACGGGGTGCTTTGCTCATAGCCGATGGTGAAGAGGTGGGTCGTGCTCATGGGCCGATCTTGCCCTGCCCGATGGCGGCCGTCACGCGTGCGGCCATGCGACAGTCACAACCGGGGGACTTGTTCCGGCCCGACCCGGACAACCATGGACTTAAGTGCAGGACGTGAGAAATTGACGCGCCGCTGGTGCGGAATGGGAACCTCCCACGCCTCAGGGGGTTCTCAGGGCGCCGGCCGCACAGAACGTGTGCCCGAAGCACAGTGACCGCCCCTGGGAGATAAAGATGCGTTTGTTCCGCTGTGCCGTTTGCGACCAGCTTCTCTATTTTGAGAATCGCCGCTGCGAAAAGTGCGGTCACGAACTCGGCTATGTCCCGGAGGCCAACGAGATCACCCCCCTGGAAGCCGATGGCGATGCTTATCGGTCAGTCGGCCATATCGATGCTCGCTACAAGTTCTGCGCCAATGCGGCCCATGATGCCTGCAACTGGCTGATGCCGGCGGATCAGGACGAGGAATATTGCCTCGCCTGCCGCCACAACCGCACGGTGCCGGATCTGACGGTGCCGGAAAACCTGCGCAAATGGCGCAAGATGGAAATGGCCAAGCACCGGCTGGTCTATTCGCTGCTGCGCCTCAACCTGCCGCTGGAGAACAACAAGGATCGCGAGGGCGGGCTGTGCTTCGACTTCCTCGCCGACATGCCGGACGCGCAGGCCCCCAATGTGATGACCGGGCATGATGAGGGCCTGATCACCATCGCCCTCGTCGAGGCCGACGATGCCGAGCGGGAGCAGCGCAAGAACGAGCTGGGCGAGCTCTACCGCACCGTGCTGGGGCATTTCCGTCACGAGGTGGGTCACTATTACTGGAATCGCCTGGTGCGAGACGCCGGCCGGCTCAACGCTTTTCGCGCCGTGTTCGGGGATGAGACCGCCGACTACGGGGAAGCGCTCAAGATCTATTACAGCTCCACCCCGCCAGCCGACTGGCAGATGAATTATGTCTCGGCCTATGCCACCGCGCATCCGTGGGAAGACTTTGCCGAGACCTTCAAGCATTACATCCACATCGTGGACACGCTGGAGATGGCGGCGGCGTTCGGCGTGGAAGTCCATCCCGGCCTGGATAACACCGGGGAGCTGGGCGCCCAGGTGGATTTTAACCCCTACCAGGCCTGCCCGGTGCAGCAGATGGTGGATTCCTGGCTACCCATCGCCTTCGCGCTCAACAACCTCAACCGCTGCCTCGGCATGTCGGATGCCTATCCGTTCATCCTCGGCCCCGGCGTGATCGCGAAGCTGGGCTTCATCCATAACCTGGCCCACCGCCAGGTGGCGGCGGACCCTGCTGCCGACCCGGCGGCACCCGTTCCGGAAGACATGGAGATCCCGAAGGGGCGCGGCGAGAGCGCCGAGGATGCGCCCGAGGGCAAGCCGGCGCCTGCGGCGGCGTAACTAATCGGTAGCCAGGGGGAGGGTGCAACGGCCCTCCGCCTGATGAGAAGAAAGGGCGAGTGCTCCGGAGCCCGGTGCACTCGCCCTTTCTATTTCCGACACCGCCGGGGGAGGGCGCGGCCTATTCGGCCGCCTTCGGCCCCTTGCTGGCGGTCTTCGTCGTCTTCTTCGCGGCGGGCTGCTTCGTCGCGGTCTTCTTGGCGGCGGATTTCGCCGCCGGCTTTTTCGCCGCCGTCTTGGTGGCCGTCTTGGCCGGAGCATCCTCGCCGGATGCGGCCGCCTTGGTGGCCGCCTTGCGGGGCGCCTTCGCCTTGGAGGGCGACAGGGCCGCCTTGGCGTCGATGAGGGTCACCGCCTCGGCGAGGGTGAGGGCTTCGGGATCCACCGATTTGGGCAGGGTGGCGTTGACCTTGCCGTGGTTCACATAAGGCCCGAAGCGGCCAGGCCGCACCGTGACCGGTCCGCCGAGGGTGGGATGATCGCCCAGGGTCCGCCCCGGCGTCGCCGCCCCGCGCCCGCCGCGGCCCTTGGACTGCTTCTCGGCGATCAGCACCACCGCCCGGTTGAGGCCGATGGCGAGAATGTCGTCGCCGTCCTCGATGTTGGCGTAGGTCCGCCCGTGCTGCACATAAGGTCCATAGCGCCCGATGCCGGCGAGGATGGGCTCGCCGTCCTCGGGATGCTTGCCCACCTCACGCGGCAGGGCCAGCAGCTTCAGCGCGGTTTCCAGGTCCACGTCCGCCGGGGCGAGGCCTTTGGGCAGGGAGGAGCGCTTGGGTTTCTCCCCATCCTTGCCCTCGCCGAGCTGGAGATAGGTGCCGAAGCGCCCGGCGCGGATGGTCACGTCCTCGCCGCTCTCTGGATCGATGCCCAGCTCGCGCTTGCCGTCGCCCTCGGGGGCGCCGTCGCCGGTGAGGGGGCGGGTGTGGCGGCACTCGGGATAGTTCGAGCAGCCGATGAAGGCGCCGAACTTGCCCATCTTCAGCGACAGCCGCCCGTTGCCGCAGGTGGGGCAAAGGCGCGGGTCGGAACCGTCCTGGGTCGGCGGGAAGATGTGGGCGGTGAGCATCTCGTCCAGGGCGTCGAGCACCTGGGAGACGCGCAGGTCCTTGGTGGCCTCCACGGCGGTGTGGAAGTCCTGCCAGAAGGCGCGCAGCACCTCCTTCCAGTCGAGTTCGGCGGCGGAGACCTCGTCCAGCTTCTCTTCGAGATCGGCTGTGAAGTCGTATTCCACGTAGCGCTTGAAGAAGCTTTCGAGGAAGGCGGTGACGAGCCGGCCCTTGTCCTCCGGCACCAGGCGCTTCTTCTCAAGCTTCACATATTCGCGGTCGCGCAGCACCGCGAGCACGGCGGCATAGGTGGAGGGCCGGCCGATGCCCAGCTCCTCCATGCGCTTCACCAGCGAGGCTTCCGAATAGCGCGGCGGCGGCTCGGTAAAGTGCTGGGTGGTGAGGATGTCGCGCCGGTCGAGCTTTTCGTTGGCGCTCATGGCCGGCAGGCGGCGGCTCTCCTCGTCGTCGTCCTCGTCGTCCTTGCCCTCGCGATAGAGGGTGAGGAAGCCGTCAAACTTCACCACCGTGCCGGTGGCGGTCAGGTCGAGGGTGCGGCCGCCGGCTTTCGCCTCGATATCGGCGGTGGTGCGCTCCAGCTCCGCCGATTCCATCTGGCTAGCCACGGTGCGGATCCAGATCAGCTCATAGAGCTTGGCCTGCTCGCCATCGAGATGGCGCGCCACCTCGCGCGGATGGCGCGACGGGTCGGTGGGGCGGATGGCTTCGTGGGCTTCCTGGGCGTTCTTGGCCTTGGTGGTGTATTTGCGCGGCACGCCGGGCAGATACTTCGGCCCGAACTGCTTGCCGATGGCGCTGCGGGTGGCGGCCACCGCCTCGGGCGCCATGTCCACGCCGTCGGTTCGCATATAGGTGATGAGACCCACCGTCTCGCCGCCCACATCCACGCCCTCGTAGAGGCGCTGGGCGATCTGCATGGTGCGGGCGGGGGCAAGGCCCAGCTTGCGGCTGGCCTCCTGCTGCAGGGTGGAGGTGGTGAAGGGCGGCTGCGGATGGCGCCGCATGGGCTTGGCTTCCACCGAGCGCACGCGGAAGTCGGCCGCCTCCAGTGCCGCGCGGAAGGCTTTCGCCTCCTCGGCCGTGCCCACGGAGAGGCGGGTGATCTTCTTGCCGTCGGCGCCCGTCAGGCGGGCCTCGAACTCCTCGGCGCGGGGCGTCGCGAGCCTGGCGAGGATGGACCAGTATTCCTTCTGGACGAAGGTTTCGATCTCGCGCTCGCGGTCGCAGACGAGGCGCAGCGCCACCGACTGCACCCGGCCCGCCGAGCGGGCGCCGGGCAGCTTGCGCCATAGCACCGGGGACAGCGTGAAGCCCACCAGATAGTCGAGGGCGCGGCGGGCGAGGTAGGCGTCCACCAGCGCCACGTCGATGGCGCGGGGCGCCTTCATGGCGTCCAGCACGGCCTGCTTGGTGATGGCGTTGAAGACCACGCGCTCGACCTTCTGGTCCTTGAGCGCCTTCTTCTGCTTCAGCACCTCCAGCACGTGCCAGGAGATGGCCTCGCCCTCGCGATCCGGGTCGGTGGCGAGGATGAGGCCGTCGGCCCCCTTTACTGCGGTGGCGATCTCGTTCAGCCGCTTCTGCGCCTTGGGGTCCACCTCCCACAGCATGCGGAAATCCGCATCGGGGTCGACGGAGCCATCCTTGGAGGGCAGGTCGCGCACGTGGCCGTAGGAGGCGATCACCTCGTAGCCGGGACCGAGATATTTGTTGATCGTCTTCGCCTTAGCCGGCGATTCGACGATGACGACCTGCATGACGGACCGTGTCTTTCATAGGGCCGCCGCCCCAGTGCGCGGCCTCAATTGGAATGGCTTCGCCGACGGAACGATCCGCTTACGCGCATCATGTTCCGTCGTGGGACTGCCGGCTTCCGCAACGCGATCCTGATCCCCCGCCGGCCGGATCGCGACACCGGGAAGCGGCCGCAACATGGGGAGCGGATCGGCGCGTGTCAAATTCTGCCCCCGTCTCCAGGCGGTGGCCGCATCCGGCGAACTTACAACCTAAGGTATGTTTTAATATGCATCTCAATCTATAAGACGTGAAGGGCTATCAGTTTTGCCGACGGACGGGCCATGACCGAAGTGTCCTCCTCTCGCCCACGGGGCGACCCCGCCTCTGCGGCCGCCTATATTGCGACCTTCACGGCGGAATTGTCTCGCCTTGCCGAAAGCCATGGGCTCACCACGCTCGCCTATATTCTCGAAATGGCACGGCTTGAGGCTAAGAGCCTGGCCGACGATCCGCTAGCGGGGTCTGAAGGCGGCCTGCCGCGCGGGGACGGCCGAACCTGATCGCTCTCCCGTGCGCGCGGCCTATTTGAGCGCCACCCGCCCCGTACCGGGCCGGTCAAGCCGGCCGGCGAGATCGAGTTCCAGCAGCACGATCTGCACGCCGCCACGCTGCAGCCGGACAGGCGCACCAGATCGTCGATGAGGGTCGGGACCGGCCCGAGCAGCCCGATGATGCGCGCGCGGGCATCCTCTCCCGGCATGGCGGGCTCCATGGTTGGGCCTTCCGCCTCGATGGCATCCGGGCCCTGCCGCCCGGCCATGGGGGTGAGGACAGAGATGACATCGGCGGCTTCGGTGACCAGGGTCGCGCCCTGCTTCAGCAGGCGGTTGGTGCCGCCGGCCCGTGGGTCGAGGGGGGAGCCGGGAACCGCGAACACCTCGCGGCCCTGCTCACCGGCGAGGCGCGCGGTGATCAGCGAGCCTGAGCGCTCGGCCGCCTCCACAACCACCACGCCCAGCGCCATGCCCGACACCAGCCGGTTCCGGCGCGGAAAGTCGCGCGCTCTCGGCTCCCAGTTGAGCGGCATCTCGGAGACGATGGCGCCGGTTGCCGCCACTTTCTCGATCAGGCCCAGATTCTCCGGCGGATAGGGCCGCGCCAGGCCGCCGGCGAAGACGCCCACCGTGCCACCATCGAGGCTGGCCTCATGGGCCGCCGCATCGATGCCACGGGCAAGGCCCGAGACCACCACCCAACCGGCGCCCGCCAGATCCCGCGCCAGCCGCGCGGCGAAGGAGCGGCCGGCGGCGGAAGCGTTGCGCGCGCCGACGATGGCCACCATGGGGCGTTGCAGCACCTCGCCGCGCCCCTTCACGCAGATCAACGGCGGAGCATCGTCGAGCTGGCGCAGGGCGAGCGGATAATCGGCCTCGCCGGTGGCCACCACCCGGGCGCCGAGGCGGGCGAGGGCGGCCATCTCCGCTTCGGCGTCGGCGAGGTCGGGTATGCGCGGCGGCAGCAGGCGCCCGCCGCGCCGGGCCAGCGTCGGCAGGGCTTCCAGCGCCGCGGCGGCGCCGCCGAACTGGTTGATGAGGGCGCGGAAGGTGCGCGGGCCCACATTCTCGGTGCGGATGAGGCGGAGCCAGTCGAGCCGCTGGGCCGTCGAGAGCAGTTCGCCCGGTCCGGGGCCTGCGCCCGATGCCTTGCCCCGTGCCACCGGCGCCTTAGCCCTTCGCGCCGATCTTGCCCTCACTGCCGTCGAGGAGGCGGCGGATGTTGGCGTGGTGCTTGATCCACAGCAGGATGGTAAGGAGCGCCAGCAGCAGCGCCAGCCGGTCGTTCACGAGGGCGGCCGCGGCCGCGACAGTGGCCACCGAGGCGATAAGGGCGGCCAGTGAGGAATAGCGGGTGAAATAGGCCGTCGCCAGCCACACCACCGCAAACACCAGCGCCACCGGCCAGGCGAGGCCCAGCGTGACCCCCAGAAAGGTCGCGACGCCCTTGCCGCCCTGAAAGCGCAGCCACACCGGCGCGATATGGCCCAGAAAGGCGCCGAAGGCTGCCGCCATGGCGGCCGGCGCCCCGAGGAAATGGCTGGCGATCAGCACCGCCGCTGTGCCCTTCAAAGCATCGAGCAGCAGCGTCGCGGCGGCGAGGTCCTTGCGGCCGGTGCGCAGCACGTTGGTGGCGCCGATGTTTCCGGAGCCGATGGAGCGGATGTCGCGGGTACCGGCAAGGCGGGTGAGCAGCAGCCCGAACGGGATCGAGCCGAGCAGGTAGCCCAACGCCAGCGCCACGAGGAGCACCGGGGCGGACGACGGGGCATCAGGCATGAAGACCTCGGAGGCGGACCATGGAGCAAGAGCACTTTCGCGCGCCGTGGAGACCGGTAAGCCTGACGACGGCGCATCGAGACAGGATGCCGACGCAGCGTCGCGAGTCGGGGTGGGCGACGCTGCGTGAGCTCATCAAACGTATTCGTACACGGTCGCCCCGGCAACGATGGTGCGCAGCACGCGCCCGTCGAGGCGGGCCTCGTCGAACGGGGTGTTGCGGCAGCGCGATTTGAGCATGGACGGTTCCAGCACATAGGGCATGCCGGGGTCGAACACCGTCACGTCCGCCGGCGCGCCTGGGCGCAGCGTGCCGGCATCAAGGCCCAGGATCGCCGCCGGACGGGTGGAAAGGGCGGCCAGCAGGGTCACCAGGTCCACCTGGTCCGAGTGCACCAGGCGCAGGGCGGCGGACAGCAGGGTTTCGAGACCGATGGCGCCGGGCTCCGCCTCCGAGAAGGGCAGGCGCTTGCCTTCCACGTCCTGCGGCAGATGATCGGAGACCACCACGTCGATGAGGCCGGAGGCGATGGCGCGGATCAGCGCCTGACGGTCCTCCTCAGCGCGCAGCGGCGGGGCGAGGCGGAAATAGGTGCGGTAGGCGCCGATATCCAGCTCGTTGAAGGACAGGTGATTGATGGTGGCGGACGCCGTCACCGGCAGGCCGGCTTCCTTGGCGCGCTCCAGCACGGCGAGGGATTCAGCGCAGGTGAGCGCCGCCGCGTGGTAGCGCCCGCGCGCGCCGGCGACCAGCCGTACGTCGCGCTCCAGCACGATGGTCTCGGCGGCCTTGGGATTGCCGGAGAGGCCGAGGCGAGCGGCGAAGGCGCCCTCGTTCATGGCCCCCTGCGACATGCTCGCATCCTCGGTGTGGTGCACCAGGAGGGCGTCGAAGTCGCGGGCGTAGGTCAGGGTCCGGCGCAGCACCTGGGCGCTCGCCACGGAACGGTGGCCGTCCGTGAAGGCGACGGCGCCGGCGGCCTGGAGCAGGCCGATCTCGGTCATCTCCTCGCCCTTCAGGCCCTTGGTGATGGCCGCCATCGGGTGAACCCGCACCACCGCCGTATCCCGCGCCCGGCGCAGGATGAAGTCCACGATGGCCGGGTCGTCCACCACCGGGTCGGTGGTGGGCTGGCAGATGATGGTGGTGACGCCGCCCGCCGCTGCCGCGTGGCTGGCGGAGGCCAGCGTCTCGCGATGCTCGGCGCCGGGCTCGCCCACGAAGGCGCACATGTCCACGAGGCCGGGCGCGACCACGGCGCCCTTGCAGTCCACCACTTCCGCGCCGTCGGGCACACCCGAGGCGGCGATGCCGAAGCCGGCATCCTTGATGACGCCGTCGGCGAGATAGACATCGCCGTGGAAATCCGAGCCACGGGAGGGATCGATGACCCGCGCGTTGGCGAGCAAGAGCGGGTGGGGATCGCGGAGGATGAGGCGGCCGTCACGCATTGGGCAGCTTCCGGGCGAGGGTGTCGAGCACGGCCATCCGCACGGCGACGCCCATCTCCACCTGTTCGCGGATGAGGGAGCGGGGCCCGTCGGCCACCGCCGAATCGATCTCCACGCCCCGGTTCATGGGGCCGGGATGCATCACCAGCGCGTCGGGGGCGGCATGGCGCAGCTTGGCCTCGTCGAGGCCGAAATAGTGGAAATACTCCTTCACCGAGGGGATGAAGGAGCCGGCCATGCGCTCGCGCTGGAGGCGCAGCATCATCACGATGTCCGCGCCCTTGAGGCCCTCTTCCATGGTCCGGAACACCTCGACGCCGAGGCTCTCGATGCCCGCCGGCAGCAGGGTGGAGGGCGCCACCAGCCGAACCTTCGCGCCGAGGGTGTGGAGCAAAATGATGTTGGAGCGCGCCACCCGCGAATGCAGCACGTCGCCGCAGATGGCAACGGTGAGGCCGGCGATGCGGCCCTTGTTGCGGCGGATGGTGAGGGCGTCCAGCAGGGCCTGGGTGGGGTGCTCGTGGGCGCCGTCGCCGGCATTCACCACGCAGCAGTCCACCTTGCGCGCCAGAAGCGCCACCGCGCCGGACGCGTGATGCCGCACCACCAAGATGTCGGGGTGCATGGCATTCAGCGTGATGGCGGTGTCGATCAGCGTCTCGCCCTTCTTCACGGAGGACGAGCCCACCGACATGTTCATCACGTCCGCCCCGAGCCGCTTTCCGGCGATCTCGAAGGAGGACTGGGTGCGGGTGGAGGCCTCGAAGAACAGGTTGATCTGGGTGCGGCCGCGAAGCGTGGTGCGCTTCTTCTCGATCTGCCGGTTGAGTTCGACGAACTCCTCGGCAAGGTCGAGCAGACCTGTGATCTCGCTGGCGATGAGGCCTTCGATGCCGAGAAGATCCCGGCCGGAGAGGGTGAAGGCGGAAGCAGCATGCATGGCAAGCGGCAGGCATAGACGCACCCGGCCCGCCCGGCAAGGGAAGCGCGGCAGGAGCCGGTCGCTTTTCGGATCGCCGGTCCGACCGCCGCCCCATCCCGCCACCGCGCGGGCCTTCAGGGTTCGTTCATCATTCGCGCACAAGTCTCCCCGGAAACACCCGCGCGGCGCCACACTTTGGTGCGAAGTCTCGCCGAGCCTGAGATGGAACCGGGACTGCCGGTTCCAGAGTTTATGATCTTGGGGCCTTCAGGGCCTGCGACGTTTGGGAGTTGCTGTCATGTCTTCTCTCCTCCGGGCGAAGCTTATGGCGCTGGCCGTGGCGGCTGCGACCGTCACCGGCGCGGCGGCGCCGGGCCAGGCCGCCGCCATCGGCACGGGCGCGCTGGCGCTCGCGCCGGGCCACGCCGCCTCCGTCACCGATGTGGGCTATTGGTACGGCGGGCGCTACTATCACGGACGCTACCGCGGTCCGTATTACGGTGGCGGGTGCTGGAATTGCGGCCGGAACAATGGCGCGGCGGTGGGTGCCGGCGTCGCCCTCGGAATCCTGGGGGCTGCGGCCATCGCCGGTGCTGCCTCCGCCCCGCCTCCGACCGTCTATTATGAGGAGCCGCCGCCGGTCTATTACGAGCCGGCGCCGCGCGTTTATCTGGAGCCGGCCCCCGAGCCGCGCCCGCGCAGCTGCTGGGTCACCACCGGTCCCGGCGGCGCCGGCTACTGGTCGCCCTGCTGAGGCGAGAGGGCATTCTCGGCAAGATGGACAAGGGCGGCTTCGGCCGCCCTTTTGCTTTTGCGCCGATGCTTTGCGCCGGCCGTTCAGGCCAGGAGCTTCGCCACCGCCACCACCAGCGGCAGCGTCAGCGCAGCGGCGACGATCTGGAGGGTGAGGATTTCCGCCAGCAAGGGTGCGTCGCCGCCCATCTGGCGGGCCAGCACGTAGCCGTTGGGTGCGGACGGAACCGAGGCCGTAATGGCCACCACCATCAGCTCCGTTCCCGAAAGGCCAAAGGCCCGCGCCAGCAGGAGCGCGATAGTCGGTTTTACCAACAGCTTGAGCGCGAGGCTTGCCAGCACGATGGGACGCGGCCGCGCCAGCCGGTCCAGCACCAGCCCGCCGCCCACCACCAGCAGGCCGAGGGCCAGGGAGGCGCGGCCCAGCACGTCACCGAACTCCAGCAGCACGGCGGGCACGGGGAAGTGGGTGGCATTGAGCGCCGCTCCCGCCGCGCAGGCCCAGATATAGGGATTGCGGGCGAGCTGCTCGGCCACATAGGCGAAGGTGGGCGGGTGGCGGCCGGAGAAGCTCGCCAGCACCAGCACGGCAATCACGTTGACCACCGGGATCATGGCCACCAGCGCCAGCGCCGCGATGGTGATGCCCGCCGGCCCGTAGAGCCCGCCGGCCACCGCCAGCACGATGTAGGTGTTCCAGCGCACCGCCCCCTGGAACAGGGAGGTGAAGCCTGGTCCGTCTGCCGCCAGCGCCGCGATGAGCGGCCGGTGGACAAGCAGAATCAGGCCCGAGAGCACCACCACCGAGCCGATCAGCGCCCCGCTGACCGCGAGCACGTTCACCTTGCTGAGGTCGGCCTTGACTGCCGAGACCACGAGCAGGGCGGGGAACAGCACGAAATAGGTGAGCTTTTCCAGCGCCGCCCAGTGGGCGGGATCCTTCAGCAGGATCCGGCGCAGCACGGCACCGAGCGCGATGACGAGGAAAACGGGCGCGAGTGCGCTGAAGATCAGGTCCATGGGCCGACGCATAGCGTGCCTGCCGTTCGGTGGCAGGCAATTAGTCCCTCTCGGGGGCGCGGGAGCCGCCGGGGGCCCCACCTTTAGGCGGGCGGATTGGGGAAATCCACCGTCCCGAAACGGGACAGGCTCGCTCCCGGGCGGGAACGCAGGGGCAACGGGCTGTGATCGAATCAGTCCCGGGGGCCGGTTTCGGATTCGTTCCCGGCGGGGCGGAGCACATGGCGGGAGAGGAAGCCCAGAGCCCCCTCCAGGATGAAGGCGGCAGCGTGCTGGTCCACCACGGCGGCGCGGCGGGCGCGGCTGACATCCGCGGAGATGAGGGCCCGCTCAACCGCTGCGGTGGACAGGCGCTCGTCCCACAGGGCGATGGGCAGCGCCGTGAGGCGCGCGAGGTTGCGGGCAAAGGCGCGGCTCGCCTGCGCGCGGGGGCCTTCGGAGGCGTCCATGTTCAGCGGCAGGCCGAGCACGAATCCCACCGCCCGCCGTTCCGCCGCAAGGGCCAGCAGCCGCTGGGCGTCGGCGGTGAACTTGGTGCGCTGCACCGTCTCCACCACGGTGGCCACCCGACGGTCGGGGTCGCAGGAAGCGACGCCGATGGTCTTGGTGCCGAGATCGAGCCCGAGCAGCGCGCCGCGCGGCGGCAGCAGCGGCGCGATGTCGGCCAAAGGACCGATGGGGGCGGGGGAGGTGGGGTGCGTCATCGCCTATGGCTAAAGCATTTTCGGGTGGGGGTGAATGCGGACCACTTGCGACCTCAGGGGGAAATGTCGAGACCCAGTTCGTCCGCGATGACGCCGAGCCGGCGGTCCCTGGTCCAAAGGCGCGCATCGGGCGTCAGGCGCACCGAGGCGATGAGATGGGCATCCACAAGGCCAATGCCGCGACCATAGAGGCTTACGGCCTCGATCAGCGCGAGCACCTCCGCGTCGTTCGCCACCATGGCACTCGGCAGGTCTGCGAGGGCGCCCAATATGGTGTTGCGGTCGCGGAAATTTCCCAGCGCCAGTTCGTCGATGACGAAGGGATGGGTGAGAATCTCTCCGGCTTCGAGCCGTTCCGCGAGGCGCGTCTCGCCCGTGCGGAAATGGTCGATCCAGATCGAGGTGTCGACGAGAATCATGCCTCGCCGGAGCGGCGACGGCGCACCGGCTCAAGCTGCGGCTCGCTGCCGCCGAGCCGAGCCAGGCGCCGCGCGCTTTCGCGGGCGATGAGCGCCTTCAGGGCTTCGCGGACCAAGGCGGATTTTTCCGTCAGGCCTGTCAGCGCCTGGGCCTTCGCGAGCAGATCGTCGTCGATGGCGAGGGTGGTCCGCATGGCAAAGGTGCTCCCTCCGGCTGCTTGAACATCAATCATAGCATCATCTGATGCGAAAATCCGTGCACCTGCGGCAGTGCGCACCCTCAGTGCCCCGACCACCTCTCGCCGCAAACCCTTCCACCGCGGCATACCCCTTGCTATAGCGGCGGTCAGCTTTTGGGAGCGTATCATGTCCGTCGATCAGGCGACCGTCCGCCGGGTGGCCCATCTTGCGCGCATCTCGGTGCGCGAGGACGAACTCGGCCATCTTCAGAATGAGCTCAACGCCATCCTCGAATTCGTCGAGCAACTGGCCGATCTCGACGTTTCCGGCGTCGAGCCCTTGACCAGCGTGGTGCCCGTGGAACTGCCCATGCGCGAGGATGTGGTCACCGACGGCCACTGCCCCGAAAAGGTGCTTGCCAACGCGCCCGATGCCGAGGGTGGCTTCTTTACCGTGCCGAAGGTGGTGGAATGACCAAGCTCACACAGCTCACCCTCACCCAGGCGCGCGAAGGCCTCGCCCAGGGCGAGTTCACCTCCGTCGAGCTCACCGAGGCCTATCTGAAGGCCATGGAGCAGGCCCGCCCGCTCAACGCCTATGTGCTGGAGACGCCCGAGATCGCCCTGGAAATGGCGAAGGAGAGCGATCGGCGCATCGCGTCCGGCGAGACCGGTCCGCTGGAGGGTATTCCCCTCGGCATCAAGGACATGTTCGCCACCGAGGGCGTGCGCACCACGGCCTGCGCCAAGATCCTCGACAATTTCATCCCCCAGTATGAATCCACCGTCACCTCCCATCTGTGGCGGGACGGCGCGGTGCTGCTGGGCAAGCTCAACAATGACGAGTTCGCCATGGGCTCGTCCAACGAGACCTCGGCGTTCGGGCCCGTCGTCTCGCCGTGGCGGCGCGACGGCGACGAGACCCCGCTGGTGCCCGGTGGCTCGTCTGGCGGCTCGGCGGCGGCGGTGGCGGCGTTCCTGTGCGCGGGCGCGACCGGCACCGACACCGGCGGCTCCATCCGCCAGCCGGCGGCCTTCACCGGCACGGTCGGCATCAAGCCCACCTACGGGCGCTGCTCGCGCTGGGGCATTGTGGCCTTCGCCTCGTCCCTCGACCAGGCCGGCCCGTTCGCCCGCACGGTGAACGACGCGGCGGTGCTGCTGAAGTCCATGGCGGGCTACGACCCCAAGGATTCCACCTGCGTCAACCGGCCGGTGCCGGACTATGAGGAGGCGGTGGGCGCCTCCATCAAGGGCAAGAAGATCGGCATTCCGCGTGAGTACCGCATGGACGGCATGTCCGACGAGATCGACGCCCTGTGGACCGAAGGCGCGCGCTTCCTGAAGGACGCGGGAGCGGAGATCGTCGACATCTCGCTGCCCCACACCCAGTACGCGCTTCCGGCCTATTACATCGTGGCGCCGGCGGAGGCCTCCTCCAACCTCGCCCGCTATGACGGGGTGCGCTTTGGCGAGCGCGTGCCGGGCCGCGACGTGGTGGAGATGTATGAGAACACCCGCGCCGCCGGCTTCGGCCCGGAGGTGCGCCGCCGCATCATGATCGGCACCTATGTGCTCTCGGCCGGCTATTACGACGCCTATTACCTGCGCGCGCAGAAGGTGCGCAGCCTGATCAAGCGCGACTTCGACCAGGTCTTCGCCCAGGGCGTGGACGCGGTGCTGACGCCGGCGACCCCGTCTCCCGCCTTCGGCATCGGTGAGAAGCTGAAGGCCGACCCGGTGGAGATGTATCTCAACGACGTCTTCACCGTGACGGTGAACATGGCCGGCCTGCCCGGCATCGCCGTCCCCGCCGGCCTTTCGGCGGACGGGCTGCCCCTCGGCCTCCAGCTCATCGGTCGCCCGTTCGAGGAGGAGACCCTGTTCTCCCTCGCCGAGGTGATCGAGGAAGCGGCGGGCCGATTCCCGGTGGACAAGCAGTGGTGGCGGGGCTGAGTTGAGTCAAACGAGATCGGCGCCCGCACTTCGGTGCGGGTGCTTGGTGAACATTTGGACATTCACTCAGAGGGGCGTTTGACGCCGTCGCAGGAGTATTGTCACCGTCATGGCCGGGCTTGTCCCGGGCATGACAGGGTGATCGCGGCTCTGCCTTCTTGAGTTTTCAAACGGGCTTTCAGCCCAGCCGCTTCCTGATGGAGCGGCTCAGGCGGCGGACGGTGCCGTCCCACTCTGCCTTGAGCGTGGTGTGGCCGCCGCGCAGTGCCCGCCAGCGCCCCACCAGGGACTTCGACAGGAACTTGGCAAGCCCGCTCTCCGCCGCCTGCCGCGAGGCTGCGCCGCCAGCCTCAAGACGGCTCAGGGAGGCGATCACCGTGTCGATGGCGGATGCCGCCTTGTCATAGGGGCGGATCGCGGCGAGGCCGTCGTAGCGCCGTGCCGCGCCCAGCCGCTCGAACGGGCGCTGCACCGTATCTTCCGGGCCGGTGGCGCCCATGTAGCAGGCGGTGATGCCATCCAGGCTGTCGAGCCTGAGGCCGGGATTGGCCCGCAGCAGCGCCATGGCGCCCATGGGGCCGAGCGCCGTGGTGGCGGGGTCGTAGTCCGGCCGGGTGCGCCAGCGGCAATAGGCCACCAGCGTCTTCGAGACGATCTGGTCGTGGCTGCGCACCGGGAAATGGGCGAGGGCGACCGATTGCAACTGGTGCACCACCACCTTGCGCCGGAAGCAGAAGGCGGCGTGGTTGCCGTCCTCGATCTTCAGCTCTTCATTCGCGGCGACGCTCGCCGGCAGCATCACCTTGGCGCTGAAGCCGGTGAGCTTCTGGGTGCGATCCGAGAAGAAGCTGAAGGGATCGGGGAACTCATCGAGCGGGCGGGGCAGGTAGTTCCACATCCTCAGGCCGCCGGCCTGGGAGTCCGGCAAGCTGGCCAGTTCCGCCTCGAGGCTGGCACGGTCCGGCGTGGTGAGGAATTCATCGCCGTCCAGCAGGAAGGCGAAATCCCACCGCTCCACCGCATAGGCGCGCTGCAGCAGCCCTTTGGTGCGCGCCGCCTGGAAATAGGCCGCCTCCTGCGGGCCGTCGAACACGTTCACCGCCAACCCTTCCGCCGCGAGGGCGTCGAGGATGGCGCGGGTGCCGTCGCGGCTGTGGTCGTCCTCGATGAAGAGGTGATCGACCACCGCGAGGTTGTGCCGCACGAACGCCTCGATCACGTCCGCCTCGTCGCGGACGATGGCGACGGCGGCGAGCCGCAGGCCCTTCGGCGCGGAGGGGGAGGGCGATGAGACGCCGGATGTCGTCACGGTCATGAATGGGAGGCGATGGGGGTTCTCGTTCGCGCCTGCTATAGCACCGGCTGCGCGGCGAGGCGAGGCGGCAACGCACGGCCCGGCGTTGCGCGCACGCCCCGTTGGGGAGTAGTGAGTTTAAGAGAAACGCTGATCGCCCGCGCGCCGACGCGGCGGCTAGTTCCGGGACCTTTCATGACCTTACATGTTCGCCCTACCGATACGAAGAAGCTCATTTCCGGTGCCACCGGCGATTGGGAAGTGGTGATCGGCCTGGAGGTGCATGCCCAGGTGGCCTCCAACGCCAAGCTGTTCTCCGGCGCCTCCACCGCTTTCGGCGGCCCGCCCAATGACCATGTGTCGCTGGTGGATGCGGCCATGCCCGGCATGCTGCCCGTCATCAACCAGGAATGCGTGGCCCAGGCAGTGCGCACCGGCCTCGGCCTGAAGGCGCAGATCCACCTGACTTCGGTGTTCGACCGGAAGAACTACTTCTACCCGGACCTGCCGCAGGGCTACCAAATCAGCCAGTACAAGCAGCCGGTGGTGGGCGAGGGCGAGGTCATCGTGGACCTGCCCGACGGGGAGAGCATCCCCGTCGGCATCGAGCGCCTGCACCTGGAGCAGGACGCCGGCAAGTCCATCCACGACCTGTCGCCCACCCAGTCCTTCGTGGACCTCAACCGCTCCGGCGTGGCGCTGATGGAGATCGTCTCCCGCCCCGACCTGCGCTCGGCGGAGGAGGCGAAGGCCTATGTGACGAAGCTGCGCACCATCCTGCGCTATCTCGGCACCTGCGACGGCGACATGGAGAAGGGCAACCTGCGGGCGGACGTGAACGTCTCCGTGCGCCGCCCCGGCGAACCCTTCGGCACCCGCTGCGAGATCAAAAACGTCAATTCCATCCGCTTCATCGGCCAGGCCATCGAGACCGAGGCGCGGCGGCAGATCGAGATCCTGGAGGATGGCGGCTCCATCTCCCAGGAGACGCGCCTGTTCGACCCCACCAGGGGCGAAACGCGCTCCATGCGCTCGAAGGAAGAGGCGCACGACTACCGTTACTTCCCCGATCCGGACCTGCTGCCGCTGGTGCTGAAGCCCGAGTGGGTGGAGGAGCTGAAGTCCGGCCTGCCCGAGCTGCCGGACGAGAAGAAGGCCCGCTTCATCGCCGATTACGGCTTGAGCCCCTATGACGCCGGCGTGCTGGTGGCCGAGCGCGAAACGGCGGCCTATTTCGAGCAGGTGGCGGACGGCGGCGGCGTCAAGCGCGACGGCAAGGCGGCCGCGAACTTCGTCATCAACGAGCTGTTCGGCCGCCTGAACAAGGAGGGCAAGGATGTCACCTCCTCGCCCGTGACGCCGCACCAGATCGGCGCCATCCTCGACCTGATCGCGGAGGGCACAATCTCCTCCAAGATCGCCAAGGACCTGTTCGAGATCATCTTCACCGAGGGCGGCGACCCGCGCGTGGTGGTGGAAGCCCGCGGCCTGAAGCAGGTGACCGACCTCGGCGCCATCGAGAAGGTGGTGGACGAGATCATCGCCAAGAACCCGGACAAGGTGGCGCAGGTGCTGGCCAAGCCCACCATGCTGGGCTGGTTCGTGGGCCAGGCCATGAAGGCCTCCGGCGGCAAGGCCAACCCGCAGGCCCTCAACGACATCCTGAAGGCCAAGCTCGGGATCTGAGCGCTCTTCGGCACAACCCCAAAAACACCAATGCCCGGCTCGCGCCGGGCATTGTCGTTCTGGCGGGGCCATAATCGAAAAATGTGTGACCGGATCCCGACCTCCAGCCCCGCAGGCAGGAGAGGGGACGTTGCTGCCCCGGCGCCCTACTGCGCCGCGCGGGCGAGCGGCCGCTCGATCTCCCGCACCAAGCTGTCGCGGGAGATGTCGGAGATGGCGCGGGCGCCGGTGAGGGTCATGGCCACCCGCATCTCCTTGGCGATGATGTCGAGCAGGTTCTCCACCCCCGCGCGGCCCGCCGCCGCCAGCGCATAGACGAAGGCGCGGCCGAGCAGCACGCCGTCGGCGCCCTGCGCCAGCATGCGCACCACGTCGAGCCCCGAGCGGATGCCGGAATCGGCCAGGAGCGTCATCTCGCCCTTCACCGCGTCGGCGATGGCCGGCATGGCGCGGGCGGAGGAGAGCACGCCGTCGAGCTGGCGCCCGCCGTGGTTCGACACGATGATGCCGTCGGCACCGAAGCGCACGGCGTCGCGGGCGTCCTCGGGATCAAGGATGCCCTTGATGACCATGGGGCCCTTCCAGAATTCGCGGATCCATTCCAGATCCTTCCAGCCGATGGACGGATCGAAATTGTTGCCGAGCCAGCCCACGTAATCTTCAAGGCTGGTCTTCTCCTTGCGATAGGCGGAGACGTTGCCGAGATCGTGCGGGGTGCCCATCAGGCCCACGTCATAGGCCCAGAACGGGTGCAGCACGGCTTGCACCATGCGCCGGAACGCGGCGTTCGGACCGGACATGCCCGAATGGGCATCGCGATAGCGCGCGCCGGGCACCGGCATGTCGACGGTGAAGACCAGGGTGCGAATGCCTGCAGCCCAGGCGCGCTCCAGCGCGTTCTTCATGAAGCCGCGGTCCTTCAGCACGTAGAGCTGGAACCAGATGGGCTTGCCCACCTGGCTCTGCACCTCCTCGATGGAGCAGACCGAGACCGTGGAGAGGGTGAAGGGAATGCCCTTCTGGGTGGCCGCCTGCGCCGCCTGCACCTCGCCGCGCCGGGCATACATGCCGGTGAGGCCGACGGGGGCGAGGCCTACGGGCATGGACAGCTGCTGCTTGAGCAGGGTGGTGGAGAGATCCACCTCGCCCACGCTCTTCAGCACGCGCTGGCGCAGGGCGAGGTCGGAGAGATCCTCCACGTTCCGGCGCAGGGTCGCCTCGGCATAGGCGCCGCCGTCGATATAGTGGAACAGGAAGGGCGGAAGGCGGCGGCGGGCGGCTTCCCGGTAGTCGGAGGACGACGAGATGATCATGATCTTGCTTCCTTCTGCATCGCCGCCCGGGAAAGGGCCCGCACCGAGCGTCGCTCGCGCGCTGCGGCGTCTTCTATGAGCCGCAGGCTGTCCTCCACGAAATCGAGATGGCGCAGCGCGGCGTCGCGCGCGTCGTCGGCGCGGCCTTCCACGACGGCCTCGAAGATCAGACGATGCTGGTCTTCCAGCGCGTGCGCCGTGCGCGGCAGGCGGTAGAGCTTTTCGAGGCTGGCGGAAATGGAGTGCTGCAGCACGTCGAACAGTCCCGCCATCACCTGGCGCAGCACCGCATTGTGGGAGGCCTCAGCCACCGCCATGTGGAAGGCGGCGTCGGCGCCGGCCTGGGTCGCCTCGTCCGCGCCCTCGGCCTTGAGGAGCCGCTCGAAGGCGGCGGTGAGCCGCGCCCGGTCCTCATCGCCTGCGCGCAGGGCCGCGCAATAGGCGGTGTCGCCATCCAGCGACTTGCGGATCTCCATCACATCCTGCCAGTAGCCTGGCTCCATGCGGGCGAGCGAGGAGAGCGGGGAGAGGGCCTTGTCCAAGGACGATGGAGAGAGCGTGGCGGCCACGAAGGTGCCGCCGCCCTGGCGCGCGGTGAGGATGCCCCGGCTGGTGAGCTGCTGGATGGCTTCGCGCAGCCGCGAGCGCGACACGCCGAAATCCGCCGCGAGCTTGCGTTCGGACGGCAGCCGCGCGCCGGTCTGAAGCCCGCCTTCGGCGATCAACGCCTCGATCTCGTCCGACAGCTTTCGCACCCGCCCCTCCCAGCCGGGAAATTCGGCACCTGTGGTGCCACCTTGTCGCACGGTTACCGGTATAATTGGTCGGACCAATTTCGGCAATCCAAGCGCGATAGCTTGCTATTTTTGTCAGATAACGCAAATCTGGCGCAAGTCAACGGAATAAATGGTCAGACCAATTTGCTCCGGATGGTGACGTTCGCGGGCCCACTGGAGTGACGATCGACACATGACGGGCAAGATCGGGGATGGCGTCGGGGCGGACGTGGCCGGGCGGGACGTGGATGCTGTTCCGGCGCCGCCGGGATGGGTCGCCACCCTGCGCCGGGCGGCGCGGTGGATGGAATTGCGCTCCTTCGGCCTCACGCCGGAGCATTTCACCCTGGCGGAAGGGCTGCGCGCGGCATTGGCGGTGGCGGTGCCGTTGGCGCTCGTGCTGGCAAGCGGGCGTTACCAGTACGGCTGGGCGATCTTCGGCGCCTACTGGAGTTGCCTGTGCGACACGCCGGGACCCCACCGGCTGCGGCGCGCGCTGCTCGCCTTGTTCGTGATCCTCGGCACGCCGGTGGCCTTCCTCGGTTCGTGGCTGGCCTCGTTCGGCACCGTGGCGGCGCTGGTCGCCGCGCCGCTGATCGTGGTGCTCTCGGCCCTTTTGCCCGTGCGCCTCGCCCATGCCGGCCTGTTGTCGGCGCTTGTGGGCGGCGTCGGCGTGGTGGCGGTGGGCTTCCCGCATCCCGCCGCGCAAGCGGGGGAGCTGGCGCTTTCGTTCATGGCCGGCAGCTGCTGGGCCTACCTGCTGGTCAATGTGCTGTGGCGCGTGGATGCCTGGCGGCCGGCGCGGCAAATGAGCGTCGCCGTCTTCACCCGGCTGGGGGACATGCTGGCCGACATGGTGGCCACCGGAGACGGGCCGCATCGCGACGGCGCGTGGCATCCCGCCCATTCCGAGCATCGCCGCGCCGTGCGCTTCGCATTGGAGCGACTGCGCGCCCTCATCGCCCGTTATGAGCGCGAGCCGGAGGCGGACCTGCGCCCCTTCCTCTTGCTGCAGGAGGCGGCGGAGCAGCTGTTCAGCGCCGCCATCGCCCTGGAGCACGATTTCATCCTGCGCGAGGGGCCGGCGCGCGAGCGCATGGCGGCGGCGGATGCCATGCTGGAGGCAGTGCTCGCCTGCCGCGCCACGGTCGCGGAGGGTCCGCGCGGGGGCGATATCCTTGCCCGGCAGGTGGACGCGCTGGGACAGCTCCGCGCCACCCTGCCGGAAGGGCTCGCCGCCGGGTGCCTGCTCGCCACGCAGCAGGCGGTGGGGCTGGTGGCCGCCGCGCAAACCGGTGCGGCGGTCGCATCCCTCCTCCCGCCGGTGGTGGGGGACGGTCGAATTCGCTGGCAGGATGCGCTGAAGCAGGGCGTACGACAGGCGGCGGCCGTGGTGGTGGTGCTCTACGTCGCCATCGTATTCCAGTTCGGCTACCCCTATTGGGCGACGATGGCGGTGGTCATGGTCATGCAGGGCGCGGCGCGGGTCGCCTGGACACGGGGGCTGGAGCGCATCTTCGGCAGCCTGCTGGGCGGCCTTGCGGCGCTGTGCCTGCTGCTGGTGAGCGACGCGCCCCCAACGCTGGCCGGCGTCGCCGTGCTGCTGGCGGGGGTGTCCATCGCGCTGCGCAGCGTCAATTACGCGGTGTTCGTGGTGTTCCTCACCATGCTCTTCATCATCGTGACTGAGCTGGTGCAGCCGGGGGCGGGCATCGGGTCCGCCCGCATCCTCGACAATACGGTGGGGAGCCTGACGGCCGTGCTCGCGGTGCTGCTGCTGTGGCCGGATTTCGGCCCTCCGGTCACCCGCCTGATCGCGGACGGGCTGAACACCAACCGCGCTTATATCGACGCCGTCCGCGCCGGTCGCGACGAGGGAACCATCGCCGCCGCGCGCAGGGCGGCGGGCCTTTCCAGCATCGCCGCAGAAGTGGCGCTGCACGCTCTCGGTGGTCTGCTGCGGCGCTGGCAGCGCCTGTCGCACGAGGATGCGGCGGCGCTGCGCGAACTGCGGATGCTCGCCGGCGAAGCGGCTGCCGCCTGGCACCGCCGCCTGGCCGCAGGCGACCGTCAGGACGCGTAGCGCGCCTTGGGCTCGTACTCGTCCGGGAAGGTGTGGCGCGAGCTTTCCACCACCGTCACCGCGCCGTCGATGAGCGCGCAGCGCCCGCTGCCGGGCAGAATGCGGCACAGATGGTCCAGTGCCTGCCGGTCGGCTTCCACGCCCCGGCCGGTGGCGATGCGCTCCAAGAGGCGGGCCATCTGGAAGGTGCCGCACTTGCAGGACGGGCATTGCCCGCACGAGCCGCTGGCGAAGAAGGCGACATATTCCGCCACCTTGCGCACGATGCTGGTGCCTTCCGAGATGACGATCATGGCGCCGGTGCCGAGCCGCGACTTGCGCGTCTTCACGCTGTCGAAGTCGAGGGCCACGTCGAGGTCGCGCGCCGTGAGCAGCGTGTTGGATGGCCCGCCGGTGAACACCGCCTTGAAGGCGCGACCATCCAGCATGCCGCCGCCATGGACGAAGACAAGTTCCTCAAGGCTGGTGCCCATGGGCAGCTCGTAGAGGCCGGGATTGAGCACGTCGCCCGACAGCGAAAACAGCTTGGTGCCCGCCGCCGCGCCCACGCCGAGGTCGCGATACCAGTCGGCGCCGTTCTTCAGGATGTGCGGCACGTTGGCGAGGGTCTCGGTGTTGTTGATCAGCGTCGGCAGGCCACCCACCCCGCTCTCGAACGGGAATGGCGGCTTGCGGCGGGGGAAGGGGAAGCCGCCGTCGAGCCAGGACACGATGGCCGTCTCCTCGCCACCGATATAGCGGCCCGAGCTGGGCGCCACCGTGAGCGTCACCGGCCGGCCCACCGCCTTGGAGACGGAGGCGAGGAGGTCGCTGGCGGTCCATTCGTCCACCGCCCAGCGCATCTGGTCGATGCCCTCGGCCTGGGCGGGATTGACGTAGAACACCACGCGATTGGCCTTCACCGCGACGGCGGCGATGAGCGCGCCCTCGATCACCTGGTGGGGTGTCCAGCGCAGCAGATGGCGGTCCTTGAAGGTGCCGGGCTCGTCCTCGTTGCCGTTGCAGACCACATATTTCTCGTCGCAGGGCGAGGCCGCGGCGGCGCTCCACTTGCGCCAGGTGGGGAAGCCCGCGCCGCCCATGCCGCGCAGGTCGGCGTCCTTGAGGGTCTCAATGATGGCGTCGGGCCGGGCGAGGGCGGCGGCAAGGCCGGCCCCGCCGCCGGCGCGGCGCCAGAGCGGCAGGTTGGCGCCCAGCTTCAGGGCGGGATCGAGCAGGACGGTGTTGGCCTTCGAGGGGACGTTGGGGCGTGTCATGGCGGTCAGCCCTGGTTGGCGCCGGCCATGTGGCCGCGCAGGTCGAAATGGCCGTAGGCGGGATAGAGGATCGGCGAGCGCGGACCGTCGATCATGCCGGCGTGGCTGAGCTCGCGCTGCCAGCGCTGCACATGCTCGAGGCCGAAGCGGCCGGGCAGGACCCCGCCCGCATGGTCCGCCGCCGCCGTGCCGGCCCGCCGGCCGAACACGAAGATGTCCAGCAGGGCATTGCCCATCAGCCGGTTGCGGCCATGGATGCCGCCCGTCACCTCGCCTGCGCAATAAAGGCCCGGCACGCTGGAGGTGCCGTCGCGGTCGATGGCCACGCCACCGTTCTGATAGTGCAGGGTGGGATAGATCATCAGCGGCTCGCGGGCCGGGTCCACCCCGGCGCGATGGGCGAGATGGGCCAGCGAGATCAGCTGCGTCGTGAGCAGGTCGGGCTTTTCGGCCAGCAGCGCCGGAATGTCGAGGAACACCCCGAGCCCGCCGTCGCGCGATACCCCGCGCCCCTCGGCGCATTCGCGCAGGATGGCGGCGGTCACCACGTCGCGCGGGGCCAACTCGTCGATGAAGCGCTCGCCGAGCCCGTTCACCAGCTTTGCGCCCGCCGAGCGCACCGCCTCCGAGATGAGCCCGCCGGCCAGATGCGGCGGCCAGGCGATGCCGGTGGGGTGATACTGGAAGGAATCCACGTCGCGCAGCCGGGCGCCCATGCGATAGGCGAGGGCGAGGCCGTCCGCCGTGGCGCCGTAATGGTTGGAGGTGGCGAAGCCGGTGAGGTGCAGCCGCCCGGCGCCGCCGGTTGCCAGCACCACTGCGCCGGCGCGCACCACGCGGAAGGCGCGGTGCTCCAGGTCATAGAGCACGGCGCCGGCGCAACGGCCGCGTTCGTCGGAGAGCAACTCCACCACGGGGGAGCGATTGAGCACGGTGACGCCGCGATCCAGCTCCACCGCCTCGCGCAGCACCCGCATCATTTCGAGACCGGTGAAATCGCGATGGCTCAAAATGCGCGCCGCCGTGGTGCCGCCGGCCCGCTTGCGCATCAGCCGCGCGCCGGGGGCGGGTCCGTCCGCCAGATCGAAATTGACGCCGAGGCCGATAAGCCAGCGGATCACGTCCGGCGCGTCGCTGACAAGCTGGGCCACCAGCTGGGGAAAGCCGGCGCCGTGGCCGCCCTTCATGGTGTCGTCGAAATGGCGGCGGAGGCTGTCGTCCTCGCCGATGGCCGCCTGGATGCCGCCTTCGGCCATCACCGTGTTGCTGTCGCCGATGCGCAGCTTGGTGGCGAGGATGACCTCGGCACCGGCCGCGCGGGCCGCCAGCGTCGCGGCCGTGCCGGCGCCGCCACCGCCGATCACCAGCACGTCGGTGGCGATGGGATCGACGGCCACCAGGTCCACGTCGCCGATGAGCGCATTGCCCTCGATGATGCGGGCAAGGGCCGGATGGCACGGCTCGCCGCGATTGGCGCCGACCCGCAGCGGCACGCGGGCGTCCGCGCCATGGTCGGGGTGGTAGGCCTCAAGCAGCTGCTCGCGCGATAGCGCCTCGGGCCGCATCACCGGATCGGCGCCAGGGGAGAGGCGGGCGAGGGCGTCGGCGTAGGGGATGGCGAAGGTCGTGGCGTGGGTCATCGAATTCACCTCCGGGCCGGGGTGGAGGCAGGCTCGGCTTCGGTCCCGGTCAGGTCGAGGCAGGCCTCGCCCAGCTCCAGTTCGTTAAGGCGGCGAATGAGGTCGGAGGGGCGCAGGGTCAGGGCGGTCAGGGCGCGGCGGACCATGAGGCCCAGATGGTTGGGCCAGATGCGCTCGGGGCAGGCGAGGGTGCACAGGTTGCACATGACGCACTGGTCGAACACCTGCGCCACGCCCGCGAAGTCCCCAGCTACCGCCAGCTCCACGCCGCGCTGCACCTCCAGTCCCTTGGGGCAGGCCCGATCGCAGCCGCTGCAATGGCGGCAGTGGGCCGCCTCGGGAAAGATATCGGCGACCGCGTCCGACAGGCGCCAGCTGTCGGTGAAGGTCGCGATGTCATAGACGTGCGGCTTGTCCGGCGTGAAATAGTCGATGAAGCTCACCTGCATGCCGTCTTCGGCCGGGGTCTCGCAGGCCAGCACCGTGGACACCTCGCGTTCGCCCGCCCGGCGGACCATGCAGCGACAGGCCCCGCACACCCCCTGGCCGAGACAGCCCACATTGGCGGTGAGCGGGGTGCCATCGGCGGTGGTGGCCTGGAGGATGGAGACCGGCGCCTCCACCTCCAGCGCGCGCCCGTCGATGCTCAAGCGAATGCGATCACCCATCGAAACCTGCTCCTGTCTTGCTCTTGTTGGGGCAGGCGCGCTGGTGCTCCTCCCCGGTGGTCCCTGGCATAACAAGAGCCGTGCCAGCCGGGGCGGGCTGAGCCAACTGACTGAAATCAAACCTATTTCAAGGAGCCGCCATCGGAGCCGGCTGGCAGTACCGTTCGCTGGACCGATGATCCGCTTGGGCCGTCATTCGGAAACGCGAACGGCGCGCTCTCGAGGAGCGTGCCGCCGGGACCAGGCAGGGCGGGGGAGCCTCAGGCGGGGTCGGAAATCCGCACAGGCGGGGTGCCGAAATTCGGAATTCCGAACGTGATGGGCGCCGTGCTGTGCGGCGAGCATTTGATAAATCAATGGGTTAATGGGGTTCATCCCGATGGCATGGCGCTTGCGGAGCAGATGTTCGGAAATCCGGCCGCGCTGATCCAGGTCATGGAGCACTGCACGCGTCGGTTTAAACTTTCGTCGTAAAGGAAGGACGGCTCGGCCGTGGTCATGGCAACAGCAACCATTGGAAAGGTGTCGGGCGCTGATGCCGGCGCCCGCACCATTCCCTGCCGGTATGCGGGGCGGTGTGGCGGTGCATGCCGGGAATTTCGCGGGGACGTGCTGGACCCCGCCATCTTCGCCGAGCTTGACTGCGTGGCCTACCATCGCCGGCGCGGCGTCCTGGTGTTTCTGCTGGTAGCCTTTGCCGCCGCGGCCGTCGGCTTCTGGCTCGCCTTCACCTTCGACCAGCGGCAGGGCCTGGCCGAGCTGAAGACGTTCGGCGACGAGCAACTGCACCGCTGGAGCGCGCGGCTGGAGCGGGAGATCGACAAGTTCGGCATCCTGCCGCTGACCGTGGCCATGGACCGGGATGTGATCTCCTTCCTCACCGCGCCCGACCAAAGCGAAAAGCGGGACGCCTTGAGCGCCTATCTGGCCCGCCTGAACATCGCCGCCGGCACGCAGCAGGTCTTCGTCATCGACACCAAGGCAGAGGTGGTCGCATCGAGCAACTGGCAGGATGCCAAGAGCTTCGTCGGCCGCAACATCTCCTATCGGCCCTATTACCGGGATGCGGTCCCGGGCAGGGTGACCGGCTATTACGCCATCGGCACCACCGGCAACGCGCCCGGATACTATCTTGCGACGGAAGTCGAGGAGAACGGCCGGCGCGTCGGCGTGGTGGCCGTGAAGATCGACCTGGAACAACTTGAGTCCGACTGGCTGAACGGCACCGCCGAGCCCATCCTCATGACCGATGCCAATGACATCGTGGTCCTGTCCTCCCGCGAGGACTGGAAGTATCGCAGCCTCGGTCCTCTCGATCCCAAGAAGATCGAGCAGATGAACGAGACCCAGCAATACAATCGCCACATCGTGGAGCCGTTGGTCTGGCAGGCTACCGGGGGCGCGGGCGACGGCCGCAGCTTCATTATCACCGGTGACCGCAGCGGCACGCGCACCTATCTCGCCGACAGCCGCTACCTGCCGAATGTCGCCATGACCCTGACCGTGCTTTCCGACACCACGGGCGTGAGCGTCCGGGCCGCCGAACGGGCGACGGTGGCCGCCGTTCTCATCCTGCTGGTGGCGCTGTCGGTGCGCATCGTCAACCAGCGCCGGCTCGCCACCCGGGAGCGGCTGCTCGCCCGCGATGCGCTGCAGGAGGCCTATAATTATTTGGAGCGCCAGTTCGAGGAGCGCAATCGGCAGCTTCGGTCCACCAATGAAGAGCTGCGCCACGAAGTGGTCGAACGCATCAAGGCAGCGCGCCGGCTCAAGTCGTTCCAGGACGAAATGATCCGCACCGAGAATCTGGCGGTGATCGGCCAGCTTTCGGCCGGCCTTGCCCATGAGATCAACCAGCCCCTCGCAGCATTGTCCACCCTGTCGGAAAACGCGGTGCGGTTTCTGGAGCTGAACGACACGAGCACGGTGCGCCACAATCTGGAGCGCATCTGCGATCTGGTACGGCGCATGGGCGTGCTCACCGGGCAGTTGCGCTCCTTTGCCCGGCGCACCGACGGCGAGTTGGGGCCGGTGGATCTCCACCATTCCATCGACAGTGCGGTGGCGCTGCTGGGCCACCGCATCAAGAAGGAAAAGGTGGATCTCGTCGTCCACAAGCCGCAACAGCCGATCACGGCGATGGGCGATGCCGTGCGCCTGGAACAGGTGCTGGTGAACCTCATCAGCAATGCCATGGACGCGCTCACCGGCAATGGCGAGCCGCGGATCGAGATCACCGCGGGCCGCGACGGCGCCTGGGCGGTGATCGACGTGGTCGACAATGGGCACGGCCTGAGCCACACCGTGATGGACCGATTGTTCGAGCCCTTCTTCACCACCAAGAAGACCAGCGGGCTGGGGCTCGGCCTTGCCATTTCGCAGGATATCGTGCGCCGCTTCGGTGGCGACCTCACCGCCGCCAACACCGCCGCGGGCGGCGCTCGTTTCCGCGTCAGCCTGCGGGCCGTCGAAGCCTCGGAGAACGATCATGGTTGATGCCGACGCCATCGTCATCGAGGACGATGAGGACGTGAAGCTCGGCTGCCTGCAGGCGCTGGCGCTGGAGGGCATCAAGGCCATCGGCTACGACAGCGTCGAGGCGGTGCCCAGGCCCCTGTCGCGGGATTTTCGCGGCGTCATCATCTCCGACATCCGGCTGCCGGGCATGGACGGCATGAGCTTCCTCGCCAAGCTCACCAACCACGATCCCGACCTGCCGGTCATCATGATCACCGGCCACGGCGACGTGGCGACCGCCGTGCAGGCCATGCGCGACGGCGCCTACGACTTCATCCAGAAGCCGTTCGCGTCCCAGCACCTGGTGAGCGTGGTGCAGCGGGCGCTGGAGAAGCGCCGGCTCGCCATGGAGGTGCGACGGCTGCGCCGCCAGCTCGCCGCCAAGGGCGACCTGGAAAGCCGCATCGTCGGCCATTCCCCCGCCATCGTGGAGCTGCGCGAGCTGGTGCAGAACGTGGCGGCGGTGCCCACCGACGTGATGATCTTCGGCGAGACCGGCACCGGCAAGGAGCTGATCGCGCGCTGCCTGCACGACCTCTCCGGCCGGCGCGGGCCGTTCGTGGCGCTCAATTGCGGTGGGTTGCCGGAAACCCTCTTCGAAAGCGAGATCTTCGGCCACGAGGCCGGTTCCTTCTCGGGCGCCACCAAGCAGCGCATCGGCAAGATCGAATATGCCAATGGCGGCACGCTGTTCCTCGACGAGATCGAAAGCATGCCCATGGCCATGCAGGTGAAATTCCTGCGCGTGCTGCAGGAGCGGGTGGTGGAGCGGCTCGGCTCCAACAAGGTCATTCCGGTGGACTTCAGGGTGATCGCCGCCACAAAGGCCGATCTTCTGGAACTCTCCAAGGAAGGTCAGTTCCGGAGCGACCTCCATTTCCGCCTGAACATCGTGACCATCGATCTGCCGGCGCTGCGCAACCGGCGCGAGGACATTCCGCTGCTGTTCGAATATTTCGTCAACCAGGCGGCGACCCGCCTCAACCGCGAGCCGCCACCCATCCGGGAGCAGGTCGTCCGTGAGCTGATCGCCCACAATTGGCCCGGCAATGTACGCGAGCTGCGCAACCAGGCCGAACGCTACGCGCTGGGCCTCAGATCCGCACCGGGCTTCGAGGCGGCCGAGGGGCCGGTGTCGCTGGCCACCACGGTGGAGAATTTCGAGCGCAGCCTCATCGCCGAGGAGCTGAAGCGCAACGACGGCAACATCTCCCGAACCGCCGAAGCCATGGCCATCGCCAAGACCACCCTGTTCGACAAGATCCGGAAGTACGATATCCGGGTGAAGGAAGGCTGATGAAAAACGCCGTCTGACTTCTCGAGATGAAAGTAAAACCGCGTTGCCGTAGCCCGGTAGCGCGGTTTTTGTTTGCGCGCCTGCTCCGTGGGCCTTGAGAGTGTCAGGGCGACGTGGGGGCGCGATTGAGGCCTCGGTGGCGCCATATCGAATGGATCAAAAATCGATATTAAATAGGGGCTTGTCCACAGATGAAGAGGCTGCGCGATCCCGGTTCGGGTCGCCGAACGCGGCTTCCGGGCGATGTTCGGAAAACCGGGAGGGCGGGTCGCCTCCGGCTTCATCCAGAATATAAAAAGCGCGATAAATCAATATACTAATATGATTATCCCTCCCTGGCACGGCGCTTGCGAAGTTATTTACGTAGGCCAGATGGCGTTTTGCCTTCCGGCTCGACATTGCAAGCAAGGACAATCTAAAATGGCCACCAATAACCTCGCGAAGATCGAGAAGGCTCTAAAGAGCAACCTGTCCGGACTGAACCTGTTGCATGATCCGGTCCGCAACAAGGGCACGGCCTACACACGCGACGATCGCCGCCAGCTGGGCCTCGAGGGCCTGCTGCCCCACGCCGTCGAGACCCTCGACCGCCAGGTGGAGCGCGTGCTCGACCATCTCGACCATGTGAAGGACGAACTCGACCAGTACAGCTACCTGATGGACCTGGAGGCCCGCAACGAGACGGTCTTCTACAAGGCCGTCATGTCGGATCCCAAGCGTTTCATCCCGATCCTCTACGATCCCACCGTGGCGGATGCCTGCGAAGCATTCGGAAACCTGTATCGTCGCCCCCGCGGCATGTATATCACCCGCCACATGAAGGGGCGCATGGCCGAAGTGCTGCGCAACTGGCCCCAGAAGGACATCCGCTTCGTGTGCGTCTCCACCGGCGGCCGCATCCTCGGCCTCGGCGACATCGGCGCCAACGGCATGGGCATCCCGATCGGCAAGCTGCAGCTCTACACCGCCTGCGCCGCCGTGCCCCCCGACGTGCTGCTGCCGGTCCTGTTCGACATCGGGACCTCCAACGAGCACCTGCGCGCCGACCCCTTCTATCTCGGCACCCGCGAGGCGCCGGTGTCGGAAGCAGAACTCGACGAGCTGACTGAAGAGTTCGTGCAGGCCGTCAACGAAGTCTTTCCCGGCTGCTGCGTGCACTTCGAGGACTGGAAGGGCACCGACGCCATCCGTATGCTTGACCGCTACAAGGACAAGATCCTCTGCTACAACGACGACATTCAGGGCACCGCCTCGGTGGCGCTCGCCGGCATTGCGGCGGCCATGAAGCAGACGGGCGGCAAGCTCAAGGACCAGCGCATCCTGTTCCTGGGTGCCGGTTCCGCGGGTCTCGGCATTTCCAAGCTGATCGCCGCCGAGCTGCAGACGCTGGGCCTCTCGGCTGAGGAAGCCCGCAAGCGCGTCCGCCTGTTCGACGTGAACGGCCTTATCGAATCCTCGCGCACGGACCTGACCGACACTCAGAAGCTGTGGGCGCAGGACGAGAAGCCCACCAACAATTTCCTGGAGGTGATCGAGAGCTTCAAGCCCACCGTCCTGATCGGCGTCTCCACCAAGCCGCGCGCCTTCACCAAGGAGGTGATCGAGGCCATGAGCCGCCTCAACGACCGTCCGGTGATCTTCGCCCTGTCCAACCCGACCCACAAGGCCGAGTGCACCGCCGAGCAGGCCTATACCTGGTCGAAGGGGAAGGCGCTGTTCGCCGCCGGCGTCCAGTTCGATGAAGTGGCTTACGACGGCAAGACCTATCGGCCCGGGCAGGCCAACAACTTCTACATCTACCCGGCCATCGGACTTGCCACCTACGCTGCCCGCCCCAAGCTGCTGAACGACGAATGCTTCATCGTCGCCGCTCACGCAACGGCGGACCAGGTGGGCCCCTCGCTCCAGGCCAAGGGCATGCTGTTCCCGAGCCAGGAGCACATCCTGGAAACCGAGGTCACCACCGCGACCCGCATCGTCGAATACATGTTCGATGCCGGCCTCGCGACCGTCGAGCGCCCGCGCGAGATCCGCTCCTGGGTTGAGAGCCTGCTCTACGCCCCGGCCTACTGAGCCGCGCCCTCTCCTTCGGTCGAGACGGGACGAAAGCTACCCCGCTCAGGGCGTTGCAGCCTGAGCGGGGCGGGCTCCGGGCTGTCCTGGCCGGAACATCGGACATGCCATCATGAACTACTTCGTCGGAACGCTCCAAAAGTATCCGGAGATTGCGCTTTTCCTGACCATCGGCATCGGATTCTGGATCGGGAATCTGAAGCTTGGAAAATTCAATCTCGGCGTCGTCACCAGCACCTTGCTGGCCGGTCTTCTCGTCGGGCAGATCGGCATCAAGCTGCCCGCCGTCATGCAGTCCACCTTCTTCGCCATGTTCCTGTTCTCGGTGGGCTATGCGGTGGGCCCGCAGTTCATCCGCGCGCTGAAGAGCGATGGCCTGCCCCAGGTGGTGTTCGCCATCCTGATCTGCCTTGCCGGCACGGTGACGGCGATCGTCCTTGGCAAGCTGCTCGGCTACAACGCCGCGCTCACCGCCGGCCTGCTGTCGGGCGGCTACACCAACTCGACGGTGCTCGGTGTGGCGGCCGACCTCATGAACCAGTCCGGCCTTCAGCCGGACGAGCTGAAGGCGGCGCTGGCGCTGCTGCCGGTGGCCTATGCGGTGACCTATCCGTTCGGCACCATCGGCTCGGCCTTCATGCTCGCCAACATTGCGCCCAAGGTGCTCGGCTTCGACCTCGTGAAGGTGTGCCAGGACTATGAGCGCGAGCACGGCGGCAACAAGATCGGCACCACGGCCTATCGCGAATTCTCGGCCCGCGCCGTCAAGCTCGCAAACACCGGCCTGGTGGGCAAGACGGTCGAGGACGTGGAGAAGATGTTCCACAACGAGATCTTCATCCGCCGCATGCGCACCTCTGCCGAGGGCCCGATCGTCGACTGCAAGCGCGATACGGTGCTGACGGAAGGAGCGATCCTCGCCGTCTCCGGCGGCCTGTCGGCCCTTCTCGCCTATGCCGATGAGTTCGGCCCCGAGCTGAAGGACGTGCCGCTGCTCGACTTCTCGACCGAGTTGCTCGACCTCGTGGTCACCAACAAGGCCTATGCCGGCAAGACCCTGGGCGAATTGATCCACACCCTGTTCGGCGAGCCCGGCCGAGGCGTGTTCCTCACCAAGTTCACCCGCTCGGATGTGGCCATGGCCATGGGCGAGCAGGTGAAGGTGCAGCGGGGCGACGTGCTCACCATCCTTGGCGCCAAGGCGGACGTGGCCAAGATCGCCAAGGTGCTGGGCTATGCCGACCGTCCCGTGGAAGGCTCGGACATGGCGTTCATGGCCTTCGGCATCGTGTTCGGCAGCCTCATCGGGGCCTTCACGATCCGCATCGGCGGCATCCCGCTGTCGCTGGGCACCGCCGTGGGCGCCATCGTGGCCGGCATCATTTGCGGCTACCTGCGCTCCACCATGCGCACCTTCGGCCACATCCCCGGGCCGGCCATCTGGGTGTTCAACAATGTGGGCCTCAACGGCTTCATCGCCTGCATCGGCCTCAACGCGGCGCTCGGCTTCGTGGGTGGTATCCAGAACTACGGCCTCACCCTGTTCCTGGCCGGCACCCTTGTGACCCTGGTTCCGATCATCGTCGGCCTGCTGCTCGGACACTTCGTGTTCAAGTTCCACCCCGGCATCATGCTCGGCGCCGTGGCCGGTGCCCGCTCCACCACGGCGGCCCTCGGCGCGCTGCAGGAAGCCTCCAAGAGCAACGTCCCGGTGGTGGGCTATGCCACCGGCTACGCGGTCTCCCGCCTGGTGATGGCGCTTTTGACCATCGTGGTGGTCAACGCCTTCTGAACGTCGCCCACCGACCAATCCTTGATGCCGCCGTCCCTCGGGGAGGGCGGCATCCGGGCCGTCAGGGACTGCTCCCTTCTCCAATACGATACGGGTCTCGCCATGGAATTCCGCCCGCTGCGCTCGTTCGTTGAGGTCGTCCGCCAGGGCGGCTTCTCGCAGGCCGCCAAGGCCGTGCTCACCAGCCAGTCGGCCGTCAGCAAGGCCGTGAAGCAGCTGGAGGCGGAAGTAGGCGTCCCCCTGCTCGACCGCATGGGCCACCGCAGCGTGCTGACCCCGGCGGGTGAGGTGGTCTATCGCCGCGCCGTGAAGCTGCTCGCCGACCGCGCCGACCTGTTGGCCGAGCTGGACGAGATCCGCGGCCTGCGGCGTGGCGTGCTGCGGCTGGGCCTGCTGCCTGCCTGCAGCAGCGTGCCGTTCACGCCACTGCTGGCGCTTTATCGCCAGCGCTTTCCCGAGATCGAGGTGCGGCTCGTTGAGCGCGACAGCGCGCAGCTCGAGGACGACCTGCGCACCGGCGACATCGACATCGCCGGCACCCTGCTTCCGATCTCGCCGGAATTCGATTTCGAGCCGCTGCGCCGCGAGCCGCTGGTGGCCGTGCTGCCGTCGGGCCATCCGCTGGCGACGCAGGCCGAGATCCGGCTCGCCGACCTCAGGGATACGCCGTTCATCATGCTGGAGAGCGGCCTTGCGCTGCATCGGATCGTGCTCGACGCCAGCCGCCGCGCGGGATTTGTGCCCGCCATCGCGGCGCGCAGCAGCCAGATCGACTTCACCATGGAACTGGTGGCGGCAGGGCTGGGCGTCGCCTTCCTGCCGCGCATGATCGCGGCACAGAGACACGACGCCGCGGTCTGTCAGGTGCCGCTCGCCGAGCCGGACCTGGAATGGAGCATGGCGATGGCCTGGCGCCGTGGCGCCTATCTGTCCGACGCCGCCAGCGCGTGGCTCGCCCTCGTCCGCGAACGCCATGGCGAGGCGTGAGCCAGCTGGAACCGGGGATGCGAACGCCCTCGAACGAGGTTGTGGGCTGGCGTTCAGAGTGCGGGTACCGGCACGGGTTCGGCCCCTTCCACCTGCAGCATGGCGTTGAAGCGGTGGAAGCCGCGGCACGGGGCGGTGCGTCAGGAGCGCTGCGCGATTGAGGTCAGCTCCACGATCCGGGCCTGCGTGAATTGGGCCTTGAGGTGGTCGAAGATTTCGGCGCGGGTCCGGTGCCCGTTGGTTGCGACGGCGATGGGATATTCCACCACCAGCTTGTCGATCGCATGCGCTTGGCGATGGATCTCATCCAGCAGGCACCAACGCAAAAAGGCCGCCTTGCGGGCGACCCTTGCGAAATCCTCAGGTTTTAAGGATTTTTGGTTGCGGGGGCACGCAACCATCTCAAATTGCTATTTCGAGCCGCAGCATAGATATCCGCTCCGAGGTCGAGGGTGAGGGTTCAATTCCCCCTGATTTCGAGAAGCCCTGCGTTCCCAGTGACAAGCTAATTATAAAATGCGCTTGAACGCATATGCGCATTAAAGTAAAAGAAGCGTATGCAGTCCGCCCTCACCCTTCTGTCGGCCCTGGCCGAACCCACCCGCCTCGCGGCGGTCCACCTCCTGTGGGATGGGCACGAGCATTGCGTCTGCGAACTCGTGCGCGTCCTCGGCGTCACCCAATCCCGCATGTCGCGCCATATGGCGGTGCTCAAGCAGGCTGGCGTCGTGGTGGATCGGCGGGACGCCCAATGGGTGCGCTACCGTCGCAATCCCGAACTGCCGGCCGAGCAGGCAACCATCATCAATGCTGTCCTCACCACCCTGGACGCTTCATCGAACAGGAGAGCCGCATGAGCGCCGACCTGTCATTGACCGGGCGCAAGCCACCGAGGGATGCATCGTCACTGACCTGGGCGGCGGTGACGGCCGCGGCGATCGCCCTCTGGTTCGTGGTCTATGCCCAGCTCGCGCCGTTCTCCCAATGGCTAGTGGCCCGCCTGCCGGTGGAGCAAGGCAGCCATCTCGCTGAAGCGGTCGCGTTCTTCATCTACGACACGCCCAAGGTGCTGATGCTGCTGACGCTGGTGGTCTTCGCCATGGGCGTGGTGCGCAGCTTCTTCTCCGCCGAGCGCACCCGCGCCCTGCTCGCTGGAAAACGCGAGGGGCTCGGCAACATTGCGGCCGCCGGCCTCGGCATCGTCACGCCCTTCTGCTCCTGCTCGGCGGTGCCGCTGTTCGTCGGCTTCGTCTCCGCCGGGGTGCCCCTGGGCGTCACCTTCTCCTTCCTCATCGCCGCGCCCATGGTCAACGAGGTGGCGCTGGGCCTCCTGTTCGCGCTGGTCGGCTGGAAGGTGGCGCTCACCTATCTGGCATTCGGCCTCTCCATCGCCATTATCGCCGGCTGGGTCATCGGACGCCTGCACCTGGAGGGCTGGCTGGAAGACTGGGTGCGCAACGTGCGTGCCAGTCCGGTCGAGCTGCCGCCAAACGGTATGACGCTGGTGGATCGCATCAGGGCCGGCCTCGACGCGGTGCGCGACATCGTCGGCAAGGTCTGGATGTGGATCATCGCCGGCATCGCAGCGGGCGCCTTCATCCACGGCTATGTGCCGGAAGATCTCCTCGCCTCCATCATGGGGCGGGATGCGTGGTGGTCGGTTCCGGCTGCGGTGCTGCTGGGCATTCCCATGTATTCCAATGCCGCGGGCATCATCCCGGTGGTCGAGGCCCTGCTGGCGAAGGGGGCAGCGCTGGGCACCGTGCTCGCCTTCATGATGGCGGTCATCGCCCTGTCGCTGCCGGAAATGATCATCCTGCGCAAAGTCCTAAGCCTCAAGCTGATTGCCGTGTTTGTGGGCGTGGTCGGCATCGGCATCCTCGCCGTGGGCTTCCTGTTCAACGCGCTGTTTTCTTAAAACAAGAAAGGCAAAAGCCATGAAAGACGTGAAGGTGCTGGGCCCCGGCTGCTCTCGCTGCGAGGCAACGGCGCAGATGGTGCGGGATGAGGCGGCCAAGCTCGGGCTCGACGTCACGGTGGAAAAGGTCACCGACTATGCGGTGATCGCCGGATACGGCATCGCCTCGACGCCGGGCATCTTCATCGACGGCAAGGTGGTGCACGCCGGCGGCCTGCCGAAGCCGGACGATCTCGCCCGCTGGCTCGCGGCGTGAGCGCCGCCATGCTGGAATACAAGGTTCACGCGTCGCGCATCGACGTACACGGCAGCCTCGCCCGCACCAAAGAGGCCGAGATCACCCTCGACACCGACATTGGCGGGCGCGCCGATGCTTTCAACCCGGCGGAACTGTTCCTTGCCGCCATCGCGGCCTGCATGATCAAGGGCATCGAGCGGGTGACCCCGATGCTGAATTTCGAGCTGCGCGGGGTGGATGTCACGCTCCACGCCGTTCGGCAGGACGCGCCGCCGAAGATCATCTCGGTGGATTACGAGCTGATCATCGATACGGACGAGACGGAGCAGCGCCTGGCTTTGCTCCACACCAACGTCCGCAAGTACGGCACGATTTCGAACACCGTGGCGGAAGCGACCCGATTGGACGGGACGATCCGAAGGAAGGCATGAGGCGCATCAAGGCGCTGCGCGCACCCGCGCGAATGCGATCTGTCGTTATCCATGAAAGGCCAAGTCCATGACGAAACGAGACGTGGTCATCTGCGCGCCGGTGCGCACGGCGATCGGCACTTATAATGGCGCTCTGAAGGCGGTCCCCGCGACCGAGCTGGGTGCGACAGTCGTGCGCGAGACGCTCCGTCGCTCGGGCCTCGATGCAGCCAAGCTGTCGAGCCTCATCATGGGCAATGTGGTCCAGGCCGGCAACAAGATGAACCCCGCCCGCCAGGCGGCCGTCCATGGCGGCGTACCGGTGGAGGTGCCGGCCATGACTGTGAACCGGGTCTGCGGCTCCGGCGCCCAGGCCGTTGCCTCGGTCGCCCAGGAGATCTGGCTGGGCTTCGCCGATGCGGCGATCGCCGGCGGCATGGAGAACATGGACGCCGCGCCCTACCTCATGAGCGGCGGGCGCTGGGGCTATCGCATGGGCGATGCGCAGATCTACGATTCCATGCTGCGCGACGGCTTGAACGACGCCTTCTCGGGCGAGCATTCCGGTTGGCACACCGAAGACCTCGTGACCAAATGTGGTGTCTCCCGCGAGGATCAGGACCGTTGGGCGGCGCGCTCGCAACAGCGCTTTTCCCAGGCGCAGGCCGCCGGAAAATTCGATGCCGAGATCGTCGGTGTCGAAATCAAGGGCCGCAAGGGGCCGGAGATCTTCGCTCGCGACGAGCACAATCGGCCGGACACCACGATCGAATCCCTCACCAAGCTGAAGCCGGCCTTCCGTAAGGACGGCACCATCACCGCCGGAAACGCGCCCGGTCTCAATACCGGCGCCGCGGCGATGATCCTCGCCGAACGCGATTTCGCCGCGGCGAACGGCCTTGAGCCGCTGGCGCGGCTCGTCGCCTTCGGCGTCGGCGCGGTGGAGCCAGGCATGTTCGGCATCGGTCCGGTACCAGCCGTGCGCCAGGCGCTGGGGCGTGCGGGCTGGACGATCGCGGAGGTCGAGCGGGTGGAAATCAACGAGGCCTTCGCGGCGATCGCCCTCGCCGTTACCCGCGAGCTCGGCCTTGCCGAAGAGGTCGTCAATGTTGAAGGCGGGGCCATCGCCCATGGCCATCCCATCGGCGCGAGCGGGGCGATCCTGACCACGCGGCTCATCCATTCGATGCGGCGCGACGGCCTCAAGCGTGGCATCGTTACCCTCTGCATCGGCGGCGGCCAGGGCATCGCGCTGGCGATCGAAACACTGGCCTGACAGGCAGGTCAGACGCCCGTGCGGGCTGCCGGCTTCGGCCGCGATCCCGCGCGGGTTCTTTGAAAGTGGCCCTCGCGCCGCCAATTGATTCCACGGCAGAAGAACAAGCCTCCTGGCGGGGGCACTGCGCAAATTGTCGTTTCTCACGCCGACACGGATGCCCGTTTGCCTTTCAGGCCATCCGCGTTATTCTTCGATTTAAGAAGAATTACAAAGCGGGAGGCCCTAGCAAATGGGCGCCGGTTCGCGCATCGACCGCAGGGCGGTCCTTGCTGCCGCTGCTTCCATGGTCGGCGCGACGCTCGTGCCCCTGTTGGCGCGCGCCTCGGCCGGCATCATCCGTTTTGGCCTGACCCCCGTCTTCCTGACCTCCGACCTCGAACTGCTCGGCCGGCTTCAGATTTACCTGCGGCGGGCCACCGGCTTACCGGTCGAACTCGTCAGCCGGCGGACCTATCAGGAGATCACCGCGCTGCTGGTCTCGGGTCAGCTCGATGCCGCGTGGATCTGCGGCTATCCGTTCGTCGCCCATCGTGACGCGCTCCAGCTGGTCGCGGTTCCGCTGTGGCGCGGGCAGCCGCTCTATCAGTCCTGCCTCATCGTCGACCGGGACCGTGACGCACGGGACTTCCAGGACCTCAAGGGCGATATCCACGCCTTCTCGGACCCCGATTCCAATTCCGGCTTCCTCGTCACCCGCGCGCTTCTCGCGGAGCACGGCCTGAAGCCCCCGTCCTTCTTCGCCCGCACCTTCTTCACCTACGGCCATCGCAACGTGATCCGTGCCGTGGCCTCGGGCCTCGCCCAATCCGGTTCCGTGGACGGCTACGTCCTGGACGTTATGCGGGAGATCGAGCCGGAGCTGACGTCGCGCGTCGCCATCCTGCGCCGGTCCGAATGGCTCGGCTTCCCGCCCATCGCTGCCCCGCGCCATCCGCCAGACCCGCAGGCGCTCGCCGCGCTGACGGAGGCGCTTGCGCGCATGAACGAGGACGAGGATGGCAAGGCGGTGCTCGCCATGCTGCGGCTCGATGGTTTCGCGCCGCAGGAGGCGAGCCTCTTCGACCCCATCGCCGCAAAGGCGGCGCTCGTCGCGGGCACCGGGTGACGCCCATGATCGCGCGCCTTGACCCCCGCCAGTGGCCCGTCACCCTCAAGGTGCCCCTAGCGGTTGCGGCGCTCATGGTGCTGGTGGGGCTTGCACTCTCCGAGCGCGTGCTGAGCCGGCTGGGGGAGACGCAGGAGCGCCAGTTGCGCGCCTTGGCGCAGACCTATCTGGACAGCCTCTCCTCCGCGGTCGCACCCGCGATCCTAAGAGACGATGTCTGGGAAGTTTATGACGCCATCATGCGGGCACAGGCCCTCAACAAGAGCCTGCATCCGTTGAGCGCCGTGATCACCGACGCGGAGGGCCTCGTGATCGCGGCGTCCGATCCCCGTCGCTTCCCCATTGGGGTGCGTCTCCCGTCCGATCTCGCTCCGCTCGCAACCGGCCGGGATTTCAGATTCGAGGCGGGCGCCAGATCCGCCACCGCGACGCGCGTGCTTTCCTATCCTGGACGCATCGTCGGAATCATCCACGCCACTTTCGACACCAGCCATCTGGCTTTGGAGCGGCGCGACGTCGTCCTCGCGCTCGCGGCCACGAACGGGATGGTCACGCTGCTGCTCGCCGTGGCCGGCTGGTTGCTCGTCGCCCGCATGATGGCGCCGGTGCGCACGCTCTCGCGCTATCTGGGCGCTGCGAGCGAAGGGCGGGCGACGCCCGTTCCCCCGGAGGCGGTCGCGCGCAACGGCGCTGAATTCGCCCGCCTGTTCCTAGCCTACAATGCGCTGGTCCGGTCCATGTACGAGCGGGAGGACCTAGCCCGACAATTGGCGGACGAGCATCGGCTCGGCAGCCTCGGGCGGCTCACCTCGGCGCTCGCCCACGAGATCAACAACCCGCTGGGCGGCCTTTTTAACGCGCTGGCGACGCTGAAGACCCATGGACACCATGCGGCGGTCCGAAAATCGTCCCTCGGCCTTCTCGAACGAGGCCTCGTCGGTATCCGCGACGTGGTGCGCACCACCCTCGCTTTGTATCGGCCGGAGCAGGCGCCGCGACCCCTCGCCATGGCCGATTTCGAGGACCTGCAGCTACTGATTGCCCCCGCGGCGCGCCGGAAGGGTGTCGATCTGAGGTTCTCCGGTCCCGTCGACGTGTTGCTTCCTCTGCCCAGCACCCCGGTGCGCCAGGCCGTGCTGAACCTGCTGCTGAATGCGGTTTCCGCCGCCCCGCCGGGAAGCGAAGTGGCGGTGGATGCGTCGCTCACGCCGACGGCCCTGCATGTAATCGTGTCGGATCGAGGCAGCGGCCTGCCCGAGCCTGCGGGGTGCCTTCTTGCGGCTGGCGGGGAAACGGGTGGCCCACCCTGGGGCGGCGGCCTCGGCTTGTGGACCACCCGGCGCATCCTGGACGACCTCGGTGCCTCGGCCGAGGTCGAGCGGCCTGAAACGGGGGGAACGCGGATCCGTCTTCTCTTCCCTTTCATCGCCCCAATGGAGCTCGCCCATGTCGCATGAGCCTCCCGTCATCGGCCTCGTGGAGGACGATCCCATCATGGGCGAGAGCCTCGCGCAGCGGCTCGGCCTGGAGGGAATGAGGGTGCATTGGTGGCGGACCGGCTGCGCAGCGGTGGCGGATATCCGGAAGATTCGCTTCGAGGCTATCGTATGCGACATCCGCCTTCCGGATCTCGATGGGGAGGCTGTGTTCCGGGAAGCGGCGCACGTGCCTCGGACGCCGCCTTTCCTGTTCGTGACCGGCCATGGCGACATCGACCAAGCGGTGCGCCTGATGCGGTCCGGCGCGGCGGACTACGTCACCAAGCCCTTCGAGATGGAGGACTTCCTGGCGCGGCTCACCGACTTGCTGATGCCGCATGGAACCACGGAAGGCGGCACGTTGGGCGTCTCACCCGCCATCCGGCAGGTGGAGGCTCTGTTGTGCAGGATGGCTCGCCTGTCCTCCAATCTGCTCATCACGGGGGAGACAGGGACAGGTAAGGATGTAGCCGCCCGCTTCATCCATGCGCAATCGCGGCACGCGACCGCGCCGTTTATCGCGGTCAACTGCGCCGCCATTCCCGCCGACTTGATGGAAAGCGAGCTGTTCGGCCACGAGCGAGGCGCGTTCACCGGTGCCGCGCAGCGCCATCTCGGCTATGTGGAGCGCGCCGGCGACGGCACGCTGTTTCTCGACGAGATCGGGGAATTGCGTCCGGAGTTGCAGGCAAAACTCCTGCGGCTGATCGAGAGCAAGACGTTTCAGAGGGTCGGCGGTGAGCGCGAGATCGCCTTCGGCGGCCGTATCGTGACGGCCACCAACGCCGATCTGGCGCTGCGAGTTGTCGAGCGACAATTCCGCGAGGATCTCCTTTACCGCATCAACGCGGTCAGCATTCGCCTGCCATCTCTGCGGGAGCGCCCCGATGACATCCCATGGCTCATGGAGCGCTTCTTTACGGAATATAGCGCGGACACCGAGACCAACCTGAAAGGGATCAGCGCCCTCGCCGAGGAGGCCGCGATGCAGCATCCTTGGCCCGGGAATGTGCGGGAGCTGCGGAACCGGATGGAGCGTGCGGTCGCTCTTGCCTTGGGCCCCTGGCTGATGCCCGGGGATCTCTTTCCCGAGATCGTTCGCGAAGGCGCTGACGCCGGCCTACGGATCGGCTCACTGGAATCCGCGCGCCAGGAGGCGGAGAAGCGTCACATCCTCCGGGCGCTGTCCGCGACCGCGGGCGAACTCTCCGCCGCCGCCCGGCTCCTCGGCGTTGGGCGCACCACCCTGTGGGAGAAGATGCGCCGCCTCGGTTTGGGTAGCGACGGCTGACGGCGCGTTCGGGTTTCCGGACAGACGGCGCCGCAGCATGTTCGGGACGGCGGACGTGCTCGCCTCATCTCGCTCGTTAAATCATTGAATTCTCTACTCAGCTCCGCATGGCGCAGCTTCTGCAGGACGTCTTGCGTCCGAAAGGACCAATACGCTCTGGGAGGAGCTTTCATGAAAAGATGTCCCAGCCTCGTCGATGCCGGCCGCCGCAGCTTCCTGACCGGCGCCGGCCTTGCGACCGCAGGCGCCGCCGTCGCCTCCGTTCTGCCGGCCCAAGCCAAGGCGGCCCCTGCGGTCGCGTTGGTGAGATATCCAGCGAACCGCCTCGCCAATGTGAAGGACCTGAAAGTTAATGAGCCGCTGGACGTGGCCTATCCCGATGACGACGCGCCCGGCGTCCTTCTGAAGCTCGGGACACGCGTGGCCGGAGGCGCCGGACCCGACGGCGACATCGTCGGCTTCACCACCGTCTGCCCGCACAAGGGATTTCCCCTTTCTTACAGCACGACGGACAAGACGCTGAACTGCCCCGGCCATTATTCCCGCTTCGATTGCGAGAAAGGCGGCCAGCAGATCTGGGGCCAGGCGACGCAGAACCTGCCGCAATACGCGCTGCGTGTGGACGCGAAGGGCGACATCTATGCCGAAGGCGTGGATGAGCTGCTCTACGGCCGCCTCTCCAACGTGCTCTGAGGGAGGACACCATGGCTTACAAGCGCCAGATCGGCCAATTGCCCATCATTCCCGCCAATGCGACCGTCCACAACGTCGTCTGCCACTATTGCATCGTCGGCTGCGGCTACAAGGCCTATAGTTGGGACGCCCGATACGAGGGCGGCACGGCGCCGGGCGAGAACGCCTTCGGCGTCGATCTCTCCAGGCAACAGCCGGCAGAGACCGCAGCCTGGTATGCGCCGTCCATGTACAACATCGTCAGGCAGAACGGGCGAGACGTGCACATCGTCATCAAGCCCGACAAGGCGTGCGTGGTGAATTCCGGCCTCGGCTCCGTGCGCGGCGCGCGGATCGCCGAGATGAGCTATTCGCGCCAGCGCAACACCCAGCTCCAGCGCCTCACCGATCCCCAGGTCTGGCGCTACGGACAGCTCCAGCCCACGAGCTGGGACGACGCCCTCGACCTCGTCGCCCGCGTCACCGCAGCGGTGATCGCTGAGCAGGGCGAGGACGGCCTGTTCGTGTCCGCCTTCGACCACGGCGGCGCGGGCGGCGGATACGAGAACACCTGGGGCACCGGAAAGCTCTATTTCGGCGCCATGAAGGTAAAGAACATCCGCATCCACAATCGCCCGGCCTACAATTCGGAGGTCCACGGCTCGCGCGACATGGGGGTGGGCGAGCTCAACAATTGCTACGAGGACGCGGAGCTCGCCGACACCCTCGTAGCGGTGGGCACGAACGCGCTGGAAACCCAGACCAACTATTTCCTGAACCACTGGGTGCCCAACCTGCGCGGAACCTCCCTCGACAAGAAGAAGGCGGAGTTCGGCAGCGAGCCGGTGGCCAAGGCGCGCATCGTCATCGTCGATCCGCGCCGCACCGTCACCGTGAATGCCAGCGAGGTGGAGGCGGGCAAGGAGAACGTGCTCCATCTCGCCCTCAATTCCGGCACCGACCTGATCCTGTTCAACGCCTGGCTCACCTACGCGGCGGAGAAGGGGTGGATCGACAAGGGTTTCATCGCGGCCTCCACGAAGGACTTCGACAAGGCCCTGGCGGCCAACAAGGTGAGCGTGGCGGAAGCCGCTCGCGCCACCGGCCTCAGCGAGGCGGACATCGTCAAGGCGGTCACCTGGATCGGCGAGCCCAAGGCCGGCGGGGCACGTCGGCGGACCATGTTCGCCTATGAGAAGGGCCTCATCTGGGGCAATGACAACTACCGCACCAACCAGGCGCTGGTGAATCTCGCCCTCGCTACCGGCAATATCGGCCGTCCGGGCGGCGGCTGCGTGCGCATGGGCGGCCACCAGGAGGGTTATTGCCGCCCGTCCGACGCCCATGTGGGCCGGCCCGCAGCCTATGTGGACAAGCTGCTGATCGAGGGCAAGGGCGGCGTGCACCACATCTGGGGCTGCGACCACTACAAGACCACGCTCAACGCCATGGCTTTCAAGCGCGCCTACAAGATGCGCACGGACCTCGTGAAGGACGCCATGGCCAGCGTGCCCTACGGCGACCGCGATGCCATGGTGGCCGCCATCTTGGGCGCCATCCGCAAGGGTGGGCTGTTCAGCGTCGACGTGGACATCGTGCCGACCCATATCGGCGAGGCCGCCCATGTGATGCTGCCCGCCGCGACATCCGGCGAGATGAACCTCACCTCCATGAACGGCGAGCGGCGCATGCGCCTTACCGAGCGCTACATGGACCCGCCGGGCCAGGCCATGCCCGATTGCCTCATCGCCGCGCGGATCGCCAATCACATGGAGCGGGTGCTGCGCGCCATGGGCAAAACGGAGGTGGCGGACAAGTTCAAGGGCTTCGACTGGAAGAGCGAGGAAGACGCCTTCATGGACGGCTACGCCAAGAACGAAAAGGGCGGCGCGTTCGTCACCTACGATCGCCTGCGGACCATGGGCACTAACGGCTTCCAGGAGCCCGCCACGGCCTTCGCAGACGGCAAGATCGTCGGCACCAAGCGGCTGTTCGCCGATGGCAAGTTCAACAAGCCGGACGGCAAGGCGGTGTTCGCCGAAACCCGGTGGCGCGGCCTCCAGGCCCCCGGCAAACAGGCGGAGAAGGACAAGTTCGCCTTCCTCATCAATAACGGGCGGGCGAACCTCGTCTGGCAGAGCGCCTATCTTGACGTGGAGAATGAGCTGGTCATGGATCGCTGGCCCTATCCCTTCATCGAGATGAACCCGCAGGACATGGGCGAGCTTGGCCTCAAGAGCGGCGATCTCGTGGAGGTCTACAACGAGAACGGCTCCACCCAGGCCATGGCCTATCCCACCCCCACGGCGAAGCGGAAGGAGACTTTCATGCTGTTCGGCTTCCCGACCGGCGTGCAGGGCAATGTGGTGTCCGCGGGGGTCAACGAGGACATCATCCCCAACTACAAGCAGACGTGGGGCAACATCCGCAAGATCGCCGACGCGCCGGAAGGCGTGCGGCACCTGACCTTCAAGTCGAAGGAGTATCCGGCCTGACGGCGGGCACCATCGGCCGGCGTTCTGGCGCCGGCCGAGACCGCACCCTCATCCGTGGCGCCACACTTTCACCGATGACACGACGAGGATCAGCGCCAGGATGGGAAGCAAGACCTGCTCGGGCACAAGCCCAAGGAGGTGCCCGCCGATGAAGGCGCCCACGATGGAGCCCACCGCCATCACGGCCACGAACACCTTGTTCTGCGCGACGGTGGCGAAGGCGTTGTCGCGGCTGTAGCGGGTGAAGCCGACGATCATGGTGGGCAGGCTCACCGCCAGCGACAGGCTGCCGGCGAGCTTGATGTCCGCGCCGAAGAGAAGCACCAGCGTCGGAATCAGCAGCTCACCGCCGGCCACGCCCATCAGCGAGGCGACCACGCCAATGGCGAATCCCGCAATGACGCCGGCCACGATCAGCCAGGGTCCCGAAAGCAGCGCGGACGCTGCGGTCGATCCGTGTCCGAACAGGAGGGCGACGGCGATCAGCACCAGCAGGACTGCCAAGACCCGGTAGAGGGTGCGGGAGCTGAGCCGGGTGGCCCAGCCGGCGCCGAACCAGGCGCCAACGAGGCTACCCGCCAACAGGTTGAGGATGATCGGCCAGTTGGTCGCGATCGCGCTGAAGGGCACCGTCGCCGCCCTGAACGGCAGCGCGCTAGCGACGACGACCAGGCTCATGGCCTTGTTGAGGATGACCGCTTCGAGCGCCCGGAAGCGGAATGGGCCGATCAGCAGCGGCAGGCGGAACTCTGCGCCACCAAGCCCGATGAGACCGCCGAGCATGCCGATGAGGGCGCCCCCGGCGAAGGCCGGCACCGGCGGGGGGCCAGGGTTGGACCCCCGCTCGTCCCGTGTGTTGGCACGCTCGGACGACAGTGGAATGGACTGCTGGGACATGGATGAGCCTCCGGCCATGATCGTTCGGACGGAGCCGCCATCATGGTATGAAATGATATGAATTGATACGAAAACAAACGATTTGACGGGTATATTGCTGGTTTAATGAGCCGAGCGTGGCGAATAGATGTTGTTTTGTAAAGATAGAATGGTCAGGACGGCTGGCCGAAGGCCGAGCTATATGCCAAATGATATGAAATTAGATGAATTGAGATGCCGGACATTCCATGGATACGCCTAACGCCCTGACTGTCGAAGATGTGGCCGAGCGGCTGCACGTCAGCCGGAGCGGCATTTATGCTCTGATCAAGGCAGGCGGGATCGGCTTCTACAAGGTCGGCCGTAAGATCCGCTTCACCGAGGCGAACGTGCGCGACTATATCGAGCGCTCCGGCAGGGCCGCGCGCGCGCCCGAGCTGGCAGGCCGCCCGGCATTCGACGAGAACCGGTATTTTGACCTGAAGGCGGAGCGTCGGGCCGGGGACGGCTTCATCATCTGCGGCCAGGACCTCATCCTCGACATCCTGTCCAACTTCATGCGCATGCACGGCGTCATGGCGCTCAGGGCCTATATCGGCAGCTACGACAGCCTCGTCTCGCTCTATTACGGCAAGGTCTCCGTCGCGAGCGCACATCTGTGGGACAGCGCCGGCGACGACTACAACGTGCCCTATGTCCGTGCCTTACTGCCTGGCGTGCGCTGCGCGGTGGTCAACGTCACCTACCGCATGCAGGGCCTCTACGTCGCCAAAGGCAACCCGAAGGCCATCCGAACATGGCAGGACTTCGCCCGCGACGACATCACCATGATCAACCGCGAGAAGGGGGCGGGATCGCGGGTGCTGCTCGACGAGAACCTGAAGCTCCTCGATCTCTACGCCAGCCGGATTAAGGGCTACGATAGCGAGAACCAATCCCATCTCGCCGTGGCGAGCGCAGTGGGCCGTGGCGACGCCGACGTGGCGGTGGGGATGGAAAAGGTCGCCCGCCAAGTAGATAATGTGGACTTCGTCCCACTGAAGAGGGAACGCTACGACCTTGTGGTCCGTAAAGAGCATCTCGACACACCGGAGGTCGCGACGATGCTCAAGATCCTGCGCTCGGAGCGGTTCCAGAACGAGTTCAAGAGCATCGGCGGATATGACATCACCGACATCGGGAAGATCGTGGCTGAGACGTGAGGCCGAATCTACTGCCGTCGCTGAAGCGCCCGAATGCCAAGTCCACGAGCGAACTTCCCGCCGCCTCCCACCGAGCCGAACGCCTCAGCCGAACCGGCCGGTGATATAGGAGCGCGTGCGCTCCTCGGTTGGGTTGGTGAAGATCAGGCTGGCCACGTCGTATTCCACCATGTGGCCGAGATGCATGAAGGCGGTGAAATCCGAGATGCGCGCCGCCTGCTGCATGTTGTGGGTGACGATCACGATGGTGTAGGCGCCCCGCAACTCGTCCATCAGTTCCTCGATCTTCGCCGTGGCGATGGGGTCGAGGGCCGAAGTGGGTTCGTCGAGCAGGATGAGCTCCGGATCTGGGGCGAGGGTGCGGGCGATGCACAGGCGCTGCTGCTGGCCGCCCGACAATCCATAGGCGGATTCCTGGAGGCGGTCCTTCACCTCGTCCCATAGGGCGGCTTGGCGTAGCGCGGCTTCCACGCGCCCATCCACTTCGGAGCGATTCCGGATGCCCCGGATGTGGAGGCCGGATGCCACATTCTCATAGACCGATTTCGGAAACGGGTTGGGCTTCTGGAACACCATGCCGATGCGCAAACGCGCGAGCATTGGATCTACTTCCGGCGCCACGATGTTGATCCCCTCCGGATAGAGGATGATCTCGCCCTGATACCGGTTGCCCGGATATAGGTCATGCATGCGGTTGAAGCAGCGCAGGAGCGTGGACTTTCCACATCCCGACGGCCCAATGAGGGCGGTGACCTTACCCTCGACGATCGGAAGCTCCACCCCCTTGAGCGCCTGGTTGTCGCCGTAGAAGAAATTGAGGTTGCGAACAGAAGCGCGCAGGGGGGCGGGCTCCTTGCTGGCCACGGCGTCCAATGCTGGGGTCACGGCGGTCATCTCGTTCTCCGAAAGGCCGGGCTGCAGCATCAGCGCATGCTCCGGCGGATCTTGTAGCGCAGCCAGATGGCGATCGCATTCATCAGCAGCGTCATAAGCAGCAGAATGAGACCGGTTGCTGCTGCGTTCACGTGGAACGCCGCCTGGGGACGTGAAACCCAGTTGAACATCTGGATCGGCATCACCGTGAACGGCGAGTTGAGCCAGTTGAAATTGATGAACGGAAAGGTGTCCTGGACCGGTGAAGGCGGCAGGAAGGCGATGAAGGTGAGCGCGCCGATGGTGATGATGGGCGCGGTCTCGCCGATGGCCCGTGACATACCGACGATGGCACCCGTGAGGATGCCGGGACGCGCGGTGGGCAGGATGTAGCCGCTCACCGTCTGCCATTTGTCGGCGCCAAGCGCATAGGCGCCCTCGCGGATCTCGAGCGGGATGGAGCGCACCGCCTCGCGTGTGGCGACTATGATGATGGGCAGGATGAGAAGCGCCAGCGTGATGCCCGCAACTAGAATCGTCTGGCCCATGGCGAAGCTCTGCACGAACAGGCCGAGGGCGAGCAGCCCATAGATGATGGAGGGCACGCCCGCGAGATTGGTCACATTGATTTCGATGAGATGGGTGATCCAGTTCCGCGGCGCATATTCCTCAAGATAGAGGCCTGCTGCGACGCCGAGCGGCACCGCCAGCGCCGTCGTCACCAGCATCACCAGCGTGGTGCCGACCCAGGCGGACAGAATGCCGGCCTCCGAAGCGCGTCGGGAGGGGAAGCTCGTCAGGAAATCAAGATCAATGCGGCCAAGCCCGTCCACCATGAAGTCCACGATGAGCGACAGCAGAACGATCATGGAAATGACGAGCACGCTGAGGCCCAGGATCGCGAAATTGCGGTCGGACCGATGCGCCCGAGCGACGATTTCCGCGTCGGAGAGGCGGCGGGAGGGTTGAGCGGCGAGCGGCTTCACGGCCATCCCCTCAATAGACTTCACGGTATTTCTGGCGGAGCCAGAAGGCGAGAATGTTGAAGGCGAAAGTCATGAGGAACAGCGTCATGCCCGCCGCGAAGATGGTGAGATAAGCGATGGAGCCATGTGGCACGTCGCCGAGGCTGATCTGGACGATATAGGAGGTGATCGTGGCTGCGCCCTCCAGAGGGTTCAGGGCGAGCTTCGCCTGCTGGCCCGCAGCAATGGCCACCACCATGGTCTCGCCCACCGCCCGCGACATGCCGAGGATGTAGGCCGCCGTCACCCCGGAGAAGGCGCCGGGGATCACCACCCGCGTCGCCGTCTGGAGCCGCGTGAAGCCCAGCGCATAGGCCCCCTCCCTCAGTTCCGCAGGGACCGCGCGCATGGCGTCCTCGCTCACGGAAACGATGTAGGGCAGGATCATGATGCCCATGACGATGCCCGGCACGAGCAGGTTGAAGCCCGCCAGCCCGGGAATGAAGATCTGGAAGATGGGCGTGAGGAACAAAAGAGCGAAATAGCCGAATGCCACAGTGGGCACGCCTGCGATAAGCTCCAGAAACGGCTTGATGGTCTCGCGCACCTGTGGCCGCGCGAACTCCGACAGATAGATTGCGAGCACGGTACCGGCTGGAATCGCGACGAGCAGGGCGATGAGCGAACTCACCAAAGTACCGGATACCAGAGTCATGATGCCGAAGTGCTTGTCCTGAAACACCGGCGTCCATTGTGTGTCGGTCAGGAAGGAGATGATCGACACCTGTGCGAAGAATTTCAGGCTTTCGGACAGGAGGACGTAGACGATGCCCGCCGTGACCAGGACAGAGAGTGCGGCACTGAGAAACAGGACAACGCGCATGATGCGGTCCACCACCCGGCGTCGCGCCAGGAAGACCGGAGAAACCGTCAGGCGCAACCGGCCTGTTCTTGAGTCTGGAGACACCGGTGCGACCACGTCCAACCCTCACCTGAATGGAGGGAGGCGCCGGAGCACCTCCCTCAGGTCCCTCAAGATCACCTGTCAGTAGACGAGCTTTTCCTTGACGAGATCCTCGACGGAGACGCCGACCTTGGACCCGGTGAAGCCGGTGCCGATCTCACGCTTCTTGAAGCGCTCCTGGAACACCTTCAGGGCGGCCTCGGGCAGCGGCACATAGCCGACTTCCTTGACCAGCTCGACCGCGTGCTTCGGGTCCTGGTAGAACTCAACGAACTTCGCCACCTCCGGACGGGTTTCGGCCGCCTTCTTGTTCACGTAGATGAAGATCGGCCGCGACAGAGGCTGGTACTTGCCGGTGCGGGCGTTCTCGACCGACGGCTCCACGGCGGGCGCGGCGTCATCGACCTTGATCTTCACCGCCTTCAGCTTGCCGGTGTTCTCTTCATAGTAAGCAAGGCCGAAAAAGCCGAGGGCGTTGGGATCGCCCGCCACGCCCTGGACCAGCACGTTGTCATCCTCCGATGCGGTGAAGTCGCCGCGGCTGGAATGCTCCTTGCCGACGATGGCGGCGGTGAAATAGTCGTAAGTGCCTGAGTCGACGCCCGCGCCGTAGAGCACCAGCGGCCGATCCGGGTAGCTGTCGCGGACCTGCTTCCAGTTGGTGATCTTGCCCTGGGCCTCGGGCTCCCAGATCTTCTTCAGATCCGCAACCGTCATCTCGCTCGCCCAGGTGTTGGACGGGTGGACGATGACCGTGAGCGCATCAAGGGCGACCGGCAATTCGATATACTCGATGCCGGCTTCCTTGCAGGCCTTCTGCTCGGCGGAGGTGATGGGGCGCGAGGCGTCAGAGATGTCGATCTCTCCGCGGCAGAACTTCTTGAAGCCGCCGCCGGTACCGGAGATGCCGACCGTCACCTTGATATCCTTGTTCGCCTTCTGGAATTCCTCCGCCATGGCTTCGGTCACGGGGAATACCGTGGACGACCCGTCGACCTTGACCAGTGCCTGGGCAGCGGCGCCGTTGAAGGCCGCGCCGGTAGCGAGCAGCGCGAGGGCGCTCGCGAGAGTGATGATCTTCATGAGGATGCCGTCTCCCTGGACAGTGCCGCTAGGGCTTCTGATGCTCACCTAGCCTCACGGGCTCTAAGCATGTTATGTAACAAATTCATGACAATTTGTGTATATCGAGCGATATTCCTGAATCAACAGAGATTTTATCGAATATGACGCAACGTAGTTCTAGGCTATGGTTGGCTTTATTTCATGTAAATCATATGGACATCGTGGCAATTGTCCATGGTTGATTGCAATTTTTGAGAGGCTATCCGACTTCGATTGACGTATATTACTTATATAAAGTCCATATGAAGCGCCTATTATTCATTTCTCCTCCCGAACAAATTTGCCTCTCAACCTCGCGAGCATTCCGTCTCTACATTACATCATTTCCATTTGTATCGACATATCGATAATTTATACTATCGCTGCGATTGGCGCGACGCAAATGGCGTCACAAGAGTGACATGAAGGCCATATAGCGATCTGTCCACTCCTATCGACATAATGACTCGTATGGAGCTATCTGTTTCCAGCGATATGTCGCTAGGACCCAAGGGAGGCCAGCCGTGAATCGCATTCTTGTCTGGACAGCTGCGGCGACGCTCGCGGCCCTGTCGATGTTCGCGCCTCCGGCGCGCGCCGCGGAGGTGCGGGGTGCCGGCTCCACCTTCGCCTATCCGATCATCTGGAAATGGGCGGAGGCGTTTCGTGAGCGCACAGGCCACATCGTAGGATACCAGTCGGTGGGTTCGTCGGCCGGCGTCAACCGTATTAAGGACGGGGTGGTGGATTTCGGCGCGTCCGACAAGCCGCTGAAGCCGGAAGAACTGGAGAAATATGGCCTCGGCCAGTTCCCCATCGTGTTCGGTGGCGTCGTTCCGGTGTTCAACGTGGACGGCGTGGGGCCCGGCCAGCTCCGCTTCACCGGCGCCCTTCTCGCTGACATCTATCTCGGCAAGGTCACGACCTGGTCCGATCCCGCCATCAGGGCCCTCAATCCCGACGTCAAGCTGCCCAACGCGAAGATCGTGGTGGTGCACCGTTCCGATGGATCTGGAACCACGTTCAACTGGGTGTCCTACCTTGCCAAGGCGAGCCCGGAGTGGAAGCAGCAGGTCGGCGAAGGCAGCGCAGTCGCCTGGCCGGTGGGGTATGGCGCGCGCGGTAACGAAGGGGTCTCGACCGAGGTCAAGCGGGTCCCGAATGCCATCGGCTATGTCGAATACACCTATGTGGTGCAGGTGAAGCTGGCCTATGGCCTCGTCCAGAACCGTGCTGGCAAGTTCATCGCACCCAGCGCGGCGGCGTTCCAGGCGGCGGCGCTGAGCTTCGATTGGGCCGGCGCCAAGGACTTTTTCGTCGTCATCACCGATTCCCCCGCCGAGGATGCCTATCCTATTGCGGCGACCACCTTCGCTCTCATGTACCGCGAGCCGAAGGTGCCGGCGAACAGCCAAGCCGCCTTCGAGTTCTGGCGTTTCGCCCTGGGCGAGGGCGAGAAATTTGCGTCCGAGCTCGGCTATGTTCCCTTGCCGCCGGCTCTGGTCCAGCAGGTCAAGGACTATTGGGCCAGGACCTTCAAGGGCGGCGCCTGAGGCACTTGGGCTGACGCGTGAGCAGCATTCGAACGGTGAGACAAGATGGACGAGACGAAGCTGAATGGGGAAGACGCCACGCGGATCTTCGATGCGCTGTCCCAAGGCACGCGCTTCGAGACTTATCGTCTTCTGCTGCGCTATGTGCCCTATGGCCTTCAGGCGGGCGACATCGCCCGCCTGCTGGCGGTAGCGCACAATACCATGTCGGTGCACCTCGGCGTGCTGGAGCGTGCCGGCCTTGTCACGTCGCGGCGCGAGGGACGGTCCATCATCTATGCCGTCAGCTTGTCCACAGCGGGCCCTGTGCTGAGCCAACTGATGGCGGAGATGGGTTTTGCCGTCTCCCCCCGGTGCGGGACCGGCCCCGCGGCCTTTCCACAGCTGCGTCCTGCCGCTGGGAATGATCGCGTCTACAATGTTCTGCTGGTCTGCTCGGCCAACTCGGCACGGTCGCTGATCGCGGAGGCGTTGCTCAACCGCGAGGGGCGAGGCCGCTTCAAGGCCTACTCGGCCGGCAGTCGGCCGAAGCTCAAGCCGCACTCGATGGCTATCGATCTGCTCGACTCGCTCGGCTACGACACGACGAACCTCGCCTCCAAGAGCTGGGATGGGTTCGCCAGGCCGGATGCGCCCCAGATGGATTTCGTCATCACTACCTGCGACGCCGCAGCTGGGGAAATCTGCCCTGCCTTCCCCGGTCATCCGCTACAGGCCCATTGGGGTCTGCCCGACCCGATCCGGGTGAAGGGAACCGAAGCTGAGCAGAAGGCTGCCTTCGTTGCCACCTACCGTCGGCTCGCCGGGCGTATCTCCGCCTTCGTCAACCTGCCATTTGAGCAGCTCGATCTTGCTTCGCTCAAGGAGCGCATCGGCGAGATCGGGAAAATGGAGGGAGCGACGGACCTCACACTCTCGGGACAGGCCGCGTGAACTGTCGTCGTCCTGAAACAGACCGCGCCCACGCTCTCGCCGCAATCGGCCGCAGCTGGCGGCCTTGGGAGATCCCGCACCGTGTCCGTGTTTGAACGCTATCTCACTCTCTGGGTGTTCCTGTGCATCATCGCCGGCGTCGCGCTTGGCGCGCTGGCGCCGTCCGTGTTCCAGACCATCGGGGCGCTGGAAGTGGCGCGGGTCAACCTGCCGGTAGCCATCCTCATATGGCTGATGATCGTGCCCATGCTGGTCAAGATCGACTTTGCCGCGCTCAAGGAGGTCGGCCGGCACTGGCGCGGAATCTCGGTGACGCTGCTGGTGAACTGGGCGGTGAAGCCGTTCTCCATGGCGTTCCTCGGCTGGCTGTTCATCGGCTATCTGTTCCGACCCTACCTGCCAGCCGACCAGATCGATAGCTATATCGCCGGCCTCATCCTTCTGGCGGCGGCGCCCTGCACGGCCATGGTGTTCGTCTGGTCAAATCTCACCAAGGGTGAGCCCCACTTTACCTTGTCCCAGGTGGCGCTGAACGACGCCATCATGATCGTCGCCTTCGCGCCCGTCGTGGGGCTGTTGCTCGGGCTCTCCTCCATCACCGTGCCGTGGGACACACTCTTCCTGTCGGTGATGCTCTACATCGTCGTCCCGGTGATCGCGGCGCAGCTCCTCCGCGGGCGCATCCTGGCGACCGGTGGACAGGCCGGGCTCGATCGCCTGCTCGGCGTGCTCCAGCCGCTCTCCCTGGTGGCGCTGCTCGCCACCCTGGTGCTGCTGTTCGCCTTCCAGGGCGAGCAGATCCTCGCCCAGCCGCTGGTGATTGCGCTGCTGGCCGTGCCGATCTTGATCCAGGTCTATTTCAACTCGGGCCTTGCCTATCTCCTGAACCGGCTGTCCGGCGAAGCCCACTGCGTGGCCGGCCCCTCTGCCCTCATTGGGGCCTCCAATTTCTTCGAGCTGGCGGTGGCTGCCGCCATCAGCCTGTTCGGATTCAAGTCGGGTGCGGCTCTCGCCACCGTGGTGGGTGTGCTCATCGAGGTTCCGGTGATGCTCTCGGTGGTGTGGATCGTGAACCATACCAAGGACTGGTACGAAGCCGGCGGCGTGAGGGTGACGGACGCCGGCGACCGCACCAAAGCCTGAGATCATCGCGGCAACGCCGCACCTTTTCAAAGTTTGCGAGGATGACGGTGCCATGAGAGTAGGGATCAACGGCCTCGGCCGCATTGGACGGCTTTCGCTTCGCGCGGCCATGGGGGCGGCCTACCGCCCGGACAATGATCCGCGCGGCAACAACCGGCTCGAGATCGTTCATCTCAACGAGATCAAGGGTGGGGCGGAAGCCATCGCCCATCTCCTCGAATTCGACAGCGTACAGGGGCGCTGGCGTGCGCCCATCGCAGCCGAGGGCGCGGATAGTGTGCGCATCGGCGAGAAGAGCTTGTCTTTCTCCTCTCACGCGACGCCGGGCGATATCCCCTGGGGCGATCTCGGCGTGGACCTCGTACTGGAGTCCACCGGCAAGTTTCTCACCCCCGCCGTGCTCGAAGGTCACCTGAAGCGCGGCGCCAAGCGCGTAATCGTCGCCGCGCCGGTGAAAGACCCGTCCGTGCTGAACGTTGTGGTGGGGGTGAACGAGCAGCTCTACGACCGAGAGACGCATCCCATCGTCACCGCTGCCTCCTGCACCACCAACTGCCTCGCCCCGGTGGTGAAGGTGGTGCACGAGGCCATCGGCATCCGCCACGGCCAGATCACCACCATCCACGATCCCACCAACACCAACGTGGTGGTGGACGCGCCCCACAAGGACCTGCGCCGCGCCCGCTCGGCCATGCTCTCGCTGCAGCCTACTACCACCGGCAGCGCCACCGCCATCGCCCTCATCTATCCCGAGCTGAAGGGCAAGCTGAACGGCCATGCGGTGCGCGCCCCGGTGCTCAACGCCTCGCTCACCGACTGCGTGTTCGAGCTCAACCGCGAGACCACGGCGGACGAGGTGAACGCGTTGTTCGCCAAGGCCGCCGCGGGTGCGCTCAACGGTATCCTCGGCTTCGAGCCGCGCCCTTTGGTGTCGGCGGACTACGCCCGCGACACCCGCTCCGCAATCGTTGATGGGCCGTCCACCCTCGTCACCGACGGCACCTTGCTCAAGGTCTATGCCTGGTACGATAACGAGATGGGCTATGCCTGCCGCATGGTGGACCTTGCCTGCCACCTCGAACGCGTGGGGCTGTGAGATGGCGGCGTCATCCTCCGCGGGCCTGCGCAACTACGCCATCGTCACCGCGGCCTATTGGGGCTTCACGCTGACCGACGGCGCCTTGCGCATGCTGGTGCTGTTCACCTTCTTCAAGCTCGGCTACTCGCCCTTCACCCTCGCCTTCCTGTTCTTGCTCTACGAGGCGGCGGGCATCGGGGCGAACTTCATCGGCGGCTGGCTCGCCGCCCGCTTCGGCATCACCCGTATGCTGACAGTCGGGCTCACGACCCAGATCGCCGGCTTCCTGCTGCTCTCCGCCATGTCGCCCACCTGGGAAACGGCCGTTCTTGTTGCCTGGGTGGTGGCGGCGCAGGGCGTGTGCGGCGTGGCGAAGGACCTCACCAAGACCGCCTCCAAGTCCGCCATCAAGGTGACGGAGGCCGAGGCCAAGGGTAACGCCGAGGGGCGCCTGTTTCGCTGGGTGGCGTGGTTCACCGGTTCCAAGAATGCCATGAAGGGCTTCGGCTTCTTTCTTGGCGGCGTGCTCCTGGAGGCGTTCGGCTTTCGCTTGTCGCTGTGGCTCATGGCTGCCGTGCTGGCGCTGGTGCTTCTCGGCGTGCTGCTGTCCCTGCCGCCTATGATGGGCAAGGCCAAGGCGAGTAGTTCGGCAAGAGAATTGTTCGGCAAGAGCCGGGGTGTGAACCTGCTCGCTGCTGCCCGCGTCGCCTTGTTCGGCGCGCGGGACGTGTGGTTCGTGGTGGGCGTGCCGGTCTTCCTCTATGGGATGGGCTGGACCTTTCCCATGGTGGGCGGCTTCCTCGCGCTGTGGACCATCGGCTACGGCATCGTGCAGGCATCCGCGCCCGCCGTGGTGAGCCGCAGCCCGGACGGCCTGTCCAAGGAAGTGCCAGCGGCGCGCTGGTGGGCGCTCGGCCTCGCTCTGGTGCCGGTGGCCATCGCCGTGCTCCTCGCCGTGACACCCCTGCGGCCGGACATCATCGTCGTGATCGGGCTCGCCATCTTCGGCGCCGCCTTCGCCGTGAACTCCTCCCTGCATTCCTACCTGATCCTGGCCTATGCCGGATCGGAGAAGGCAGCCGAGGACGTGGGTTTCTATTACGCCGCCAATGCAGCGGGGCGCTTCATCGGCACCCTCCTGTCCGGCCTGCTCTATCAGGTGGGTGGGATCTATGCCTGCCTCGGGGGGTCGGCCCTGATGCTCGCCGTCTGTTTTGGCACCACCCTCCTGCTGCCGCTTCATTCCCAGCCGATGGGAACGCCGGCACCGAGCAGATAAGGCTCCGGCTTCGAGTTCGCGTACCAGCATCGTCCGATTGAACTACACCGTCACTGGAGAGAAGAGATGACGCTACCGCGCTTTCTCGCACGCACCCTCTTGCTTGCCGCCATGTGCCTGGGGCCAAGCATCGCCCATGCCGACTTCAAGCTCGACCCACGCTTCACGGACGCGAATGGCGACATGGTCGCGGACGCGCCGACTGATCCTTCCAAGCAGATCGACCCGGACACGCTGATCTTCTCCTACACCCCCGTTGAGGATCCGGCCGTCTACGCCAAGGTGTGGCAGGAATTCACCGACCATCTCGCGAAGGTGACCGGCAAGAAGGTGCAGTTCTTCCCCGTGCAGTCCAACGCCGCCCAACTCGAAGCTATGCGCGCCGGGCGCCTGCATGTGGCCGGCTTCAACACCGGCTCCAATCCCATCGCCGTCGCCTGCTCCGGCTTCGTGCCGTTCGCCATGATGGCCTCGAAGGACGGTGCCTACGGCTACGAGATGGAGATCATCACCTATCCCGGCTCCGGCATCACCAAGGTCGAGGACATCAAGGGGAAGAAGATGGCCTTCACCTCGGAGACCTCCAATTCCGGCTACAAGGCGCCGTCCGCGCTGCTGCGCTCGCAGTTCGGCATGGAGGCGGGCAAGGATTACGAACCCGCCTTCTCCGGCAAGCACGACAATTCCATCATCGGCGTCGCCAACAAGGATTATCCGGCAGCGGCCGTCGCCAATTCGGTGATGAAGCGCATGATCGCCCGCGGCGTGATCAAACCCGAGCAGGTGGTGACGATCTACAAGTCGCAGACCTTCCCCACCACCGGCTATGGCTATGCCTACAATCTGAAGCCCGAGCTCGCCGCCAAGGTGAAAGAGGCGTTCTTCAGCTTCAATTGGGATGGCACTGCTCTCCTGAAGGAGTTCCAGTCGGCCGAGCCGCCGCAGGAGAAATTCATTCCCATCACCTTCAAGGAGACCTGGGCGGTGGTGCGCCAGGTCGATGACGCCATGGGCGTCAGCTACGCCTGCAAGTAAACTCTGGAGAGAGGGACTGTGGGATGCTGACCATCGCCGGTCTGTCCAAGCGCTACGCCAAGGGGGACAAGGCCCTCGATGATGTTTCGCTCAGCATCCCCGCCGGCCAGGTGGTGGGCCTGATCGGTCCGTCGGGGGCAGGCAAGTCCACCCTCATCCGCTGCATGAACCGGCTGGTGGAGCCCACGTCCGGCTCCATCCGCCTCGGCGACACCGAGATCACCCGCCTCGGAGGCATGGGCCTGCGGCGCGCGCGGCGGCGCATGGGCATGATCTTCCAGGAATATGCCCTGGTGGAGCGCCTCACGGTGATGGAGAACGTGCTCTCCGGCCGGCTCGGATACGTGGGCTTCTGGCGCGCCTTCCTGCGCCGGTTTCCCCAGGCCGACGTTGACCGGGCCTTCGCCGTGCTCGACCGCGTTGGCCTGATGGATCACGTGGACAAGAGGGCGGACGAGCTGTCCGGCGGCCAGCGCCAGCGCGTCGGCATCGCCCGCGCTCTGGTGCAGGAGCCGGACATCATGCTAGTGGACGAGCCCACCGCCAGCCTCGACCCCAAGACCTCGCGCCAGATCATGCGCCTCATCGTCGAGGTGTGCGCCGAGCGCCGGCTCGCCGCCATCGTCAACACCCACGACGTGGCGCTGGCGCAGATGTTCGTCCAGCGCATCATCGGCCTCAAGGCCGGGCGCACCGTGTTCGACGGCCCTCCGGAGGCACTCGACACCGATGTGCTCACCGCCATCTATGGCGAGGAGGACTGGTCGCGCACCATCCGCGAGGCGGAGGATGATGCGGTGGAAGAAGCCGCCGCCGAGGATGCGGTCCGTGTCCTGCGGGTCCAGGCCACGCCATCCGCCGTGGCGAGGACGCTGTGAGCGCTGTGTCCGTTCCGGCGCACCGCTGGCGGCCGCCGCCGCTCGTCGCCAATCCCTGGCTGCGCTATGCACTCATCGGCGGCGCGGCGCTCTATCTGGCGCTCGCCCTCGGCAGCGTCGAGGTCAACTGGGCACGCCTGTCGGACGGCTGGGCGCGCGGGTTGCGCTTCATCTCCGGCTTCCTGGAGCCGAACTTCTCCCGGCGCTGGGACGACATCATCCAGGGCATGATCGAGAGCCTGACCATGACGGTGACCTCCACCGTGGTGGGCATCGCCATCTCGGTTCCCATCGGCATCGGCGCCGCCCGCAACGTGGTGCCGCGCGGGGTCTATTTCGCTTGCCGGGCCATCATCGCCGTGTCGCGGTCCCTGCAGGAGATCATCGTCGCCATATTGCTGGTGGCCATGGTGGGCTTCGGGCCGTTCGCGGGCTTCCTCACCCTGTCGTTCGCCACCATCGGCTTCCTCTCCAAGCTGCTGGCCGAGGACATCGAGGACATCGACCCCGCCCCTGTGGAGGCGATCCGCGCCACCGGGGCGCCCTGGCCATCGCTGATCGCCTTTGGGGTGCTGCCGCAGGTGGCGCCGCGCCTCCTCGGGCTTTCGCTCTACCGGCTCGACATCAATTTCCGCGAATCCGCGGTGGTGGGCATCGTCGGCGCGGGCGGCATCGGTGCCACGCTCAACACCGCTATCGATCGTTACGAGTTCGACAGCGCCGCCGCCATCCTCATCCTCATCATCGCCATCGTGATGGCGAGCGAATATGTCTCCGGCCTCGTGCGCGGGCCGGTGAAATAATGCCGGTCATAGCCCTCCCCGAAGGCCGCCGGTCCTGGCAACGGCGCACTTCGCGCGGCCAGATCGCCGTGTGGTTCGGCTGGCTTCTCGCCGTGGCCTTCACCGTGTTCTGCTGGCGGGTGATGACGGAAGGCACCATCTGGGCCTTCGTCTGGGATGCCCCCACCCAGGCCGCCGACATCGGCGCGCGCATGGTCCCGCCGCGCTGGTCCTATTTCCCGGCACTGCTCAAGCCGCTTTGGGACACGCTCAACATTGCCACCCTCGGCACGCTCATCGCCATCGTGCTGTCGGTGCCGGTGGCCTTCCTCGCGGCACGCAACACCACGCCTAGCGCCGCCTTCGTGCGGCCGCTGGCGCTGTTCGTCATCGTCGCCTCGCGCTCCATTAATTCCATCATCTGGGCGCTGCTGCTGGTGGCGATCCTGGGTCCGGGCGTGCTGGCCGGCATCATCGCCATCGCGCTCAGGTCCATCGGCTTCATCGGCAAGCTGCTCTACGAGGCCATCGAGGAAATCGACGAGAGCCAGGTGGAGGCGATCCGCGCTACCGGCGCCTCGGGCGCCCAGACCCTCGCCTACGGGATCGTGCCGCAGATCATGCCCGCCTTCGCCGGCATCAGCGTGTTTCGCTGGGACATCAACATCCGCGAATCCACGGTGCTCGGCCTGGTTGGCGCGGGCGGGATAGGACTCAACCTGGAAAGCTCGCTCAATACGCTGGCGTGGCCGCAGGTGACGCTGATCCTCATGGTGATCCTCGCCACCGTGGTGGTGAGCGAATGGGTGTCCGCCAAGGTCCGCCACGCCATCATCTGATCTTCGGAGCCTGAACGATGACTGAGCATTCCCTTGTCACCATCTGGCACAATCCGGCCTGCGGCACATCGCGCAACACGCTCGCCCTGATCCGCAACGCCGGTATCGAGCCGACGATCGTCGAATATCTCAAGACCCCGCCCGCGCGGGAACAGGTCGCCGCCGCCATCGCCGCGGCGGGCCTCACGGTGCGCGCCGCGACCCGCCAGAAGGGCACACCCTATGCCGAACTCGGCCTCGACGATCCCGCCCTCACCGACGACACTCTGCTCGATGCCATGATGGCCCACCCCATCCTCATTAACCGGCCGTTCGTCTTCACCCCGCTCGGGGCGCGGCTGTGCCGGCCGTCGGAAAGGGTCCTGGACATCCTGCCCGCGCCGCAGAAAGGGCCGTTTACGAAGGAGGATGGAGAGGTGGTGATCGATGCCGAGGGACGGCGCGTTTGCTGACGCGGGGAGCGCTTTCAAGTATGCCTTGATGATTGACACATTGATGATCGATGTATAGCCTTCCTGCATGTCTCGAACCTCTCCATCGGCCACCCCATCCGTTCCGCCGTCGCCCGCCCCGGTGCCGAAGCCCGGGCCCGATTTCCTGAGCCGTGCCTACTGGAACGGCACCATCAAGATGAGCCTGTCCAAATTCTTCATTCTGTGCGTGCTGCATCAGCGGCCCATGCACGGATACGACGTGGCAAGGGCAGTCGAGGCAACGACGAACGGCTGCTGTTCCCCTGCAGAGGGCACCATCTATCCGGTGCTGCGGGAGTTCGAGGAGGGCGGATACGTCACCGCTGCAAGCGAGGTGGTCTCGGGCCGCGAGCGCAAGGTCTACACCCTCACGGACAAGGGCCGCGCCGCCTTCAAGGTGGCGGTGGAGGCCTGGATGGACGTAACGCGCTGTCTGGTCGACGCGGAGAAGATGATCGCCGGCGCGCCGGACAAAGTCGGGAGCACTCCGGGATGCTGCCCCTGACCCGCATTCATTTGCCCTTAAGCATCGCTCGTCAATGGATCGACCATCGGAGTCTCCCGTCATGACCGGATCGCTACCCGTCGCTATCATCGGAGCCGGCCCCGTGGGGCTTGCCGCCGCGGCGCATCTGCTGGCCCGCGGCCTCGCGCCTCTCGTCTTCGAGCGCGGCGCCGGCGTCGGCACCTCGCTCAAGGCCTGGGGCCACGTGCGGGTGTTCTCGCCCTGGGGCTACAACATCGACGCGGCCGCCCGCACGCTGCTGGAGGAAACCGGCTGGAGCGCGCCGAACCCCAAGGCCCTGCCGCTCGGCGGGGAGATCGTGCGGCACTATCTCGAGCCGCTGGCGGCTCATCCCGCCCTTGCGCCCCACCTGCGGTTCGGGGCACAGGTGAGCGCCATCGCCCGCCACGGCCTCGACAAGATGTCATCCGAGGGGCGCGCGGACACGCCGTTCGCGATCTGCTGGCGCGACGCGAACGGCGCTGAGCACCGTTCGCTCGCCCGTGCCGTCATCGACGCCTCCGGCACCTGGAGCCAGCCCAACCCCATGGGCGCGGACGGCCTGCCGGTGCCCGGCGAGGAAGAGGCAGCCGCGCATGTCGCCTATGGCATTCCCGACGTGTCCGGCGCTGAGCGCGAGACCTATTCCGGCCGGCGCGTGCTGGTGGTGGGCTCCGGCCATTCGGCCATCAATGTGGTGCTCGATCTTCTCCGCCTGCAGGAGGCGGCGCCAACGACCCGCGTCACCTGGGCGCTTCGGCGCAACCGCATGGAGAAGCTGCTGGGCGGCGGCCTCAACGACGCGCTGCCCGCCCGCGGTGCCCTCGGCCTTGCGGCGACGCAGGCCATCGCCGCCGGCCGGCTCGATGTCCTCGCGCCGTTCGCGGCGGAGCGGATTGTCGGCGGCGCGGCGGGGCTGGACGTGTCCGGCCGTCTCGGCACGGAGCCCTGGACCAGGACCGTGGACCGGATCGTGGTGGCCACCGGCTTTCGCCCCGACCTTGCCGTGCTGCGCGAGGTGCGCGTCGCCCTCGATCCCGCCGTCGAGGCACCGCCGGCCCTCGCGCCGCTGATCGACCCGAACCTGCATTCGTGCGGCACCGTCCCGCCCCATGGCGCGGCGGAGCTGGCCCACCCCGAGCCGGGCTTCTACATCGTCGGCTCCAAGTCCTACGGCCGCGCCCCCACCTTCCTGATGGCCACGGGCTATGAGCAGGTCCGCTCCATCGCGGCGGAGATCGCCGGCGATCACGACGCGGCGCGCAGTGTCCATCTGGTGCTGCCGGAGACCGGCGTCTGCAGCGCCGCACCGGTGACGGCAGGGGCATCCGGCTGTTGTGGTGGGCCTGCGCCTCGGGACGCCGATGCCTGCTGCGCGGACGATGCCCAGGCCAAGGCGGAAGGCAAGGACGGCTGCGGCTGCGATACCGCCGCGCCGCAGGCCGAGGCGCCACCCCGCCGCGGGACGGCCGCGTGACCAGCGGCCTGAGCGGCGAACTCGCGCAACCGGCGCCAGCGCGCCCGCTTTCCGGCCGCAGCCTGTTCATCACCGGCCTCGGCATTGGCCAGATCTGCTCCTGGGGATCGCTCTACTACAGCTTTCCCCTGATAGCGGAGGCCATGGAGCGCGACCTCGGCTGGTCGAAGCCGGATCTGTTCGGCGCCGCGACGCTCGGCCTCGCCCTCGGGGGCATGGCCGCCTTCCCCGTGGGCGCCGCCGTCGACAAAGGCCACGGCAGGTGGGTGATGGCGGCGGGAGCCGGCCTCGCCGGCCTCTGCCTCCTTGCCTGGTCGCAGGTGCAGCAGCTCTGGCTGTTCTATAGCCTGATGGCCGCCATCGGCGTCCTCCAGGCGGCAACCCTTTATGAGCCGGCGTTCGCGGTGGTGGCGCGCAGGACCGGAGCGGCCGGCGCCCGGGCCGGCATTACCGCGCTCACCCTATGGGGCGGATTTGCCTCCACGGTCTTCATTCCGCTGATCCAGATCCTGCTGGATCTGGCGGGCTGGCGTGGCGCACTGGTGGCGCTCGGCGCCGTGAACCTCGTGGTGTGCGCGCCGCTCTATGCCGCGGTGATCCGGCCCGCGGCCGACCACGCGGCATCGCCGGTCCACGCTCTTGCACTGTCGGGAGCGGGCACCCTGCGGCAGGTCATGGGGCGCGTTGCCCGCCGGCCCACCTTCTGGGCCCTGGCGGTGGCGTTCACCGCCTATGCCGCCACCTTCTCCGCCTTCACCTTCCACCTCTATCCCCTGCTGCTGGAGCGCGGCTTCACGGCGGGCAGCGTGGTGCTGGCCATGGCCATCATCGGCCCAACCCAGGTGGCGGGTCGGATCGCCGTCTCGGTGTTCGCGCCGCGCGCTCCGGTGCGACTCATCGGCAGCTGTGCCGTGCTAGCCTTTCCGGTCGCCATACTCGCCTTGGCGTGGCTGCCACCCAGCTTTGCCCTGGTGGCGGCCATCGTGGCGCTCTACGGCAGCGCCAACGGCATCATGACCATCGTGCGTGGGCTCGCCGTGCCGGAGATGCTGACCCGGCAGGCCTATGGCGCCGTGAACGGCGCGCTGGCGGCGCCCTCGATGCTCGCCCGCGCTTTGGCACCCGCCGGTGCCGCGCTCCTCTGGGCGCAATCCCAGTCTTACGGCGCGGTCCTCTCTGCCATGGCTGCGGGAGGCGTCCTGCTGGCGGGCGCCTTCTGGGCCGCAGCAGCCTTTTCGCGGAACGAGGACATGGAGCGCCACGAGAGGGCTCCTTCTATGCCGGACCGCCGCTAAGCCCCCGCCGCAACACACCCTTCCTGAAAAGAATTAAAGCGGAACAACGCATCCAACACCATCCGGCTTATCAGCGCTCGGCGGCTCACTGCATACGCGCTAAAGCTGCAGGAAACTGATGTGCTCCTCATTTCCCCTGCCAGTTACAAGTTTAGGTCTGGCGGGGTTTGGGTCCTCGTGGGACTGGTTGGCGAACGTCGACGATGGGAGGCCACCGAGGCTCATGTGAAGTCTGACGATATTGTAGTCGATTGCCCGAGCCTCGATGATCCGCCTCACCTCTACAAGTGAGGATGTTTGAAGCGTTCAGATCTTTACGAGCATCGCGGTCACGTACATCAGGCCCGCGCCGGTGGCGAGCCCCGTCATTGCGGCTGGCGTGAAGAACGAAACATGAGTCTCGCCGCTTCTGCGCACTAGTAGCGATCCGACTTCCGCAATCACCTGAAGGATAGCCCCGGCACCGACCGCCAGCGCTAGCGCCGACCACTGCGGCGCGTAGGCAAGGCTGCCGATCCACAGACCTGCGACGGCTGGTCCGCCCGCAAGCAGCGTCAACCCGGCGAAGGTCCAAAGTGGTGGGCGTACTTTCAGTATCGGCGCGGCAATGCCGATGCCTTCCGTGATGTTGTGCAACGTAAAGCCGAGCACCAGAAAAATACCGAGATCCGCCGCTCCGGAGGCGAAAGAAGCGCCGATGGCAAGGCCTTCGCCGAGATTGTGCAATCCTATCCCCAGCGCAATGAAGGTCGATAGGGCCAGCCCGGTCGGTGTGCCACGGCTGCGGCCGACAGCCATCAGCAAGAGGAAACTCCCCATAGTGGTGAGGATGACCATCACCGGTCCCTGGAACAAGGCGGCGGCCTCGCCGGCAAGTTCGAGCGCTTCAGCAACTGCATCAATCACGAGGAAAGCGAGAAGCCCCACCGTCAATGCGAGTAGGAAGTCCATGCCGTTGCGGCCAACGCCACGGAGAACTGGGTAGAACATGAGGCCGATAGCGACGGGAAGGATGCCGACAAAGACGCCAAGGGCAGCCTGGGATACGAAGCTCATCGAATCCACGGTCGGTGTCGCAACCGCGACGGGGATCTCACGCTTGAACGTGGCGCCGGTGTTGGTGAGGATTTTCACGCCGTGCGCCTCGCCGACCACCCAAGGGAACGGCAACTGAACCCAGGCGGTCGCGCCGCGGGCGATCGGACCCGGCGGTGTCTGCGTAAACTGCCAATAGGCGTCATCGACCTGGACCTGGGCGATCGTCATGGGTTGCGAGCCGCCGGCACGGACCAGTAGGCGAACTCCATCGGAACCTAGGATCGTCCGCTCGAAGGTCAGCTTCTCGACCGGCGGTGCGCCGTTGCGAAAGCTCGATAACGGATCGGTCCCAATCAACCACGCCATCGCGAGACCAAGCACGGTAAACGGGATAGCGATCCAGAACAACGAGGCTCGACCCGGACGCCCGACTGGAAGTGTTGTCGCAGCATTGGAAGGGGGCCGCCCAGCTTGGTTCATGATACGGTCTCCACGACATCGAACATGCCCACCCAACCGAGTTCGGTGAACTCCGACTGATGCGGGTGGAACATGTAGAGACCGGGCTCGTGCTCCGTGAAATGGAACTCAAGGATGCCGCGCTCGGCTTGGCATTGGGTGATGAGGTCGACGGTCTTCAGGGTCGGGGTCAAGGTCGTGCCTTGATTGAAGTATTCAAAGAAATTAGCATGCAAATGAAAAGAATTTATCGGATCGAACTCGATCACATTGATAAGGTAGACGCGAACCGGTTTGTCTCTAAGGATCTTGATGGGTTTTTTTGCATAGGCATGGGCTACCGTATTGACAGCATAGACCTCGTTCTTGCCGTCGAAATTGGTATCGAATGCATTCATAACCATTACGAGCTCTTGCCACTCGGCATTCTCCGCCGTGCCGAGCAGGCGTGAGCGGGCAACTGCCTCATATTCGGGATGGCGAGTGGGATCCGGGTCGATGACGAAGGCTCCGTACATGCCCTTGTGAATATGCCGCTTCAGCGGCAGAGCGTGACAGTGATAGAGGTGACATCCGAAAGGCCGTGCATCAAACTCGTAGACAAACTCCTCGCCCGGAGCGACTAGCCCTGCGCCTGGAACGCCATCCATCCGCGCCGCATGGATGCCATGAAAATGCATCGAATGAGGATGCGAGCCGTAGTTTTTGAAGACGATCCTCAGCCGCTCACCTTCGGTCGCGCGCAGTGACGGGCCGGGCACCCGGCCATTATAGGTCCAGGCCAGAAACATGATACCGGGGGCGATCTCGATCTCCTTGTCCTCGGCGGTGATCTCGAAGGTTCTTAGCGTCCGCCCATCCGGAAGCTGGGACACAGTGCCTCTATCCCAGTCGGTCAGAAGCTTGGTCGGATCGAAGCCATTACGAGCTTCGTCGACCCCGCCCACCGTGATCATCGCACCATGGGCTCCGCGGTGGGCTGAGGCCAGCTTTGCTTCAGCGCCGACAGTTCCTGCATGCGAAGCGTGTCCTGACTGCGCTAGAGCACCAGTCATACCTATCGCTGCGCCGCTGGCAGCCGCTAGCCCGCCTCCCAGCACCACGCGCCGGCTCAGCCGTTTACGTAACCAAGCTGGCACTTTGATCATATGCATCTCTTTCTGCAAATGCGAATTAGTCGCATATAAATAGCATAAGCTACAATTGGTGGCCATGTAAGCGTCCTCCTGCCCCCACCTTTCGCCGGCGAGGCTGAGGGGATGATGTTCCGAGCCTGGAGGGCTTGGACATATGACGATTTCAGAGCTTACGCTTAAATCGAGGGCCGAGGAGCCGGTGCGGCGGTTCGAGGTTTTCACCGGTGCGGGGCGCCGCCGGGAGTGGGCTGCCGAGGATAAGGCACGGATTGTCGCCGAGAGCTTCGAGGCTGGAGCGACGGTGAGTGAGGTTGCTCGCCGCCATGCCTTGTCACCGCAGCAGCTGTTCACCTGGCGCCGGGAGGCGCGCAAGGCGAGCGAGATGATCCCGGCGTTCGTGCCGGCGGTGGTCACGCCGGAACCGGCTCCCGCATCTGAGCCGTCCGCCCCACCGTCACGGCCGAAGCGGCGAGGCCGGCAACGTCGCGCGGCGGCGATCGAGGTCGACGTCGCCGGGGTCCGGGTGATGATCGAGAACGGGGCTTCGCCGGCCACCATCGCGGCCGTGATCGGCGCGCTGAAGGCCGGGTTGTGATCGGTCCGAGCGGCGCGGTCCGGGTCATGGTGGCGACACGGCCTGTGGACTTCCGCAAGGGGGCAGAGGGCCTTGCCGCTTTGGTGCGCGAGACCATGGGCGCCGATCCGTTCTCCGGCACGGTGTACGTGTTCCGGGCCAAGCGAGCGGACCGGGTGAAGCTGGTGTTCTGGGACGGCACCGGCGTCGTGCTGGTGGCGAAGCGGCTTGAGGACGGGGAGTTCCGCTGGCCGAAGATCGAGGACGGCACCCTGCATCTGACGTCGGCCCAGCTCCAGGCCTTGCTCGAGGGGCTCGACTGGCGGCGGGTCCATGAGGTGCAGCGCAGGGCGACACCCGTCGCCGCCAGCTGAAGAGGCTCGCAGGGCCCCGGCGAATATGATTCTATCTTTGCCATGGCTTCGCTCTCCACCGAGCTCCCCCGCGATCCCGAGACGCTCCAGGCGATGCTGATCGCGCGGGACGCGGAGATCGAGCGCCTGCGCCAGATCATCAAGGAGCTGCAGAGGCATCGCTTCGGCCGGCGGGCAGAGACGCTGCCCGAGGACCAGTTGCTGCTCGCCCTGGAAGAGGCCGAACAGATCGAGGCCGCCGGCTTCGCTGCGTCCGAGGAGCAGGTGCCGGCCGAGAAGGCCGAGCGGGTCGCGAAGCGCCGTGCGAACCGCGGAGCGCTGCCTGCCCATCTGCCGCGGATCGAGACCGTGGTCGATATCGAGAGCGACATCTGCCCGTGCTGTTCCGGCAAGCTGCATCGCATCGGCGAGGATGTGGCCGAACGGCTCGACATGGTGCCGGCCCAGTTCCGCGTCCTGGTGGTGCGTCGGCCGAAATATGCCTGCCGCTCCTGCGCGGACGTGGTGGTGCAGGCCCCCGCTCCGGCTCGGTTGATCGAAGGTGGCATCCCGACCGAGGCAACCGTCGCCCATGTGCTCGTCTCGAAATACGCCGACCATCTGCCCCTCTATCGGCAGTCCCAGATCTATGCGCGGCAGGCCATCGCGCTCGACCGCTCGACGCTGGCGGACTGGGTGGGGCGGGCGGCCTTCCTGCTGCGGCCTGTCCATGAGCGGCTGCTGGCGGTGCTGAAGACCTCGTCCAAGCTGTTCGCTGACGAGACCACCGCCCCGGTGCTCGATCCCGGCCGTGGCCGCACCAAGACCGGGCAGCTCTTCGCCTATGCCCGTGATGACCGTCCGTGGGGCGGAGCCGATCCGCCTGCCGTCGCTTATGTCTATGCCCCGGATCGCAAGGGCGAGCGGCCCATCGCCCATCTTGACGGCTTCACCGGCATCCTGCAGGTCGACGGCTATGGCGGCTACAAAGCGCTGGCCGGCCGCAACACGGTGAAGCTGGCGTTCTGCTGGGCGCATGTGCGCCGCCGCTTCTACGAGCTCGCCCAGGCAGGCCCGGCGCCCATCGCCAGCCAGGCCCTGCAGCGCATCGCCGAGCTCTATCACGTCGAGGCTACGATCCGGTGCCGGCCCCCGGATGAGCGCCATGCCACGCGCCAGGAGAAGAGCAGGCCGATCATCGAAGCCCTTGAGCCGTGGCTGCGGGCGAAGCTGGCGTTGATCAGCCAGAAGACCAAGCTCGCGGAGGCGATCCGTTACGCGCTCTCGCGCTGGGAGGGCCTCACCCTGTTCCTCGACGACGGCCGCGTCGAGCTGGACAACAACATCGTGGAGCGCTCCATCCGACCCCTGGCCCTCACCCGGAAGAATGCGCTCTTCGCCGGTTCCGACGGCGGCGCCGAACACTGGGCCGTCATCGCCTCGCTGGTCGAGACCTGCAAGCTCAACGACATCGACCCCCAGGCCTACCTCGCGGACGTCATCACCCGCATCGTCAACGGCCATCCCAACAGCCGCATCGACGACCTCATGCCATGGGCCTACCCAGCACAGCGGATCCTCAGCAACGTGGCCTGAAGACGACGGTTACGTGGCCATTGCCAATTGACGTCGAGAAGGGCTTCCTCCTCTCCGCAACATGGGCGCCAACTTCCGCCATATCGCAGAAGATCAGGCAATCGGGGCATGCCGAGTCTAGCCTTGAGGGGCGCGAGGTTGGCTGCCTCGATCAGGTCCGGAAATTCGACTGCCCTCACATAGGCAAGCCAACCGCCACGATGGCCACAGTTCGGATCGCTGGTCACGGTCATCTTGTGCGATGTCTCGGCCGCCCAGAGGCGCGATAGCACGGGCATAGCAGTCGCCTATGTGGCGCCGATCACCAACTCACGGTGTGCCGCGAAAAGCTCGGCTGTCATGCCGCTTCTCCTTTCGTTGGCTGTTTCCTCGCGCACAGCTTCCGATCGAAGCTGCGCATGACGCTCCTCACCGAAAGAAGACGTATTTCGTGAGGGCGGCGATCACCAGCACCAAGACGAGGATGCCGATCAGGCCGGCAAGGCCCATGCCCCATCCCATGGATCCCATCATGTCGTGCATCATTGGAACCTCCTCTTATTTGGCGGCCGCCTTGAGGCCGGCCGGCCCCTGTTCGATCGCCCTCTCGGAGGCGACGCTCCGCGGCAATCGCCAACCCTTGATCAAACCGTAGACCGCTGGGATCACGGCGAGCGTCAGCACCGTCGAGGACACCATGCCGCCGATCATCGGCACCGCGATGCGTTGCATCACCTCCGAGCCGGTGCCGGTGCTCCACAGGATGGGGACGAGCCCGGCCGTGATCGCGATGACCGTCATCATCTTCGGCCGCACCCGTTCTACGGCGCCGAGCATGATCGCCTGATAGAGGTCGATGCGGGTGAAGGGCCGTCCTTGCGCCTCCCGCTCAGCCTTCAGTTCCGCCATCGCCTGCTCGAGATAGATCAGCATGATGACGCCGGTCTCGGCGGCCACACCTGCGAGGGCAATGAAGCCGACGGCAACGGCGACCGACATGTTGAAGCCGAGCCACCACATCAGCCAGATGCCACCGACCAGCGCGAAGGGCAGCGACAGCATGACGATAAGCGTCTCGGTGAGTGCCCGGAAGTTGAGGTAGAGCAGCAGGAAAATGACCAGCAGCGTCACCGGCACGACGATCTTCAGCCGCGCCTCGGCGCGCTGGAGATATTCGAATTGGCCGCTCCACGAGACATAGGTTCCGGGCGGCAGCTTGATCTCGTTCGCGACCGCCTGCTGCGCCTCGGCGACATAGCCGCCCAGGTCCCGGCCAGCGATATCCACGAAGACATAGACGGCGAGCTGGCCGTTCTCGGTGCGGATCGAAGTTGCGCCGCGGGTGAGCTCGACCTTGGCGACTTCGCCGAGCGGCACCGTTCCGCCGCCTGGCAACGGCACCTGCACGTCGCGGGCGATTGACTGCGGGTCACTCCGGAAGTCGCGGGGATAGCGGATGGTGACGGCGTAGCGCTCGCGGCCCTCGACTGTGGTGGTCACCGTCTCCGCCCCGAGCGCGCTTGCGATCACGCTTTGGACATCGCCAATGGCCAGGCCGTAGCGGCCGAGCACCTCCCGGTCCGGCACGATGTCGAGATAGTAGCCGCCGATAACGCGCTCGGCATAGGCGCTCGATGTGCCCGGCACCGATCGCAGCACCCGCTCGATCTCACGGGCGCTCTGCTCCATCTGGGCGAGATCGGTGCCGAACACCTTGACCCCGACCGGGGTGCGGATGCCGGTCGCGAGCATGTCGATGCGGGCGCGGATCGGCATGGTCCAGGCATTGGAGACGCCGGGGAATTGTAGCGCCTGGTCCATCTCGGCCTTCAGACTGTCAATGGTGAGGCCGGGGCGCCATTCGTCCTTCGGCCTCAGGTTGATGATGGTCTCGAACATCTCGGTCGGCGCCGGATCGGTCGCTGTGAGCGCGCGCCCCGCCTTGCCATAGACCGAGGCTACCTCCGGGAAGCTCTTGATGATGCGGTCCTGCACCTGAAGCAGTTCGGCCGCCTTGGTGACCGAGATGCCCGGCAAGGTGGTCGGCATGTACATCAGCGTGCCCTCGTCGAGGCTCGGCATGAATTCCGAGCCGAGCTGGCGTGCCGGCCAGAGGGTCACGCCGAGCACGACGAGCGCGACGAGGATGGTGAGCGTCTTGGCCTTCAGGACGCCGCTAATGACGGGGCGATAGACCCAGATCAGGAAGCGATTGATCGGGTTCCTGTGCTCCGGGATGATCCGGCCGCGCACGAAGACCACCATCAGCGCTGGCACCAACGTCACCGACAGCAACGCTGCAGCTGCCATCGAGAAGGTCTTGGTGAAGGCGAGCGGGCCGAACATCCGGCCTTCCTGCGATTCCAGCGTGAAGATCGGCAGGAAGGAGACGGTGATGACGAGCAGGCTGAAGAACAGCGCCGGCCCGACCTGGCTCGCCGCCTCGATCAGGATCTCGACGCGCGGCTTGTCCGGAGGAGCCCGCTCCAGATGCTTGTGGGCGTTCTCGATCATGACGATGGCCGCGTCGATCATGGCGCCCACCGCGATGGCGATGCCCCCGAGGCTCATGATGTTGGAGCCAAGCCCGATCGCCTTCATCGCCGCGAAGGCGATCAGGATGCCGACCGGCAGCATCAGGATGGCGACGAGCGCGCTGCGCAGATGCAGCAGGAACACCACGCAGACCAGCGCGACGATGATGCTTTCCTCGATCAGCGTGCCCTTCAGCGTCTCGATCGCCCGGCCGATCAGCTCGGATCGGTCATAGACCGGCACGATCTCGGCGCCCTTGGGCAGGCTCGTCGCAATCTCGGCGAGCCGCGCCTTGACGTTCTCGATCACTGTCAGCGCATTGGCGCCGAAGCGTTGCAGCACGATGCCGCTGGCGACCTCGCCTTCGCCATTGAGCTCGGTGATGCCACGCCGCTCGTCCGGGCCGATCTCGACGCGGGCCACATCCTTGACCCGCAGCGACACGCCGCGGTCGGTCTTCAGCACCACGTTCTCGATGTCGGCGACGCTCCGGATATAGCCGCGCCCGCGCACCATGAACTCGAACTCGGAGAGCTCGACGGTGCGCCCGCCGACATCAGCATTGCTGGCCTTGACGGCGTCGCGCACCCGATCGAGCGAGATGCCCAACGCCCGCAGCCGGTTCGGATCGACCACGATCGCATACTGCTTCACGAAGCCGCCGACGCTGGCGACCTCGGCGACACCCTCCGCTTTGGACGCGCCGAAGCGGATCACCCAGTCCTGCAGCGAGCGCAGCTCGGCGAGCGTCATCTCCTTGGCGACGACGGCATATTGGTAGACCCAGCCGACACCGGTCGCGTCCGGTCCTAAGGTCGGCGTCACGCCCGCCGGCAACCGCTGCGCGGCGGCGTTGAGATATTCCAGCACGCGACTGCGTGCCCAATAGGGGTCGGTGCCGTCCTCGAAGATCACATAGACGAAAGAGACGCCGAAGAAGGAGAAGCCGCGCACCACCTTCGATTTTGGTACCGTCAGCATCGAGGTGGTGAGCGGATAGGTGACCTGGTCCTCGACCACCTGCGGCGCCTGGCCGGGATAGTCGGTATAGACGATCACCTGCACGTCCGAGAGGTCGGGGATGGCGTCGAGCGGCAGCGTTTTCAGCGCATAGAGCCCGGCAGCGACGGCGAACACTGTGCCAATGAAGACCAGCACGAGGTTGCGGGCGGACCAGCCGATGAGGTGGGCGATCATGGCTGTGCCTCCGCAGGTGTCAGGCCACGCAGCGCCGCCTTCAGATTGCTCTCGGCGTCGATCAGGAAGTTCGCCGCGACAACGACACGGTCGCCTTCCGCGATGCCCTCGCGGATCTCGGTGAAGCCTTCGCCGCGCAGGCCGATCTTTACCTCGCGCGGTTCGAACCGGCCCTCTCCACGATCAATGATCACGACCTGCCGCGTGCCGGTGTCGATCACCGCGCTATCGGGGACAGCAACCACCGGCGCGGCATCGCCTGTGCCGATCTCCACTTCGGCATACATATTGGGAAGCAGAACACCGCCGGGATTGGCGATCTCGATCCGCACTCGCGTGGCCCGCGTTGCTTCACCGACCTGCGGATAGATCAGCGACACACGTCCTTCGAAGGTGCGTCCCGGCAGGCTTCGAGCCCGGATCGTCACCGGCGCGCCGAGCCGGACGGCCCCAAGATCGAACTCCGGCACATCCGCCAGTACCCAGATGGTCGAAATGTCGGCGAGGCGGAACAGCACATCGCCCGGTGCTGCCTTCATGCCGTCGACGACATTGCGTTCGAGTACGACGCCATCGCGCGGCGCACGCCACGTCATCGACAGCGGCACCTTGCGCGTGCGCTCGATCTCGGCGATCGCTTCAGGCGGCAGGCCGAGATTCTCTAGGCGCTGGCGGGCGCCTCCGAGAGCACTATCGCGGCCGCCGCTTTTGAGATCGGTTAGGAGCTGGGCGCCGGCGGTGGCGATATCCGGCGCATAAAGCCGGAGCAGCATCTGGCCCTTCGTCACCCGGTCGCCCGTGGTGACGTTCGCCACCTCGTTGATGAAGGCGTCGCTCCGGGTGGCGACCACGGAGATGCGCCGCTCGTCGAGCTGGACGGTTCCCGGCACCCGCACCAGCCTGCCGACGACACGCCGCGCGGCCAACTCGGATCGCACACCGGTCCGCTGCAGCTTGCCAAGCGAGACCTTCACGACCGAGCCGTTGTCGTCCTCGCCCTCATGGACGGGGATGTAGTCCATCCCCATCGAGTCCTTCTTCGGCATCGGCGAGGTGTCCGGCAGACCCATCGGGTTGCGGTAGTAGAGGATGCGCCGCGGGCCGGCCTGCCCAGCCGCCTCAACTGTCGCCGGCGGCCTGCCTTCGAAGCTCACATCCTCGCTGGCGCGAACGGTGCGGAAAGCCCGGCCATCCCTGGTCCGGCGCGGCGTTGCCGAATAGACCGGCTTGCCGTCGGGATCCTGATAATAGATCACCGCTCCCGTCCCGACCGGCTCAGCCGCCGCAAGGGTCGCCTCGACACCGAACCATTCGCGCAGGCCGGCTACTGGGAAATCCCGGACGCCCGCCCAATAGCCTCCGATCCCCGCCGCCAGAATGGCGGCGAGAGCGAGGCCCACAAGGCCGATCCGTTTCACGGTACGGCCTTCAGGACCAGCTTGTTCTCGAGCGTGCCGGTCTCACCCTGGATCTTGGCGCCGAGCGAAAGCCGCCAGCCGCCGGCCATCATCAAGTTGGTCTTGAAGCGATAGACACCCGGCTCGGTCGACGGCAGAGCCTCGATCGGCGCCGCCATCGTCTCCATGCCGTCAGGCGCCATGTCGATACGGGTCGCGAAGATGACGGCGTCGGGAACCGCCTTGCCGGATCGCTTGTCGACGAGCCGGACAGCGACGATGGCACCGTTGCCCTGCTTGATGTCCGTCTGAACGAGCCGGAACTCGTAGTCCGTGATGTCGGCATACGCCGTCGAGAGGGTAGCCACGGAAAGCGCGGCCGCGAGCGTCGCCGCAGCGGCGCGCTTCATGGAAGAGTTCGTCATAATTTGAAAATCCCAGATTCATCGGAGCACCGTGCGCATGGCCCGGTGTTGCGCGGCTTATGGCCACGCGCCCTCGGCCACCCGAGCCTCGCTGGGGCGGCACGAGCCGGCGCACAAACGCCGGCGATGTCTTAGGTTCGCGGAGGTCGAGCCGGAGGCTCCAGGGTGAGCGCGTCGCCCATGGCGTCACTGCCAGGGCGGATGGCATCGCTCCGATCCCAGAAAGCGAAGGCCAGGCGCGAAAGCATCGGTGCCACCGAGAAGCACTTGGCCATGCACAATGCCATTAATGGGCAGGTCTTCTGGCAGTCAGGAGCTGCCGGCGTCTCATGCGGACAACACGGCATGTCGTCCGCCATTTCGGGCATGGACATATCGACGGCGGCCGCCATGGCGGCGCCGTTCACCGGTGCGGTGAACGGTCCGGCAACAAGCCCTACGATCGCAAGGATCGGGAGCAGCCTGCGGAGCCAAGTGGCGACCTTCATGCAGCGCAACATGTCATAGGCGAGGCAATTTGGGAATGCGAGCAGCGGTACGAAGCTGTCACAGGTTCGTGGCAGATGGACGCTGCTTCCGGGCTCAATCACCGAACTAGCCGGAGAGACGAACCACCGACGGATGGCGGACTCACATCGCCGGTAAGGCCGAACAGCAGATTGTCGAGTTCTGCCTCGGGGATATCCAGGCGGGCCGCAACGTGCCGGCGTGTCACGCCTTCCCGCCAAAGCTCCGTAAGGACACGTTGCCATATTGCAGATCGCTCCGGTGGGAGACCGTCAGGTTCGTTCGTGCCGAACCGCTTGTTTATCTGGATGCAGAAGGTCCGGTAGTTCCAATCGGAGATCCGGCCGATCCGGTGGAGCCGGTGTGCGAGCGCAGCTACGGACACGCCCCATCGCTTCTTTGCGAGTACCAATTGATCAAGGCTTCGGACGAATGGGATCGTCGCCACGACGTCGTCGTGAGGCATCAGGAACGACGATGCAAACGCATGTGCCTCGAGCTCGGCAGCGCGCCCTTGATTGGGACCGCCGTGCTTGTGCAGGACGAGGTGAGCCAGTTCATGAGCGGCGTCGAACCGGCTGCGCTCTGTGGTCTTGAAGGTGTTGAGGAAGACATACGGCTCGCCATCATGCCAACAGGAAAAGGCATCCACATTCTTCGTGTTCTCGGCCAGCGAGAAGACGCGAACGCCCTTCGTCTCAAGCAGCTTGATCATATGCGAGATCGGCCGCTCGCCGATCGCCCAATGCTGGCGCAGCGCACGTGCGGCTCCAGCGGGATCGCGTTCATGGCTGAGGTCGAGCAGGTCTGGCTGAGGCAGAACGAACCTTTCCCGCACCCAGGCTGACATCTCGAAGGCCAGTGAGCCGGCGGCGAGCGCCGCATCGCGCTCTCGCGCCGACATCGCCGTGAGGCTCCGGAAGCTGGCGGCATCAGCGCTGATCGGAGCCGCGTCGTCCCGGAAGAAGAACTCCCGCGGGAATCCCAGCGCGCGCACCAAGCCGTCGACCGTGTCTTCATCCGGAATCTGCTGCCCGTTGACGACACGCGACAAGGTGACCGGCGATATGCCAGCCCGCTCGGCGAGAGCCTTGGCGGTCAACCGTTGCCGCTTTCGCGCGAGCTCCATTCTGCCAATGTTGAACATGGCCTAGCGACGCAAAACAGCAGGCTCGAACTCGATGCCATCCGGACGATCGCTATCAACGATGACATCCGCCGGCCATTCACCACCACCGAGGATGAAGATGCGCTCGATAAAGCCCTCGAAATTGCCGCCGGAAATGCCCGAAGGCAGCGACAGCTCGGCACGGACATCACCACCTTGAACCGACACGCAGAAGAACCATACGCCGGTCTGGAGCTCCGCGAGGCTCTGATCCCGCGCCGCTGACATCTCCTCCTCCGGGAACAGTCCCGCCTGTCCCACCGCAATGATGCGGTCAGCACCGGAACCTTTTCCGGACACTGCCTGCGGCTTGTGCAGTGTGTCGGCCGCGAGATCGACGCTCTGGTACACGACCTTCAGCGGCCGGTCGGGATGTTTGACCGATTCGACGTTGTTCTCGCGGTAGCGGACCCATTCGTGGGCCAGGAAGACCTGCCGCACATAGCGGGTGCCATAGATATACGCTAGCAGCCCTTCGGCCGAGGCGGGATCGTCCAACGTCGCGTCCGAGCGAGCAGCGACCACGCCGCGCACGACCTCAAGCAGTTCCTGACGCGTGACGCCGAACTCGGCGAGGCGAGCGTCAACTTCAGGATGATCGGCAAGCACGCGAACCGCAGCCATCGAATCGCTCCCACGATAATTTTCTTACCCTCATTTGTGGAGGAAAAAATTATCGCGAGCAACTGTCTTGGTTGGGTGGTCGGGGGCGGCGAAGGATCGAAGAAGAGTTCTAGTGTGAAGGTATACTCCGCCATCGCCGGCCACCGAGCGCAATAGCGGGCCTGATCTTCGCGGGCAGCCTCATATTTGTAACCGCCGTGCTCAAAAAGATCTGAAGCAAGAGACTCGCGCGCGTTGAGCTATCAAGGTCTGGAATGAAGAGCCGGGCTTCGCTGCGAATTGCCCGCCCTGTCACCCACGCCCCCAGGAGAGGAGCCGCAGCGCGTTCAGGGTCACCAGCACGGTGGCGCCGGTGTCGGCCAAAATCGCGGGCCACAGCCCGGTGATACCGGCAATGGTGGTGACGAGGAATACCGCCTTCAGCCCCAGCGAGATGGCGATGTTCTGGTGAATGTTGCCCATGGTGCGCCGGGACAGGGCGATCATGGAGGCAACGTCCTTCACCCGGCCATGGAGGGCTGCGGCATCCGCCGTTTCCAGCGCCACGTCGGTGCCGCCGCCCATGGCGATGCCGATGTCGGCGGCGGCCAGCGCCGGGGCGTCGTTGATGCCGTCGCCCACCTTGGCCACCACCGCGCCCTCTTGCTGCAGCTCGCCGACGATCCGCAGCTTGTCCTGCGGCAGCAGCTCGGCACGCACCTCGATGCCAAGCTGCCGGCCGATAGCCTCCGCCGTGCGCCTGTTGTCGCCGGTGAGCATCAGCGTGCGGATGCCCTCCCGCTTCAGCGCGGCAAGGCCCTCGGGGGCGTCCGGGCGGGGCTCGTCGCGCATGGCGATGGCCCCGGCGATGGCGCCGTCGGCCACCAGCAGGGACACGGTCTTGCCGGCGTCGTTCAGCGCCGCGATCTGGTCGGCCTGCGCCTGTGTCAAAGGCGCGCGCGCGGCGGCGGCCTGGGGCGAGCCGAGGAACACCTCGCGTCCCTCCACCTGCGCCGACACGCCCTTGCCGCCCAGCGCCTGCGCGGCCTCGGCCACGGGAATGGCGATGGCGTCCGCCGCCGCCCGGTCGAGGATGGCCTTGGCGAGGGGGTGGCTCGAACCGGTCTCCAGCGCCGCCGCGAGGCGCAGCACCTCGGCTTCCGGCTGGGCGAAGGCGATCACGTCCGTCACCTGCGGGCGGCCTTCGGTGAGAGTGCCGGTCTTGTCGAAGCAGACGGTGGTGACCTTGCCCGCCGTCTCCAGCACGGCTCCGCCCTTCAGCAGCAGCCCGCGCCGCGCCCCGGCGGAGAGGCCGGCGGCGATGGCGGCGGGCGTCGAGATCACCAGCGCGCAGGGGCAGCCGATGAGCAGGATGGCAAGACCCTTGTAGATCCAGGCATCCCACGCCCCGCCGAACAGCAGCGGCGGGATGATTGCCACCAGCGCCGCCACCACCACCACGCCGGGGGTGTAATAGCGCGAGAAGCGATCGATGAGCCGCTCGGTGGGCGCGCGCTTTTCCTGCGCCTCCTCCACCAGCTTCACCACCCGGGCGATGGTGTTGTCCTCGGCGGTGGCGGTGACGCGCACCCGCAGCGCCGCCTCCCCGTTCACCGTGCCGGCGAAGACGGTGGCGTCGGGCCCCTTGCGCACCGGCACGCTCTCGCCGGTCACCGGGCTTTCGTCGATGCCGCTCTCGCCGGCGACGATGAGGCCGTCCGCGGAAATCCGGTCGCCGGGCCGCACCAGGATCACCTCGCCCACCGTGAGGCTCGCGGCGGGCACCTCGACGGTGGCGCCGTCGCGCTCCACCAACGCGGTCTTGGGCACCAGCGCCGAGAGCGCGCGAATGCTGGCGCGTGCCCGGCCGGCGGCGACGCCTTCCAGCAGCTCGCCCACCAGGAACAGGAACACCACCGCCGCCGCCTCCTCGGCCGCGCCGATGATGACGGCGCCGGCCGCCGCGATGGTCATCAGCATCTCGATGGTGAAGGGCATGCCGTTCGCCGCCGCCGCGATGGCGCGGCGGGCGATGGGCACGAGGCCCACCAGCATGGCGGCAAGATAGAGCCAGGATTGCACCGCCGGGACGAAGGTGCCGATGCCGAAGGCCGCCACCAAGGCGAGGCCGCTCAGGAGCGTGAGGCGCGCCTTGCCGGTGGACCACCAGCGGCCCTCGGCGGCGGGGACAGCACCATGGTCGTGGCCGCCGGTTTCGGCGTGGTCGTGCTTTGCGTGATCGTGGCCGGTGTGGTCGTGGCCCGCATGGTCGTGGTCGGAATGATCGTGCCCCGCGCAGCTCTCTCCATGGTCGTGTGCCTTGCGCTGCCCGCCGCCGGCCGCGAGCGGAGCGAGGGCGTAGCCCATGGGGGAAAGGCGCCCGGCGAGGGGCGCAAGGTCGGCGTCCGGGGCATGGCGGATCACGAGCGTGCCGGCCGCCACCGAGACCTCGGCTTCCGCCACGCCGGCGATGCGCAGCGTGGTGCCCTCGATCTTCGCGGCGCAGGAGGCGCAGTCCATCCCGGTCACCCGGAACCGGCTTTGAACGAGAGGGGCGGTCATGATGCGGCCTTTCTTTGCGTCACGCTGCGGATCCTAGATGCTCTAGTCACTAGAGGAGCAAGCCCCAATGTCCGGCCCGTCGTCCGAAAATTTTCCCGACCTCCTGCCCATCGGCGCGGCGGCGCGCTTAAGCGGGGTGAAGGTGCCCACCATCCGCTTCTATGAGGAGATCGGCCTGATGCCGGCGCTGCCGCGCACCGAGGGCAACCGCCGCCTCTACAGCGCCACCCACCTGCAGCGGCTGGCCTTCATCCGCCATGCGCGCGAGCTGGGCTTTGACATCGAGGCTATCCGCACCCTGCTGACGCTGCAGGACCGGCCCGAGCAGTCGTGCGCGGCGGCGGACGAGATCGCCAGCGCGCGGCTGATCGAGGTGCGCAGCCGCATCGCCGCGCTCAGGGCGCTGGAGGCGGAGCTTCAACGCATGGTCGACGGCTGCGCCCACGGCCAGGTGGCACAGTGCAGGGTGATCGAGACGCTTTCCGATCACGGACAATGTCAATTTCATAACGGCCAGGGCGAAAACCTTGGGATCGGCCGAAATTCAAGCGATCTCCCAAGCTTTTCGGGTACGCTGACGCAGCGCTTCTGAAAGACTTGACACATCGCGGCTCTTGGGGTCTCTCATGGTCCATGCTTCGCGTCTTGGCAAAAGTCCTCATGTCGATCACCGGTCCGGCGTTCCGCCGCGCCGTGTCGGTCGTCGTGGTGGCATGCCTTGTGGCCGGGCCGTTCGCAAGCGCACTGGCAGCGCATCACATCTTTGATGTGGACGGCGCTCTGGGAGAGTTGGCTGGGACCTCAGTTACGCTGACGGGCGTCGGTGTGTCGAGCACCGACCTGTCGCCCGTCGAGGCATCCGTTGCGGACCCCTCCCTCGCCGCTACGGATGCCAAGGTGTTCGGCGCCGCGCATGACCCGGCCCAGCCCCAGCCTGCCTCGGACCATGACTGCCATGGCTGCTCCATGGTGGTGCCATATACTCCGGCAGCAAGCGAGGCCCTGCGTCTGCCATCCACGTCGGAGGTAGCGCCCACGCGCCTGAGCGCCGGCCGCTCCGTTCCCGCAGACATCCGCCCCCCGCGCGCCTGATCCGACTTCTGCTCGCGCGCTGACGCCCCGCGTCGGCGATCCGCCATCAGACTTTGGATCAGATCATGTCGCCTCGTGCCCTCGCGCTTGCGCTTGGGGCAGCGCTCGCGCTGCTTCACGCGTCGCAGACGCGCGCCGAAACCGCCCGTCCGCTGACCCTCACAAGCGCCCTCGCCAGCGCCCTTGCCGCCAATCCGCGCCTCACGGCGGCGGAACGCGACATCGGCATCGCAGCCGGCCGCAATACCCAGGCCGGGGCCCTGCCCAACCCCAACCTCTCCCTAGAGGTGGACAATGCGGCGGGCTCGGGCTCCTACCAGGGGCTGGACCTTGCCGAGCAGACGATCCAGATCAGCCAACTGGTAGAGCTGGGCGGCAAGCGCGAGGCGCGGCTGGCGGCCGCCGGCGCCGGGGTCGGCGTGGCGCGCTGGGAGCGGGAGGCGATCCGCCTGCAGGTGCTGGCGGATACCGCCGCCGCCTTCGCCGCCGTGCTCGGGGCGCAGCAGCGCGCCCAGATTCTTGAGACGCAGGTGGCGGCGATCCAGCGGCTCGCTCCCTTGCTGCAGAACCGCGTCCAGGCCGGCGCTTCCTCCCCGGCCGAGATTTCCCGCGCCCGTGTCGCCGCCGATTTCGCCCGGGTGGAGCTGGACCGAGCCCGCGCTGCGCTCGGCACCGCGCGGCGGGAACTCGCGCTGCTCATGGGCCTTCAGGAGGCAAGGTTCGGGCGGGCGACCGGCAACCTGCTGAAGGTCAGCGCCCCCCCGCCACTGCCGGGGCTTGTCAAGCAGGCGCTGGGCAATCCGCAGCTCACCCGCTTCACCGCCCTGCGCGCCCAGCGGCAGGCGGACCTGCGCTCGGCACAGGCCAAGTCGGTGCCGGACGTGACCCTGGGGGTCGGCTACCGGCATTACAACGAGACCGCTGACAGCGGCATGCGCTTCTCATTGTCCATGCCGATCCCCCTGTTCGACCGCAATGACGGCGGCATCGCCGAGGCGAACGAACAGATGCTGCGGGCCGAAGCGGAGGAAGCCATCGCCCGCAATGCCCTCATCTCCCAGCTTGGCCGGGCCCATGACGGGATGAGGGCGGCCTTCGACGAAATAGCGCTATTGCGCGGCAGCACCATTCCAGGCGCGCGGACTGCCTTCGAGGGGGTAGAGACCGGCTATTCCGAAGGCCGCTACACGCTCCTGGAACTGCTTGACGCCCAGTCCACCCTCACCGACGCCGCCCTGCGCGAGCTCGATGCGCTGGTTTCGTTCCACACCGCACTCGCCACCCTCGAAGGGCTGACGGGTCGGCCGGTGAATCTCAACAAAGGAAAAGCCAAATGAGCCGCACGGCGCGACGCGACGTGGCGATGCTCCTCATCGGCCTGCTGGCCGGCGCGGGGGCGCTGTACGCATTCCAGGACCGCAACGCTCCCGTTTCGGGCAGCCTAGCCGCTGAGCGCGGACATGGTGCGGAGGGTGGGCATGGAGAAGAGGGAGGCGGACATGCCGAGGGCGGGGTGGAACTGGACGACACCAGGCTTGCTGCTGCCGGCATCGGCCTGGAGACGGCCAGCCCCGGGACGCTTCGCCAGAAGCTACGCCTCAATGGCTTGGTCCAGCCCAATCAGGAAAACGTGGTCCAGGTAACCCCGCGCTTTCCCGGCATCGTCCGGGAGATCCGCAAGCGGATCGGCGACAAGGTGGCCAAGGGCGACGTTCTCGCGGTCGTCGAAAGCAACCAGAGCCTCACCACCTACGACATGAAGGCGCCGATCTCCGGCACGGTGGTGGACCGGCAAGTCGGGCTTGGCGAATACGCCTCCGAACAGAAGCCGGCTTTCGTGGTGGCCGACCTTTCGACTCTATGGGTGGATCTCTCCGTCTATCGCCGCGATTTTCCACGGGTGCGTGCCGGCGACACCGTCGCCATCGATCCGGAGGACGGTGGGCAGGTCATCGACGGCCGAGTGGCTTATGTCTCGCCCATCGGATCAGCCGACACCCAGACCGCGCTGGCGCGGGCGGTCATTCCCAACGACGGCATGCGGCTGCGGCCCGGCCTGTTCGCCGTGGGCACCATCACCCTGACTGAGAAGCCGGTGGATCTCGCGGTCCGAACCAGCGCGCTTCAGACCATCGACAACCGCACCGTCGTGTTCGTGCGCGACGGTGACGCGTTCGCCCCCCGCGATGTGGAGATCGGTGATCGCGATGCGGAATGGGCCGAGGTGCTGTTCGGGCTCATGCCCGGTGATGTCTACGCCGCGCGAAACAGCTTCGTGGTGAAGGCGGAACTCGCCAAAGGGAGCGCTAGCCATGAGCACTGAGGCGTCCCCCGGCGCGATGGACGACGGCCTGCGGCTCGTCACTGCCTTCATTCATCCTCATCTTGAAGGGCGCGTGGTGCGAGCCCTGCACGAGCTACCTGAATTCCCGGGATTTACCTTCACCGAAGCGCGCGGCCAAGGTCGCGGCCGCGGTGCCGGCGGCACCTATGTGGCGAGCGAATACGACCTCACCTACCAGCGCCATCTCCAGTTGCAGATCGTCTGCCGTGCCGGCGTCGTGGAGGCAGTGATCTCGACCCTCACGCGCGCTGGGTGGACCGGACACCGCGGTGACGGAGTGGTTTTCGTTACGCCGGTGGAGCGCTTCGCCCGCATCCGTGAGGCAGGCAAAGCTCAGGCTCAGGAGGGGGCGCGATGATCGACGCCATCCTCGCCTTCTCCATCCGCCAGCGTTGGCTGGTGGTCATGTTCTGCCTCGCCATCGGCGCCTTCGGGGCCTGGAACTTCACGCGCCTCCCCATCGACGCGGTGCCCGACATCACCAACGTGCAGGTGCAGATCAACACCTCGGCGCCCGGCTTCTCGCCGCTGGAGACCGAGCAGCGCATCACCTTTCCCATCGAGACCTCCATGGGCGGCCTGCCCGGCCTGCAATACACCCGCTCGCTGTCCCGCTATGGCCTCAGCCAGGTGACGGTCGTGTTCCGCGATGGCACCGACATCTACTTCGCCCGCCAGTTGGTGAACGAGCGCATCCAGCAGGCGAAGGACCAGCTTCCGCTGGGGGTGGAGACCGCCATGGGGCCGGTGTCCACGGGCCTTGGCGAGATCTACATGTACACGGTGGAGGCCAGGGACGGGGCGAAGAAGCCTGACGGCCAGCCCTTCAGCCCCACCGACCTACGCACCATCCAGGACTGGATCATCAAGCCGCAGTTGCGCACCGTGCCGGGGGTGGTGGAGGTGAACACCATCGGAGGTTTCGAGCGGCAGTTCCATGTGCTGCCCGATCCGGCGCGGTTGATGGCCAATCGCATTTCGTTCCGCGAGGTGATGACGGCGCTGGCCGCCAACAACGCCAACGTGGGCGCCGGCTATATCGAGCGCAACGGCGAGCAGTATCTGGTGCGCACGCCGGGCCAGGTGGCGGACGCCGCCGAGATCCGCGAGATCGTCATCGGCAGCCGGGGCGGCACGCCGCTGCGGATAGGCGATATTGCCGAGGTGCGCGAGGGGCGTGAGCTGCGCACCGGCGCGGCGACCCTGAACGGAGAAGAGGTGGTGCTGGGCACCACCATGCTCCTCATCGGCGAGAACAGTCGCACCGTGGCCCAGCGTGTCGCCGCGCGATTGGAGGAGATTTCCCGCTCGCTGCCTGAAGGCGTCATCGCCCGTGCCGTCTACGACCGCTCACACCTGGTGGAAGCCACCATCGCCACGGTGGAGAAGAACCTTCTGGAAGGCGCGCTGCTGGTGGTGGTGGTGCTGTTCGTGCTGCTCGGCAATTTCCGCGCGGCGCTGGTGACGGCCTTCGTCATTCCGCTCGCCATGCTCTTCACCATCACCGGCATGGTGGAGAACCGTGTCAGCGCCAACCTCATGAGCCTTGGTGCCATCGACTTCGGCATCATCATCGACGGGGCGGTCATCATCGTCGAGAACTGCCTACGCCTGCTGGCGGAAGAGCAGCATCGGCGCGGCCGGCTCCTGACCCGCGCCGAGCGGTTCGAGACCATCCTCGCCGGCTCCAAGGAGGTGATCCGGCCGAGCCTGTTCGGCACCATGATCATTGCCGTGGTCTACCTGCCGGTGCTCACCCTAACGGGGGTGGAGGGCAAGATGTTCACGCCCATGGCCATCACCGTCCTGATGGCGCTGGCCGGCGCGGCTCTGTTCTCCATGACCTTCATCCCGGCGGCCATCGCGCTGCTGGTAACGGGCAAGGTCTCCGAGCACGAGAACGTCATCATGCGCGGGGCGCGGCGCTTCTATACGCCGTTGCTCGATGCCGCCATCAACTACCGCGCCGTGGTGGCGGTGGCCGCGGCCGGCCTCGTGGTTGCGAGTGGCCTTGCCGCCTCCCGCATGGGCGGCGAGTTCATTCCGAGCCTCGACGAGGGCGATGCGGCGATCCAGGCGCTCAGGGTGCCGGGCACCAGCCTTACCCAGTCGCTGGAGATGCAGCAGGCGCTGGAGAAGAGCCTGCTGAAGGTGCCGGAAGTGAAGGAGGTGTTCGCCCGCACCGGTACGGCGGAAGTTGCCACCGACCCAATGCCGCCCTCCATCTCCGACGGTTACGTGATGCTGAAGCCACGCGCCGAATGGCCGGACCCCGGCAAGTCCAAGAGCGCGGTGATGACCGACATCGAGAAGGCGGCGGAGGGCGTGGCGGGGAGTAATTACGAACTCTCCCAGCCGATCCAGCTGCGCTTCAACGAGCTGATCTCCGGCATCCGCAGCGATGTGGGCGTCAAGATCTTCGGCGACGACCTCGACATGCTGCTGCAGGTGGCCGGGCAGGTGCAGAGCGTGCTCCAGGCGGTGCCGGGCGCCGCCGACGTGAAGACCGAGCAGGTCTCCGGCCTGCCGATGCTGACGGTCGCCCTCAATAGAGCGGCCATGGCCCGTTACGGGGTAAGCGTCGCCGACGTGCAGGAGCTGGTGGAGATCGCGGTGGGCGGCCGCGAGGCCGGCGCCCTGTTCGAGGGCGATCGCCGCTTCGACATCGTGGTGCGCCTGCCGGAGGAATTGCGCACCGACATCGAGGCCCTGCGCGCGCTGCCGGTGCCGCTTCCCCCTGCGGCGAGCGATGAGGCCAAGCCAGTCCAGGCCGCTTGGGTCCCGGGATCTGGCGGGCAGATCCGCTACGTGCCGCTGTCCGCCATCGCCAACCTCACGGTCTCCCCTGGCCCGAACCAGATCAGCCGGGAGAACGGCAAAAGGCGCATCGTGGTGAGCGCCAACGTGCGCGACCGCGACCTCGGCTCCTTCGTCACCGACGCCCAGCGCCAGGTGGCAGATAAGGTGAAGCTGCCCGAAGGCTACTGGATCGGCTGGGGCGGCCAGTTCGAACAGCTGGTTTCGGCCACACAGCGCCTTGCCATCGTGGTGCCCATCGCGCTGTTGCTCATCTTCCTGCTGCTGTTCATGAGCTTCGGCTCGGTAGCGGATGCGCTGCTGGTGTTCTCCGGCGTGCCGCTGGCGCTCACGGGGGGCATCGCGGCGCTAATCTTGCGCGACCTGCCGCTCTCCATCAGCGCCGGCATCGGCTTCATCGCGCTCTCGGGCGTGGCGGTGCTGAACGGCCTCGTCATTATCGCCTTCATCCAGCGCCTGCGGGCGGAAGGGCGGGACGTGGTGACGGCGGTGCGCGACGGCGCCCTGACACGCCTGCGCCCGGTGCTGATGACGGCGCTGGTCGCTTCGCTCGGCTTCGTGCCAATGGCCATCGCCACCGGCCCGGGCGCGGAGGTGCAGCGCCCGCTCGCCACCGTGGTCATCGGCGGCATCATCTCCTCCACCATCCTGACCTTGCTCGTGCTGCCAGCGCTCTACGTGCTGTTCCGGCGCGAGACCAGGCCAGCGGCCTCCCCCGAGGCGCAGGCCGAAGCCCCATCCCCCTAGCCCCAAAATCGGAGAAAGACCCGTGCTTAAGAGCCTGATCGTCGCTTTCAGCCTGCTTGCCGCTGGGCCCGCCCTCGCCCAGCATGCCCATGGTGCGCAGAAGGGTCCCAATGGCGGCCCCTTGGAAGACGTCGCCGGCGTCCATGCCGAACTTGTCGTCTCGGGCGAGACCTTGACCTTCCACGTAGTCGATGAGGCAGGCAAGCCGGTCGATACCGCCGGCTTTACCGGTTCTGCCATGCTGGCCTCCGGCGCCGATCGCAAGACTATCCAGCTTACCGCAGGCGGTCAGACCCTGGCCGGCAAGGCGCCATCAACCATCGTCAAGGGCACGGCGGTCACGCTGCTCATTAAAACCCCGGCCGGCAAGTCCGGTCAGGCCAAGTTCACCACCCCATAAGGAAGTGTGTCATGAAAAGTACTGTGTGGAACTACGTTGCCCGCGGCACCTTGTGCGTGCTCGTGTTCGGCATCGCGTCGCCGGCACTGGCACTCGATCCGCGACCGAAGACATATCGTGAGAAGCAGAGGCACGATTTTCGAGACGTCCAACTCGGGGTTACTCACCCGTTGCCCCATGGTCGCAGCACATCTATCCGTTCCGGCCAGACGCGCGATGTTCCGTCCGAGCAACGCACTATGGAATCCAGCCGGTGAATTCAATATTCGGTCGTTTCGATCAAGAGGGAGAGGCGGTGTGAGAGGCTTTATCCGAAGCATTTTGCTAAGTCTCATGCTGATCGTAGTCTTGTGTATTCCGGGGTATTCCTGGAACGCGAGCGCGATGTCATTAGAAGCGAGCGCATTTACGGATGAAAACCACCATCAGAGTGACGAAGACACCCGCAATCCGGCCTGCGCTGCGGTGCGGTGCGAGTGCCACGCTTGCCCGCACGTCTCCCCCTTCGATGAAGGTGCGTCGTCGGGGCCCCCAGAGTGGAGAGTGTGCGGGCAATGGGCGAACGAGACCCGTAGTGGTGTCGGCCTAGGCGTAGAAATCCCCCCTCCTCGCTACGCGAATGTTGAAAACAAATGAAATAAATCAAGTTTAATTCGACATTCGAGGTTAAATCATGAAGATTTATGTCCTTGCTCTTAGTTTCATCCTCCCTCCGCTTACGGCTTTCGCAGAGCCGTATCCGTCGACGCTCGGCGTGGAGGAGCAAGAGCGACATGAATTCCTTGACGTGCAGCAGGAAAGTTATCCCGGCGGCCGTCTTTCTGGGACAACGAGCGGCTCGCCTAAGGTGCAGATGAGCCGCCCTCAGGCGCCTACCCCAGGGACCTTCATTCCCTCGCCCTCGCCGTGGCTTAACGATCGCGCGGTGCGCTAAGCCGAGTCATTAAGAAGGAAGAGGGACGAATATTCGCCCCTCTTCATCCATCTAAATTCCAATTTTTGGAGGTAAAATCATGAATAAGGCGATTTTTACAGCGTGCATTTGCATCGCGTTAAATAGCATTTGCATCGGAGCGGCTTTCGCCGCGGGCACGCAATTCACCCCATTTTATCTGCCTGCGCAAACTTCACAAACGTCGGCAATAGGCTGTGAACATTCAAATGTCGGAGAGCATAAATTGTTTTGTGCAAAGAATAAATCTTCATGTTACGACAAAAATAGGTCTTTCAGGCCGCACGAGCTTACTCATTGCAAAATTCAATATGATCAATGCATGCGAGCTTGGGACTAACGCAATGATACAAATAGTGAAAGAAAAATTATCTATATGTGCATTTTTCGCATGTATTTATATGTTATGTATCGATATCAGATCCGCTAATGGAAACGAAATATTGGAAACAATATTGACTAGATCGTTTTTTATACAGAATATTACAATATATTGCTCTCAGTTTATACCAGATGTAACCGAGAGGTCGTCAGGAAAATATGGTGATATATCTCGATTGACCTATCATATACGCCAAGAGGTGGTTGGTGAGTTGCCCGCTGACCAATCGATCTTTGTAGTCCGCCGTTCAGCTGACATGGCGCGAGCGGGTGCGCTGCAGGCAATTCGGCAACTTTATGAATTCGACCGAGATCGTGAGCAAGCACGTATCGTAGAGTGGTGCGAACAGTCCGCGGCACTCGAGATTGCCGAATACGTCCGTGACCATGATGGAAGACACGATGAATTCGTTGCAATCATTGCTGCAGCCAAGAAGGGCGGCGATAGATCCAAGTCAGAATTAAAACCCTAAGGTGTCTTTATTGTCAGATGTCGGGTTGGGCGATGCTGGTGAATCTGGGGAGCTTACAAAGATGATCGAGAAGCTTCGACTGGACATTCCAATCCTTCTGCCAAACGTGCCCGACGCTGTAGACTCCTGTGTGAGTCGGCTCGTTTCGGAGCTTCAGGAGCGCGCGGGCATTGAGTATGTGCACGTCGCTGGCGGCGAGTCGGCGCAGCTCTGCCTCCACTATGACCCGACGGTAATCGGCTTACCTCGCATCCGGGAACTTGCCCAAAGCGTTGGCGCGCAGATTACCGAGCGGTTCGGTCACGCGATTTGGCAGGTGGAAGGGATCACCCATGAACGGCGTGCGCGCACCGTTGCCGAGAAACTGCGTAAGCTTTCCGGGGTATTGGAGGCCGAAGCCAGTGCATCTGATCTCGTACGCGTCGAATTCGACCGCGAGGCGGTAACAGAGCAGGAAATCCGAAACGCCCTCGTTCAAATGGGGGTTATCGCCGCGAGGGATGCGGCCGCGCTACGGCTGGATAGGCTGCCCTCTCACGCTAGATATGATCATCGGTCAGTCATGTTTACGCATGCCAGGTCAGAACATAAGGAAGGAAAAGGGGAGCACGATCATGCCCATGGCAGGATCTTCGGACCGAACACTGAGCTAATCTTCTCTCTTGCCTGCGGCGCGCTGCTCGTCGTCGGTTTTGCCATCGAGAAGCTATTACCGGCCGCACCCGGCTGGCTGCCCATCGTGTGTTTCGTTGGGGCATATTTCTTTGGCGGCTTCTACACGGTCCGCGAAGCGATAGACAATCTGCGCCTGCGCAAGTTCGAGATCGATACGCTGATGCTGGTAGCGGCTGCGGGCGCGGCTTCGCTTGGCGCATGGGCGGAAGGCGCGCTGCTGCTCTTCCTGTTCAGCCTAGGCCACGCATTGGAACACTATGCCATGGGCCGCGCCAAGCAGGCGATCGAGGCCCTGGCCAAGCTCGCTCCACGCACGGCCACGGTGCGCCGCGCTGATGGCATCTTGGAGGTTTCCGTAGAGGAACTTGTGATCGGCGACGTGGTGCTGGTCCGCCCTAACGAGCGTCTACCTGCCGACGGCTTCCTGGTGAAGGGCTCCTCCGCCATCGATCAGGCTCCTGTCACCGGCGAGAGTATACCGGTGGACAAGCGCTCGGTTGACGACATTGCTGTGGCACGGGCGCGGCCAGACACGGTTGGCTCTGACTCGCGGGTCTTTGCGGGAACAATCAACGGTGCCGGCGCCATTGAGGTGGAGGCGACGCGCTTATCGAGCGATACGGCGCTGGCAAAGGTAGTAAAAATGGTGAGTGAGGCGGAAACGCAAAAATCACCGACCCAGCGGTTCACTGAGACATTCGAACGTATCTTCGTGCCCGTGGTGCTGGCGCTCGCGATCCTCCTTCTGTTCGCCTGGGTGGTGGTGGACGAGCCATTCAGCTCAAGCTTCTATCGTGCCATGGCGGTACTCGTCGCCGCAAGTCCTTGCGCCTTGGCCATCGCCACGCCGAGCGCGGTGTTGTCCGGCGTCGCGCGAGCGGCACGTGGCGGCGTGCTGGTGAAGGGTGGCGCGCCACTGGAGAATCTGGGCTCGCTGAGTGCTATCGCATTTGACAAGACGGGAACGCTGACGGAGGGCAAACCGCGCATCACCGACGTCGTGGCGGTCGAAGGGGTTTCGGAACATGAGCTCCTCTCGGTTGCGGTCGCAGTAGAGGCCCTCAGCGATCACCCGCTGGCCGCTGCAATCGTTCGCGACGGGCTTGCCCAGCTGGAAGGAAGAGACATAGAGGAGGCGACCGATCTCAAAAGCCTCACCGGGCGCGGCGTGGTCGCTTCATTTGCCGGACAGCCGGTCTGGCTCGGCAAGGCTGAGATGTTCGGGGAAGAAGGTATTCCCCCGCTCACTCCGGCCGTGAAGGCATCGATCGCGAAGCTACGAGACGCCGGGCGCACCACGATGGCGGTGCGGTTTGGTGAGCGGGATCTCGGAGCCATCGGCCTTATGGACACGCCCCGCGCAGCCGCTCGCGATGCGCTCAAGCGGCTGCGCGATCTCGGCATCACTCGGATGCTCATGATCTCGGGCGATCACCAGAAGGTAGCCGACGCCATCGCCAAGGATTTAGGGCTGGACGAAGCTTGGGGCGACCTCCTCCCCGAGGACAAAGTCGTGGCGATTCAAAAGCTGCAAAAGGAAGCCAAAGTCGCGATGGTCGGCGATGGGGTCAATGATGCGCCGGCGATGGCGAATGCCACGGTTGGCATCGCCATGGGAGCCGCCGGATCCGATGTGGCGTTGGAGACCGCGGACGTCGCACTCATGGCGGACGACTTGCGTCATCTCCCGTTCGCGGTCGGGCTGAGCCGCCGTACGCGTTCCATCATCCTTCAGAACGTGTTCATAAGCCTGGGAGTGGTGGCGCTACTGGTTCCGGCGACGGTATTTGGCCTCGGTATCGGCCCTGCCGTGGCGGCGCACGAGGGATCCACGCTGGTGGTGGTGTTCAATGCACTACGTTTGCTTGGCTACCGCGATGGGGAAACATGACGTGATAGTGAATGAAAAATCGCAAACTATCAAAAACATCTTGGTACGAGAATATTTCATGAAGAAAATACCCGTCGCAATATTTGTTTTTATTGTCATTTGTGGGTCTTATATCGACTCATCTTTTGCAGAGGTTGGCCAATCGACGAACCCTACTCCGGCCGATTTGCGAGGACAGGCCGTTAGTCATTTGAAGTTTATGTATGGTATGTATTTTGCGATTCGTGGATGTTCAGAAGCATATAATGCTCAAGCGGAACCTAATTTTAAGCCAACAATTACTTTAGCCGAGGCGCAACAGGTTCTGCGTGCGGCGGATGCTGCTGCTAGATCGGTCGGTATCGATGTTGACAAGGCATGGCTTGAAATGAGCTCCATTGGGCAAGCAGCAGGAGAAGCGCTCAAAATGAAGACAGACGATAATTATAAAAAATGTCAACAAAGTGGAATGTTTTTCCGAACAATCACATCTCGCCTTCAGATGACAATTCGTAAATTGGATGGAAATATTCACATAATAGAAAAAGACTATTAATATTTATAATTTATGTAATTAATATAAATTTTAGAAAATTATATATCATTTTAATGATAATAGATTCTTCCATTGCCTATGAGGACGTCCGTCATTGCCAGGTATCCAGTTTGATAGTGACAATACGGTGCTTGGAACGACGGAGGAGGGCAGCTGCGCGCGAATAAATGACGATCTTATTTGGTTGGGGGCGCCTCTCATTAGCATGGCCCGGCTTAAAGTCATCACTTATATGAGATGGTCGCGATTTCCCTCAATCCTATCCGCAATGACGCGGCTATTGATTTCCATGTAAATTATATTTGCTACTCATAATTTAAAATAGGAATTACGTATTATATGCAACTATTAAAATGGAGAGCGTTCCATATGTCAAATACAAATGCGGAAATTGAAATCCGCTACCTCAGATATTTAATTGCTGCCTCCGAATATGGGAGCTTTCGGAAGGCGGCAGCGGCACTCGGAGTGCAAGAATCCTCCGTCAGTCGGCGGATCCGGGACATTGAGGATCAGGTCGGGGCCTCCCTGTTCTTGCGACACCCTGGAGGGATCAACCTGACCATAGCCGGACAACGCTTTCTCCATCGGGTCCGCCATGCGTTGGACCACATTCGCGATGGAGCGGCGGAGGTGGCCGCCATTGGCCGTGCCGAGGACGGATACGTCAAAGTGGGGCTGTTTTCTTCACTTTCGTCTGGTTTCCTGTCGAACCTATTTCGAACATATGATGCAAAATATGGATCTGTTCACATCGATTTCATCGACGGCGAAGCACACGATCACATCAATTCCATTCGCCAATTTCAGCTTGATATCGCTTTTGTCATCGGATTGGCCGATTGGCCGGAATGCGATACGGTTTATCTTTGGTCGGAACAGGTCCTTGTGGCATTGCCTGAAGGCCATCCGCTCTCCGCCGAAGACGCGTTGACATGGCGAGATCTCAGTTCTGAGAAAATTCTTATCCGAGACACTGCATCTGGGATGAGAATCCAAGACTATGTCATTCGCAAATTCCGTGAAGTCGAATGCGAGCCCCGTGTCGAGGCTCAACGAGTTGGGCGATATAAGCTTCTCAATCTCGTCGCGTCCGGCCGCGGAATAACGTTGGTCATAGAATCCGAAAATTTGGTCAAGGTCCCCGGTGTGACCTATCGTTCTCTGCGCGGCGAGGTGCTCCGGTTCTATGCCGCTTGGTCGCCGAAAAACGACAATCCGGCGTTTCGGACATTGCTCAGCCTTGCACGGGCGATGGCTCGCTCCTCGGGATCGAGCCCTACGATATCCCACGCGCACGATTGAGATGAGCCGAACGCCGGGCCTTCGCGAAACCGCGATCTGTCGCAATGAAGCGCTCAAGCATCGGGACGATCAGGCGGGCTGGGTCAGTCGGTGACTGATTGTTTTCGCGGCCGAGGATTTCACCATAGGCGACGAGGTCGCGGTGCAGGCTGGCGGGCACCTCCAATGATATCTTCACCGGCTTGTCGTCGGGGATTTGGCCGAGCTTCAACTTCGTCATATCAGCCTCCGTAGGGTTCAAGAACGAGGTCGCGCGTGACGATCACCCGCACCGGAAATCCCGGCCGGATGGTAAGGGTCGGCGCAATGTTGAGCTGGCGCTGGACGATCTGCCGGCCGGTTTGGCTGATGCTGTCGGAGGCGCCTTCCCGCAAAGCGCTCACGAGGTCGCTATCGCTGCCGGACGTCCCGGCGCTTGCCCCGACGCTGAGGATGGTCGAGAGCACCGCGGCTTTGAACAGCTCGCCCCAGTGATAATCGACCCCATCCTCGAGGCCGGCGTAGCCTTCCGCGTCGGCTCCGGTCTGGCGCTCCAGCACGATGGACCGGCCATTGGGGAAGATCAGGCGGTTCCAGACGAGGAGCACCCTGCGCTGGCCGAAGCCGACGCCATTGTCATACTGGCCGATGATGCGGGTGCCCTGGGGGATCAGGAGAATCCGACCCGTCGGGCTGTCATGGACATTCTCGGTCACCTGGGCGGTGATCTGGCCTGGAAGGTCGGACCGGATGCCGGTGATCAGCGCCGCGGGGATGACGGCGCCGGCCTGCAGGATGTTGGCGGAGGCAGGAGCCGCCACGCGGTCGGGCGACACGGTGCGCCGGTCCACGGCCTGGTTCAGGAAGGCAAGCTGGCGCTCCTGGGCCGTCGGCGTCGCCGCCTGCGGCACAAGGCCGAGGCTGCTGAGATCGGCGGCCGGCGCCGCTGACGCTGAAGTGACTCCCGCCTGTTGGGCCACCGCCGGGCTTGCGGGCCGAGTGTTGGTCTGGGCGAACAGCCGTCCGGTCCGCGCTGCCTCGCTCTCCTGCTGCTGGCGCTGCTCCTCGGGGCTCAGCGCGGGATTGGGCATGCCTCCCATGGCCGGCATCGTCGGCTGAACCGCGGTCTGCGCATTGAGAATAGGCCGTCCCAGATCCCCCGGCAGCGGTGGCCCCAGCTTTGGGATGCCGGTGTAGTCCTTCGGCAGGCCGGCGAGCCCGTCCGGCGTCGCCTTGACGTCGGTGGCATAGAGCTCCTGTCCCGGGCCGTGGTCCTTCCGCGCTTGCAGGGCGTAGATCAGCGCCCCGCCGATCCCGAGGCCCACAACCAGCCCCAGCCCGGCCAATACCTTTCGGGACAGGCGGGTCACCCGCGGCGGCTCCGGCCGCAGCCGCATCGCGGCCACAGCTTCCCCCGTCAGCGGTCGAGCGCCGTCATCGCCAGCCGATCCCAGCCCTTTCTCCTTCCCGGATTCATTGCCGCTCATAGGACTGGCCTCCCGTCGGTGCGGGAGATGCGCACGCGCTTCTGGTCCTTATCGGCACCGAAGCGCAGCTCGGCTGCGGCGAACAGCCTGTCTACAATCATGTAGCTGCTGCGCACGCGATAGTTCACGAGCTCGGAGGTGTCGCCCTGCGGGCCGACCACGAAGAGCGGCGGCATCTCGCCTTGGGCGATCCCACGCGGAAACTCGATGAATACCTGCTGGCCGTCGTCGAAGGCGCGCAGTGGCCGCCATGGCGCCCGGTCACCGGTCACCTCATAGCGGAAGTTCACTTTGGTCAGGTCGATGCCGGTGGCCACAGGCTGTACCGCCTGCGCCTCGGCATTCTGGCGTCTGAGGGCGATGAGCTGATCCTGGGGGTACTGCCAGGAGACCGAGGCCATGTAGGTCTTCTCAGTGGAGCGCAGCTCCATGTGATAGGTGCGCAGATTGGTGTTGATCACGAGATTGGTGGTGAGGTCCGGCCGCGTGGGCTTCACCAGGATGTGGACCTGCTTCCCGCCCGCTACCCCGCTCTCCGTGTCGCCGATGATCCAGCGCACGGTGTCGCCGGCCGCCACGGGCCCCGTCCCCACCAGTTGCTCGCCGGGCTGGAGGGCGATGTCGGTGACCTGTCCGGGCGCGGCATAGACCTGATAGAGAGCGCCATCCACGAAGGGATAGACCTGCATGGAGTTGATGAAGCCGTTGCGCACCGGCTGCACGCGGGCGGCGGCATTGGCCTGGTTCACTCGGGCCGTCGGGTCCGCGGACTCGGGCTCCGCCTTGCCATCCTTGCCCACCGGCTTCAGTTGGCCCGGCAGCGGCAAAGGCTTCGGCAGCTCGACGATGCGCACCGGTCCGGGCGGCTCGGCCTTGAAGACAGCGGGCGGGGCATCGTCGTATTCGATCTCCGGCGGCTTCTGCACGGTGGCACAGCCAGCGAGCGCGGAAGTGCAAATGAGGAGAAGCGGCAAGCCGGATTTACGGAAAGCCGGAAAGGAGAGGGCCCGGAAAGCCGGCCTCCCGGATGTGCGGATGGCCGTCGTCATTGTGCGAGCTCCTTCGACCAGTTGATGGCGTTGACGTAGATCCCGAGGGGATTGGACCTGAGGCGCTCGGCGTCTCGTGGCGCCTGCACCACGACGGTGAGGATGGCGCTCCAGCGGGCTGTGTCAGCGAGGCTGCCGTCCTGGTAGCGGCGCTCGGTCCAGGCGATGCGGAAGGAGTCCGGCGAAGCGCGGATGACGCTGGAGACCTCCACCGCCACCTGCTGCTTGCCGACCCGGGCGAAGGGATCGTTGGCGCGGGCGTAATCGTTGAGGGCCACGGCGCCGGCCTGCGTCGTGTAGGCATAGGCCCTAAGCCAGTTCTGGCGCACGATGACCGGATCGACGGAGATGCTGCGCACCTCCTCGATGAAGCGAGCGAGGTGGAAGGCGATCTGGGGATCGGAGGGGCGAAAGTCCGCCGCAGCGGGTGCCACTGCCAGCGCCTGACCGAGCTTGTCCACCTGGACGACCCACGGCACCACAGAGCCGCTCAGGGCCTGCCACGCCAGGGCGCTGGAGAGGCCGGCGGAGAGGGCGAGGCAACCGAAGGCCATGAGGCGCCAGTTCTTGGCCTGGACGCGGGCGGAACCGATGCGGTCGTCCCAGACCTGGGCCGCGCGCTGATAGGGCGTCTCGGGCTCGGGAGATCGGCCGTAATGGACCGATGGTCGCTTGAAGTGCGTCATCAGCGATCGCTTTCGGAGAGGGAGATTGCGGAGCCGCCGCCGTGGCTGTCGCCAGACCGCACCGCATGGGTCGCGGTCTGGATGCCGTGGGCCATCTGCTGGGAGCGGCGCATGCGCTGGGCCCACTCGGGAACATCACCGGAAGAGGCCGGAGCGCTCGACGAGGTGGCAGCGGCCCCGGAGGCGGGCGACGCGGCGGCTGAACCGCGCAGGGGAGAGGTTGCCGCCGCTGCCCCAGCGCGTGCGACACGACCAAGGCCACCCGCGACGCCAGACACCCCGGATTGACCGGCAGTTCCCGCGCTGTAGGCGGATGCGGCTCCTCCGGCGAGGCTCGCGCCAGCACGGGCCGCCGCGGCCGTTCCGGAGAGCGTAACACCGGCCCCCCGCAACGCGAGGCCGGCGGCGCCGGCTCCCGCGAGCGCCGCACCGCCTGCGGCGAGCCCGGTCCCGACGGCCGCGCCTGCGCCCAGCTGCGGCGCGCCGGTGATCAGGCCTGTCGCGATTCCCGGCCCGAAGATCCCGAGCCCGAGGAGCGCCAGCGCGGCCAACACGGCTGCCAGCGCCTGGCTGATGGTGGGCTGGGCATCGCCATAGGAGGTGGTGAATTGAGAGAACAACCCCGAGCCGATGCCGACGATAACCGCCAGCACCATCACCTTGACGCCGGAGGCCACGATGTTGCCGAGCACCTTCTCGGCGAGGAAGGCGGTCTTGCCGAAGAAAGCGAAGGGGATGAGGACGAAGCCAGCGAGCGTCGTCAGCTTGAACTCGATGAGGGTGACGAAGAGCTGCACCGCCAGGATGAAGAAGGCGATCAGGATCAGCAGCCATGAAACGAGGAGCACGGCGATCTGCACGGCATTGACGAAGAGCGCCACCGGCCCCGTGAGCTGGCTCGCGGTATCGAGCAGGGGCTGGCCGGCGGTGAGCCCGATTTCCGCAAGGCGCCCCGGCCGCAGGAACTCTGTGGTGCTGATGGCGGAGCCGCCGGCCTTGAGGCCGAGCCCGGCGAAGCTCTCGAACACGATCTTCGCGAGCGTGTTGAAGTTGCCGATGATCCAGGCGAAGAAGCCGATGGCGAGGGTTTTGCGCACCAGCCGGCGCATCACGTCCTCGTCGGCGCCCCAGGCCCAGAACAGGCCGGCGAGCGTGATGTCGAGGGCGATGAGGATGGAGGAGAGGCCCGTCACCTCGCCTTTGATCAGGCCGAAGCCGGAATCGATGTAGCTGGTGAAGGTGTTGAGGAAGGTGTCGATGACGCCCACGTCGTTCATGGCGCCGCTCCGTCCACGGGCTTGCCGAAGAAGCGGCGGCGGTTCGCCTCCCAGAGCGCGGCGCAGCGCGGATCGATGGGATTGGCCATGTCCAGCGTGGCGCAGCTCTTGAGGTCGGCCGAGGAGACGTTCCCTGCTTTCACGCTGCTGATAGTGACAGTCGGCTCGTGAGGCCTGCCTGAGGCGATGGCGAGGGCTGCGATCACCGCGCCCACAAGGCCGGCGACGATGAGGGTCCTGAGTGCAGTGCCCTGATCCATGGCCGCCCCTCAATTGCCGCGGAACATGGTGACGGCGGAGGGCTGGTAGCTCGACCGGGTGGAGAAGCGCCGGTAGTGCTCCTGCCCCTCCGACACCGCGGTCGCCCGCTCGGCTTCAGACAGGGCCTGCGCCCTTCCGTTGGCGGCGACCACGGCTGTGAGATCGGACAACTGCTGGGCGTGGAGCGCCTGGAGCTGGTTGCCGGCCTGCATGGCCTGCAGCGCGCCGGTCGCCGCCTGGCTCTGGCCGACCAGCGTCGACGTCTGCTGCCGGTTGGTGTCGAGATTGCCGACGACGCCCGCCTGCACCCGCAGCGCATCCTGAAGGCCGGCGACCGTGGTCTCCCAGCGGCTCTTGGCCTGGGTGACAAGGGCGGCATCCGTGGCGCTCAGGAAGACAGAGCCATACTGACCCTGGAACGCCCGGTCGATGGCGGTGACGTCATAGGCGATCTTCTGCGCCTGCCCGAGCAGCTGCTGGGTCCGCTGGGCCGACTGCTGGAGCGCGCTCAGGGAGGAGTACGGCAGGCTCGCCAGATTGCGGGCCTGGTTGATCAGCATCTGCGCTTCGTTCTGCAGCGAGGTGATCTGGTTGGTGACCTGCTGCAAGGCCCGCGCCGCCTGGAGGACGTTCTGGGCATAGTTGGAGGGGTCAAAGACCACGGCCTGTGCCGCAGCCGGCGCGAGCGGACACATGAGGAGCGCCGCAGCGACGAGCGCCGCCCGCAGCATCAGGCGGATCATGAGCGTGTCTCCAGAAGGTCGAGGGTGGGGATGAGGTCGGCGGCCCAGCCGAGGCCCCGATGCCGTAGCCAGGCGGCGAGGAAACCATCGCGCCCATGCTCGGCGAGGATCAGCGAGAGCGCAGCCTGATCGGTCTTGGACCCGGCGGCGCACAAGGCGAGCGCCACCTGCGACAGCCCGAGCTCGAACAGGCGGTTGCCGCGTCGGGACTGGCAGTAATAGTCCCGCTTCGGGGTGGCCCGTGCGAGGATCTCGATCTGCCGGTCGTTGAGGCCGAAGCGCCGGTAGATGGCGGTGATCTGGGGCTCGACGGCCCGCTCGTTGGGGAGCAGCAGCCGCGTCTGGCAGCTCTCGATGATGGCCGGGGCGATGGCCGAGCCGTCGATGTCGGAGAGGGACTGCGTGGCGAAGACGACGCTGGCGTTCTTCTTCCGCAGCGTCTTGAGCCACTCGCGGAGCTGGCCGGCAAAGCCCGGATCATCGAGGGCGAGCCATCCCTCATCGATGATGATGAGGGTCGGAGACCCGTTGAGCCGGTCCTCGATGCGGTGGAACAGATAGGACAGCACGGCCGGTGCCGCGCTGGTGCCGATCAGCCCTTCGGTCTCGAAGGCCTGGACGGAGGCCTGCCCTAGGTGCTCCGCCTCGGCATCGAGCAGCCGGCCATGGGCGCCACCGATACAATAGGGACGCAGCGCCTGTTTGAGATCGTTGGACTGGAGCAGGACGGCGAGGCCGGTGAGGGTCCGTTCCTCGACGGGAGCGGAGGCAAGGGAGGTGAGGGTCGACCAGATGTGCTCCTTCACCTCCGGGGCGATGGAAACGCCCTCGCGGGAGAGGATCGCCGTGATCCAGTCGGCTGCCCATGAGCGTTCGGCGAGATCATCCACACGGGAAAGAGGTTGGAGCGCGACGCTGTCCTCGCTCCCATCGGACAGGCTCCCGCCGAGGTCGTGCCAGTCGCCGCCCATGGCGAGGGCGGCCGCCCGGATGCTGCCGCCGAAGTCGAAAGCGAACACCTGGGATCCAGCGTAGCGCCGGAACTGCAATGCCATCAGCGCCAGCAGCACCGACTTGCCGGCGCCCGTCGGCCCGACCACGAGGGTGTGGCCCACATCGCCAACGTGGAGGGAAAAACGGAACGGGGTCGCCCCCTCGGTCTTGCCGTAGAACAACGGCGGCCCGCCGAAATGCGCGTCCTGTGCCTCGCCCGCCCACACCGCCGACAGCGGGATCATATGGGCGAGGTTGAGGGTGGAAATGGGCGGTTGGCGGACATTGGCGTAGACGTGCCCCGGCAAGCTGCCGAGCCAGGCATCCACGGCATTGATCGTCTCGACCATGGCCGTGAAGTCCCGGCCCTGGATCACCTTCTCCACCAGCCGGAGCTTCTCGTCGGCGACGCGGGGATCACAATCCCAGACGGTCACCGTGGCGGTGACATAGGCGATGCCGGCATGGTCGGCGCCCAGCTCCTGCAGCGCGAGGTCGGCGTCCGAGGCCTTGTTGGCGGCATCCGAATCCACCAGCACCGCAGTTTCGTTGGTCATCACCTCCTTCAGGATGGCGGCGATGGACTTGCGCTTGGCGAACCACTGCCGGCGGATTTTTGTGAGGAGCCGGGTGGCATCGGTCTTGTCGAGGAGAATGGCGCGGGTGGACCAGCGATAGGGAAAGGCCAGCCGGTTGAGATCGTCGAGGATCCCCGGCGTAGTCGCCGTCGGGAAACCAACGATGGTCAGAACCCGCAGGTGCTCGGCCCCGAGCATGGGCTCGAGCCCACCGGTGAGCGGCTGGACGGCCAGGAGCGCGTCGAGATACATGGGCGTCTCGGGAACGCGAACCCGTTGGCGCTTGGTCGAGACGCAACCGTGCAGATAGGTCAGGGTCTCGGCATCGTCGAGCCAGCGGCACTCGGGCATGAAGGCTTCGACGAGCCGTAGGACCCGATCCGTGCGATCGATGAACCCGCCCAGAGCCTCATGCGGATCGAGCCCTTTCCGCTCGCTGCCCTCATAGAGCCAGCTCTCGGCCCGGGCGGCATCCTCCACCGGCGGGAGCCAGGTGAAGGTCAGGAAATAGCTGGATTCGAAGTGGCTGCCCGCCTCTGCGAAGTCGGCCCTGCGCTCGGCCTCGACCAGCGCGGTGGCGGGATCGGGGAAGACGCTCGCCGGATAGGCACCCGCCGGGTGTCGCTGGGCCTCCACAAAAAGTGCCCAGCCGGAGCCGAGGCGGCGAAAGGCGCTGTTGAGGCGACCCGCCGCCGCCACCAGTTCGGCCGGCACCGCGGAATCAAGGTCCGGCCCACGGAAGCGTGCCGTCCGCTGGACGCTGCCATCCTTGTTGAGGACAACGCCAGAGCCGACCAGTGCCGCCCACGGCAGGAAATCCGCCAGTCGGCTGGCGTGATGCCGGTACTCCGCGAGGTTCATCATGATGCGCCCCTCAAACCGACAGATGACCGGGGATGCGCAGATGGCGGCGCACCACGTCGATGAAGAGCGGATCACGCTTGGCGGCCCAGACGGCGGCGAGATGGCCGACGGCCCAAAGGGCGAGGCCGACGAACCAGAGCCTCAGGCCCAACCCGACGGCACCGGCGAGCGTGCCGTTGAAAATGGCGAGGGCCCGCGGCGCGCCGCCGAGCAGGATCGGTTCGCTGAGCGCCCGATGGACCGGCACGGAGAAGCCCGGCACCCCGCCGATATCGGCCGGCATCAGACCAGCGCTCCGCCGCTGAAGGAGAAGAAGGACAGGAAGAAGCTGGAGGCGGCGAAAGCGATGGAGAGGCCGAACACGATCTGGATCAGCCGCCGGAACCCGCCGGAGGTGTCCCCGAAGGCGAGCGCGAGGCCGGTCGAGATAATGACGATCACCGCGATGATCTTGGCGACTGGCCCCTGGATCGAATCCAGGATCGATTGCAGCGGGGTCTCCCACGGCATGGAGGAGCCGGAAGCGTGGGCCGCGGAGACAACACACACGCAGGCGGTGGCGCCGGCCACGGCCTTCAGCAGCCGGAGGTAGAACGGGGGGAGCGTGAAAGTCACAGGGAGGTTCCTTCTTCGGAGGGAGCAGTGATGGGGATGACACGGTAGTCGCCGTCAGGGCCGAGACCTTCGACGCGGGCCAGCTCGGTGAGGTGGCGCGCGCAGCCCCGGCCCGACAGCACGGCGATGAGGTCGATGGTCTCAGCGATCAGGGCGCGCGGGACCGTGACGACAGCTTCCTGGATGAGTTGCTCCAGCCGCCGCAGGGCGCCCATGGCGCTGCCGGCGTGAATGGTGCCGATGCCCCCGGGGTGGCCTGTGCCCCAGGCCTTCAGGAGGTCGAGGGCTTCGGCACCTCGTACCTCGCCGATCGGGATGCGATCCGGCCGCAAGCGCAGCGACGAGCGCACCAGGTCCGAGAGCGAGGCGACGCCATCCTTGGTACGCATCGCCACAAGGTTGGGGGCGGCGCATTGGAGTTCCCGCGTGTCCTCGATGAGGACGACCCGCTCGGACGTCTTGGCCAACTCGGCGAGGAGCGCGTTGGTGAGCGTGGTCTTGCCGGTGGAGGTACCACCGGCCACCAGGATGTTGGCGCGGGAGGCAATGCCTCGGCGCAGGACTTCGGCCTGAGCCGCCGACATGATGCCGGAGGCCGCATAGTCGTCGAGTGTGAACACGGCGATGGCAGACTTGCGAATGGCGAAGGTCGGGGCGGCTACGACGGGCGGGAGCAGGCCTTCGAACCGCTCTCCCGTTCCGGGCAGCTCGGCTGACACACGCGGGGCGCCGGCATGGACCTCGGCGCCGATATGGTGCGCAACGAGGCGGACGATGCGTTCGCCATCGGAGGCGGCCAGCCGCTCGCCTGTATCGCAAAGCCCTTCGGACAGTCGGTCGACCCAGAGGCGGCCGTCGGGGTTGAGCATGACCTCGACGACCGCATGGTCTTCGAGAAGGCGGGCGATCATCGGGCCAAGCGCGGTGCGCAGCATGCGTTCGCCGCGTGTAAGACCCTCCGAACTGTGAGCTGAAGCCGCCATCTCATCCCCGCGCTTGCCGAGGGCGGCGCAGACGCGCCCCGGACAGGGATGATTAAAAGAGCCGGAAATTGGGAGGATTCAACAAGCCAATGCGGGCGTCGCGTTCTGGCGTGCAGATACTTGAGAACGGCGGGGTGCTGCTATTGTACCTGAGGAGCGAGGAGGCTCGGAGCAGAGGACTTCGCAGAGGGCTGACCGCATCGAGATCGGTAAGGCCGGAAAGCAGATCAGGATGCGCGCCGCCGCGCTCTTCTTCCGACATCATCTCAGACCCCGTAGCGGCATGTCCGCGCTAGCCATTGAGGCCGAGGCGCGTGAAGAATGCCGAGTTCCGCGCCTTGGCGTCCCGAAGGAGCTTCGAAAACGGAACGATTTCGACGAACGCCTTCGGGTTGTCTGTATAGCCGAACATGCCCTCGTTATCGGGGGTCGGTTGCAGCGGCAGGCCGATCAGTTGCTTTCTCAGCCCCTCTGTCAGGTCCGCGACGATATAGCAGTCGAAAGATGTCCGCTCCCCGACGTTCGAAATTACACGGCCGCTCTTGTCCCGGAAAGTCTTCGATGACTTGATGAGGTTCACATACCGCAGCGCTTGCCGGATGGGGTCCTCGTTCGGGTATGCTTCGAGGCCGGGACGCTTGAACTCTACCAGCACTACTTTGTCACCGGATTGCTCGCCCTCTCGCCACGCCAAGCAGCTATCGTAAAGAAACGCCAGGTCGGGCCGCTCCTGGCTTCCAGTGTTGAGGTATGACCTCGCCTCCTTATCGGATGCGAAAAAATTGAAGAAGGCCAGACGATCATCTAACAGCCAAAGATTATGGTCGTCGATTTCGGCGATTTGCGAAGAATCTATTTTCATCGGACAAATGAGCGCGTGTACAGCGTCCTCTAGATGGTGCCTGCGCTTTTCCGGGTCTTCATAGGCGGTAAGTGCGTCAAGAAAATCCAGAATCGCCTTTCGTTTTCTGACATATTCAGCCAAAGCGCCTTTCTTCTCGTCATCTACGTAGCGCATATACTCATCGACTTTTTCTTGAATCTCCTCTTGGTGACTGGGTGGAGATGATATCTCCTGGGACAGACGGCGGAATTCACGTTGCCGACGGTATCTCCGCCGGCTCATCGAGACGAATATTTCTTCTTGCTTCCCCGCACTGTTCAGCGGCAACGCCTCAACGAACGCATCTATCTCATTGTTTAAAAATAGGAATTGTGGATTTTCACGAACCAGCGCCTGGGTGTTGCGGACCATCTCTGCTCGGGAGACGGAAATGTAGTCCTTGAGGTATTCGCGCACGCTCGATGCGACGCCTCGCCGGATGAGTGTTTCCTCGCTGGAGGAGAAGGTAAATCCGTCGCGCTCCTGATTAACGCTTTCATCGAGATAGGGACCGGACGCGCATCCGATATAAATCGACTCACCATCAAGGCTTCGCAGGCCGATTTGTTCATCGATACATTGTTCTGTAACACTTCTCTCATGCGCGCAAAGAAACATCCAATTATAGCTTTGCCCTCTTGGACGGATGTCCTTGTTGCATTTCATGTGCCTGATAGCGATCGTGATTTCACTACCATCGTCCAGCTTTACCGGGAAGTCCGAGACGAATGTATTGATGATTTTGTCTTTGAAATACGTAGGGAGATCGAATGCCTCGTCGCCGTCACTCAGTTCGGCGCTTGGGCAGGCGCCGGATGCCAGGATGGGCAGAAAATGCGCGATCAGTCGCTGGACAAGTGTCTCCGGCTTGGAGGGGCATCGGCTCTTGTACTCGCTCTTGAACTCGCCGAGCGTGATGACCGTCCGAGGCGCCGTCGCGCCGTTGGCAGCGCCATTCAACTCGTTTCGAAGCTGATTGCTTTCGTCGAGCACGAAATCGAATGATCGCCGTAGAAATTGGTCGCCTTCGGCGTAAATGCTTTCGATCTTAGCGCCGCCGAAAACGCGCAACCAAGAAAGGCGCCCGACACCTTTGCCGCCCAAGCCGATTTTTTGCCGACTGTCAGGGGTGCGGAAGGACCGGTAATTCTCGTCAGTGAATCCGATTCCATTGTCCTCGATCTTGAAGCCAACCACCTCGCTGCTGTCGCGGAGGATTGTGATCTGGATACGCCCCTTGCTGGGAGCGTCATCGCCGAACCGGAGATTTACAGCATGGAGCGCGTTGCTGAACGCCTCCATCAACGGCAGCAACGAATTTGTTTCGGACGGCTTTAGTGGGAGGCGGTTGACTCGCCCAACAATGTCACTGACCAGATCGGCCATCGCCGTTCCCCGTATGCGGCGGCTGTTTGCTGCCCTCGAATTCCGTTAAGCCAACCGTAGCAACCATTCAATCGTAAAAATCCGATGACCGTTCCTGGCGCACAGTGCTCATAGTCACTGTGTGGGAGCGGCTTGGTCCTCCGTGACCTCCTGAATGAGCTTCGGCCCCTTCGCGAGGCGCCGACCAAGCGCGGCGACGAAGGCCTCATAGCGTTCCCCCGCTTTGGCCCTGGCCGCCTGGGCCGCGGGCTCGGTCAGGGTCGGCGTCGTGGCGAGCCAGAAGCGGATGAACACGGCGAGCGTCTCGACCGAGATGCCGACGTCGCGCTCCATCCGTGTCATCCGCCTGTCCAGCTGATCCAGGCGCTTGGCGATCGCGGCTTCGCGTCGTTCGGCGGCGTCGGGAGACAGGAACGATGCGATGGCAGCCTCGGCGACCAGCGACTGAGGCTGGTCCCGGCGCGCGGCATAATCTGCGAGCAAGGCCATGGTGTCCGGATCGAGATAGACAGTGATCTGCGCCTTCTTCTTGCGTGGGGCCATCGCAGTCACAGCTCCATGCCGTCGCGGGGGTCGAGCGACACCTGACGCGCCACACCCTGCATGACGCGTGTCATGCGGCTGTTTCGGGCGACGTCGTCCTCGCTCTCGTCCGCGAGGTCGATCTCGAACTCGTTCTGCGGTAATGCAGGCTCCTCGACCGGAGCCACCCGAGCCAGCTCCGGCTGCTGTCGGCGCTCCGACCCGGTCGTGTCCTCATCATCCTTTCCCTGCACCATCAGGCTCAGTTGCGAGGGTGCGGGCAACGGCAAGACGGTCCAGTCGTCGGCGCGCTGCTCGTTGGGTTCTGCAAGCAGAGGTGGCTGCAGGATTCGCTCCCGGAAGCGCGCATCCTCATAGTACCGCGCCTTCTTCGCCCGGATCGGCGGCGTGCCGGCCACCATGACGATCTCGTCGGCGGGCGGAAGCTGCATCACCTCGCCCGGCGTGAGGAGCGGGCGTGCCGTCTCCGAGCGCGACACCATGAGGTGGCCGAGCCAGGGCGAGAGCCGGTGGCCGGCATAGTTCTTCATGGCCTTCATCTCGGTGGCGGTGCCGAGGGCGTCCGACACGCGCTTGGCCGTGCGCTCGTCATTGGTGGCGAAGCTCACCCGCACATGGCAGTTGTCGAGGATCGAATTGTTCGGGCCATAGGCCTTCTCGATCTGGTTCAGGCTCTGCGCGATCAGGAAGCTCTTGAGCTCGTAGCCAGCCATGAACGCGAGGGCACTCTCGAAGAAGTCGAACCGCCCCAGCGCGGGGAACTCGTCCAGCATCAGGAGGAGCCGATGGCGGCCGGCCTTGGCCTGCAGGTCCTCGGTGAGGCGGCGCCCGACCTGGTTGAGGATCAGGCGGATGAGCGGCTTGGTGCGGTTGATGTCCGAGGGCGGCACGACGAGATAGAGGGTGGTCGGCTGCCGGTGCGCTACAAGGTCGGCGATGCGCCAATCGCAGCGCCGGGTCACCTCGGCGACCACCGGATCGTGATAGAGCCCGAGGAAGGACATGGCGGTGGAAAGAACGCCGGAGCGCTCGTTCTCCGACTTATTGAGAAGCTCCCGTGCCGCGCTGGCGATCACCGGATGAGGACCCGTCTCGCCGAGGTGCGGCGTCGTCATCATGGCGGCGAGCGTCGCCTCGATGGGGCGCCTGGGGTCGGAGAGGAAGACGGCGACGCCGGCGAGGGTCTTGTCCCTTTCGGCATAAAGGACATGGAGAATGGCGCCGACGAGCAGAGCGTGGCTGGTCTTCTCCCAGTGGTTGCGCTTTTCCAGCGAGCCTTCGGGGTCCACCAGGATGTCGGCGATGTTCTGGACGTCCCTGACCTCCCATTCCCCGCGGCGAACCTCCAGCAGCGGATTGTAGGCGGCCGATTTCACATTGGTGGGGTCGAACAGCAACACGCGCCCGTGCCGTGCCCGGAAGCCGGCGGTGAGCTGCCAGTTCTCGCCCTTGATGTCGTGGACGATGGCAGAGCCTGGCCAGGTGAGGAGCGATGGGACGACGAGGCCCACGCCCTTGCCCGACCGGGTGGGCGCGAAGCACAGGACGTGCTCGGGCCCGTCATGGCGCAGATAGTCCCCTCCATGGCGGCCGAGCACTACCCCGTCGGATCCGAGAAGACCGGCTGAACGGATCTCGTCCGGCTCGGCCCAGCGGGCGGAACCGTAGGTCTCGACCCGCTTCGCCTCCCGGGCCCGCCAGACCGACAGGCCGATGGCGATCGCAATGGACAGGAACCCGCCCGAGGCCGCGATGAAGGCGCCTTCTGTGAAAATCTCCGGCGCATAGGCATCGTAGAAATACCACCACCAGAAGAAGGCCGGCGGGTGATAGACGGGCCAGTACCCCAGCACGAACCAGGGTGAGCCGAGTTGGTCCTGGAAGCCCAGCCGCCAGGCGACATATTCCGTCGCCCCCCAGGTGGTGGCGAGCACGATGGAGAAGACTGCGAGGATCTGGCCCCAGAGGATCTTGGTCGCGGACATCCGGCGGTCCTTTTGCGCTTGAGGTCAGAGGCCGAGGCCGCGCTTGCGGCCGAAGGACCAGTCGATGCCACCATCGGACCGGGCGACACCGGAGACGTGCTTGCCGAGCTGCTTCTCGAGCGAGGGCGTCCAGGGCACGAGCTGGAAGCCGAGGCCGTCGTCGATCATGGCGAAGCGGCCTGAGGCCAGGGCGAAGCGCTGGCGATAGGTGCCGGTGACGTACTCACCAGTCCCGGCACGTTTGAAAGGCTGCCCGTTCCCGGCGGCGAGCCGCTCGCCCAGTGCGCTTATCTCCTGCCGGCGCAACGTCTCGATGAGGTCGCGAGCGAAGACGATGTGTTGGCCCTGACGCTGGGCGAGGCCTTCGGCGACCAGATGTACGGCACGGCGGTCCATGGCATCCCGCACATCGCCGCCGAAGCCGTTGTCGGAGAGGGAGGCGGGCTCGCGGGCGAGCGCCTGCCGGTCGAGCCAGGTCGCGCCCGCCGCCGTGACCTGTCGCTCGATGTCGAGGTCCGAGCGGACCGCGAGCGCGGCCCGTTGTTGGCCGTGGGCATCCTCGAACCTCCTCAGCTCGACGATGGAGCCGGGAGCGCCATCGCCTGCCGCATCGAGGTCGGGCAGCCTGATGTGGTGGGTGCGCCCGTCGACGCCGTCGACCACGGCATAGGCCGTGCCCTTCAGCTCGTCGTCGAGGCCGCGGTCGACCAGGCGGCCGATGATGGGTGCATCGAGGTGCTCACCAGAAAGCACATAGCTTGCGGTACCGCGCTCGATGCCCTGCGAGGTCAGAGCCCGGTGCATACGCTTGATGATGTCGCCGCGCTCGCCCAGCGCGCGGAGCGTGGCCTCGGCCTTCTCGTCGATCACCCACTGGCCGGGGCCGACCTGATCGGCGAGTCCGATGGTTTCGAGCTTGCGCAGTCGTCCGACCTTCAGGGCATGGAACGCGTCCGGCTGGCGATCGGCATGGGGCGCGACGTCGATCACGCCGGTCTCGTGCTGGTCCCGGACCAGTTGACGGTCGAGCTGCGTCCACCTCTCCGCCTCCACTTGCCGCTCGATGGCGCGGCGGATGTCGAGGTCGGTGTGCGGCCCCAGCTCCTGGGTGACCAGATCCTGTGCGCGGGCGCGCATGCCCTCCTTGATGTAATCGCGGGAGATGACGAGGTCCTGGCCGTCGTCGGTCTGGCCACGCACCAGGATGTGCAGGTGGGGGTTGTCCGTGTTCCAGTGGTCGACGCCGACCCAATCCAGCTTCGTGCCGAGGTCCGTCTCCATCTGGCCCACGAGGTCGCGGGCGAAGGACCTCAGGTCGGCCATATCCGCCGCGTCCTCGGGCGACACGATCAAGCGGAAATGGTGCCGGTCGTCAGCGCATCGCTCCGCAAAGGCGCGGCCATCTTCCTCCTCGGCGCCCGGCCCGAACAGGCGGGCCTTCTCCCCGTCCTGGGTCGCGCCCTCCCGGCGCAGGTAGGAGAGATGCGCGATCAGCGGTGTGGCGCGGGCGGTGTGGCGCACCACGCGGGTCTTGATGACGACGACGCGCGAGCGACCCGTGAGCAGGCGGTTGGCCTGGATGCTCGCCGTCCGCCCGCGGCCGAAGTGCGAGCGGGTGCCGGAGGTGAGGCGGCCGGATCGGGAGACGTGGCCACCGGCCTTCTGGGCCGCGGCGAGGGCCTGGGCGATGAAGGGACGGGCCCTCTGGGCACGGGACGAGCGGATGCGGCCGGGCCGGACGCGGAATTCCCGGTCATCGGTCATGACGCGCCCCTGCAAGGTGGGGGAAGGCCAACAGGATCAGTGACTTGAGTACTCGATGCACATTGTCGAGCAGCAGCGCAATGTGCGTTTGGCTCAAAATTCCCAAGCAAAAACAACCGCCCGACCTCAGCGCACCTTGCGCCCTTTTATCTCGCCCTCCTAATCGGTCGTATTTCCACTGCTCTTGCGGACATCGTCGTTCATCCTTCCCGATGCGAGAATATACTATGCTGTTCGCCACGGCACGCCTCCGCTCGCGGGCTTCGAGTTCCGATGCGCCTTGCACTCCTCCGCGCTCTGCGACGGGGTGTTCCGGCTGCACGTCGGCAGCGCTCGAACCGTCGCGGCGCACTTTTCCATCGGATTGACGGAGCATCGTCACAGGCAATCGAGCGCGGTCCGGCCGTCTTCCGATCGGCACAGCCGCAGGCAAGATAACGTGCGTTCCGTCGGTCCTGGTCTGCATCGGTCCTCATCCGCCGAGGGCGGATCTCCATGTTCAGAATGGCGTCCGTCAGTTGCGGGCGCGCTGCATGTCTCGTGTCAGCAAGTTGCTCATCGGTGGGCTCCCAGGAGCTTGCGATCCTTGGTGTGCGCCCGCTGCGCGGCGTCGGCAGTGCTCGCTGCCGGATCGCCGAGATAGAAGGTGCCGTCGCTCCACATGGCGTGCATGATGACGGCCAGTTTGCGGGCCACGGCGACGCACGCCTTGCGATGGCAGGAGCGCTTGGCGATCTCCTGGCCCCAGGCCTTCACCTTGTCCTTGCCCTTGAAGCGGGTCAGCAGTCCCGATGCCGCCTCGTAGAGCGCGCGGCGCACATCAGAGTCCCCAGCCTTTGAGATACGCCCCTGCACGTCGATCGATGTGCCCGACTGCCATCGCCTGGACGTCAGCCCGAAATAGGCGGCAACGTCGCGCGAGCGGCGGAAGCGGGACGGGTCGTCGATCGCCGTCATGAAGCTGAGCGCCGTCACCGGCCCGACGCCTGGGATCGCCATGAAGCGCCGGCACAGCTCGCTTTGCGCCACCAGCTTCACGACGAGATCGTGCAGCCGGCAATACTCCTTCCACAGCGCGGCGCGCGCCGACAGCATGGCGTCCATGAGCTCGCAGGACAGCGGATCGTCGGCCACCGCCTCCCGCACCGCCTGGTCGAACTTGCCGCGCGAGGTGCCACCGAGCTTGATCCCGAAGCTCTTCAGCGAGTGGCGGATGGCGTTCTCGAGATCGAGGAACTTGCGCTTCAGGTTGCGTCGATGCGTCAGCAGCAGGCGCATCCGGTAGCAGCTTTCCGTCTTCACGTGCGCCTGGCGGAACCAGCCTGTGCGCATGATGTGGGCGATCCCGAGGGCGTCCGCTGCGTCGGTCTTGTTGCGCTGGGCCGACATCGCGGCCCGCACATGCTGCGTCTCCAGGCAGATCGCCGGCAGGCCGAGCTTCTTGAGCTCGGGATGGAGCCAGGGCGACAGCGAGCCGGCCTCGTGGCCGACACGCTTCAATCGCCCAACGAAGGGCTTCAGCACCGCCAGCAACGCCTCCGGCTCGGTCGCCACCTTCACCGTCAGATGTACTTCACCGCGATCATCGACGACGCACACCGCCGTCTCCTCGATGGCCACGTCCAGCCCGCAAAAGAAGTCCATCACCCGCCTCCTGCGTTGCGTAACGCGGGAGATTTTACCGGGCGGCGAAGCTGTTGGTGGCGCGCTCTTCGGCGGGGAACCGTCCTGCCGATTACGGGCGGCAATCGGACGGTTGTGTCCTGCGTCTCCCATCCCGCCCCTCGCCTGAACACGAGAGGCCCCGCCAATCTGCGAATGAGCCCGGTCGTGGTCATTGCACGCCTCCAGAGCCGCCACGGGCGACGAACAGGCCAGCAGACTGCGGAACGATGGCCGAGATATCGCGCACGTCAGGTGTCGGCTGAGCATGATCCGTTGACATTGGATCTGCCGCTGACGTGCGCACTGGCTGCACGGCGAAGATCGGAGCTTGAGCCCAGGAGGGTGTCTCGACCGCCGGCGGAGAGGGTGATTTCGGCGCGGAAGGTTCGGCTTCGCCGCGCGCGATGTCCGGCGCCAACTTGTCGACGTAAGCGCGCGTCTCCGGGGGCAGCGGGCGTCCCTTCCGAGAGGCCTCGTAGCGGCCCGGCCCCGCATTGTAGGCGGCGAGGAAGCCAGGATTGCCGTAGCGATCGAACAACTCCCGCAGGTAGGCCGCACCCGCCATGATGTTGTCGTGCGGGTCGTAGGGGTCGTCGCCGAGGCCATAGTGGACACGCAGTTCAGCCCAGGTCTGCGGCATGATCTGCATCAGCCCCATGGCGCCTTTTGGCGAGGTAGAGCGCGCGTCGCCGTCGCTTTCGGCGCGCATGACGGCCCGGATCCAGGCTGCGGGAATGTCGAAACGCTCCACCGCTTCCGCGATGAAGTCGGCGTAGCGATCGCTTGACGACGGCGGGTTTTGTGGCCCTCGTGTTTCCGCCGCCATGGCTGTCATTGACCAGCCGCAGAGCACTCCGGAAAGGAGAAGAAGGACCAGCGCACGAGGGCAAATGAGCACGCGCATCGGTCCGCACGCGCCATCACAGGCGCGCAAAAACAGTCTCGTCCGCGGCATGACGGCCTCTCGACGTGTGATGAAGGTGAAGATGGTCGGTCGCCCTCAGCGCGTCGGCGCACGCCAGACGAAGTGCCCATCGCCGGCCTCATCGGTGTAGAGCGGCACGGCGCGGCCGATCACGGTGCTGGCGGGCAGTGGCCCGAAATACCGCCCATCGAGACTGTCGGGCACATCGAAGTTCATGAGGAAGAGCTCGCCGTGGGCGATGCGACGGCATCCGCGCCAGACCGGCAGGGGACGTCCCATGCGGTCGCGCTCCAGCGCCTCACCGTAAGCCACGCCATCGACGGTGATGGTGCCGTCTTTGCGGCAGACCTCCTGCCCGGGAAGCGCCGCCACGCGCTTCATCAATGGGACGCCGGCGCCCACATAGGCGCGCTCCACCAGGAAGCGGGCGAGCGCTGCCGGCGGCGTGATGGCGAGGAGGTCCATGACATCGAGCCTGCGCGCGGGCTCGATTTCGTAGAGCCCGACGGGCGCGCTGGCGGAGACGTTCCACACCAGCTTGAGCGGTGTCGGAACAAAGGCGGCCGCCGCCGCCCCCATCACCGAGAAATACGTCACCATGACATAGCCGAAGCGGGTCATTCTTCGCACTCCCGCCGCTTGAGCCACGCGTGATGGCGCTCAGTCGTGTAGGCGCGGGGCATGTGGCCGGCGATCAGGCGGTTGTGGACGTGCCGCCAGTGGTCGGGGGCGACATCCGCGCCGTTGACGCCGATGGCCTCGACGGCATCCACGTGCTGGAGCACTTTCTCGACCTTCGGCCAGCCGTCGGCGCGCAGCAGGATCTCTCCGCCGGGACGCACGAAGGGCAGCGTCTGGTAGGCCTCGCCGGGTGCGACGGCGCGCACGATGTCGATGCGCGACACCACGGTGCCGAAGTCGTTTGCAGCCCAGCGGACGAAGGCGAAGATGGAGTTCGGCGCAAACGATACGATGCGGCGGCTACGGTCGAGAGTTTGTGCCTGCGCAGGCCGGCCGAAGCGGATCCAGTTCTCGATCCGCTTCTCGATCCAGGTCAGCTCCACATGGGTGAGCGGGTCTGGGGTCGGCGCGGCGGGTGATGGGGCGATGGGTTTGGGAACAGAGGATGGCACCGGCGGGCTCATCATGAGGCCTCTCCTGATGTCGGGGGAAATTCTCGGGCGAGGAGATCGCGGAGCATGTCCGCGACGGTCTGGCCGCGACCGAAGGCGGCGATCTTGATGCGCCCGCGCAGGTCGGGCGTGACGTCGATGGTGAGCCGCGCGGTAAAGCCGCCGGTGACGTCATTTGACGTCTTCGCCTCCGCAGCCTTGATCCACTGCTCCGGATCAGCCGGCCGCGCGGCGAAGCCCTTGCGGGTCGGCGGTGCGCTCATGGTAGGCGTCCATAACCGGCGAGACCGACGATCTCCGCCGCCAGCGCCGTGATCTCGCGCGCAGCCGGGCCACGTTCGTCCAGCTCGCTGACGAGCCGCCCGGACTGTGCCGACATGGCGAAGGCGACGCGCTGGCCAATGGTGGTCGCGAGCACGGGCGGATCGTGATCCGCCAGCGTCTCGGCCGTCTCACGGGCGAGCACGGTGCGGGCACCGCAGCGGTTCAGCACGAACCGCGCAGCAAGCGCCGGTCGGTAAATGCGCGCCTCATTGAGGAGCGCGAGCATCTCCGCGGAGGCCCAGCCATCGAGCGGCGATGGCTGCGCCGGGATCAGCACGAGGTCGGCGGCGAGGAGCGCCGAGCGCATGAGGCCGGCGACGCGGGGCGGCCCGTCGATGACCACATGGTCGGCATCCCGCGCCAGCTCGGGGGCCTCCCGGTGCAGCGTGTCACGGGCGAGGCCGACGACGCCGAACAGGCGCGGCAAGCCCTCGCGGCTGCGCTGCTGCGACCAGTCGAGGGCCGAGCCCTGAGGGTCCGCATCGATGAGGGTCACGCGCCGGCCGCGGCTCGCCCAGGCGCCGGCAAGGTGCAGGGCAAGCGTCGTCTTGCCGACTCCGCCCTTCTGATTGAGCAGCGCGACGATCATCGACGGCCTCCCGATGCGTTCGCGGGAGGCAGATCGGCTACGGGAAGAGGTTCTGGCGCCTGAAATCCGTCTTTACGGAAAGACGGAAGACCCTCATCCTTAGAGGTGCGCAGATGGGCAGCTTTTTGGGCCGGCTGAGCGCGGTTATCCACATCGCCCGCGCGCCTTTTAAAGTTAGACTCTATGTTAGAGTCTAAGTTAAGAGCGCGATTTTGCGTTTTCGGGCTTAGGGTTAACCCCTGTTTCGGTTCCTGAAAGCACGAGGGGCCGGTTCCTGATGGCACGTGGCACCGGGTTCCCGATGGCACGAAGGGATTCACAGGTTGTCCACAGGCCGGCTCGAAGGCGAGCAGCGTGCGCGCACCCGCGTCACACTCCAGAAACAGGGTGTAGCCGGGCAGCGGCTGGCGGCGGATGATGTCCCGCAGCTCGAAGGCGAAGCGCTTGAACGGCGAGAGGCTACCGGACTTGAGGTGCAGGTGGCGGAAGTCGAAGCGCCAGCCGTTGTGCTGGCGGCCGCCGTGCTTGCGCACCAGCCGGTAGAGCCAGCGGTCGAGCCCGCCCGTCAGGTCGAAATAGGCCCGGTCGATGGTGAGAACGAGGGCATCTTCGAGAATGGCGCAATAGAACCAGTCAGGAACGATGAGCTCGATTCCCGCGGGTCTGCCATCCCGGTCGGTGCGCTCCTTCCACTCGTTGATCCAGGAGAAGCGATGGCGCCGTCCCTCGGCCCGCTGGCGGATCGAGGTGGACACGGTTGTGGATTGCAGCCGGTCGAGCGCCGCCTTCAGGCGCTGGTAGTCCCGCAGCGAGGTGCCGCGCCCCACGAACCTGAGGATCTCATAGGGGGTGGCGACCATGAAGCGCGACGTGCGCAGGCCAGCGTCGCGGGCCTCCACGATCTGGCTCGCCGCCCAGATCAGGATGTCGGCGTCCCAGATGGTCGCCATGCCGTGGTCAGGCACGGCCTCGACCCGGATGGAGACATCGCCGGCGGCAAAATCGATGGGCGCGATACGATGGGTCTTGGAGAGGGAGAAGAAGGGATAGGCCATGAGATCCTGCGCATCCCGTGGCGCGAACGCGCCGGGAAGCGCGCGGAACAGATCGAGCTGTCCGCGCTCCGGCTGGGAGCGATGCCGCGCCGCCATGGAGAAGGGTTCCGATCAGCGTGCGAAACGGTGGGGCTCGACAACGCCGGGCAGGGCGTGGCGCTTGGCCGGCAGCACGCAGCCGCGCGGATCGGAGGTGGAGGTGACGGCGCCACGGGCGACCCAGGCCTGCAGGTCCTCGATGGCATAGACGACGCGTCCGCCGAGCTTGCGATAGCCGGGTCCGGTTCCGTAGGTGCGGTGCTTCTCGAGCGTGCGGGGCGAGAGGCTGAGGAAGACGGCGGCTTCCTTGGTGCGCAAGTAGCGTGGCGGCAGCGGGACAGCGTCGGGTCGCATGGATCGAACCTCCGTGGGCGATCTCGGGCCGCTGGTCATCAGCGGCGGATGGCGATCACGGTGGCGAAGGGCAGCCGTCGAGGGGGATGGGGAAGTTGAGGGGGGCGAAAATCCCCACCCTCAGGATGCCGACGATGCGGCTATGGTCTTCTGCGATGACGCAGGAGCCTGAGATAGCCGCCGCCGATCATGGCGAGGCCGCCTTTGACGAGGCCGATGACCTTGTCGCGCAGCGCCGAGGTTTTCCAGGGCTCGGATGCCACGCGCTTGTGGCTGTAAAGGAAG
>NZ_JBAFVB010000005.1:0-338728 GCF_043193975.1 Xanthobacter versatilis | reverse complement strand
AGTGGCTATCCCTTGGCCGGCTGCTTCTTCTTGAAGGCCGACTTGATGTTGTCCCACAATTCGATCTTCACGCCGTTGCGCTTCATGATCATGGCCTGCTGGCTCACCGAGAGCGTGTTGTTCCACGCCCAGTAGATCACCAGGCCGGCGGCGAAATGGGCCAGCATGAAGGTGAAAATGATGGGCATCCAGTTGAAGATCATCTGCTGGGTGGGGTCCGGCGGGGCCGGGTTCAGCTTCATCTGCACCCACATGGTGATGCCCATGATGATGGGCCAGGCGCCCAGCATCAGGTAGCCACCGAGCACCGGGACCGAGGACGGATCCCACGGGATGAGCCCGAACAGGTTGAAAATGGTGGTGGGGTCGGGCGCCGAGAGGTCGCGGATCCAGCCGAAGAAGGGCGCGTGCCGCATCTCGATGGTCACGAATAGCACCTTGTACAGGGCGAAGAAGACCGGGATCTGGATCACGATGGGCAGGCAGCCCGCCACCGGATTGATCTTCTCCTTCTTGTACAGCTCCATCAGGGCCTGCTGCTGCTTCACCTTGTCGTCGGCGTAGCGCTCGCGGATGGCGGTCACTTCCGGCTGCACCGCCTTCATCTTCGCCATGGAGGCGTAGGACTTGTTGGCGAGCGGGAAGAACAGGCCCTTCAGCGCCACCGTGATGATCAGGATGGCGACACCGAAATTGCCCACCAGGCGATAGAGCCAGTCGATGGCGAGGAACAGCGGCTTGGTGATGAAGTAGAACCAGCCCCAGTCGATGAGCAGGTCGAAGCGGTCGATGCCGTACTTCGTCTTGTAGCCGTCCACCACCTGCACCACCTTGGCGCCGGCGAACAGCTGGCCCTTGGCGGCGACGGTGGCGCCGGGCTCCACGGTGAGCGGGGCGGCCAGATAATCGGCCTGGAAGGTCTGGGTGCCGGCGAAGGTGGAGGTGGAGAACTTGGCGTCCACCTTCACGCTCTGGTCGGGGATGACGGTGGCCGCCCAGTATTTGTCGGTGATGCCCAGCCAGCCGCCGGTGGCGGCGAAGGTGTGGGGCTTCTCCTTGTCCATCTTGGCGTAGGTGATCTCCTGCAGGCCGCTGTCACCCAGCACGCCGATGAGGCCTTCGTGCAGGATGTAGAAGCCGGCCACGTGCGGGATGCCATGGCGGGAGACGAGGGCGTAGGGATAGAGCGTCACCGCCGCGCCGGTCTTGTTCTCCACCTCGTCCTTCACCGCGAACATGTAATGGTCGTCGATGGTGTAGGTGCGGTGGAAGATCAGGCCCGCGCCGTTGTCCCAGCTGAGTGTCAGCGGGGTCTTCTCGGTCAGGGTGCCGCTGGTGGTCCACACGGTGTCGGGGCCGGGCACCTTGACGCCGGTGCCGGCGGCCGCGGTCCAGCCGAATTCCGCATAGAAGGGATTGGGCGCGCCGGAGGGGGACAGGAGCACGATGTTCGGGCTCTTGGGGTCCACCGTCTCGTGGTACTCGGTGAGCAGCAGGTCGTCCACGCGACCGCCCTTGAGCGCGATGGAGCCCTTCAGGCGCTGGGTCTCGATGGCGGCGCGGGGGGTCAGGGCGAGGGCTTCCTCGCGGGTCAGGGGCCGCGCCGGGACCGGGCTGCCCGCCTGCGGCACGCCGGCCGAGCCGGGCGTGGCTCCTGGTGTTGTGCCGGCTGTCGTGCCAGGGGTGGCGCCGGGCGCCGGCTGCTGCGCCTGCTGGGCGATGCGCTGCTGCTCGGCGGCCTGGCGCTGGCGCTCGGCCTGTGGAATGCCGAAGAAGAACTGCCAGCCAATGAGGATCGCCAGCGACAAGCCGATGGCGATGAACATGTTGCGGTTGTCACTCATGCCGGAAGGCCTCCGTCGGCGGGCGTCGGCTTAATGTCGTCGGATGGGGGGGTGGGCGCGCCGGCCGCGGCGCCGGCCCCTCCGGTGGACGCGGGGTGCTCCGGCCGGCGGTCCGCCTCGCGGGCGCCGTGGGGAGCATTGGGCTTGGGTGCGTCGGACTTGGGTAGGTCGGACCTGGATGGACCCGTCCTCGATGCACCGCTCTTGGGGGCGTGCGTTTTGGCCCCCGGGGCCTTGGGCGTGTGGACCTTGCGCACGCTGCGCTCGATCTCCCGCACCAGGGTCTCGAAGGGGGTGCGCAGCGCGGCTTCGCGCGCCACCAGCACATAGTCGAAACCGGCCCGGCCCGCATCGGGCAGCACGCGGCGCACCGCCTCGCGCAGACGGCGGCGGATGCGATTGCGCACCACCGAATTGCCGGTCTTCTTGGTGACCGTGAATCCCACGCGCACCGTTCCGGCATCGCCGCGATCGCGGCCCTGCATCAGGAACGACGTCGCCCCGGCCCGTTCGGCCTTGGCGGCTGCGAGGAAGTCACGACGTTTGCGGAGATGATCCAAGCTGGGCAGCTCCGCGAATGTCCACCCCTCAGGCGGACAGGCGCTGGCGGCCGTGGTTGCGGCGGGCGGCGATGATCTTGCGGCCGTTGCGGGTCGCCATGCGCGCACGGAAGCCGTGGCGGCGCTTGCGCACGAGCTTGCTGGGTTGATAGGTGCGCTTCACGGTCAAATCTCCGGGTATCTTGCGTGGCTTGAGGCATCGGACCCCGGCAGCGAAGCTGCACCGGCGCTTATGGCCGGTCCCCGTTCGCGCGGCTCGAAACTAGGTTCGATACCAGCTTCGACGCACGCAATGAGGTCTGGGCTCCGGCCGCCGCAGCCGCCTGAGTTCGGGGTCGGCTTATAGGGGCGGGAAGCCCGCGCGTCAATCGGCAGCGTGCGAGTGGGTATCGGGAGGCGACCGCAGTCCGTCCCCGGGTTGGGCATCCCACCACCGCTGCTGGCGTCCGTAAACACCCCCGCATTGACCCACCCCCTTGCGCCCGCGCCCGCGGTTGGCTCTTGTGGCGGCACACCGGCACGGGAAGCCCGCGACCATGAGCCTTTTTCGCGTCTATACCCGCACCATCGGCCTGCTGGGACCAGAGGCCCGGCTCGGGGCGCTGCTGGTGGTGTCCAACCTGATGCTGGCCATCGCTCAGTTCGCCGAGCCCATCCTGTTCGGCCGCATCGTGGATACGCTGGCCGCCACCCAGGCCGCCTCCCGCCTGCCCACCTTCGACGACCTCACCCCCCTGCTCGCCGCCTGGGTGGGTTTCGGGCTGTTCAATATCGGTGCCGGGGTGCTGATCTCGCTGCATGCGGACCGGCTCTCCCACCGCCGCCGCCTCGGCATCCTGACGCAATATTTCGAGCACGTGCTGCAATTGCCCCTGAGCTTCCACGGCGAGACCCATTCCGGCCGCCTGCTGAAGGTGATGCTGGAGGGCGTGGATTCCCTGTGGGGCCTGTGGCTCTCCTTCTTCCGGGAGGATTGCGCCGCCATCATCTCGCTGGTGGTGCTGGTACCGGTGGGCATCTGGATCAACTGGCGCCTGGGCCTGGTGCTGATCGTGCTGATGGCGGTATTCGGCATCGTCACCGGCTATGTCATCCGCCGCACCGAGGCCATGCAGCGGGAGGTGGAGGAGTATAATTCCGACCTCGCCGAGCAGACCTCCGACGCCCTGGGCAACGTGGCGGTGATCCAGAGCTACACCCGCACCGAGGCCGAGGTGTCCGGCCTCAAGGCCACGGTGAACCGGGTGCTGGCGGTGCAGATCCCGGTCTTGTCGTGGTGGGCCATGGTGTCCATGGCCACCAAGGCGGCGACGACGCTCACCATCCTCGCCATCCTGCTCATCGGCACCTGGCTCTACCTGCACAACATGGCCGCCATCGGCGACATCGTCACCTATGTGGCCTTCGCCAACATGCTCATCGGACGGCTCGACCATACGGTGAGCTTCTTCAACCAGCTGCTCATGTCGGCCCCGCAGCTCGCCCAGTTCTTCGAGGTGCTGGACACGGTGGGCTCGGTGCGTGACCGGCCGGGGGCGAAGCCCCTGCCGCAGGTGGCGGGCGACGTGGTGTTCGACGATGTCTCCTTCTCCTACGACGGCAAGCGCACGGCGGTGGAGGATGTGACCTTCCATGCCACGCCGGGCCAGACCTTCGCCTTCGTCGGTACCACGGGGGCGGGCAAGTCCACCGCGCTGGCGCTGCTGCACCGGGTGTTCGACCCCCAGTCGGGATCGATCCGCATCGACGGCGTGGACATCCGCGACGTGACGCTCTCCTCCCTGCGCCATGCCATTGGCGTGGTGTTCCAGGAGCCGCTGCTCTTCAACCGCTCCATCGAGGACAATCTGAGGGTCGGCAAGCCCGACGCCACCGAGGCGGAGATGCGCGAGGCGCTGTCCCGCGCCCAGGCGCTGGAGCTGGTGGAGCGCAATCCCCTCGGCCTCAAGGCGGTGGTGGGCGAGCGCGGGCGGGCCCTGTCCGGCGGCGAGCGCCAGCGTCTGTCCATCGCCCGCGCGCTGCTGAAGAACCCGCCCATCCTGATCCTCGACGAGGCCACCAGCGCGCTCGACGCCGCAACGGAAGTGAAGGTGCAGGCCGCTTTGGACGAGGTGATGAAGGGGCGCACGACCCTTGTCATCGCCCATCGTCTCGCCACCGTGCGCAATGCCGACCGTATCCTGGTGTTCGAGCGCGGCTGCGTGGTGGAGGCCGGTACCTTCGACGAGCTGGTGCAGCTCGGCGGCCGGTTCGCAGCGCTGGCCCGCGCCCAGTTCATGACCGGCGCAGCGGATGGAGCGTCACACGTCGCGGCCCATCCCATCGTGGAAACGTAACGGGGCGGAAAGGTTTTCCGGAGCTCAATTCGGGCATTCCCCGGACTGGGGCAAGAATGTGGCAAACAGAACCGTGCCCATGGCGCCATTGCTTGCCTTTCGCCGCCCTATTGCGACTTTCCCGGCGGGGCGAAAGCGGGTAATGAAGGACCAATAGGGTGATGAGCTATTCTGGCTGACACGGGAGCTGAGCGGTTGGCGCGCACGAAATCCAGTCCCGGCGCCCGGGCGACTTCCATGGGCGATGCCCGCCGTGGACTTTGTCTCGGTCTTGCCGCTGCGGTGCTCGGCGTCGGGCTCGCCGGCTCGCTCCTCGTCCATCCCGCGCAGGCCAATCCGGTGCTTCTGGTGGAGGCCGACACCGGCCGGGTGATCGAGCAGAAGGAAGCCGGCCGGCCCTGGCATCCCGCCTCCGTCACCAAGCTGATGACCGTCTATGTGGCGCTCAACGCGGTGAAGAACGGGCGCCTCACCCTGGACACGCCCCTTACCGTCTCGGCCGCCGCCGCCTCCCAGCAGCCCTCCAAGATGGGCTTCAAGCCGGGCACCGTGGTCACCCTCGACAACGCCATGAAGATGGTGCTGGTGAAGTCGGCCAACGACATGGCCTGGGTGGTGGGCGAAGGCGTCGCCGGCTCCATGCCCGCCTTCGTGGCGGAGATGAACGCCACCGCCGCCCATCTCGGCATGAGCGGCACCCATTTCGAGAATCCCAACGGCCTGCCGGACCCGGACCAGATCACCACCGCCCGTGACCTCGCCATCCTGGCGCGGGCCATCATCTACCATTTCCCCGAGCACGAGGCCTTGTTCCGCATCCCGGCCATCAAGATCGGCAAGGCGGTGCTGCGCAACTACAACCGCCTGATCGACCGCTATCCCGGCGCCGACGGCATGAAGACCGGCTTCGTCTGTGGCTCTGGCTATAATCTGGTGGCCACCGCCACCCGCGGCAACAAGCGCCTCATCGCCGTGATCCTCGGCGCCCGCTCCGGCACCGCCCGCACCGAGCAGGCGGCGCTGATGTTCGAGAAGGGCTTCCAGTCGTCCTGGGGTGTGTTCGGCGCTGCGCAGCCGCTTTTGTCCAACATTTCCAACAGCGGCGGCCCGGCCTACGACATGAAGGCCGAGGTCTGCGGCGGCAAGCGCGCCGTCACCGCCTCCGAGGCCGATGACGAGTCCGAAGGCAGCAGCGGCGGCTTCGCCTTTGCCGCACCGGTGCTGCCCAAGTCCGGTGCCGAGCTGCTGCAGACCCTGCCGCCCTCCATGCCGCCGGTGGTGGTCTATGTGGGCACCCGCAACGCGCCGCAGGATCTGGCCTCGGCCTATCCCGAGGAAGAGAAGCCGAAGAAGAAGCCGGGCGCCAAGGACACCAAGCAGGCCAAGGCGTCCGCCGGCTCCGAGAGCGCGTCGGCCGAAAGCGGCGACGGCGCCAAGCCCACCGCCAAGCCGAAGCCCAGGACCGGTGATGGCAAGACCGCCGGCAGCAAGCCCTCGACCGCGACGGCCAGCACCGGTGACGAGCCCAAGTCTGCGGCCAAGTCCAAGAGTGCCAGCACCTCCGGCGACAAGCCGGCGAGCGGTACCGCCCAGAAGAAGCAGGTGCAGCCCCAGGCGCCGGTCACCGCCGGCTCGGTGCCCGCGTCGAAGCCCAAGCCCAAGCCGAAGCCCGCCGAAACCCCGGCCGAAAGCTCCGCCCCGGCCCCCAAGCCCGCCACCTGAGGCGCGCGCCCAAACGGGCGCATTCCAGCAGTCTTCATGCGGCCCGCAAGTGCCGCTCCGCAGGCGCTGTGGGGCGCGTGGGCATGCGCGCCATTCCGGGCGCTATGCCGATCCGGACATCCATCGCCCTTGACCCGGCGCGCCGGCTGATGGAGGCAGAGGGAAGAGACTTCCCTTTCGTCCTGTGGAGACATCGCCATGCCGGGCAACGTGCCCGCCCCAGAGGCGCCCGCCCAAAATGCGCCGGCCGACACCGCGCCCGCCCGCCGTCGCGGACCGCCGGAGCCCATTCCGGTCACGGTGCTGACCGGCTTCCTCGGCGCCGGCAAGACCACGCTGCTCAATGCCTTGCTGGCCGATCCGGGCCTGGCCGACACCGCTGTGCTCATCAACGAGTTCGGCGAGGTGGGGCTCGACCATCTGTTCGTGCGGCCGGTGGAGGAGGGCATCGTCATGCTCGCCTCGGGCTGCCTGTGCTGCACCGTGCGCGGCGACCTGGTGGCGGCGCTGGAGGACCTTTTGCGCGGCCGCGACAACGACCGCCTGCCGCCGTTTGCCCGCGTCATCATCGAGACCACGGGCCTCGCCGATCCGGCGCCGGTGATCCACACCCTGATGACCCACCCCTATCTCGGCCTGCGCTACCGGCTCGACGGGCTCGTCTGCGTGGTGGATGCGGTGAATGCGGACGCCACCCTTGATGCCCATGAGGAGGCGGTGAAGCAGGCGGCCATGGCCGACCGCATCGTCCTCACCAAGACCGACCTGGTGGCCGACGCGGACCGCCCGCAGCTGGAGGCGCTGCGGGCGCGGCTCAAGAGCCTCGCCCCCGGCGCCCGGCTGCTGGACGCGGCGGCGGGGGAGGCGCAGGCCGCGTCCATCCTCGGCGCCGGGCTCTATGCGACCGCCGGCAAGACGCCGGACGTGGCCCGCTGGCTCGCGGCCGAGGAGGTGGCGGCGGCGGAACCGGACGGCGCGCGCCTCGACCCCAACCGCCACGATGCCCGCATCCGGGCCTTCACCTTGGCCACCGACGCCGCCATTCCGGCCGCCACCCTTGACCTGTTCCTGGAATTGCTGCGCGCCACCCATGGCGGCAACGTGCTGCGCATGAAGGGCATCGTGAAAGTGGCGGAGGAGCCGGACGCGCCTATCGTGATCCACGCCGTGCAGCATGTGATGCACCCGCCCGCGCGCCTGCCCGCCTGGCCGGACGAGGACCATCGCACCCGGCTGGTGATGATCGTGCGCGACCTCGACCCCAAGGTCATCGCCCGCCTGTTCAACGCCTTCCTCGGCGTGCCGCAGGTGGATACGCCGGACCGCGCCGCGCTCACCGACAACCCCCTCGCCCCGCCGGGGCTGCGGTGATGCTCAAGGGCATGACGCCTGAGAAAATGACGCCGGCGGATGTGCTCGCCTTCTGGCGGGCGGCGGGCCGGGAGAAATGGTTCGGCGGCGGCGCGGCGTTCGATGAAGAGGTGCGCGCCGCCTTGCTGCCGGCCCATGAGGCCGCCGTGGCGGGAGCACTCGACGCGTGGCGGGAGACGCCCGAGGGGGCGCTGGCCTGGATCATCCTGACGGATCAGGTGCCGCGCAACGCGTTCCGCGGCACGCCGCGCGCCTTCGCCACCGACGCCCGCGCGCTGGCGGCCGCCGAACGGGCGGTGGAGAGGGGCTTTGACGGGGCGCCGGAGATTGCGCCGGCGCTGCGCACCTTCTTCTACCTGCCCTTCATGCATGCGGAGGACAGGGCCGCACAGGCGCGGGGCGTGGACCTCTACCGCGCGCTGGGGCAGGAGGAGGGGATGGCCTTCGCGCTGGTCCATAAGGAGATCATCGACCGCTTCGGCCGCTTCCCCCACCGCAACCCCATCCTCGGCCGCCAGATGTCGGCAGAGGAGCAGGCCTATCTCGATGGTGGTGGCTTCGGCGGCTAGGCCGGAGGATGATCAGGCGGAGGCGATCCTTCGGCAATGGTCCCTGCGCCAGGGATCTCCGGGCCAATCCCGAGCCGCGCCTTGATGCCTTCCGCCGCCGCGCGGCCGGTGGAGAAGCAGGCCTGCAGCAGATAGCCGCCCGTGGGAGCTTCCCAATCCAGCATCTCGCCGGCCGCGAACACCGGCGGCAGGTGGGCAGGCAGGCCGGCGAGGGCATAGTCGTCCCCCACATGGCTCCAGGCGATGCCGCCGGCGGTGGAGATGGCGCGCTCCAGCCCCGCATGGCCGGTCACTTCCAGCGGCAGCGCCTTGATGAGGCGGGCGAGGGCCGGCGCATCCGGCCGCACCGGGCCGGTGACCTCGCGCACCAGGTTCGCCGCCACCGGGGCGAGGCCGCCATTCTTGCCCAGCACGGTGGAGAAGGAGGCCTTCTGCGGCGCGGCGGCGAGCCGGGCGGCGAGGGCCTTTTCGTCCACGTCCGGGCGCAGGTCGAGATGGAGGGTGATGGAGCGGTGGCCCAGCGCCCGGCGCAGGTCGGTGGAGAGGGCATAGATGGCGCCTCCCTCCAGCCCCGAAGCTGTCACCACGGCTTCGCCGCGCACCAGCGTCTTGCCGAAGCGCAGGGCGATGCGCTTCAGCGGCGTGCCGGCGAAACGGGTGCGGAAAATGTCCGACCAGGCGATGGTGACGCCCATGTTGGAGGGCGCCAGCGCGTTCACCGGGACGCCCAGGGCCCGCATCCCCTCGACCCATCCGCCATCAGAGCCGAGGCGCGGCCAGGAGGCGCCGCCCAGGGCCAGCAGCACCGCATCCGCCGTCACCTCGGCCGGACCCTGCGGCGTGTCGAACAGCATTGCACCCGTCGGGCTCCAGCCCCGGAAGGCGTGGCGCAGATGGAAGGCGACGCCCTGTTGCGTGAGCCGCGCCAGCCAGGCGCGCAGCAGGGGCGATGCCTTGAAGCTCAGGGGGAACACCCGCCCGCTGGAGCCGACGAAGGTCTCCTCGCCCAATTCCAGGGCCCACGCGCGCAGGGCGTCCGGGGGGAACGCCGCCAGCGCCGGGGCGAGCCGGGCCTCGGCCGCGCCATAGCGGTTCAGGAAGCGCGGCAGCGGTTCGGAATGGGTGAGGTTGAGCCCGCCGCGCCCGGCCATGAGGAGTTTGCGGGCGACGGAGGGCATGCGGTCATAGACGCCGACGCGCGCCCCGGCTGCGGAGAGCATTTCCGCTGCGGCGATGCCCGCCGGGCCGGCGCCGACGATGGCGATGAAGGGCGCGTCGAGGGTCAATCTGTTGCCTTATGCCAGGGGCAGCCCGTGTGTGGTGGGCCGGGCCCTGAAAACGAGAAACCCTCCGCCGGACGACGGCGGAGGGTCGCAGACTTGCAAAGCTAGAGCACCCGCGCGCCGAAAAAGAGGCGGCGGGCCCTGGCGCTCAGATGGTCTGGTTGTACTCGCCCACTTCCGGGAAGGTGCGCAGCACGCCGTCGATTTCCTTGAACATCTCGCGCATGCGGGCGTCGGAGACCGGGCTCTCCACCACCACCACCAGCTCGGGCTTGTTGGAGGAGGCGCGCACCAGGCCCCAGGAGCCGTCCTCGCAGGTGACGCGCACGCCGTTCACCGTCACGAGGTCGCGGATCTTCTGGCCGGTGACGAGGGCGCCGTCCTTGGCGAGCTTCTCGTAATGCTCCACCACCTTGGCGACGATGCCGTACTTGGCCTCGTCGGTGCAGTGGGGCGACATGGTGGGCGAGGACCACGTCTTGGGCAGCGCTTCGCGCAGGTCGGAGAGCTTCCTGCCGGGGTTGCGGTCCAGCATGTCGAGCACGGCGATGGCGGAGATGAGGCCATCGTCATAGCCGCGGCCGATGGGCTTGTTGAAGAAATAATGGCCGCTCTTCTCGAAGCCGACGAGGGCGCCGGTCTCGTTCACCCGGCGCTTCATGTAGGAGTGGCCGGTCTTCCAGTAGTCCGCCTTCACGCCCAGCTTGATCAGCTCGGGGTCGGTGGCGAACAGGCCGGTGGACTTCACGTCCACCACGAAGGTGGGCTCGGGATAGATCTTGGCGAGGTCGCGGGCGAGCAGCACGCCCACCTTGTCGGCGAAGATCTCCTCGCCGGTGTTGTCCACCACGCCGCAGCGGTCGCCGTCGCCGTCGAAGCCCAGCGCCACGTCCGCCTTGTGCTCCAGCACCGCGTCCCGCATGGCATGGAGCATCTCCATGTCCTCGGGGTTCGGGTTGTACTTGGGGAAGGTGTGGTCGAGCTCGGTGTCGAGCGGGATCACCTCGACGCCCAGCGCCTCGAGGATCTTCGGCGCGAACGCGCCGGCCGTGCCGTTGCCGCAGGCCACCACCGCCTTGATGGGGTTCTTCAGCTTGGGACGGTCGGTGAGGTCCTTGATGTAGACGTCCGGGAAATTCTCCACGAACACGTAGGAGCCGCCGCCCTTCAGGTTGAACTTGGCGCCGAGGACGATCTCCTTGAGCTTCGTCATCTCGTCGGGGCCGAAGGTGAGGGGGCGGTTGACGCCCATCTTCACGCCGGTCCAGCCGTTGTCGTTGTGGGAGGCGGTCACCATGGCCACCGCCGGCACGTCCAGGGCGAACTGGGCGAAATAGGCCATGGGCGACATGGCGAGGCCGATGTCGTGCACCTTGATGCCCGCCGCCATGAGGCCGGAGACCAGCGCCAACTTGATGGAGGACGAATAGCTGCGGAAGTCGTGGCCGGTCACGATCTCCGGCTTCACGCCCATCTCGTGCATCAGGGTGCCGAGGCCCATGCCCAGCGCCTGCACGCCCATCAGGTTGATTTCCTTCTGGAACAACCAGCGCGCGTCATATTCCCGGAAGCCGGTCGGCTTCACCATGGGCTCGGACTCGTAGGCATAGGTGTTGGGGGTCAAGACCGGCTTGGGTGTGGGGAACATGCAGAGAGCTCCTGCGGGCCTGAATTTCGCAGCTGCGAGATAGCACGGTTTCGTGACTGAACGAACGCTGGAAGCTTGAGAATAGCTCCCGAGACGGCAAAAAGTAGCATATAAACGGTATTATAATAACTAAACAGGTGGTTCTGCAGGTCCCTGCGCGATTTTGGGGGCGGGCCCGAAGGCCCTTTCGTCCCCTTTCGCAAATTGCATTCGCGGCGGTGCAGCATGAGCGCCGCCGCGAATGGGGAGGGGTGCGTCGGGTCAGCCCCGCAGCGTGGCGCCGGTCTTCTTGGTGACTTCCGCCACGATGCGGCCCGCCACCTCCTCGATGTCCTTGTCGGTCAAGGTGCGTTCGCGCGGCTGGAGGGTGACCTCCACCGCCACCGACTTCTTGTCGGGGTCGATGCCCTTGCCCTCATAGAGGTCGAACAGGCCCACGGCGGTGACCAGCTTCCTGTCAGCGCCCTGGGCGGCCTTCAGGATATCCGCCGCCGCCACCTCGCGGCCCACCACGAAGGCGAAGTCGCGCTTCACCGCCTGGAAGGCGGAGAGGTCGAGATTGGGCTTCACCCGCGTGGCCTTGGCCTTGGGCTCGGGGATCTTGTCGAGGATGATCTCGAACGCCACCAGCGGGCCGGCCACGTCCAGCGCCTCCAGCACGGCGGGATGGATCTCGCCGAAATGGGCCATGGCGTTGGAGCCGAGGCGCAGCGTGCCCGAGCGGCCGGGATGGTACCAGCCCGGCGCATCGGTGGTGACCTGAAGGTTCGCCACCGGTGCCCCGCAGGCGGCGAGCGCCGCAGTGGCATCGGCCTTGGCGTCGAACACGTCCACCGCGCCGGCGGTGCCGGACCAGTGGCGGCCGGCGCCCGCGGGCTTCGCCGTGCCGCGCCGCAGGCCCGTGGCGGCCTGGCGCTGGCCGGTGGGGGTGTCGTCGAGGAAGATCTGGCCGACCTCGAACAGCGCCGCGTCGGCAAAGCCGCGCGCCGCATTGGTGCCGGCCGCCTTGATGAGGCCCGGCAACAGGCTCGGCCGCATGTCCGAAAGCTCGGCGGCGATGGGGTTGGACAGGGCCAGCGCCGGCGCGCCGCCGCCGAACATCCTGGCGGCCTCCTGGCTGACGAAGGACCAGGTGACCGCCTCTACCATGCCGCGCGCCGCCAGTGCCCGGCGGGCCTTGCGGCTCCTCAGCTGGAGCGGGGTCAGCACCGCCTTGCGGGCATCCTCCCCGCGCGGCAGCTCGGTGGCGGGCACGCGATCGAGGCCGAGGATGCGCACCACCTCTTCCACCAGGTCCGCCTTGCCCTCGATGTCGCCGCGCCAGGAGGGTGGCACCACGTCCAGCACCGGCGCCGCGCCGGAGACGGCGAAGCCGAGCGCCTCCAGCACGTCGCGGATCTCCTGTTCGGAGGCTTCCAGCCCGGCAAGGCGCTTCACCTCGGACAGGGGGAAGCGAATCGTGCGCGCGGTGCCCGGAATGGCGCCGGCCAGCACCACCTCGGAGGCATCGCCGCCGCAGATCTCCTGAATGAGATGGGTGGCGAGCTCCAGCCCCGGCAGGGTGAAGGCCGGGTCCACGCCGCGCTCGAAGCGGAAGCGGGCATCGGAGTTGATGCCAAGCGTGCGCCCGGTCCGGGCGATATTGATGGCATCCCACAGGGCGGATTCGATCACCACGTCGGTGGTGCCCTCGTCGCAGCCGGAGGCTTCCCCGCCCATGATGCCGGCAAGGCTCTCCACGCCGTTCTCGTCGGCGATGACGCACATGGTCTCGTCCAGCGCGTAGGTCTTGCCGTCCAGCGCCAGCAGGGTCTCGCCCGGCCGGCCCCGGCGCACCGCGAGATTGCCCTTCACCTTGGCGAGGTCGAAGACGTGGAGCGGCCGGTTGCGGTCGAACGTCATGAAATTGGTGACGTCCACCAGCGCGTTGATGGGGCGAAGCCCGATGGCGCGCAAGCGGTCCTGCATCCATTGCGGCGAGGGGCCGTTCTTCACCCCCTTCACCACCCGAAGGGCGAAGGCCGGGCAGAGCGAGCCGGTCTCGCCGAATTCCAGCGTGACGCCCAGCGGCGCGGGGAAGGTGCCGTCCACCGGCTTCACCTTCGGCGCCATCAGCTCGCCGAGGCCGGCGGCGGCAAGGTCCCGTGCCACGCCGGCGACGCCGAGGCAGTCGGCGCGGTTGGGGGTCACGGCGATTTCCACCACCGGATCGTTGAGGCCCAGCACCTCGGCGAAGGGGGCGCCGGGGGTGGCGTCCTCCGGCAGCTCCAGGATGCCGTCATGCTCTTCCGACAGGCCCAGCTCGCGGGCCGAGCACAGCATGCCGCGGCTTTCCACGTCGCGGATCTTGCCGATCTTCAGCTCCAGCCCGGAGGTGGGAATGACCGTGCCCGGCGCCGCGAACACGGTCTTCAGCCCCGCCCGCGCATTGGGCGCGCCGCACACCACCTGGATGGGGTCACCATTTCCGATGGAGACGGTGCAGACCTTCAGCTTGTCGGCGTTGGGATGCTTTTCGGCCGTGAGCACCTCGCCCACCACGAAGGGCGCGAGCTGCCTGGCCTTATCCTCCACCCCCTCGACCTCCAGGCCGATGAGGGAGAGGCGCTCGACGATGGCGTCGAACGAGGCGGTGGGCTCAAGGTGGTCCTGGAGCCAGGAGAAGGTGAATTTCATGGGTCCTGCTCCTTACGCGCTCAGGCCGCCGGCGAGGGTCGGGAAATCCAGCGGGCGGAAGCCGTAGTGGGAGAGCCAGCGCACGTCGGCCTCGAAGAAGGCGCGCAGGTCGCTCATGCCGTATTTCAGCATGGCGATGCGGTCGATGCCCATGCCCCAGGCAAAGCCCTGGTATTCGTCCGGGTCGAGCCCGCAATTGCGCAGCACGTTAGGGTGCACCATGCCGCAGCCGAGGATCTCCAGCCAGTCCGAGCCCTCGCCGAAGCGGATCTCGCCAGGGCGGGAGCGGTCGCACTGGATGTCCACTTCCATGGATGGCTCGGTGAAGGGGAAGAAGGACGGGCGGAAGCGCATCTTCACCCCCTCCACCTCGAAGAAGGACTTGCAGAATTCCTCCAAAATCCACTTCAGGTGGCCAAGGTGCGCGCCCTTGTCGATCACCAGCCCCTCCACCTGGTGGAACATGGGCGTGTGGGTCTGGTCACTGTCGCAGCGATAGGTGCGACCGGGGCAGATGACGCGGATGGGCGGCGTCTTGGTCTGCATGGTGCGCACCTGCACCGGAGAGGTGTGGGTGCGCAGCACCTTGCGCTGCCCGTCGGCGCCGGGGGGCAGGAAGAAGGTGTCGTGCATCTCCCGCGCCGGATGGCCAGGGGGGAAGTTCAACGCGGTGAAATTGTGGAAGTCGTCCTCGATGTCCGGGCCTTCCGCCACCGAGAAACCCATGTCGGCGAAGATGGCGGTCAGTTCCTCCATCACCTGGGCGATGGGGTGGACGCGGCCGGTCTCGGCGGCGGCCTCGCGGACCGGCAGGGTCACGTCCACCTTTTCGGTGGCGAGGCGGGCTTCCAGGGCCTTGGTCTTCAGCGCCGAGCGGCGATGGGTGATGAGGCCGGTCACCCGGTCGCGCAGCCCGTTGATGGCCGGGCCCATGACCTTGCGTTGGTCCGGGCTCATGGTGCCGAGCGACTTGAGCAGCTCCGAGACCGAGCCCTTCTTGCCGAGGGCGGCGATGCGCACCTCTTCGAGGCCGGCTTCATCCTCGGCGCCCAGGATGGCGCTCGCGATGTCTTGCTCCAGGTCCGTGATGGCGCCCTGGTCGGTCACGTCGATGTCGGACATGTCGATGCTCATGAAGTTCTGGAACACCCGCGGGGTCGGGCGGGCGCGGGTCCTGGACGGTTGCGCCGCTTATAGACGGGGGCCGCCCAAACGCAAAAGCCCCGGACGGATGACCGCACGGGGCTCTTGAAGGTCTCGGAAGACGGGATGGAAGCTCAGGCGAGCCCGGCTCAGGCCAGCGCGGCCTTGGCCTTCTCCACCAGGGCCTTGAACGCGTCGGGCTCGTGGATGGCGATATCCGAGAGCACCTTGCGGTCGACCTCGATCCCGGCCTTGCCGAGACCATCGATAAATCGCGAATAGGTCAGGTCGAGATCAAGCGCGCGCACACCGGCGTTGATGCGCTGGATCCAGAGCGCACGGAAGTTGCGCTTCTTAACCTTGCGGTCGCGGTAGGCATACTGCATCGACCGTTCGACGGCCGACTTGGCAGCGCGGATGGTATTCTTGCGACGGCCGTAAAAGCCCTTGGCGGCTTCAAAGACCTTCTTGTGCTTGGCGTGCGAGGTAACGCCACGTTTGACGCGGGCCATGGAAAAACTCCTTCAGATCGCGGTGCGGCGTCAGCCGTTCGGCAGGAACGACTTGCGGATGATCCGTCCATCGCACTCGGCGAGGATGGTCGTGCCGCGCTGGTTGCGGATCTGGCTGTTGGTCCGCTTGATCATGCCATGGCGCTTGCCGGCCTGGCCCGCGATCACTTTTCCCGTACCCGTCAGGCGGAAGCGTTTCTTGGCTCCCGACTTGGTCTTCATCTTGGGCATTTGGCTCTCCGTGGCATGGGTTCGCCACGCCTTGCGGCGGGGAACGCTCAGCCTCTTGTTGCTGTTGAGCGATATGAGCCAGCGCGGCAGCCCTTGTTCGCCGGCCGGCTCGAAGGCGGCAGTCGTTACAGGAGGATGACGGGAAAGGCAAGCGCCCGCAGGCGCCGTGGCCGCGAGTGGGTGCTGCGGCGCGAGGGAATTTGTGTAGTGCATCGTCACGCAGGCTTGAACGCGGGCGGTCCGAATTTGAGCAACGGCAACAACTTCGCCGCGTTGTAGCCGTAAGTTACCAAAGGTCCGGCGAAACAATCGACACAAATTCCGCCGAGCCTGTATCGCGTTAAGGGAGTGAGCATCATGTTCGGAACGAAAAGAGTGGCACTGCTCGCGGCCGCGATCGTCGCTGGTAGCATGCTCTCGTTTTCCGGAGCGCCCGCCAGCGCGCAGGCGCTGCGGCTCGGTCTCGTGAACGCAGACATGCAGAACAGCGCCGCGGCCGTGGACACCGTCGCCTACCGCGGCGGGCCGTATCGTGGCGGCGGCGTGAGAATGGGTGGTCCCCGCTACGGCGGTGGCGCGCGCATGGTTGGGCCGCGCTATGGCGGCGCGCGTTATGTGGGGCCCCGTGCCGTCGGCCCCCGCTATGTGGGTGGCTATCATCCGGGCTTTCGTCCTGGTCCGGTTCGCCCGGGCTGGGGTCCGGGACGTCCCGGCTGGGGTCCTGGCGGGCCTGGCTGGGGTCATCCGGGCTGGCGCCCGCCGCCGGGCGCGTGGGGTCCGGGTGCGTGGCGTCCCGGTTGGGGCTGGTACCGGCCGGGCTGGGGCTGGGGCTATTATAACAACAGCGGCGCGTGGATCGCGCTCGGCGTCGCCAGCGGCCTTGCCCTGGGTGCCGTGGCTGCCACGGCGGAGCCGGTCTACGGCGACGATGCGGTGGCCTACTGCGCGCAGCGCTACCGCTCCTACAATCCGGCAACCGGCACCTACACCGGCTATGACGGCTACCAGCATCCCTGTCCCTGAGCGGGACGGGGCTTGAGCGACTGCAGCCCGGCGCCTGGCGCCGGGCTGAGCTATCAGGTCAGCGATCAGGGTTTGGCGGGTGCCAGAGTTCTGGTGTCCTGTGCGTCGTCGACCGAAATCGCCGCGGCCGCGACTGGAAGGATGGGCCCCGAGAAGGGAATGGGCCGCCAGGACCGCCCCACGATGAGGCGATCGTAGAGCGTCCTTGCCGAACCGAGAGACCGTCTCCGCCAGCGGCCGACCTCGCGCAGGCATTTTTCCGGAAATGACCGAACGACCTTCATCTTGGGAGCCGGGGGAACGGGGTCTCGACCCAGAACGCGGACAAGCCGGTCAGGCTGCAGATCCGACTGGGCGAGCTTGGTTTGCTGCGATGGATGGTAAAGGTCCGCCTGAATGCACAGGCCCGGCCGCATCTGGTACCTGATGCTCGGAAAGTAATTGGGGCTGTTCACCGCGAACATGATGTCGTCGATCGGCTCGACGAAGGTCGTCAGGCTGCGAACGGCACGTTCAGCGAAGCCGCGGGTGATGATGCACGCCGCGGAGCCATGATGGCGTGAATAGAGCGCATGGACCCGGTGGCCCGCCAGCCCGCAGCGCCGCGCCCGCCCAACGAGCGATTTCTGAAGCCCTGTTTCCAGCCGCACGATGTCAGCATCCGCGGGCAGGTGGCGCGGATCCTCAAGCAGGAGCTTTGCGCGCGGCGCGATGAGGACATCGTCCTCGAGGATCAGGCAGCGGTTCTCACCAGTCTCCAGAAACCGCTGCCACGCCTTGCGATGGCTCATGGCGCACGCGATCTCGACGGGGGTGATCAGGTCAGTGCCCTGCCCCACGTCCTCGCGTTGCCCATCGACAGCTTCGATCCGCTCAAACGCCAAGCCGAGGGCATCCAGCTGGCCGCGCATGAAGGCGAGACGGTCAGGCCGGCGCGCCAGGTTGATGACGAAAATCAGCATGGGCCTGTATAAGGATGCGATCTGAGGTCGTGCAATCTTTTGGCGGAGCTTCACTGCCATACCGTGAATGCCGCCGGCGCCGCGCGCAGATGCAGACTGCGCGGGTGAAGGCCCTGCCAAGGTTTGGCGCGGCAGGATCGGGGGCCGCAGCTCATGGCAGGGGCCGCTCGGTGAAGCGGGCGACCGCCTGGATGCCCGACATGATCTTCCAGGTGAGGTCGCCTGCGATCCCGAGGTCGGGGCGCATGGGCGTGGCGTTGGCCTGGTGGTCGAGCATCTTCTGACGGCCCGCCACGGTGCTGCTCTCGCGCTTCACGGAATGGCTGATGCCGCAGAACTGGTTGCAGGAGCGCATCAGCTTGCGGATGTTGTCGGCGCCGAGCCAGAACCGCTTCAGGTCGCCGCTGCGCTCCAGGGTCTTGCCGGGAAAGCCGCCGGAAAAGCACAGGCGGGCCACGCCATAGTGATTGACCATGATGTTGCGGTCGTAGGAGTTGCAGATGTGCTCCTGCGTCGCCGTCTTGGAATGCCAGCCGCGGCCGAGGTCCTGCGCGCCGTAAAGCGAGCGGAAATACATGCCCACCTGCGCCACCCAAAGCGGATTGTAGCCGAGGCCGTACTTAGCGTCGCACTGGTTCAGGATCGCCACCAGCTCGTCGGGATCGACCTGGGTCTGCGCAGCGAAGAACGGGTCCTGCTCGCCGGCCTGGCCGAAGCTGGGCTGGAGGAAGTTCAGCTTGAGCTTGTCGGCGCCAATGTCGTTCAGGACCAGGTCGTAGAAGGCGTCGATGGAGCGGTAATTGTCGCCGAAGATGAGCCCCATCACATAGATGCGGGTCTTGTCCTGCGCGTTCAGGCGCTTGCGCGCCGCCACCAGCAGCCGCAGGGCGCGGACCGCCTTGTCGAAGGCGCCGGGCACGCCGCGGGTCTCGTCATGCTGCGCCGGGAACGGGCTGTTGAGCGAGATGGAAATCTCGTGCGGCCCCTCCAGAATCATGCGCTCGGCGAGCTTGTCCTCGCGGATGCGCGTGCCATTGACCACCGAGAGGGCATTGATGCCGTTGCTGCGGCAGGCCTTTGTCAGGGTGAAGTAATCTTCCAGGTCGAGCATGGGCTCGCCGCCGCAGATCACCACGTTGCCGTTGGGATTGAGCTGCGAGAATTCGGCGATCAGCTGCGAGCGTCCGGCGACCGAGAGATAGTTCGCCCGGTCGTCATCGGTCCGTTGCCAGAAGTCGCAGTGCTTGCACTTCAGGTTGCACCGCTTGTTCACTTCCAGAAACAGAAAGCGCGGCGGCAACAGCCGGGAGGATCCCGTCGGCGAAGGGGACGTCGCGCAAGACGCGTCCGACAATGAACCGTGCATGGAGAAACTCCGCTTTGGCCCTGCTTCGGCGCCACCATCGGGCAACCTCTCGCAGACATTTTTCCGGAACCGAACGCTTCACCTTGACCCGTGGACGCGTCACGTTCCGGTAGTTCTGCTCGCGCCGGACCTGGCGAACGTGACGATCCATCTCCAGGTCGGACCGGGAGATGGGGGTGCTTTGCGCCGGCTCATACAGTTCCGCCTGAAGGCATACGCCGGGGCGCAGCTGGAAGCAGACGTTCGGATAATAGTTCGGGCTCTTTGGCTCGAACAGGACATCGTCCAACGGCTCGGCGAACACGGCGAGATCGCGCACCGCGCGCTCGGCGCATGCGCGGGTGATGATATAGGCGGCGCAGCCATGGTGCCGCGACAGCAGCCGGTGCGCCTTGAAGCCGGGCGGGCCGCAGCGCCGGCCGCGTCCCAGGACCGAATGCTGCAATCGCGTCTCCAGCCGCAGGATCTCGGCTCCCTCGGGGAAGCTCCGCGGATCCTCGACGAAGCGCTTGGTCTGCGGCGCGATGAGCACGTCGTCCTCAAGGATGAGGCAATGGCTCTCGCCGCTGGCGAGGAAACGCATCCAGGCCTTGCGGTGGCTGAGGGCACAGGCGCGCTCGACCGGGGTGATGAGGTCGGTGCCCGGCCCCAGATCCACCGCCTTGCCGTCGATGGCGTCGATCCGCTCGAACGCAATTTCAAGCGCATCCAGCTGGTTGCGCATGAAGGCGAGGCGATCCGGGCGCCGGGCAAGATTGATCAGCAGAACCAGCATTCAGGCCATAAGCACGAATTGGAATAGTCCGTGTCTAGCAAACTGCCCTTGGGTCGCAACTCGATTTCAAACGGAGCGCCGATCGGGACGGTATCAAAGTGCGGGACGCGGTTATTCTGTGGGTGCCGTGTGCGAAAGATGTCGCACAACCGATCCCATTTCGAGGGTGGTGCAAGGCAACGCTTTCGCGCGATCGCGAACCCCATGTCGGGTCAAAAAAGAGCCCGTACGGATCAGATCGCGGTGCAATCTGATCCGTACGGGCTCTTGGGTGCTTGGGTGATGCCCAGGTGCTGCCTGAAGCGAAGTAGCGTTCGCCGCAGGTCCCGTTCGGTCGGCTGCCCTCAGCCGTCAGCGAGGATCACCTGATCGATGCGATCACCCGGGTAAAGGGCTCACCTGGGAAACATATCACCTGGGCGACAGGATCATGATCATCTGCCGGCCTTCGAGCATGGGCTCGGCTTCCACCTTGGCGATGGCGGCGACATCCTCCTTCAGCTTCTGAAGCAGCTTGAAGCCGATGTCCTGGTGCGCCATCTCGCGGCCGCGGAAGCGCAGGGTGACCTTCACCTTGTCGCCTTCCTCGAAGAAGCGCTCCATGGAGCGCATCTTCACCTCGTAATCGTGGGTGTCGATGCCGGGGCGGAGCTTGATTTCCTTGACCTCCACCACCTTCTGCTTCTTGCGGGCCTCGCTCGCCTTCTTCTGGTTCTGGTATTTGAACCGGCCGTAGTCGAGGATCTTGCAGACGGGGGGCGCGGAATTCGGCGAGATCTCGACAAGGTCGAGGCCGGCTTCCTGCGCAAGGGTGAGAGCATCGCGAATGGCCACCACGCCGCGGTTTTGCCCATCCTGGTCGATCAGCTGGACTTCGCGGATGCGGATTTCCTCGTTGACGCGCGGACCATCCTTCTCCGGCGCGACGGGTCTCATGGGGCGACGAATGGCTTTTCACTCCTCAGACATTGACGAAATACCCGAGGCGAATGGGCCACGGCGCCGGCTCCTGCCGTCGTCTGCGCAACCCGCGTCTCAGGGTAGGCTGGAAAGATCGTGACAAACGGTCGTAAAGTCAATGACCCATGAGGATTCGCGGGGCGTTCTTGCGGCACTGGTGCGCGGTTTTCCGGAGCGGAGGCGAGCCACAGTTCAGCCGCCTTCCCTGCGCATCAGTAACGATACGGCCGATCCGCGGGCCTTTCCCGTGGGCAACCGGCCTTTCCGGCCACGGACGCACCTGATGACCAACGCCCGTTCCGCCTTCCTGTCCGCGCGCTCCTTCGCGGCGGCTGGCGCCCTGTTCGCCGGCACTCTTCTGGCATCGTCCGACGCGGCCCGTGCCGACGGACGCCTCGAAGCCAAATACACGCTCACGGTGGGCAGCGTGGAACTGGGGCGCGGCTCCATCGTGGTGGAGGCGGGGGATACAGCCTACGAAATCACCGGCGCCGCCCGCGTCACCGGCGTGCTGCGCGCGGTTTCCTCCGGCAAGGGCGCCGCGGCCTCACGCGGCGCGCTGTCCGGCGGCAAGATGGTGCCTCGCATCTATGCCATGAACGCCGAGGCCGACGGCAAGGCCGAGACCGCCCGCATCGCCATCGCCGGCGGCGCGGTGAAGGAGATGGACGTGGAGCCGCCGCTGAAGCCGGTGCCCGACCGGGTGCCGCTGACGCCCGACACGCTCCAGAACGTCATCGATCCCATGAGCGGGGCCTTCATCTACGTGCCCGGCACCGCCGACCTCCTCTCCGCCGCCGCCTGCGACCGCTCGATCCCGGTGTTCGACGGCCGCCAGCGCTACGATCTCAAGCTCTCGTTCCTGCGCACGGAAAAGGTGAAGACCGAGGGCTATGCCGGCCCGGCCGTGGTGTGCGGCGTGCGTTACAGCCCCATCGCCGGCCATCGGCCGACCCGGTACACAGTGAAATACATGGAAGAGAACAAGGACATGCAGGTGTGGCTGGTGCCCGTCGCCGGGACCCGCCTGCTGGCGCCCTTCAAGGTGTCGGTGGCCACCATGATCGGCACCGCCGTGCTGACCGCCTCCTCGTTCGAAACCCAGGAGAAGACCGGCACCGTCCCGGTGAGCGCCCCGCGCCCCTGAATCGTCACGGCCCGAATCCGCCTTGCGGCCTGTCGCACCCCCACAGGTCGTAGGGGGAGAAGCGGGAACCTTCCGATGGGTTCGATTCGGTCGCGATTCGTTCGATGCCTGTTCCCTCCCGGTCCCGGATCGGGACGGGCCCCGGGATGCAGCGGGAGCGCGGCCGCGACGGCGCCGCGTTGACACCCGCCATGGCGCAGGTGTTCCCTCATCAGGCGTGAGCGGTTCACGCGTGAGGGCATCATGGCGAAACGCAGCAAGGGCGCGCAGAAGATTCCGGTGACGGCGCCGCGGGGTGTCAATTCCCTCGCCGAGGCCAAGGCCTGGATGGCCAGCCGGGGCATCACCGAGATCGAGTGCACCGTTCCCGATCTTGCGGGCGTCGCCCGCGGCAAGATCATGCCGGCCTCGAAATTCTTCTCCTCCCCGGTGATGAACCTGCCCCTGTCGGTCTTCTTCCAGACCATTTCGGGCGAGTATCCGGACTATGAAGGCCTGGTGGATTCGGTGGTCGCCGACAGCGACCTGGTGATGGAGCCGGACCTCGCCACCCTGTGCTCGGTGCCGTGGGCGCAGGACCCCACCGCCCAGGTGATCCACGACGCCTTCCACCGCGACGGGCGCCCGGTGGAGCTGGCGCCGCGGCAGGTGCTGCGCCACGTCATCTCGCTCTACGAGAAGAAGGGCTGGAAGCCGGTGGTGGCGCCGGAAATCGAATTCTATCTGGTGGAACCCAACACCGATCCCGACTATCCGCTGAAGCCGCCGGTGGGCCGCTCAGGGCGTCCCGAGATCGGCCGCCAGTCCTATTCCATCCAGGCGGTGAACGAGTTCGATGCCCTGTTCGAGGACATCTACGACTATTCGGAAGCCCAGGGGCTGGAGATCGACACGCTGATCCACGAGGACGGCGCCGCGCAGATGGAGATCAACCTGCGCCACGGCGATCCGCTCACGCTGGCCGACCAGGTGTTCCTGTTCAAGCGCACCATCCGCGAGGCGGCGCTGGCGCACAAGATCTACGCCACCTTCATGGCCAAGCCCATCGCCAACGAGCCGGGCAGCGCCATGCACATCCACCAGTCGGTGATCTCGGCGCAGACCGGCAAGAACATCTTCTCGGACGAGGACGGCGACCCGACGCCGGAATTCTTCTCCTTCATCGCCGGCCACCAGAAATACCTGCCGTCGGTCATGTGCATCATGGCGCCCTATGTGAATTCCTACCGGCGGCTGACGCGCGATTCCATGGCGCCCATCAACCTGCAATGGGGCTACGACAACCGCACCGCAGGCCTGCGCGTGCCGCCCTCCACCCCCGAGGCGCGGCGGCTGGAGAACCGGGTGCCGTCCTCCGACGCCAATCCCTATCTCGTCATCGCCGCCTCCCTGGCCTGCGGCTATCTCGGCCTCACCGAGAACCTGCGCGCCACCGATCCGCTGGAAGGTGACGCCAAGAACCTCGACTTCGACCTGCCGCGCGGCCTGCTGGAGGCGGTGGCGGCCTTCTCGGACAGCGAGCCCCTCGCCGAGGTCCTCGGCCATCGCTTCGTTGCCGCCTATGCCGCGGTGAAGCAGGCCGAGTTCGAGACCTTCATGCGGGTGATCTCGCCGTGGGAGCGGGAATATCTGCTGCTGAACGTCTGAGCGCGCGCATGGCAGGCGAGGCTCAATCCATGCCGCCGACGGGGCTCGATCCCGCCGGGCACGCGCCGTCCTGGTACGCGGCGACGGCCATCGCCTGTCCCGCCTTTCCCGCGCTCGCGGGGGAGGTGAAGGCGGGCGTGTGCATCCTCGGCGGTGGCTACACCGGCCTCTCCGCCGCGTTGCATCTGGCGGAAGCCGGCTTCGACGTAGTGGTGCTGGAGGCGGCGCGCGTCGGCTCGGGGGCTTCGGGCCGCAATGGCGGGCAGCTGCATTCCGGCCAGCGCCACGGCCAGGATGTGATCGAGAAGGCCGTGGGCCTCGACGACGCGAAGAAGCTGTGGGACCTCGCCGAGGAGGGCAAGGCGCTGGTCCATGGCCTGATCGCGCGCCACGGCATGGCGTGCGACCTGAAGAGCGGCCTCATCCATGCCGACCACAAGCCGCACTTCGTGAAGGAGAGCCACGACTACGCCCGCCTGCTGCGGGACCGCTACGGCTATGACGCGGTCGACCCGCTGACCCGCGAGGAGATCCGCGCCCTGGTGGGCACCGATGCCTATCATGGCGGAGTGATCGACCGGAAAGCCGGCCATCTCCACCCGCTCAATTTCGCCCTTAGTCTCGCCAGGGCGGCGGCCGGGGCCGGCGCGCGGATCTTCGAGGGCACCCGCGCCGTGGCCGTGAAGGAGGAGGGGGCGGGGGTCACCGTCACCACCGCGGGCGGCGCCGTGGTGCGCGCCGGCTTCCTGCTGGAATGCGGCAACGGTCTCATGGACGGCTTCGACCGGCGGGTGGACACCCATGTCATGCCCATCTGCAACTACATCATCGCCACCGAGCCTCTTGGGGCGCGGGCGCGGGAGATCATCGCCAATGACGCGGCGGTGGCGGATAGCCGCTTCGTCATCAATTATTTCCGCCTGAGCGGCGACGGCCGGCTGCTGTTCGGCGGCGGCGAGAGCTACCGGCGGGGTCTGCGGACCGACGTGGCCGGCTTCGTGCGGCCCTATATGCTGCGGATCTTCCCGCAGCTTCAGGACGTGCGCATCGACTATGCCTGGGGCGGGGTGCTCGCCATCACCCTCAATCGCATGCCGTTCGTGCGCCGGCTGTCGGACAAGGTGCTGGTCTCGGCCGGCTACAGCGGGCAGGGGGTGGCGCTGGCACCCCTGTTCGGCAAGATCCTGGCCGAGGCGGTGAAGGGACAGCTGGAGCGCTTCGACCTGCTCCAGCGCCTGCCGGTGCCGCCGTTTCCCGGCGGCCGGCTCATGCGCTATCCGCTGCTGGTGGCGGGCCTCAGCTATTACGCCATGCGCGACCGGCTCTGACCTGAGCCGGTCCACCCCGCACCTGAAAAGCTCCGGTCGGGCTCAGTTCAGCCCGCCGAGCCGCCGCGCCTCGGCGAGGGCCTTGAGGCAGCCCGCCTCGTCGCCACCGGCCTGGAGGTTAATGGCCTGGTTGAGCGCGCCATAGGCGCCGCTGTCCGGCGGCGTGAGGCCAGCGGCGGCCAGCGAGCCGGGGGTCGGCTGCTGGTCGGTCTGCGCACCGATGGTCTGTTCCTGGGACGGCGGCTTCTTGGGCGCGGGCTCGCGCGCCTTCAGCTGGGCCTGCACGGTGACGATCTGCTCCAGGCATGCCTCGGCGCGGGCAGGGGCCGACCAGGCGGCAAGAGCCAGCGCCGCGGTGAGCGCACAGGCGGTGCCGAGCACCGCAGGACGAGCGCAGGCGGTGCGAGATGCAAACAGGGCGATCATTCTCGACCTCGAAGACGGAATTCGGGCCGGCAGGGCCGGCCCGAAGCGAGCATAGAGAGGCGCGAGCCGCCTTGCCATTGGCCTTGCTCAAATGGCGGCGCGCCGGCCGCCATTTGTCGGCAAAGACGGGACTGGGCCGCGCTCAATGCCCGCCGGAGGCCGGGCGGCGCCGGCGGGACAGCATGTTGAGCGCCTCGATGGCGGCGGAAAACGCCATGGCCGCGTAGATGTAGCCCTTGGGCACGTGAGCGCCGAAGCCTTCCGCGATCAGCGTCATGCCGATCATGATGAGGAAGCCCAGCGCCAGCATCACCACGGTGGGATTGGCCTCGATGAACTTCGCCAGCGGATCTGCGGCCAGCAGCATGCAGGTCACCGCCGCGATCACCGCGATGATCATGATGGGGATGTGCTCGGTCATGCCCACGGCAGTGATGATGCTGTCGATGGAGAACACGAGGTCCAGCATCAGGATCTGGGCGATGGCCGCGGTAAAGCCGATGGTGACCTTGGCTTCCTGCACGTCCTCGGCATGGGTGCGCGGGTCCACATTGTGGTGGATCTCCGTGGTCGCCTTCCACACCAGGAACAGGCCGCCAGCGATGAGGATGAGGTCGCGCCAGGAGAAGCCGTGCCCGAACACCTCGAAGATGGGCGCGGTCAGCTTCACGATGATGGCGACGGTGCCCAGCAGCGCCAGCCGCATGACGAGCGCGAGGCCGATGCCGATGCGCCGGGCCTTGGTGCGGTACTGGGGCGGCAGCTTGTTGGTGAGGATGGAGATGAAGATGAGGTTGTCGATGCCGAGCACCACTTCCATGGCCACCAGCGTCACCAGGGCCACCCACGCGGCGGGGTCGGCGGCGAGTTGAAGGAGGTAGTCCATCTAGGCAGAACCTTCGGGCAAGAGGTTGGGGGAGAAGGCTGAGGCACCGGCGGGAGCCGGCGTATAAACGTGGATGGCGCCGGGCCGGATCCGGAAATGGGCCGGGGTAAAGGTGACCAGCTCGCCGTCGGTGTTCACCGGGCGCGGCCGGCTGGTGCGCACCACCACCTCGGTGGTGCGGAAGGCGCGCACGTCGTCCCACGCCCCCTGGGTGCCGCGCCGCAGCGCCGGCAGCAGCGCGAGCAGGCGCCACCAGTGGTCCACTTCGAGGCTGTAGAAATCGAGCCGGCCGTCGTCGGCGGTGGCGGTGGCTTCCACCGTCATGCCGCCGCCATAGTGCCGGCCGTTGCCCACGGACACCTGCAGGGTGCGCACCTGCTCCACTGTTCCGTCATGCTCGATGAAGGCGGTGAACAGGCGCGACTGCATCAGCAGGCGCGCGGCCACGATGCCGTAGCCGAGCACGCCGAAGCGGCGCTTGGCCTCATGGGTCAGCGCGCGGGCGAGATCGGCGGAAAAGCCGATGCTGGCCACATTGAGGAAGGCATGGCCGTTCACCTCGCCGAGGTCCATGGGCCGTGGTGCGCCGGCCAGGATCACGTCGGCGGCAGCCGCGAGGTCGCTGGGGATGGCGAGGGTGCGCGCGAAATCGTTGGCGGTGCCAAGCGGCAGCACGCCCAACGGCAGCTGGGTGTCGAACAGGCCCGAGGTGGCCGCGTTCAGCGTGCCGTCGCCGCCGCCGAGGATGACGAGGTCGGCGTCGCCGGCGCGGGCGCGGATGGTGTCGGAGATGGCGGCGGCACCGGGCCATCGCACGTCGGTGAGGTCCAGGTCGCGCGCCAGACGCTCGCGCACGCCGCCAAGCGACGCGGTGCCGTGGCGCGCGCCGGGATTGACCAGGAACAGCGCGCGGCGCCGGTGGGGAGGGCGCGGGACTGTCATGTCCGGTGGGGGGCGATCATGGGCCAGGGTTTCCGGTGAGTGCTGAGCACGCGGTGATCCGACATCGCGCAGCGGAACTGCGCCAGAGGGGCCCGGATCGGTCTCGATAAGGTAAGGCGCTGCGCGCGACGGCCAAGGTGATGTGGCAGAATGTCGCAGCAACGGGCGCGGCCTTCCGGTCCGGCAGGGCACCGGATGGTCAAGGCGCGCGGCCTTGTTACGCGAACAGATCTGAAGGGAGACCCGAAAAATTTGGGGGAGGAGAGCGGGGGCGTTGCTCTCCTCCCCCTGGTTCGATCAAGACGCGGGTTGCGGTGCCGCGGCATTGACCGAACGGTTCGGTTCGGTGCTTATGGTTTAGCGCAGCATGGATGGCTTTGCAAGAGAGAACTGAACGGTTCGGTCGGTTTTGGGTGGCGGCCTCCTGTTGCGGCGATGTCACCTCGTTCCGGCGTATCGCGGGGGTGCCGTACTCGGTGCTTGCGCGCCGGTGCTGTGATCCCGCAAGAACGTAGGGCTGGAAAGAAAGAGACGTGGGAGTATGACCGACATCGGAGGCGCCGACCTCAAGCTGCGCAGTTCGGATCCGCGGGACACGGTGGCGCGGGACGCGGGACATGGCGCGGGCCAGGACCCGGAAAAGCGTAGCCAGATCCTGTCCGGCGCCCGCCAGGTGTTCTTCGAGCGCGGCTTCGATGCGGCCAGCATGGGCGACATCGCCCGCGCCGCCGGGGTCTCCAAGGGCACGCTCTACGTCTATTTCGAGAACAAGGAGGATCTCTTTTCCGCCCTCGTCGGGAGCGAGTGCGAGGAGACCGCCGAGCGCATGTTCGTGCTCGACGCCGAGGAGGAGGACGTGGAAACCGCCCTCACCAAGCTCGGCTATTCCTTCGTCCATGCCATCCTGCGGCCGAGCAGCATCGCGCTCCTGCGCACGGTGATCGCCATCTCGGCCAAGTTTCCCGACATCGGCCGCCGCTTCTTCGAGGCGGGCCCCTGCGAGGGGATCTCGCGCCTGTCGGTCTATCTCGCCGCCAAGGTGGAGCAGGGCGTGCTCGACATCGACGACGTGTCGCAGGCGGCGAGCCAGTTCCTCACCCTGTGCAAGGACGGAGTGACCATCCCCGCCCTCGTCGGCGCGCCCGACGCACCCGATCCCGAGGCGGTGGAGAAATCGGTGAAGGGGGCGGTGCGCGTCTTCATGCGCGCCTATGGCGCCAGCCGCCCTCGACCGCAAGGCTCGTAGTGCGAGGGGGCTCGGCGTGATGGCGCCTCGTCCGAACATGAGCCTTCATGAAGCGGCCCGCTCCGGCACTGTGAGCCGGCCTTCGGCATCGAACGGGAAGAAGGGGTTGTGCGCCACTTCCCACAGGTGCCCGTCGGGATCGGCGAAATAGCCGCTGGTACCGCCCCAGAACACCTTCTGCGCTGGCTTGACCTCTTTGCCTCCGGCCGCCACGGCGCGGGCGATCACGAGCGCGACCGCGGCTTCCTGCGCCACATTGCAGGCGAGGGTCTGGCCGCTGAAGGGCTGCGGCGGCGTGTCGGCCAAGGAGGCGTCGTCGGCAAGGCGGTCGCGCGGATACAGGCTCAGCACCACATGCCCGGCGAGGAAGAAGGCGACGCCCTGCGTGTCCAGGTCCCGCCGCTCCAGTCCCATCGCGATGTAGAAGGCGATGGCGCGGCCAAGGTCGCCGACCCCCAGGGTGACGAGATGCAGGCGAAGCGCGGGTGCCGGCGGCATGGGCATCTCCATGGGGCTCTTCAATCGAACAGGCTGAGCTGCACGCCGGCCGGCTTGGGGCGGCGGAAATGGGCGGTGGTCAGCTTCAGCCCGCGCCCGGCGAGGCCGAGCCGCCGTGCCGCGATCTCGAAGCGGCGGCCCACGGTCCAGGCATAGGGGCCGTCTCCCCGCATCCGCTTTCCGAAGGCGGAGTCATAGTCCTTTCCGCCGTGCATCTGGCGGATCAGGCCGAGCACGTGCCGCGCCTTGTCCGGGAAGTGGGTCACCAGCCATTCGCGGAACAGGTCGGCGATCTCCAGCGGCAGGCGCAGCATGACATAGCCCGCCTCGCTGGCGCCGGCGGCCTTGGCGGCATCGAGGATGCGCTCCACCTCCATGTCGTTGAGCGCCGGAATGAGCGGGGCGGTGAGCACCGCAGTGGGAATGCCCGCATCGGCGAGGCGGCGGATGGTGCCGAGCCGCACATGGGGGCTCGCCGCCCGCGGCTCCATGGTGCGGGCCAGATGCGGATCGAGGGTGGTGATGGAGATGGCCACCTTGACGAGGCCCTTCTCGGCCATGGGGGCGAGGATGTCGATGTCGCGCGCCACCAGTCCCGACTTGGTGACGATGCCCACCGGATGGCCGAACTCGGCGAGCACCTCAAGCAGGCGGCGGGTGACCTCGTAGCGCTTTTCGATGGGCTGGTAGGGATCGGTGTTGGTGCCCATGGCGATGACGCGGGGCTGGTAGGAAGCCTGGGACAGCTCCCGCGCCAGCAGTTCCGGTGCGTCCGGCTTCACGAACAGCTTGGTCTCGAAATCGAGGCCCGCCGACAGGCCGTGATAGGCGTGGGTCGGCCGGGCGAAGCAATAGACGCAGCCGTGCTCGCAGCCCCGATAGGCGTTGATGGAGCGATCGAAGGCGACATCCGGCGACTGGTTGCGGGTGATGACCGTGCGTGCGCGCTCTTCCATCACCTGCGTGCGCAGGGGCGGCAGGTCCTCCAGGCTCTGCCAGCCGTCGTCGAACAGGATGCGGGCGGCCGGCTCGAAGCGGCCGGCGGCGTTGGAGACCGCGCCCCGTCCGCGCCGGCGCTCCCCGTCCACCACGCTCCCGACCTCTCCGTCGAGAGCTGGGGGGACCACGGGGGGCGGTGCGGCCTTTTCCTGCGCGAGGCGCCCGAGGATGCGATTGGCGCGCGGCTCGTTCACCGAGAGGGCCGCCGCCTTGGCCTTGGGTCCCGCAGCCTTGGGTCCCGCGGTCTTGGGGCCGGCCGGCCGTGGGCCGCGTGCGGCACGCGCCGCGGCGACGGTGGTGCCGGCAGGATCGAGGAGGGAATCGCGCTCACGGCTCATGGGAAAAAAGGTAGCACCCGAACCGGAACGAAACAAGAACATTAACGCGCCGGAGCGGCCTTTCCCATTGCGTTCAGGCGGTTGCCGGATGATTCCAATGACTCAGCGGTTTGGATTTGGCATACTGTACACCACAACCCGGTTGCCAGACATTCGCATCTCCGCTAAAGCGCTAATTGAGGCCTTAAAAGGGGGAAAAGATGGCTGAACACGCCACGACCGAATACGCCATTGCGGACGGTAACGACTACGCCGAGCACGAAGGCACCTATGTGCTGTTCACCGCCCTGACCAAATGGGGCGCGATCGCTGTCGCCGTCCTCCTCACCCTCATGTGGATCTTCCTCCTCTGACCCCCTGACGGGTTGGAGCACCGGAGACATCTCTGATGAAAATCGCTGTCCCCGCCGAGGTTGATCTCGGCGAGCCGCGGGTCGCTGCGACCCCGGATACGGTGAAGCGTCTGGTCGCGCTCGGCGCCAGCGTGGCGGTCGAGACGGGCGCGGGCCTCAAGTCGGGCATTCTGGATGCCGACTTCGAAGCCGCCGGCGCCACCATCGCGCCCACCGCCGCCGATGCCCTGTACGGCGCTGAAGTGGTACTGAAGGTTCGCCGTCCGACGGAAGCTGAACTTTCGTCGTACAAGCCCGGCGCGCTGCTGCTGGCCATCGTCGATCCCTATGGCAACGACGAGGCCCTGGCCACGCTGGCGCGCTACAACGTCAACGCCTTCGCCATGGAGCTGATGCCCCGCATCACCCGCGCGCAGGTGATGGACGTGCTGTCCTCGCAGGCGAACCTCGCCGGCTATCGCGCCGTCATCGACGCCGCGGCCGAATTCAATCGCGCCCTGCCGCAGATGATGACCGCCGCCGGCACTGTGCCCGCCGCGCGCGTCTTCGTCATGGGCGCCGGCGTGGCGGGCCTCCAGGCCATCGCCACCGCGCGCCGCCTCGGCGCCATCGTGACCGCCACCGACGTGCGCCCCGCCGCCAAGGAACAGGTCGCCTCGCTGGGCGCCAAGTTCGTCGCGGTGGAGGACGAGGAGTTCAAGCAGGCCGAGACCGCTGCCGGCTACGCCAAGCCCATGTCGGCCGAGTACCAGGCCAAGCAGGCGGCCCTCGTCGCCGAGCACATCAAGAAGCAGGACATCGTCATCACCACCGCCCTGATCCCCGGCCGGCCCGCGCCGCGCCTGATCACGGCGCAGATGGTGGCCTCCATGCGGCCCGGCTCCATCATCGTCGACCTGGCGGTGGAGCGTGGCGGCAACGTGGAAGGCTCGGTGCCCGGCGAAGTGGCCTGGGTCGGCAACGTCAAGATCGTCGGCCACCTCAACGTGCCCGGCCGCATCGCGGCGTCGTCCTCGCCGCTCTACGCCAAGAACCTGTTCAACTTCTTCGAGACGATGGTGGACAAGGCGACCAAGTCCCTTGCCGTGAAGTGGGACGACGAGCTGGTCAAGGCCACCCTCCTCACCCGCGACGGCGCCGTCGTGCATCCCAACTTCGCACCCAAGAATCTCGCCACCACCAGCGAGGGAGCGGCCTGATGAATCCCGCCTCAGCCCAGACCGCGACGGACGCCGCCTCCCAGGCCCGCGCCGCTGCAGAGATCGCGCGCCAGGCGGCGGAAGCCGCCCAGCTCTATGCCGACCAGGCCGGCGCCGCCCTCGGCGCGGTGGCCCACGGCGCGACGGGGGGGGCCATCGACCCCTTCGTGTTCCGCCTCTCCATCTTCGTGCTCGCGGTGTTCGTGGGCTATTACGTGGTGTGGTCGGTGACCCCGGCGCTGCACACCCCGCTGATGAGCGTCACCAACGCCATCTCCTCGGTGATCGTGGTGGGTGCGCTGCTCGCGGTGGGCGTCACCACCGTGGGCGATTCCAGCCACGCCTGGGGCGCGCGCATCTTCGGCTTCGTCGCGCTCATCTTCGCCTCGGTGAACATATTCGGCGGGTTCCTCGTGACCAGCCGAATGCTCGCCATGTACTCCAAGAAGAAGTGAGGCGGAGCACATGAACGCGAATTTCGCTGCCCTGCTTTACCTCGTTGCAGGCATCCTCTTCGTCCTCGCGCTGCGCGGCCTTTCCCATCCCACCACCTCGCGGCAGGGCAACCTGTACGGCATGGTGGGCATGGCCATCGCCGTCCTCACCACGCTGGCGCTCTCGCCGCCGTCGGACCTCGTCGGCTGGGTGCTGGTGCTGGCCGGTATCGGCATCGGCGGCGGTGTCGGCGCGGTGGTGGCCAAGCGCATCGCCATGACCCAGATGCCCCAGCTGGTCGCCGCCTTCCACTCGCTGGTGGGCATGGCCGCGGTGCTGGTGGCGGCTGCCGCCCTCTACGCGCCGCGTGCTTTCGGCATCGGCGATCCGGGCCACCTCCACGGCGCCAGCCTGGTGGAAATGTCGCTGGGCGTGGCCATCGGCGCCATCACCTTCACCGGCTCCATCATCGCCTTCGCCAAGCTCAACGGCAACATGAGCGGCAAGCCGATCATGCTGCCGTCGCGCCACCTCATCAATGCCGGCCTCGGCATCCTGCTGCTGGTCCTGATCATCGCCTTCGTGATCACCGGCTCGATCAAGCTGTTCTGGATCATCACCGTGGTCTCGCTCATCCTCGGCGGGCTGCTCATCATCCCCATCGGCGGCGCGGACATGCCCGTCGTGGTGTCGATGCTGAACTCCTACTCGGGCTGGGCGGCGGCGGGCATCGGCTTCACCCTGGGCAACACCGCGCTGATCATCACCGGCGCGCTGGTGGGCTCCTCGGGCGCCATCCTGTCCTACATCATGTGCAAGGGCATGAACCGCTCCTTCATCTCCGTCATCCTCGGCGGCTTCGGCGGTGACGCCGCGGCGGCCGGCGGCGGGGCCCAGGCGGAAGCCCGCCCGGTGAAGCAGGGCTCGGCGGACGACGCGGCCTACATCATGAAGAACGCCGAGAAGGTCATCATCGTGCCGGGCTACGGCATGGCGGTGGCTCAGGCCCAGCACGCCCTGCGCGAGATGGCCGACCTGCTGAAGGAGGAGGGCGTCGAGGTGAAGTACGCCATCCATCCGGTGGCGGGCCGCATGCCGGGCCACATGAACGTGCTGCTGGCCGAGGCCCAGGTGCCCTACGACGAGGTGTTCGAGCTGGAGGACATCAACTCCGAGTTCGCCCAGGCGGACGTGGCCTTCGTCATCGGCGCCAACGACGTGACCAACCCGGCAGCCAAGACCGATCCGCAGTCGCCCATCTTCGGCATGCCGATCCTGGACGTTGAGAAGGCGAAGACCGTGCTCTTCATCAAGCGCGGCATGGCGGCGGGCTATGCCGGCGTGGAGAACGAGCTGTTCTTCAAGGACAACACCATGATGCTCTTCGGCGACGCCAAGAAGGTCACCGAAGAGGTGGTCAAGGCCTTCGGCCACTGACCTGAGGCGCTGCGGAACGCAGATCTTCAAAGAGCCGCGCGGCGTCAGCCGGGCGGCTCTTGTCATTTGCACACATGTGGTGCCTTCCCCAGCTTGACTGCCAACGTCTTCTTCCGCAGAACGAATCCCGGTCGCGGCTCGACTCAACGAGGTCGGGCGCGTTCTGCCGGCAGGGATTGGCGCGATGACACGTTGGACCCACGGGCTCGTCAACCGCCTCGTCCTGTTGTGTGACGTCGCCATGGCGGCGCTGGCCGCCATCATTGCCCACGGGCGCTGGGATTTCCTGTCCTGGAGCCAGATGGCCATCCTCTGGGCCATCGGCGTCTTCGCCTTCGTCCAGATCCTGCAGACCGGCCGCGCCTATCGGGTCGAGCATTACACGCGCCCGCTGCGCCAGCTCGGTCACCTCGCGGTGGCCGGCGTGCCGGCCGGCGCGCTTCTGGCGATCTGCTACTACGCCATCATCCCCATCGGCTCGACCAACCTCGTTGCGCTGCTCGGCTGGGGCATTCTGACCGCGCTGACGCTGATCTTCGGCCGCTTCGTGCTGGTGCGGACCGGCGTGGCGCTGGTGAAGACCCGCGGCGTTCTGCGACGCAATGCGGTGATCATCGGGGATCCGGCCCGGGCCCGCGACCTCGTGCGTCGCTACCGCGAGGAGGAGGGCGCGAACGGCCTCATCACCTTCGTCGGCATGTTCGACGAGGGACACATGCCGGGCGAGATGACCCCGCCGCCCCCCGCGCCCGACGGCGTTCCCGCGATGGGCGGACTCGCCGACCTGCTGGAATATGTGAAGCACAATCCGGTGGACATCGTGGTCGTCGCCAAGAGCTGGGACGATCCCGCAGCCATCAGCACCATCGCCAACCAGATGTACCAGATCGCCGCCGACGTCATCGTCGAGCTGGATCCCGAGCGCTTCATGCTCAACGACGCCCGGATGACGCGCATCGCCGGCGAGCCCGCGCTCCAGGTGCAGCAGCAGCCACTCAAGGGCTCGCTGGGGCTGCTGAAGGGGGTGGAGGACTATGTGGTGGCCACCATCGGCCTCATCCTCACCGCCCCTATCCTGCTGGTCGCCGCCGCCGCCATCAAGCTGGATTCCCCCGGGCCCATCCTGTTCCGCCAGCCGCGCGTGGGCCTCAACAACCGCGTCTTCTCCTGCTTCAAGCTGCGGACCATGCGGGTCGATCTATCGGACGACGGCTCCCGCGGCACCACCAAGGACGATCCGCGCATCACCCGCATCGGCGCCTTCCTGCGCTCCACCTCCATCGACGAACTGCCCCAGCTCATCAATGTGCTGCGGGGCGAGATGTCGGTGGTGGGGCCGCGTCCCCATGTGCCCAACATGCAGGTCGCCACCAACGTGCGCTACGAGGCGATCCGGCAATATGTGGCGCGCTACCGGATGAAGCCCGGCATCACCGGCTGGGCCCAGATCAACGGCATGCGCGGCGGCATCAACACCCTTGAAAAGGCGGAGCGGGGCGTGGAGCTCGACCTTTTCTACATTGAGCACTGGTCCATATGGTTCGACATCAGAATCATGCTGCTCACCATCACCAAGGGCATGGCCGGGCCGGCGGTCTTCTGACCGTCCTGGTGGCGCTGGTCCTGGTCCTTGGCCTTTCGGCCGGCCACGCTGCGGCGGCGGAGGCAGAGCGACGCCCGTTCCTCGCCTATCTCGCGTCCTGGGCCGAGGTTGCCACGCAGGACCCGGAGAAGACCCTTCTCGCCCGGCTGCCCGGCGCCATCTCCCATGTGGCGCTGGGGTTCGTGAAGCCGGACCTCGCCTATGCCGGGGACCTCGACCTGTCGGGCACCGGCTTCGCCTTTCCCTTTTCCGGCGCCGTCCTGAAAGCGGCCATCGCCGCGCTGAAGGCGCAACACCCGGACACGAAGGTGCTGCTGGCGGTGGGCGGCTGGGGCTATTTCGGCTGGGATGCGCGGGATTTCCGCGCGCTGGCGCATCTGGTGAGCGATCTCGGCGCCGATGGCGTCGACCTTGATTACGAGACGGCGGATTCCGGCTGCGCCCGCACGCCGGACGACCGCATCGCCTGCGCCGACGATGCCCGCGCCATCGCGGTGCTGACCGATCTTCGCGCGGCGCTGCCCCGGCCTCATGTGGTGAGCCTCGCCGGCTGGAGCGTCGGCGCCTATGGCGAGGGCGCCTTCGCCGCCTCGCAGCCGCGCTACGGCCCCTATGTGGGCATGATGCGGGCGCTGCTGAAGTCGGAGGCGGCGCGAGGGCTCGACCTGGTCTCGGTCATGTCCTACGACGCCGGGCCGACCTACCAGCCGCTTGAAGCCTTCCGCGCCTATCGCAGCCTGTGGCCGGGGCCGCTGGCGCTGGGCATCCAGGTCATGCCGTCGGAGGCTGGCGGCCCGCGCTTCACCGTGGCGCGCACGGTGAAGCTGCTTCAGGACGTGCGTGCCGATCCGAAGGCGGGCGCCATGCTTTATGGCCTCGGCCTGGTGCCGCCCGGCCCCACGGGTCCCGATAATCCCGACTATCGCAGCCTCGCCCGCGCCATCTGTGTCAGCCTCGGCCTTGCCGGGTGCGATGCGCCGGTGCCGTGAGCGGGGCGCTCAAACCTGTGAGGAGCGCAGTCCGCGGGCGAAGGCGAGCAGGTCCCCGCCGGGAAACAGATGGCCGGCGATGCCCGCCGCCGCAGCGGCTTCCATGTCGGAAGGCTGGTCGCCGATGAGCAGGCTGCGGTCGCGCGCCACCGGCCAGTGGTCCATGAGGTCGAGGATCATGCCCGGCGCCGGCTTGCGCCAGGGGTGGACCGCGCGATAGGCCGGCACCGCCGCGTCCGGATGGAACGGGCAATAGCGCCAGTCGTCCACATGGGCGCCGATGGCTGCAAGCTCGTCGGCCATCCAGCCATGCAGGGCCGCGACCTCGGCTTCCCCGTAATAGCCCCGGGCGACGCCGGACTGGTTGGTCACCACGAACACGAGATGACCCAGCGCATTGAAGTGCCGCACCGCCTCCCGGGCCCCGTCCACCCAGCGGAAGTCTTCCGGGGCGTGGACATAGCCCGTATCCACGTTGAGGACGCCGTCCCGGTCGAAAAACACCGCCGGGCGTGGCGTGCGTGGGGCGTTCAAAGCATCGTCTCCCGTGCTGTCGGGCGCGACCATAGAAAAAGGGAGCGTTCCCCGCCAGCCCATCCCGGGAAGCTTCCTCCCGCAGCGTGATGACGGGCCTAGAAAGAGCGGCCGTCCAGATTAAAACCCTGCGTTGAAGCGGTGCCGAAGCCTTGTCGGCTTGCGGTAATGGGGCGGCCGACCTCAACGCCGACCCCCTGCCTTTGCTTCGATTGTCTTCCCTCGCGCCTCTGCTATGAGAGGTCAATAGAGTGGCGAGGACGCCTTCTGGCGCGGGGGATGGCCTCCGCATGGAGCGCATGCTGAGATCCCTGAAGGCCATCCTCGAACGCCGCATGCCGCGGGCATTCGCCCTGTTGTGCCCGCTGGTGGATGCACGCGCCGCCCATGACCCTGACAGCGAGGTCCGGCTTCTGCCGCTGCTGGTGGAGCCCGGCGACACCGTCTGCGATATCGGCGCCAACCGCGGGCTCTTCACCTACTGGCTGCTCAGGCGCGGCGCGCGGGTACTGGCCTTCGAGCCCAATCCCTCCCTCGTGCGCATCCTGAAGCTGCGGTTTCCCGGCGAGATCCGCTCCGGCGCGCTGACCCTGTTCGAGACCGCATTGAGTGCCGACGCGGGCGCGGCGGTGCTGCACATTCCGCGCGACCTGTCGCCGCTCGCCACCCTCGATGGCGACCTCGCCGAGCAGGTCGAGGGTCCGACCGATGATGTGCGCGTCGCCATGGCGCGGCTCGACGCGTGCGTGAGCGCGGACGTGAGCTTCATCAAGCTCGACGTGGAGGGGCACGAGGTGAAGGTGCTCCAAGGCGCGCGGGGCATCATCGTGGCGAGCCGCCCCACCTTCCTGATCGAGGCCGAGGAACGCCACCGGCCCGGCGCGGTGGCGGCGGTCCGGCAGGTGCTGGAACCCTTCGGCTATCGCGGCTTCTTCCGGCTGGGCGGCGGGATGCGGCCCGTCGCGGAGTTCAATCCCGCGGTTCACCAGTCGGTCGCGTCACTGGAGCGGGACGGGACGCGCCCTCGCAGGGGCGCGCTCTATGTGAACGATTTCTATTTCGCCGTCCGGCCCGACATCATCGCGCGCCTGGAGCGCTGGCGGGGCTGAACGCCCCACCCTCAAGCTCAGGCCAGCGGCCGGCCCTGCGGGTGGAGCGCCACATAGTTCCCGAACCGTGTGGGGCGGGTTGCGAGCGGGGTCAGCGTGCCGTCGTCCTGCAGCTGGAAGAAGCCGTAGCCAAGCCCGCCCAGCGCCACCCAGGCCGCCGCCGGATCGCCGCCGTCCTTGAGCAGGGTGGGGCAGTTCATCTCGAAGATGACGGCGGGGTGGAACCGGCCCAGGGTGCCGGCGGCGCCCTTGATGACCCGGTCCTCGGCGCCCTCCACGTCGATCTTGAGGCAATCCACCCGCGACAGGCCGAGGTCGCTCGCGAGGCGGTCGAGAGTGGTGATCTCCACTTCCTCGCTCTCGCTGCTGGTGCCGTCATTGATGAGGGAGAAGGCCTGCGGATCGTCGCCAAGGGGATTGTGGAACAGCACCGCCTTGCCCTCCGTGTCCGAGATCGCCTTGGGCACGATGGTGACGTTCCTGAAGCCGTTGAGGGCGAGGTTGTCGGCGAGCTGCCGGCCGGCGACGGCGCCCGGCTCGGCCGCCACCACCCGGCTGGCGAAGCTGGCCGCCTTCAGGGTGAACAGGCCGATATTGGCGCCCACGTCCACGAACACGTCGCCGGGGCGCAGGAATTTCTCAAGGTAGCGTACCTCCGGCTCCACCTTGTCGCGCAGCAGGAACACGCTGGTGGTGGTGAAGCGCAGGTCCGCCGGCAGCTTCAGGCGGGCACCGCCGGGGGTGATCTCCGCCACCGGGCTGCGGCCCAGCGCCACGTGGGCCGCGAGCGAGATGGCCCGGCCCGTCACGGTAAGCGGCGCCTCGCGGAAGGCCGGCTCGTTCACGAGCTTTTTCACGCGTCTCCACATGGCACTGCCCCCTTGGCTTCATCTTCGCACGGCCCATAGGGCCCGCGCCGGCCAGACGCCGGGAATAGACAGCTACCGCAACGCTTGGGCAAGCGCGCGGAACGGCTTTTTTGCACGGCTGGTCATCAATGCTCATGGTATCGCGGCCCGGCTGGCCTTGGGTCGCGCGCTCATGAGCCGCAGCAGTGGCTTCTCCACCGCCAGATGCACGGCGATGGCAACACCGATTGCCGCCCCCACCCCGCAGATGGCGCAGGCGAAGAAGGCGAGCGGCGCCGGCAGCGGCAGATGCACCAACACTTGTCCCACGGCCGAAAGCACCATGCCGTGCACCAGGTAGAGCGCATAGGAGGCATCGCCCAGCAGCACGAACGCGCCGATGCGCTTCACCGGCCTCGCCCGCTCCAGCACCAGGGCTCCGGCCACCACCATGGCGGCGGGGATGCCCCACTGGATCACCCGCGTCTCCGCCGGCACATCGCCCTGCGCCAGCAGCGACATGAAGCCGGCGGCGAGGAAGACGAAGCCCCAGCCGCGCGCCAGGGCCGGTCCTTCCAGATACCAGAGGCCCAAAGCGAGGCCGAACACGAACTCCAGCATGATCGGCGCGGTATAGAAGGCGAGGAACGGATTTTCGCTCGGCACCGCGCGGCCGAGGACGGCGAGCCCGGCGAGGAAGAGGGCGATGGCCGGCAGGCGCGCGCGCGCCGGCAGCAGCAGCGCCACGCCCCACACCAGATAGAAGAACATCTCGTAGTTCAGCGTCCATCCCGGCACCACCAGCGGCTCCAGGGTGCCCAGCACCGGATGGCGCGCCGGCAGGAACAAGTAGGAGGCGAGAATGTGCCAGGCGTCGGCCCGGCCGCTCTTCACCAGCTGCGGCGCGACCAGCAGCAGCGCAAGGCTCGCCGTGGTCACGATCCAGTAGAGCGGCACGATGCGCACGATGCGCTTGAGGTAGAAGCTCAAGGTGTAGCCGTCGCGGCCGCGGGTCGTGACCAGCATCAGGAAGCCGCTGAGCACGAAGAAGATATCGACGCCCGCCGCCCCCGATTGCGGCCACGGCGCCGTGAGGCCGAGGCGCGACAGCGGCGCCCCGAGGTGGAACACCACCACCATGAGGCTCGCCACCGCCCGCAGATATTGCAGGGACTCAAGCATGTCGCATTACTGCGGTGCGCTGGGCGCGGTCAGCCGGCACGTGCGATTGCTCCCGAGCGTCCAAGGGTCACGCGGCGGCCGCCCGAAGTGCGGCCGATGGGGAGCAGGCGGCGTTCTTCCGGCGGCGGGCCGGGCGGCAGCAGGCGCCGGCGCCGGTCGAGATAGATGGTGAGCGCCATGACGACGCCGAGCTCTCCGGGTGTGAACACCACCGAATACACGGCGGAGCTTATGATGAGATACAGCACGTAGTCGCTGAGGGCGAGGGCGAAGGGGTCCTCAAGGCCGCGCGTCAGCCGGAAAGCCGTGACAAAGCACCAGAAGTGCAACGCCGCGAGCAGGACGGCGCCGATGATGCCGTATTCGAACACGACGCCGATCCAGCCCAGATCCGCGATGAAGAACTGGTCGTTGCCGAAGATGTCGTTGAGCGTCACCGTGCTGAAGCGGGTGGTGGCGCCGACCCCGAAAATCCAGCGCAGCGGATCATCGCCCAGGAAGGCGAAGGCCAGCGCCGAGGAATTCTGCCGCACCGAGAGCGAGGCGCCGAAGGCATCCTGCGCATCGCCGGGCGCGGCGCCGCCGGGCAGAAGGCCGAGCTTTCGCCCCACCAGGAAGACACCCACCGCCACCGCCGCCAGCCCCAGCCCGATCACGATCCGTCGCGCCCGCTGCGGCAGCGACATGGCCATGCCGAATATCACCACCACCAGCGCGGCGGCGATGGCGGCGCGCTGCTTGTAGATCAGCAGCATGGGCGCGAAGGCCAGCACCACGCAGAGCCCGTAGAGGATGTTGCGCCGGAGCACGAAGGCGCGGGACAGGAAGAAGACCAGGATCATGCCGAAGAACATCGGCATGTAGACCCGGTAGCCGCGCTCCAGGTCGAACAGCAGCAGCTTGCTGTCGGCGGGATTGTCCGCATACCAGGATGTGGGTGCGACCAGATAGATGATCACCATCAGGAAGAAGGTCGCCGCGCCCAGCCCCAGCACCGCCTTGCGGACGCTCTCCGGCGGCACGGCGAGCAGGGCCAGCACCGCCGACAGGCTGAAATAATAGGTGAAGGGCCAAGCCTTGATGGTGGTGGTCAGCGCGTCGAGGAAGCCGTTGCCGAGCTGGATCACCGAGACCATGGGCGTGAAGCCGAGCCCATAGGCCAGAACCAGCAGGAACATGCGCCCCGCCGGGAGCTTCAGCCGGACCATGCCGTAGAGCGCCAGCGGCAGGGTGAGGAACGGCCAGGCCTTCGACAGCAGGTAGGGCGCCGGATACTCGTTGAGATAGTAGAAGACCTGGGCGAACAGCGGCAGCGTCGCCGCGAAGGCGAGCTTGGCGAGCATGGATGCGCCCCCGTCGAGCGCGGGCGCCATGCCCGAGGCGCTGCGGCGCAGGGGGATGACCACGCGGCGTTGGGGCGGATCCCGGCTCGCGGGGTGGTCGGTCACGATGGCCCGTCCCCGTCGCGCCGCATGCCGTAGGCTGCAGGATCCAGCTTCGCCTTGGCGGCGATGAGGAAAATGGGCAGGGAATCCACGAACACCCGCTCGAAATGGGTGCTCGGGCTCTGCGCCAGCCGGTACAGCCATTCAAGGCCCAGCCGGCGGAAGGCGGGGCTGGCGCGCTGGACGAGGCCGGTGAGGAAGTTAAGCGCGCTGCCGACGCACAGACCGGTGCCCACGGCGCCGCCGCGCCGCGCGATCATGTGCGCGAGATATTCCGAGCGCGGCGCCCCCACCACCAGGAACACGTAGCGGGCGGGATGCTCAATGACGAACTGGATGGCCGCTTCCACCGCGGCCGCATCGTCGATGAAGCCCATGGGCGGCACGTGGAGATTGAGCGTGCCAATGCCGTAGCGCGCCACCAGCCGGCGCTTCATCTCCTCGCTGCCGCCGATCACCGTCACCGGGTCGCCGGGCTGGATGACATGCTCGAACAGCTCGGCGGTGAGGTCGCTGCCGGGACACAGCGGGATGTCGAGGCCGAACAGGCGCTCCGCCAGCAGGTGGGGCACCGCGCCGTCGAGCACGTTGAGGCCCGCGTCATCGAGGGCGGCGGCGAAGCGCTCGTCCTTGCGGGCGTTGAGCCGCACCAGGTGGGAGGCGTTGGAGGTGATCACATAGCTGAACGGCGCGCCCATGGGCCGCGCGCCGATGACGCGCGCGGCGCCGGGCACGTCGAGGCAGGCGAACGGCGCGCCGAGGAAGGTCTCGGTGCGGAACTCCGGGTGCGTCTGGGATGCCGCGTGCATGCGTGTTCGACGCCTCTGGTCGGCGCCCTCCCGGCGCCGGACTGTCATGACACCCGGCGCGGGGGCAGTCGCGCCGGACCCGTCTGGAGCGCGGGCCGGACCATGGGGCGGCCGGTCCGCGCCAAGAAAACGCGTCAAGCTAAGAGGTTACGGCACGATCGAGGTTCCGCCGCCGGTGGTGGAATAGGAGCCGATCGTATAGCTGAACTGGCGCTGGAACGGCACCACCTTGTTGATGAACTGGTCAATCCACAGATTGACCTCCGCGATGGACGAACGCGGCACATAGATGATGTCGCCGCTCACCAGCGGAACGTCGTTGGCATCGAATCCGGTCTGGATCACGTCGCGCACATTGACGAGGCGCAGCATGGGCTCGTTGTTTGGGCCACGGCGGATGAGCGCCACCTGCCCGGTGCGCGATTCCTCGGTGAAGCCACCGGCGAGCAGGATGCCCTGGAGCACGCTGGTGCCCATGTCGGCGAGCTTGAAGGCGCCGGGATGGGCCACCATGCCGCCCACATAGACGCGGGCCGAGGAGGCTTCCTCCAGCGAGACCACCACTTTCTGGTCGGTCAGCTCCTTGCGTGATTCGCGCCGCACATAATCCTGCACCCCGGAGAGGGTGGAACCTTCCACCCGGATCTGGCCGATGGCGCGCGGCGCGATGGAGCCGTCCGGGCTTACGGTCAGGTCCTCATCCATCTCGCGGGTGATGAAATACTTGATCTTGATCTTGTCGCCGGGCCCCAGCCGATAGCTCGGCACCTGGTCGCTCCACGGCTTGAAGCGCTCGGCGTTCACCTCGGTGAAGCGCAGCTCGTGGCCGGTGGTGAACGGCTCGGTGCCGGTGCTCTGGGAACTGGCGATTGCGGCGCAGCCGTTGAGCGCGAGGCTCAATCCGAGGAGGGCAAGGGCGACCCTGCGCCGTGCCCCCCGCGCCCGAAATCGGTCTTTCCGGGCCGGGCCGCGAGCGGTGTTCACCACGCCGCATTCTGGCAAGACCATCGACCAACTCCCGCGCCTAATCGTATTCAAAAGGTTAATGCCGTGGTTTTGACGTGCGTCCCGTCCGGTTTCGACGGCGGACGACGCGGCAAATCTCAGGCGAAAACCCTTGAACGTGGTAAAGCGACCCTAAAGCGGCGTGGTTAACGAAACACTTAACAAAGGTGCCACGAAACCGATGGCGGATGATGCGGCGGTGGTGATGCGCCCGCGCCACGGCGCCCCGTATCCGCCCTCGGCGGACGGAACAGGCGGTGCGGTTCTCGGAACGGGGATGCGCGGGTGCGGCCGTGCACTCAGGCGCGGCTATAGAGCCAGTTCGGCAAGTAATAGCGCCGGCCGAGGAAGACGAAGCCGATAGTGAGGCCGCCGCTCTCCGCCACCTGGTCACGCAGGCGGGCCACCGCTGGCGTACGCGACTTTTCCGCCTGCACCGCGAGGATATTGGCATCCACCAGCTGGCAGAAGCGCTGGGTGACAAGCGAGGCGCCGGGCAGGTCGGAGGAGATGACGACGCAGTCGAAGCCGCGGCGCAGCTCGGCCATCATCAGCTCCGCCTCGGCGATGGGCAGGCGGAAATCGAGCAGCGGCGAGCGCTCCGCGTCGGCGGCGGCCCACAGCAGGGGCACCGGCGTGCCGGTAACGGCGATGCCGCCGCGCACCTCGCCGCCGCCGGCGGCCAGCGGGTAGGGCGCGGCGCTGGAGAGGTCGATCAGCAGCGTGCGCAGCTGGCGCCGCGCGGCGAACTCCTCCGCCAGCCGCCGGGCGAGCCAGGGCAGGGCGTCGTCGGCGTCGGGCGCGAGAAAATGCAGGACCCGCAGCGGCTCCTCGTCGATGCGGGTGTCGAGCAGCAGGGTGGCGCAACTGCCGATGGCCTCGTCGGTCGCGGCATTGCCGGGCTGCTCCGCCTCGGCGTCGAACACCGCGAGCGCCGGCAGGCCGAGCGCGCGTTCCGCCTCGGCGGGGGTGACGAAGGAGGTGCGCAGGCTTGAGGCGAGGGCTCCCGCCGCGCCGCCGAACAGGATGGCGGCGAACAGGCCCGCCGCCACCAGCGGCAGCGCCAGCGAGCGCTTGGTGACCGCCGAGCCGGCCTCCTGCACCACGCGCACCGCGGACTGGCGCGACTGGGCGGCCGCCTCCTCGATGGCGGCGGCCACGGCCCGGCGCTGATATTCGCGGAAGCCTTCGCCCAGCGAATCGCGCTTGCGGTTCAGCTCGATGAGCGGCGTCTCGGCGGCGCGCAGCGCAGCGAGGCGCTCCTCGGCGAGGCGCTGCTGCTGCACCAGCTCGGCCTTCTGCCGGCCGAGGGAATCCTGCTCCACCTTGAGGCTCAGGATCATGTTCTGGATGTAGTTGACCTGCGGGTTGCGCACCGCCCGGTCGGTGGAATAGCGCCGCTCCGAACGGGTCTTGATCCGCGCCCGGATGGTGGCGATCTGGCGATCGAGGTCGCGCAGCAGCTGGCTGCCCGGGGCGTATTGGGAGGCGACCCGGTCGCGCTCCAGCAGCAGCTTGGAGAGGGTGTTGTTGTCCTCGTCGCCGGGCAGGGCGTCGGTCTTCTCGGCGAAGTCGAAGACCGAATCAGGCAGGGCCGCGAACTGCTTTTCGGCCTCCGTGACCTGCGCGGCGACCGCCACCTCGCGCTCGGCGACCTGCCGGCGGCGCTGAAGGATGCTGTCCACCTGGTTAGAGGCGAGAATGGCATCCTGGGCGAAATCGATGATGCCGGCCTTGACCTTGAGCTGCTCGATCTCCCGGTCCACCGCCGTGAGGTCGCTCTGGAAGCGGTTCACCTCCAGCATCAGGATCTTGGCGGTGGGGTTCTCGAACAGGCGGCGGCGGGCGGCGAGATAATTCTTCACCAGCGCGTCGGCGGCGGCGATGGCCACGTCGCGGTCGGGATTGGTGAAGCTGACCCGAATCACGTTGGAGCCGGACTGCACCGAGGCCCGCAGGCTGGCCTGGAAGCGCTCCACCGCCTTGTCCATCACATCCTTGTCGGAGCTGAACAGGCGGGTGATGGCGGCAAGCCGCCCCGGCGGGAACAGCCGGTCCACCCCGATCTCGACCACCGTGGCGCGGGCAACGTCGGCGCTCTCGATGATCTGCACTTCCGATTCGACTTGCTTCAGGCCCTCGATGCTGAGCACGGCGGGGCCGCTGTCGGTCACGTTCTGGGCGTTGGACACCTCGCGGCTCACGATCACCATGAGCAGGCTGGAGGCGGTGTATTCGGTGCGGCTGGTCGCCGCCACCGCCACCGCCACCACGAGCGGGATCAACCCCGCCAGCAGCACGATGCGGATGTGGTAGAAAGCGGCGATCAGGAAATCGCGCAGGGTGAAAGCGGAAGGCGTGGATCCCGTGGCCGGTTCCGTGGCGCCGGTCTGGGCCGCCTGCGGCATCAACATGCGTCCCCCTGCTTCACGCCCCGCTCCCGTGTTCGGCCCTTGCTGCGGCGTGACGGGAGGCTTTCCCCACCGTGCAACGCCGCGCTTACTTTACCGTTAAGAGAGGGTTGCACGCCCCTCTCGCGGTGATCAGAACGCCTGGGGCATCAGCCTGCGCACCATGAGGCTGGCGCCGATGGCGAGCTGGGCCGCGAACACCGCCGTGGCGATGGCCGCCCCGATCATGCCGAAGGGCGGGATGAGCAGCACGCACAGGGCGCCGCAGACCACGGTCTGTGCCAGCGTGAGCCAGCGCAGCACGCCGCCGTGGCCGGCCATGGCCAGCACGATCTCCTGACACGGCAGCAGGCAATAGACCAACTGGCCGACGCCGAGGATGACCAGCGCCGTGGCCGCGATCTCGAACCCCGGCCCCACCAGGTGCAACACCTGCGCGGGAGCCAGCACCATCACCGCCACCACCGGGGTGCCGAAGACCGCCACCGCGAGGCGCACCCGCCGGTTGAGCTGGCGCAGTTCGGTCCATTGCCCCTGCCGGTGCCGGGCGGCGAACGAGGGGGCGGCGACGCTGCCGATGGAGGTGCTAACCACCCACACCAGCATGGAGATGCGGTTCGCCACGCTGAAGGCGCCCACCTGGGAGGGCAGGCCGAAGGTGGCGAGCAGCAGCACCGGCAGGGACGGCAGCAGGATCTGCACGATTTCCACCACCGAGAGCGGCGCCGCGGTGCGCCAGAGCGCGGGCAGCGGCGCGCCCGGCGGCGCATCGGTGTGGGTGTCCACGAAGCGATGGCGTTCGCGAAACAGCAGCACCGCGCCCACCATCGTGGCCGCCACATTGGCGGCGGCGAGGGCATAGATGAGCCCGTCGAGAGAGGTGACGCCGGCAACCACCGCCGCCAGCGTCAGCACCGGCCACAGGCCGTTCTGCACCAATTGCCCCGCCGCGCCCTTGTGGAGGCCGAGCAGCGCGTTGCCGATGAAATAGCAGGCGGCCTGGGGCAGGATGACCAGGGTGGAGAGCAGCAGCGGGCGGGCAGCCTCGGGATCGCGGAACACATAGTCCGCCAGCGGCTGGGCGAAGGCGGCGGTGAGTGCCGTCACCGCGAGGCCGAGGCCCAGTACCGCGCCCAGCCCGACGAGGAAGGCCTGCCCCGCCGCCCGGCCCTTGCCCACGGCCAGCTCGGCGGCGAGGTGGCGCACCACCGCCCGCTCGAACCCGCCGCGCGACACCGTGGCCAGCACGCCGACCAGGGTGAGGCAGAGGAAGAAATAGCCCGAATCATGCACCCCCAGCGCCCGCGCGCCGAGCATGTAGAGCCCGAGCTTGCCGACCAGTTCGAGCCCACGGGCCATCATGGCGCCGGCATAGGTGCCATAGGTCCGCACGAGGGTGAGGAAGGATGGGGACGGTGCCGCGCTCACGGCCGTCCCCGGCCGGTGGCGTTAGCATGCTGCGTGCCAGGCGGGCAGTTCGGGGCGAGCTTGGCTCGGGATGGTTTCGCGATCATGCCGGCCTTGCTCACCCCTGTTTCCCGTCCGTGGCGTTGATCTGGAGCACGTCCGCGCAAAATGCACCCCGGCTCGGGTGACGAACGTGCGATGAAGGCTGAGATAGAGCATGTCCCCTGAGCGGACGTGAACGGAAAATGCGCGCGCTGCGCTCTACACTGCGGCCTGCGCGTTGGCGCCGGACAGGGCCTGGCGCGGAGGGAGATTGTCCCGCGCCGGGTCTGGCTCTGTGCACGCAGCCATACTGCCCGCGGGCGCCGGAGGAAAGCGGCCGGGCCGGGATTGCGGATCAGGATGCGGCAGGGGAATGGGGCTGGAATGGTCGTGAGGATCGGCATGGGGACGGGGTGCCCGCAGGGGAGCACGGCAGGGCGGCACGGGGGGCGGGCGATCGTCACGCGGGCGCTGATGAGGCTGACTCTTGTGGCCGCGCTGGTGGGGGCCGGTGGGGCCATGGCCCAGCAGTCTCCCATGCAGAGCCTTGAAGGCCTGCCGGCGCGCCCGCCCGTCAATCCCGACGTGGACCCCTATCCGTTCGATCCGTTCTTGTCGCTGCGCAGCTATCTCAGGCAGCGCCTGCCGGCGGGCTGGTGGACCCGTGACCCGTCCTATGAGGCCGGGGCCTTCGTGGTGGTGGTGCATATTCCCGAAAGCTGGCGGGGCAATCCCACCTCGGCCATGCTGCGCTTGTGCCCGGAGCCGTCCAGCACGCTCTGGGAGCGCATCCAGGTCGTAGAGCTGCGGCCGTTCTATCACCAGGCGCCGTGGCCGGCGGCCACCTGCCGGCGCTGAAAAGTCCGCTTCAGACTTCGTCGCGCAGGGAACGATGGACGTGGATCGGCGCGGCGGGGGCCAGATGGCGGCCGGAGTGGCGCTCCAGCCCGATCACGGCTGCGATGGCCACGAAGCCGAAGAACACGATGCTGCTGGCGGTGGTCAAGGTAAGCACGGCGCTGCCGACGACGACGATCGTCTCCGACGGGCGCGTGAAGACGGCAACGAGCAGCACCAGGCCAAGGATCGCCGCCACAAGAACGCGAATGACCGACATCTCGCCTCCTCCGGCAATCTCAAGGTTGACGGGGAATTTTTTAACACGGAATGCGCGGGGTTGAGAAGCGCCCTACGCCCGCCGGGCTGCTGAGCACCACCCCGGGGAGCGATCCGCAAGCAAAAGGCCGCCACGCCAGGGGCGGGCGGCCTTTTGAAAAGGCGCGATCGCGATCGCGTGCCGTCAGATCTGGCGCTCGACCATCATCTTCTTGATCTCCGCGATGGCCTTGGCCGGGTTGAGGCTCTTCGGGCACGCCTGGGCGCAGTTCATGATGGTATGGCAGCGATACAGCCGGAAGGGGTCTTCCAGATAATCGAGCCGGGCGCCGGTGCGCTCGTCGCGGCTGTCCTTCAGCCAGCGGGTGGCCTGGAGCAGGGCCGCCGGGCCGAGGTAGCGGTCGCCGTTCCACCAGTAGCTGGGGCAGGAGGTGGAGCAGCAGGCGCACAGGATGCACTCGTAGAGGCCGTCCAGCTTCTCGCGGTCGTCCTTGGCCTGGCGCCACTCCTTCTCGGGGGGCGGGCTGTCGGTCTGCAGCCACGGCTCGATGGAGGCGTGCTGGGCGTAGAAATGGGTGAGGTCCGGCACTAGGTCCTTCACCACCGGCATGTGCGGCAGCGGATAGATGTTGACCACGCCCTTCACCAGCACCTCGTCCATGCCCTTGGTGCAGGCCAAAGTGTTGGTGCCGCCGATGTTCATGGCGCACGAGCCGCACACGCCCTCGCGGCAGGACCGGCGGAAGGTGAGGGTGGGATCGACGGTGTTCTTGATCCAGATCAGGCCGTCGAGAACCATGGGCCCGCAATCCTCGCGGTCGACATAATAGGTGTCGACCCGCGGGTTGCGGCCGTCGTCCGGGTTCCAGCGATAGATGCGGAACTCGGTCAGCTTCTTGGCGCCCTGCGGCTTCGGCCACACCTTGCCGGGCGTGATCTGGGAGTTCTTCGGGAGGGTGAGCTCAACCATGGGACGTCCTGGAACGCTGGAGCGGTAACCGCCCACAGGATTTCTGGCCATGGCCGCGCGCGGTGGGCTTTTTCGCCCGTGCCGCGCGCGGTCGCGATGACACGATCAGTACACGCGCTTCTTGGGCTCGATGTACTGGATGTCGTTGGACAGCGTGTAGGTGTGCACCGGCCGGTCATCGAGACGCACGTTGCCGGTTGCGGTGTCGAAGTAGGCGAGGGTGTGCTTCATCCAGTTCACGTCGTCGCGATCCGGGAAGTCCTCGCGGGCGTGGCCGCCACGGCTTTCCTTGCGGGCGCTCGCGCCCTCCATGGTGACGATGGCCTGGGCGATGAGGTTCTCGAACTCCAGCGTCTCGATGAGGTCCGAGTTCCACACCAGCGACCGGTCGGTGACGCCGATGTCGCTTGCGCCCTTGTAGACGTCGTGGATCAGCTTGCAGCCTTCCTCCAGCACCTCGCCGGTGCGGAAGACGGCGCAGTTGCTCTGCATCACCTTCTGCATGGCGAGCCGCAGCTCGGCGGTGGGAGTGCCACCGGAAGCATAACGAGCCGCATCCAGACGGGAGAGCGCGAGGTCTGCGCTGCCGGCCGGAAGCTCGCGGTGCTTCTCGCCGGGCTTCACCAGCTCGGCGGCGCGCAGGCCGGCCGCGCGGCCGAACACTACGAGGTCGATGAGCGAGTTGGAGCCGAGGCGGTTGGCGCCGTGCACCGAGACGCAGGCGGCTTCGCCGATGGCCATGAGGCCGGGCACCACCGTGTCGGGATCGCCGGAGCGCTTGTCCAGCACCTCGCCGTAATAGTTCGTGGGGATGCCGCCCATGTTGTAGTGCACGGTCGGGATCACCGGGATCGGCTCGCGGGTCAGGTCCACGCCGGCGAAGATCTTCGCGCTCTCCGAGATGCCGGGCAGGCGCTCGTGGAGGATGGCGGGGTCGAGATGGTCGAGGTGCAGGAAGATGTGGTCCTTGTTCTTGCCGACGCCGCGGCCCTCGCGGATCTCCATGGTCATGGAGCGGGAGACCACGTCGCGCGAGGCAAGGTCCTTGGCCGACGGGGCATAGCGCTCCATGAAGCGCTCGCCCGCGGAATTGGTGAGGTAGCCGCCCTCGCCACGGGCGCCCTCGGTGATGAGGCAGCCCGAGCCGTAGATGCCGGTGGGATGGAACTGCACGAATTCCATGTCCTGCAGCGGCAGGCCGGCGCGCAGCACCATGCCGCCGCCGTCGCCGGTGCAGGTATGGGCCGAGGTGGCGGAGAAATAGGCGCGGCCGTAGCCGCCGGTGGCGAGCACCACGAGATGGGCGCGGAAGCGATGGATGGTGCCGTCGTCGAGCTTGATGGCGATGACGCCCCGGCAGCGGCCGTCCTCATCCATGATGAGGTCGATGGCGAAGTATTCGACGAAGAATTCGGCGTGGTGCTTCAGCGCCGCCCCATAGAGCGTGTGCAGCATGGCGTGGCCGGTGCGGTCCGCCGCGGCGCAGGTGCGCTGGGCGGTGCCCTTGCCGTAATGGGTGGTCATGCCGCCGAACGGGCGCTGGTAGATCTTGCCGTCCTCGGTGCGGGAGAAGGGCACGCCCCAGTGCTCCAGCTCGTAGACCGCTGCGGGCGCGTTGCGCACCATGTATTCGATGGCGTCCTGGTCACCCAGCCAGTCCGACCCCTTCACGGTGTCGTACATGTGCCATTCCCACTTGTCCTCGCCCATGTTGGCGAGGGAGGCGGCGACGCCGCCCTGGGCCGCCACCGTGTGGGAGCGGGTGGGGAACACCTTGGTGATGCAGGCGGTGCGCAGGCCGGCTTCCGAGCAGCCGACCACGGCGCGCAGGCCGGCGCCGCCGGCGCCCACCACGAGCACGTCGTAGGTGTGGTCCTCGATGGGGTAGGCAGCGCCGTTGATGCCGGGCGCGGCGGCCCCGTTGGTTGCGGTGTCGGCCATGTCAGCCTCCCAGGCTGATCTTGAGCACGGCGAAGGCGCCGGCGAGGGCAATGGCGATGCTGAAGAAGGTGTTGGCCACGATGAGCATCACCTTGAGTGCCTCAGTGTGGATGTAATCCTCGATCACTACCTGCATGCCGATGCGCATGTGCGTGGTGACCGACAGCAGCGTCAGCAGGATGACCACCGCCACGAACGGATGGCCGAGGGTGGCGCGCGTCGCCGCGTAGCTGGAGCCGGCGAGGCTGATGACGATCCCGATGAAGGCGATCATCAGGATCAGGTTGGCGAGGCCGGTGACGCGCTGCTTGAAGAAATGGTCGGTGCCGGAGCGGGCAGAGCCAAGGCCGCGCACGCGGCCGAGGGCCGTGCGCATGGGGGCGTGTCCGGAGGACGGGGTGTTGCTCATGTGATCCTCCTCAGCCCTTCACCGCGAGACCGACGACCCACAGGATGACGGTCAGCGCCACCGAACCGGCCAGGGTCGCCTGGGCGAGGAGCATGCGCTCCTTCGGGCCGAAGCCGTGGATGAAATCCCAGATGAAGTGGCGCGCGCCGCCGAGCGCGTGGTGCAGCAGGGCCCAGGTGTAGCCGAACAGCACGATGAGGCCGATGGGCGAGCCCGCCACGGAGCGGAAGCTCTCGAAGGCCGAGGGGGAGGTCGCGGCGGCGAGCAGCCACCAGACCAGGATCGCCGTCCCGAAATAGAGCCCGACGCCCGTGATGCGATGCACAATGGACATCACCATCGTAAACAGCGGACGGTAGATCTGTAGGTGGGGCGAAAGGGGACGATCAATGCGTTGAGGGCTGTCGGCCATGGGGCCTCCTCCAAAAAATCGACCGATCAGGTATCTCAATCGTCGACACTTCGCAACGATTCCAAAGCACCTTGGCGGGGCTTTAAAACCGGATACGTCGCGCACCGCAATTGGATGATCGTTGCATGCCGCTTTTGGGTCGCGGCGAATTGCTGCGCTGCCAACGTTCCGGGCGCGGGCGGGTGCGCTGCACGCGCGAAAAAAAACAGCGCCGGAAGACCGGCGCTGTTCTGGAGGTCAGGTCTGGAAGGACCTTATCAGAAACGGTAGGTGACGCCCGTACCGAAGATCCAGGGGTTCAGGTCGGCGCCGCCGGTGAGGTAGCTGCCACCGACGGTCTGCAGGGTGAAGGAGGGCTCGAGGAAGAGCTTCTTCACGTCCACGTTGATGCCCCAGTGACGGTCGATCATCCAGTCGAAGCCGGCCTGCAGTGCGAGGCCCCAGGTGTCATGCACGTCGACGCTGGCGAACGCCGGGTTCTTGGCGTCCTGATTGAAAAACACGGTGTAGTTCACACCAGCGCCGATATAGGGCTTGAACGGCCCGAAATCGGTGAAGTGGTACTGCAGGGTGAGGGTAGGGGGCAGCAGCCACACCTTGCCCACCTGGCCGAGGCTGGTGATGGTGCCCGCGCCGTTGATGTCGTGGGGGGTGACGCCGAGGATGAGTTCGGCCGCGATGTTCTTGGTGAAGTAGTAGGTGATGTCGAGTTCCGGCACCACCGAGTCGGAATAGGTGAGGTCGGAGCCGAGGATGCCGTTCACGGAACCGCCGTTCTCCGGCATCACGTACAGCGCGCGAACGCGGATCTGCCAGGGGCTCAGGGCCTCCTCGACCACCGGAGCCTTGTAGACCGGGGTCGACAGGTCGGCGGCCATCGCGCCGCCGATCGTGAAGGCGGCGAAGCCCGCCGCAACAATGGCACCCAGACCGAACTTCTTCATTGCCCCGCTCCCGCGAACTTGATCAACACAACCATAGGGCAACACATCGCGCTGCTGATCCCCCGAAAGTTTGATTTATGTCAATTTTGGGTCTGTCGCAGCGAAACTGTGGCGCGGAAGCCACAGGGTGGCCGCCCGCCCGCCGCATTTGCCGGGCATGGCTCAGGCTGGTACGCCGTGCTGGCTACGGTCGCTGATTTCCCTTGTTCATGAATGGCTTCCTTTTTCATGTCCTGTTCTGCCGCGGCTCTGCCGCACCGCCTGGCGTGGGTCCGGTCGATTTTGGCCCTGCGTCAGTCGCAACCAGGCCGGGTGCGGCACGCGATCTTCGTGGTCACGGGTGTTCTCGTCCTGTTCGGTGCGATGTTCACGATTCTCCCCGCGCGGGCGGACGCCGTGCGTGACCTGCGGCTTTCAGTGAACGGCGAGGACCGGCGCTTCGTGGTGGTCACGCCCGAGGGGGTAAGCGGGCCAGCGCCGGTCGTGATCGCGCTCCACGGCGCGGCGCAGACCCCAGAAAGCTTCCGCGCCTATTTCGGGCTCGATGCGGCGGCGGCGGCCCACGGCTTCGTGGCGGTCTATCCGGAAGGGGAGGGCCGTGTGTGGAATGACGGGCGGCCCGCCGCCATGCGCCTCAAGATGATGCTGCGGCCCGGCGACGACGTGGCGTTCCTGGTGGCGCTGGTCCAGCGGCTGGCGCAGGAGGGCATCGCCGATCCGGCGCGCATCTATCTCACCGGCATTTCCAACGGCGGCTTCATGGTGCAGCGCATGGCCTGCGAGCATGCGGACCTGTTCGCCGCCTATTCGTCCATCATGGCCACGGCGCCGGCCAATTATCGCGAGGAATGCAAGCCCGACCGGCCGGTCCCCATCCAGTTCATCCACGGTACGGCGGATTCCGTCATCGCCTATTCGGGCTTCTGGACGCCGGTGGGGGCGACCCTGTCGGCACCCGAGAGCGCGCGCCTGTTCGCCCGCATCAACGGGTGCGGCGCCTCGAACCAGCGCGAGCTGCCCGATCTCGACCAGACCGACGGCACCACGGCGGTGCTGCGGCGCTGGGACGGCTGCCGGGATGGCTCGGCGGTGGAGCTCATCAGCATCGAGCGCGGCGGCCACCAGTCGCCGGCGCGGGTGGACACGAAGCCCGACCTCGCCACCCCTTTCCTCGGTCTGCGCAGCCGCGATATCGATTCCGGCGAGGAAGTCTGGCGCTTCATGTCCGCCTTCGGCGGCGGGGTCACCTCCGGGTCGCGCCTTGGCGCGGGCGCGGTGCCCTTGCCACCGCCGTCCCCGTTGCGGGGCAACCGCACGGGCGCCGTGGTGCGCCCGGCGGCGGCCGCCGATCAGCGCGGGATCAGCGCCCAGTAGTCGAGGTCGAGGATCACGCTCGGGTCATAGTCCTCGCCGGTCTCGGTAGCGACCTTGGCGGGGAAGTCGCCCGTAAGCCGGTCCTTGGTGGCGATGGTGCGCAGGCGCAGCGCGCCCACGTCCTCGCGGCCCGGCAGGGGCTGGGCGTCGAGCACCTCCGTCCAGGCATGCACGGTGAGGCCCGCGAACAGGGGCGCCACATGGCGCCCGCCATTGATGGCGGCCACGTGGAACACGTTGGCGAGGCCGTTGAAGGACAGCGCGCGGGCGATCGAGATGACGTGCCCGCCATAGATCAGCCGCCGCCCGAACCGGCCCTGGCCCTCGGTGAACTGGTTGAAATGTACCTTGGCGGTGTTCTGGTAGAGGCGGGTGGCGATCATGTGCTCCGCCTCCTCCACCGTCATGCCGTCCACATGGTCGATGCGCTCGCCCACCTGATAGTCGGCGAAGCGGGCATCCGAGCCGGCGAGGTCGTTGCGCCAGCCCTCGATGTCGAGCAGCGGCACGGCGCCGCCCAGAGCATCGGGGGCGAGCGCAGCCGGCAGCTTGGGCACCACCGGCTCGGGGGCGGGGCGGGAGGGGTCGGCCTTGCGCACCATCACCCAGCGCACATAGTCCAGCACCTCGGTGCCGTCCTGGTTGAAGCCCACCGAGCGCACATAGACCACGCCGCTCTGGCCGTTGGAGTTTTCCCTGAGGCCGATCACTTCCGACACGGCGGTGAGCGTATCGCCGGGATAGACCGGGGCGAGGAAGCGCCCGCCGGCATAGCCGAGGTTGGCCACCGCGTTCAGCGAGATGTCCGGCACCGTCTTGCCGAACACCACGTGGAAGACCAGCAGGTCGTCAACGGGGGCGCGCGGATAGCCGATGGCCTGCGCGAAGCTGTCGGCCGACTGCACGGCGAAGCGGGTGCCATAGAGCGCGCTGTAGAGGCTCACGTCGCCGACCGTGATGGTGCGCGGCGTCGCGTGCCGGATCACCTGGCCGACGCTGAAGTCCTCGAAGAAATTGCCCCGGTTGGTCTTGCTCATCTTCATCCCCCCGTGTCGCGCCATGTTGCAGAGCGGCGCGGTGCGACGCAACAGCCGCGCGGATCCGGCGCCACGCTGCTTGACGCGGCGTGCCTGATGGTCCTCATGGGGGTAAGGCGCTGCGGGCGGCGCCGCCATTCGACAAAGGGGGCAGGGGTGTCGGGTTCGGCGAGCCAGAAATTGTCGTTTCAGGCCATGATCTTCACGGCCTGCCTGTTTCCCTTCTACATTCTCGCGGCCACGCTCACCAATTCGGCGGCGATCCTGACCGACCTGTTGGCGACGTCCTTCGACCTCACCGCGCTCACCGCCTGCTGGCTGGTGCTGCGGCTCGCCCACAATTCCCATTCGGGCAAATATGCCTATGGCCTCGGCAAGCTGGAAAACCTCGCCGAGCTGATGATCGCGCTGCTGCAGACGGTGCTGGTCTTCATCGCCGGCTCCAACGCCATCATGCGCATCTTCCATCCCGAGGGGGTGAGCGGGGCGGAACTGGGCCTGTTCGTCACCGCTGCCGCGGTGATCGGCAATTGGGTCTTGAACCGCAAGGCCACGCGCCTTGCCCATGAGACGCGCTCGCCGGTGCTGGCGGCGCAGGCCCGGGTGCACCTGGTGTCGGCCATCTCCTCGGGCTCGGTGTTCACCGTCACCGTGATTCTGTCGATCTTCCAGAACGTGACGTGGATGTATTATCTCGATCCGGTGGCGTCGTTCGTCGTCATCGGCTTCATGATCTACAATATCTTCGCCATGCTCTCGAGCTCGGTGGCCTCGCTGCTCGACCAGGCCATCGACGAGGCGGGCCAGCTGCGCATTCTCAAGGTGCTCACCAGCCATTTCGACGATTTCGACGAGCTGGGCGACATCCGCACCCGGCAGTTCGGCGGCAAGATGTTCGTGGAGCTGCACCTCGGCTTCGAGGGCGACTGGACGGTGGCGAAGACGCGCGCGGTCGTCGCCCGGCTGACCGACGCGGTGCGGCAGGAATTCAAGCAGGCCGGCGACGAGGTGGACGTGGCCGTGGTGCTCATTCCCGCCCACGGCACCGAGGCCGCCTGACCTCGAAGCCTGTGGCGGGGGCCACCCGAGGCGCCCCCTCGATCAGAGCAGGAAACGCCCGCGCTCCGGTGCCGTGATCAGTGCTCGGACAGCACCACGTCGTCGGACCACTCGCCCTCCACCTCCTTGACGATGGCCTGGCCGCAGATGACGCGGCCCTGCACCGTATCGAAGGTCAGGGTGGGCGCGCCGTGCAGCTGCCAGCCCTTGTTGAGGGCGGCGGAGACGCGCTTGCAGAAGGCCGCGTCGTCGGGGCCGGTGAGGTAGCGGTAGAGCTTCATGGGTCTTGTCCTGGGACGATCGAGCGTTTTCGAGCGAGGTAGATACCGGTTCGCGTGAAGAAAGCGCGAAAACTCAATAATCCAGAGCGCTTTCCGTGAGCCTGGGCGAGCGGAAAACGCTCTGGCGGATCGCTCGGGAGGCGACGTTTCAGAGCCGCGTGGCGGCGCGGCGGGCCGCCGCCACGCGCTTTTCCTGGAAGGCGCGGGTCTTCTCCCGCACTTCGGCGACGAGGCGGGGGTCCTCCTTGTCGCGGGGCGGGAAGGCGGGCGCCGGCTGGTATTCGATAGCGAGGGCGATGCGCCGGGCCTCGTCCTCCCCGGCGATCTCGGCGGCCAGCGCCAGCGCGAGGTCGATGCCGGAGGAGACCCCGGCCCCGGTGAAGCGGTTGCGATCCACCACCACCCGCTCCTCCACCGGAATGGCGCCGAGCAGGGCCAGCTGGTCCAGCGACAGCCAGTGGCTGGTGGCGCGATAGCCGGTGAGCAGGCCGGCGGCGCCGAGAATCAGCGAGCCGGTGCACACCGAGGTGACATAGCGGGCCTGAACCGCCATGCGGCGCAGGAAATCCAGCGTCGGCCCATCATCCATCAGCTCCAGCTGGCCAGGGCCGCCGGGCACGAACAAAAGTTCGCAGCCGGCGACCTCGTTGAAGCTGGCATTGGCCATGATGCCGAGGCCCGCCACATCCACCACCGGCCGCTTGCAGCTCTCGGCCACGATCTCCAGCCGGGCTCCGGGCAGGCGCGCGAACACCTCGAACGGGCCGGTGAGATCGAGCTGGGTCATGCGCGGGTAGGCGAGCATGACAATGCGGAACGGGGCCTCGGCGGGCTGGGACATGCGGGCTAGGACCTCAGGCGCGGGCGGCGATGGCGTCGGCGAGGGCCACCGTGCGCTTGGCCATTTCGGCGTGGAGCAGTTCCACCATGCGCCCATCAAGGGTGATGACGCCCTTGCCCGCATTCTCCGGCAGCGCGAAGGCGGCGATGATGGCGCGGGCGCGGGCCACTTCCGCCTCGGGGGGCGAAAAGGCGATGTTGCAGGGCTCGATCTGGCTCGGATGGATCAGGGTCTTGCCGTCCATGCCGAATTCCACCGCCTGCGCGGATTCGGCCTTGAAGCCGTCGAGGTCCTGGAACTGGTTCCACACCCCGTCGAGCACGTCCACGCCATAGACCCGCGCGGCGGCCACCACGAGGCTCAGCCAGCCCACCATGGGCGCGCGGCCGGGCACCAGCGCCGCCCGCGTCTCCTTGGCGAGGTCGTTGGTTCCGAGCACGAACACCGTGAGCCGGGTCAAAGGATCCTGCGCCGCCTGGGCGATGGCCTTGATGTCGAGGATGGCGAGCGGGGTCTCGATCATGGCCCAGACCCGCGTGGTCTGCGGCACCTTCAGCGCCTCCAGCCGGCGGCCCACCGTGACCAGCTGCTCCACGGTCTGTACCTTGGGCACCAGGATGGCGTCGGGCGCAGCGCCGGCGGCGGCCTCCAGATCGTCTGAGCCCCACGGCGTGTCGAGGCCGTTGATGCGGATCACCACCTCGCGGGGGCCGAAGCCCCCGGCCTTCACCGTATCCACGATGCGGGCGCGGGCTTCCGCCTTGGCGTCGGGGGCCACCGCGTCCTCAAGGTCCAGGATCACCGCGTCGGCGGGCAGGGTGCGGGCCTTTTCCAGCGCGCGGGCATTGGAGCCCGGCATGTAGAGCACGCTGCGGCGCGGGCGGATGGCAATGGCGGCTCCAGCTTCGGCACCCATGGGGACTCCCTTCGCACGTCGATGCGGATCTTATCGCATCGAATCGGTAAAGCGACGCCCGTGCTTTGAAAAGGGGTGCCGCTGCACTGCGGCATGCGACCTTGGACGGCATGCGGCATCGCCCGGGCGATGCGGGTGCCGGGGAACCTATCGTGGCGCGTTAGCGGCGGGCTCGGCGTTGGGCGGGGGCCAGGAGAAATCGTCGGCCCGGCCGCGTACGGGGGCAGGGGCGATGCCGTCCTTCAGCACCCGGGAGGCGGCTTTGGCGCCGGCCGATACCGCCATGGGGTCGGGGGTCTTGGCCGGCACCGGGGGGCCGGCGAGGGCGGCGGGCCGGGAACTGGCGGGATTGGGGAGGTCGGCGCCGGGCTGGGCCTTGCCCGGCTCCTCCAGCATGCGGTTGATGTCCTTCTGCACGAAGAAGGCGAGCTTGCGCCCGCCGGCGCGGGTGAAGCGCACACCGTCGTTGAAACGCAGGCGGCGGCGCTGGCCGTCCACCGCCGGGCCGTTGGCGAGATATTTGCCGTCCTCGTCAACGAAGCCGTCCCACACATTGGCGAAGGCAAGGCCCGCCCGCGCGGCGCGGGTGCGCAGGACCTCGTTGAGCTTGGCGTAATCGTCGGAGAGGGCGGTGTTGGCCACCGGCGCGAGGCCGGTGACGATGACCCGGCCGGCCTTGTCGCGCAGCGCGGTCAGCACCTCGTCCACGCGCTTGCCATAAAGCTCCAGCCAGCGCTCGGTGAGAGGCTGGACGAAGGCCTCCCCGTCCTTGATGGGCTGGAGATCCTCGGAGCCGAGGGCGACCACCGTCACCGAGGGGCGGCCGGCGGCTATGGCGTCGGGGGCGCGGGTGATCCAGTCCACGGGCGTGGGCAGATAGCCGCTGTCGTCGGCGGTGTTGTCGATCACCGCGATTCGGGCGCGGTCGGGAGCGTAGGAATCGGCAAGGCCCTGGGCCAGCTGGGCTGCGAGCCGGTCACCGATCACCAGGATGAACTGGTTGGGCGCGGCGCGCTTGCCTTGCACGGCGGCATCGGCCGAGCCGTAGACCACGCCCTCCGGCTCGGCAGGCGCGGCCGGACGCTTGGGCTGCTGCTGCGGCAACTGCTGCGGCTGCTCGTACTGGGGCTGGGGCTGGAACGGCCACCAGCCGGAGTTCTGGGCCGGCCGCTGCGGCTTGGGCGCCGCCCGCGGAACCGTGGCGGGGGGGCGCAGGAAGGAAAAGAAATCGGCCTGGGCGAGGGCCGGCCGTCCAGCATCCCTCACGAGGGCAAGGCCCAGGGTGACGAGCGCCACGAGCACGGCGAGGCCTGCGCGCAGCGCCTCGGATCGCGCCGGCGCCAAGCTTGCCGTCAGCGGGCCACGGCGGTGGGCATCGGGCGCCGGACGCAACACCGGGCGGTCAATGGATGCGATCTGAACCTGACGGCACATGCGCTAGCAATGGACCAGCCGGGCGTCGGTTTCAAGGCGCGGTGCAGTAGGTGGGCGATTGCGCGGCATGTCCCTGCCATCAGGGAGGGCGGGTAAGCGGGGTGTCGACGCGGCTGGACATTGTGGCCAGGGCAGGAGGCGCCGGGTGCCCCGGCTCCAGCCGATCACGGCTACCGCCCACCCCAAACGAAAAGGGCCGCCCGAAGGCGGCCCGCATGTCGGCTCGAACGAGGCTCGGTGGCGCTCAGTTCAGCTTGGTCTTCACTTCGCCGATGGCGTTGGAGATGAGGCGGTCGCCCACATCGCCGCGCGCGGCGGAGCCCAGCAGGACTTCGGCGGCCTTGGCGGCGGCGTCGGCTGCGATGGCCTTCACGTCGGCCACGGCCTGAAGCTCGGCCTGGGCGATCTTGTCTTCCGCCATCTTGGTACGGCGGGTGACGAAATCCTCAAGCTTGGCCTTGGCCTCGGAGGCGAGGCGCTCGGCCTCCGCCTTAGCGGCGGTGACGATGGATTCGGCCTCGGCTTCGGCCTCGCGCTGCTTGCGCTTGAACTCGGCCACCAGCTTCTGGGCCTCTTCCTTGAGGCGGCGGGCTTCCTCCAGCTCGGCGGCGATGCGCTGGCCGCGACTGTCGAGGGCCGACCCGATGGCGCGGTGGGCGCCCACATAGATCAGGATGCCGACGAAGAGCAGAAAGGCGACGGCGACCCAAAGCTCGGCCAGACTCATCTCGTTCATCGCAGGGTCCTCAGATCCGTCGGCGGCCACACGGCCGCATCTGCGGGGCAATGCCCCTTACGTGCTGGTCCATCGGAGCCGCGAAGGCCGCGGCGGAAAATTCAGACGGCCGCGCGATGGGAGGCGCGGCCGGGGTGCGGCCCGATCAGGCCGCGTCCTTCTTGACGAGCGCCACGTCCACGGCCTTTTCCACGTCGGACTGCGCAGGGCTGGAGCCGATGAGGGTCGAGACGATGGCGTGGGTGGCGTCCACCGCGATGCCCCGCACATGGGTGAGGGCTTCGGTCTTGGTGGAGGCGATGCTCTGCTCGGCAGTCGCCAGCTTGGCGGCGAGGCCGGCTTCGAGCGACTTGCGGTTGGCTTCGGAATCGGCGGCGAGCCGGTTGCGGGTTTCGCCGGCGATGGCATTGGCCTTGGCGCGCGCCTCGGCGAGGGCCTTCTCGTAGGAGGCCTGCGCGGCCTCGCTCTCGGCCTTGTGCTTCGCCGCCTCCTCGAGGTCGTCGGCGATGCGGTCGTGGCGCTCCTCCAGGATGCGGCCGATGCGCGGCAGGGCCACGCGGCTCATCAGGAGGTAGAGGAGGCCGAAGCTCAGGACGAGCCAGAGCAGCTGGGAGGCGAAGGTGGTGGCGTCGAAGGGCGGGAAGTGGCTCTTCTTGCCATGCCCTTCTTCCGCAGCGCCGTGAGCCGCTGCAGCGCCATGAGCCGCCGAAGCCGCCTCATGGGTGCCCTGGCCTGCGGTTCCGGCCGGCGGGGCCGCCTGCGCGACCACGGCCGCCGGAGCGGTAGGGTGGTCGCTCGCCGCAAAGAGGGGGGCGCCCCAGAGGGCCGCACCCGTCATCGCCAGCGCGACAGTCATTTTCCACGACTTCATCATGGCTTGCCCGCCTTCGCACCTGACCTTGCAATCACAGCACCCGGGCGCTGATCGCCCGGGAACCTCGTTCGTCCGGGCGATCAGGCCACGAACAGGAGGACGAGGGCGACGACGAGCGCGAAGATGCCGAGACCTTCCGCGAGCGCCGCGCCGATGAAGGCGCGGGCGAACTGGCCGTCGGCCGCCGACGGGTTGCGCAGGGCGCCGGAGAGGAAGTTGCCGAAGATGTTACCGACGCCGACGGCGGCGAGACCCATACCGAGGCAGGCGAGACCGGCACCGATGAACTTTCCAGCTGCGGGATCCATGGGACTGCTCCTTGAGAACGCTTTGGATTTGGGGATTTGCGATGCGCCGCCCGGTCAGTGACCGGGATGGATCGCGTCGTTGAGGTAGATCGAGGTGAGCACCGCGAACACGTAGGCCTGCAGCATCGCGACCAGGAGTTCGAGAGCGTAGAGCGCCACGATCATGAAGAAGGGCAGGGTGGCGCCGAACCAGCCGACCACGCCGGCCGAAGCGAGACCCACCACGAAGAAGGCGAACACCTTCAGGGCAATATGGCCCGCCAGCATGTTGGCGAACAGACGCAGCGACAGGCTGATGGGACGCGAGAGGAAGGACACCACCTCGATCACCACCAGGAACGGCAGCAGGAAGGCCGGCACGCCCGACGGCACGAACAGGTGCAGGAAGTGGGTGCCGTGGCGCACGAAGCCGTAGACGATGACCGTGCCGATCACCAGCAGCGCCATGGCGGCGGTGACGATCAGATGGGCGGTGACGGTGAAGGTGTAGGGAATGAGCCCCACCACGTTCGACACCAGCACGAAGGTGAAGAGCGAGAACACCAGAGGGAAGAACACCATGCCTTCCGAGCCGGCCGAATCGCGCACCATCTTGGCGATGAATTCGTAGCTCATCTCCGCCGCCGACTGGGCCCGGCCCGGCACCAGGGTGCGGCCGCGCGTGGCGAAGGTGAGGAAGAAGAAGATGATGGCTACGATGCCGAACATGAACAGCGCAGCGTTCGTGAAGGAGAACTGCACGCCGCCGAAATTCAGCAGGTCCACGTAGCGCTTGATCTCGAACTGGTGGATCGGATCGACGGTCATCCGAACGCGCCCCCTGCCAATGCGGCCAAGCCGCAGGAACCAAAGATCACGGCCATAAGCCGCGACGGCCTAATCGACGAGACGACCGGAACGGTCGCCAAAGTGTCCACCGGCACGGCCGCATGAACGGATCCGGCCGCAAACAAAAGGCGGCATTTCGCCGCGAATATCTCGCCCGGAGCCGCCGCGCCTTGAAATCCTTGGAGGATCTGGCGCCCGTCAGGTCCCGGTCTTGCCACGGTTCCGGCCTTCGCCGGAGGCCCGCAGCATATTGGTCACACCGGCGGCGAAGCCGAACAGCGTGAACACGATCATGCCCCAGGGCGCGATCGAGAAGAAACGGTCGATGCCGTAACCGATGAGCGAGCCCACCAGAACGCCCGACACGAATTCCGCACCCAGCCGGAAGGCAAGCGCGGCGCCCGAGGAGGACGAGGTATCCCGGCCTTTCGGTGCGGGGACCTCGGTCTTCGAGCGAACCTGGCCCAACGAGGTGTTGAGCTGCTCGAGCCTTGCGGAAAGCTCGGTGTCGCTGGGCCGGGAGCCGTCCGCCCCGCCGGGTCCTTTGGTCCCCCCGTGGGAGGCGTCGTCAGGTCCCGACATGGCACAAAACCCCGGCTTCGGTGAAGGGCGTGCGGCCCTCCCCCTTGAAACCGCGGCGCACCATAGTTGCGTCAAAATTGGGTGTCAAGGCGCGCGGCCCCTATATTAAACAATTGAAACGAAAAGAAAAAATTGTGGCTGCGACATCGTGCTTCGCCATGATCGCCCGCCGCATTCCGTTTGGGCGCCCCAGCGTTCGCTCCTGCCACGGTCGCGCCGGTGCCCGGATGGGGCAGCATCAGACTGCTTCCAGCAGCCGCTCGGCGCGCTGCAGGTCCACCGAGACGAGGCGCGAGATGCCCCGTTCCGCCATGGTCACGCCGAACAGGCGGTTCTGGTGGGCCATGGTGATGGGGTTGTGGGTGATGGTGAGGAAGCGCGTGTCGGTGAGCTTCGTCATCTCCTCCAGCAGGGTGCAGAAGCGCTCCACATTGGCGTCGTCGAGGGGCGCGTCCACCTCGTCCAGCACGCAGATGGGCGCGGGATTGGTCAGGAACACTGCGAAGATCAGCGCCATGGCGGTGAGCGCCTGCTCGCCGCCCGACAGCAGCGACAGGGTCTGCGGCTTCTTGCCCGGCGGCTTGGCGATGATGTCGAGGCCGGCTTCCAGCGGGTCGTCGGCCTCGGTGAGCACCAATTGAGCTTCGCCGCCGCCGAACAGGGTGTCGAACAGCTTCTTGAAATGGCCGTCCACCACCACGAAGGAGGCCTGAAGCCGTTCGCGGGCCTCGCGGTTGAGGCTCAGGATGGCGCCGCGCAGCCGCTTGATGGCCTCCAACAGGTCGTCGCGCTCACCCACCAGCTTGATGTGCTGGCCTTCGGTCTCCTCCAGCTCCACGTCGGCGCGCAGGTTCACGGCGCCGAGGCGTTCGCGGTCGCGCTTGGCCCGCTCCAGCGTTGCCTCGATGGCGGCGACGTTCGGGGGCGGCGCGTCGGGGTCGATGCCGGCCTGTTCGCGGGCGAGTTCCGGCGGGCCTTCCAGAATGTCGGAGATTTCGCGCAGCAGGTCGTCGCGGCGCTGGCGGGCGGCTTCCAGCCGGGCGTCGGCGCGCGCCGCCTCGGCCCGCGAGCCGGACATGGCCTCCAACGCATCACGGGCGGCGCGGTCGGCGGCGGCAAGTGCCGCCTCGCCCTCGGCCAGGCGATCGGCGGCGTCGCGGCGGGCCGCTTCCGCCGCCTCCAGCGCATTCATGAGGGCCCGCCGGCGCCGGATGAATTCGGACGGGGCGTCCTCCAGCGTCTCCAGCTCGGCCCGCGCCTCGGCCTCGCGGGCGGCGACGGCAGCGAGCCGGTCGCCGGCCCCGCCGGCGCGCTGCCGCCATGAGCGTTCCTCGCCGATGATGGCCTCCAGCCGGCGCTGGCGCTGGGTATTGTCCCGGCGTACCGCGTCCAGCCGGGCGCGGGCTTCCGACACGGCGGCGCGGCGCTCGGCGGTCTCGGCGCGGGCGCGGGCCATCTCCGCTTCCAGAATCTGCGGGGTGTCGAGGGCGAGAAGCTCGCCATGCGCCTCCTCCATGCGCGCCTCGCCCTCCTCGCGCACCGAGGCGAGGCGGGTGCGCGCCTCGGCCAGCGCCGAGAGGCGGGCGAGATGCTGGGCGGCGCGGCGCTCGGCCGCCTCCAGCGCGCTGCGGCTCGCCTCGGCGGCGCGCTGGGCGGCGCGGCGGGCCTCGCGGGATGTGGTTTCGGCCTCCGCTGCAAGGCGCAGCGCGCTGTCGCGGTCGGCGAGGGCGGCGCGGATCTCTTCCAGATGGGCCTCGGCCACCGCCACCTCGGCCTCGATGTCCTTGAGGCGGTTGCGCTCGGCAAGGCGGCGGGCGGCGGCGGTGGGGGCATCCGCCGCAGCGACCACCCCGTCCCAACGCCACAGGTCGCCTTCCACCGAGACCAGCCGCTGCCCGGCCTTGAGCCGCGCCACCAGCCCCGCCCCCATTGCGCGCGGCACGATGCCCACCTGCGCCAGCCGGCGATTGAGCGCCGGGGCGCCGGAAACGAAGCGGGACAAGGGCTCGGCACCGTCCGGCAGGGCCGGGTCGGCGGGATCGGAGGGGGCACCGGCCCAGCGGGCCGGGGCGGCGGCATCCACCGGCAGGTCGAGGTCGTCCCCCAGCGCCGCGCCCAATGCGGTCTCATAGCCCTTGGCGACGGAGACGAGGTCGGCCACCGGCGGGAAGCGATGATCGGTGGATTGCAGCAGCTTGGCGAGGGTGCGCGCCTCGGCGTCGAGGCGGCCGAAGCGGGATTGCGCCTCCGACAGGGCCGGACGCAGCTCTTCCATGGCGCGGCGGGCGGCCTGATGGGCGGCTTCGGCCTCGATGCTGGATTCCTCTGCCTCGGCGAGGGCGTCGCGGGCGGCTTCCGCCTCCATGCGGATGCCTTCCAGCGCCTCGGTGCCGGCCTGCTGCTTGAGGCGGGACTCTTCCGCCTCCACCGAGGCGCGCTCGGCGGCGTTGCGCACCAGCCGGTCGCGGATCTCACGCACGGCTTGTTCGAGACTGGCGCGCCGCGCGCCCAAATCGGCGAAATGCGCGGTCTTCTCCTCCAGCGCCCGCTCGGCGTCTTCGAGGTGCGCGGCCGCCTCCTCCAGCCGGTCGGCGGCGATGGCCTCCAGCTCTGCCGCTTCTTCCTGCTCGAAGCGCAGGGTCTCGGCCTCGGTGGCGAGGCGCTCCAGCACGCCCTCGGCGTCGGCGGAGAGGGCCCGCTCGCGCTCGGTATCCTGGGCGAGCTGGATCAGGCGGCGCTCCAGCTCGTCCTTGCGGGCGGACAGCCGGGCCTCCTCGGCATCCAGCTCCGAACGGGCATGGGTGAGGCGCTGGAGTGCGGCGGCGGCCTCCGCCTCCTTCTGCCGCAAGGCCGGGAGGGCGTGGGCGGCCAGCGCCTGGAGGCGCGCCGCTTCTGCCTGCATGCGGGTGTGCTCGGCGCCGTCGCGATGGGCGGCTTCCACCGCGTGCTCGGCCTCGGCCAGGGCGCGGGTGACCTCGCCCCAGCGCAGCCACAGCAGGGTAGCCTCGCATTGGCGGATCTCGGCAGCCAGCGCCTTGTAGCGCACGGTCTGGCGGGACTGGCGGCGCAGGCTCTCCACCTGCCCGCCGAGCTGGGTGATGACATCCTCCAGCCGCAGCAGGTTCTGCTCGGCGGCCTTCAGGCGGGTCTCGGCCTCGTGGCGGCGGGCGTGGAGGCCCGCCACGCCGGCGGCTTCCTCCAGGATGCGGCGGCGGGCATTGGGCTTGGCGCCGACGATCTCGCCGATCTGCCCCTGCCGCACCAGGGCCGGGGAGCGGGCGCCGGTGGAGGCGTCGGCGAAGATGAGCTGCACGTCGCGGGCGCGCACGTCCTTGCCGTTGATGCGGTAGCTCGATCCCGCCCCGCGCTCGATGCGGCGGACGATCTCCAGCTGGTCCCATTCGTTGAAGGCGGCGGGGGCGGTGCGGTCGGAATTGTCGAGGCTGAGCACCACCTCGGCCGAATTGCGCGCCGGCCGCCCCGTGGTGCCGGAGAAGATCACATCCTCCATGTCGTTGGCGCGCATGGCCTTGTAGGAGCTTTCGCCCATCACCCAGCGCAGCGCCTCGACAAGGTTGGACTTGCCGCACCCGTTCGGCCCCACGACGCCGGTGAGGCCGGGCTCGATCAGGAGATCGGTCGGCTCGACGAAGGTCTTGAAGCCCACGAGCCGCAGGCGGTCGAACTTCATGCGGTCGCGCGCATCCGGAGGGGCGAAGGGGAAGAAAGGGTCATCAGCGCGGGGTGTGCCAGCCTTTGGAGGGTTTGGTCAAATCAGCGTGCCCCCCCTTGGGGAACCGCGCAAGCCTCGGCAGCGCAACGATCCACAGAGGGGCGCGGGCGGGTCGGCTTGTGCGCGAGGCGGCGCACGATGCACGGTTGTACCGGTGGCCCGCCTTAACTTGCCGGCCCGAAAGCGCTAGAACTCGGGTCTAACGCCGATTGCAAGCGCGCGGCGAACGCCCATCTATGGGCTGTCCGCCCCGGCCGCGCCGGGCGGGCTGACGATTTCGGGGATTGCGACACATGCTGTTGAACCAGGCGGGCGCCAAGGGCGCGGCGGGAACGGGCGCGGGAGCAGGCGCGAGCACGGGCGCCGGCAACGGGGCGGCCGGCGGCGACATCATCGACACCACCACCCAGACCTTCATGGCCGAGGTGATGGAGGAATCCAAGCGCCGCCCGGTGCTGGTGGACTTCTGGGCGCCGTGGTGCGGTCCGTGCAAGACCCTGACCCCGGTGATCGAGAAGGTGGTGAAGGCCGCCAAGGGCAAGGTGCGCCTCGCCAAGCTCAACATCGACGATCACCCGGTCATCCCCGGCAAGCTCGGCATCCAGTCGGTGCCTACGGTCTATGCCTTCGTCAACGGCCAGCCGGTGGACGGCTTCCAGGGTGCGCTGCCCGAAGGCCAGGTGAAGGCCTTCATCGATCGCCTCATCGGCCCCGCCGACGATGGCCTTGAGGAAGCGCTGGCCGCCGCCGACGCGGCGCTGGCCCAGGGCGACCTGACCGCCGCCGCCGAGATCTTCGTCGGCGTGCTGGGCGAGGAGCCGGACAATCTCAAGGCCCTCACCGGCCTGGTGCGGACCCAGGTGGCCGCCGGCGCGCTGGAGCAGGCCAAGGCGACGCTTGCCATGGTGCCGGCCGACAAGCAGAACGACGCGCTGGTGAATGCCGCCCGCGCCGCGCTGGACGTGGCCGAGCAGGCCGCCGCCCTCGGCGATCTCGCGACGCTGGAAGCCCGGCTGGACCTCGACCCCGCAGATCACCAGGCCCGCTTCGACCTCGCCCTTGCGCTCAACGGCAAGGGCCGGCGCGAGCAGGCGCTGATCCATCTCCTCGATATCGTGAAGCGCGACCGCGCTTGGAATGAGGATGCGGCCCGCAAGCAGCTGGTGCAGCTGTTCGAGGCGTGGGGCCCCACCGATCCGCTCACCCTTTCAGGCCGTAAGAAATTGTCGGCGATCATGTTCGCCTGAAGGGCGTTGTTTTTAAGGATTGTTCGTCTTGGCTGCCAATCGCACCTATCTGTCGCCGACGGAAATTCCGCCGGTGATCCCGGTTTTTCCGCTCACCGGCGCGCTGCTGCTGCCGCGGGCCGACCTGCCTCTCAACATCTTCGAGCCGCGCTATCTCGCCATGGTGGACGACGCGCTCGCCGGGGGCCGTGTCATCGGCATGGTGCAGCCCGACGAGCAGGCGCCGGTCTCGGCGCGCGGGCCGGGCGTGTATAAGGTGGGCTGCCTCGGCCGCCTCACCCAGTTCAGCGAGACCGGGGACGGGCGATACCTCATTACGCTCACCGGCATCTGCCGTTTCCGCATCGTGGAAGAGCTGGATACCACCACGCCCTACCGCCAGTTCAAGGTGGATGCCACCCCGTTCGCCCATGATTTCGAGGCGGAGGCCGGCGAGGCGGCGGTGGACCGCGACGCGCTGCTGGCTGCGCTGGCGGCGTTTCTGGAAGCCAACAAGCTGGAGGCGGACTGGGACGGCATCCGCGAGGCTGGCACCGAGACGCTGGTGAACGCCCTGTCGGTGATGTCGCCCTATGGCGCGCTGGAAAAGCAGGCGCTGCTGGAGGCGGAGAATCTGAAGGCCCGTGCCGACATGCTGGTGGCCATCACCCAGATGATGCTGGCTCGTATGCCGGGCGACGGCGAAGGCTCGCTGCAATAGGGCGAGCGGCCGGGCGAAGGGCACCGCGCGTCGGCCGGCGGAAAAAGCCCGGGCTGAAAACCGCTTTCGCCTTCGCCCGAGGATGCCGAAGGCGCGCGCGGACCTGTTGCCGCCACAAAATTGATGAACTGGTGCACGTGAAGCGCCCCAGCGTCCGCTCACGGCTCCTCGGCGAACCTCAGGCGGCCGGCGGGGGCGAGGGTGCGGGCGTCGAAGGTGCGGATTTCGACGGCGCCGCCCACGTCGAGGGTCAGCACCACCACGTCGCCGGACACGGCAGTGGCGGTGATCTTCGCGCCCTTGGGCAGCAGCGCGGTGATTTCGCCGGTCGCGATGGGCTTTGCCCGTATCATGCGATAGCCGATGACGCCGAAGACCGCAGCCACCCCCAGCACCATGACCAGCATGGACAGGCTGGAGAAGCGGCGAAACCGCTGGATGATGCGCTCCTGCTCCGGGGTCAGCGCCTCTTCCGGGGTCTCGGTGGGGGACGGGCGATGAAACATGAAGGGGCCGTGGCTCCTGACGGATCGAGAATGGACGCGACCATGACCCAGGCCCAGGTGAACCAGGCCGAGATGAACCAGGCCGAAACCGGCCTAGAGGACCTGGACGAGGGCTTCACCCTCACGGTCCAGATCGCGGCGGAAGACGCCGGCGAGCGGCTGGACCGTGTCCTGGCGCGCCGGTTGGCGCTTGAGGCTCCGGAACTCAGCCGCACCCGCATCCAGCGTCTCGTAACGGAAGGCCGGGTCTCCGTCAGCGGGCGTGTGGTAGGGGACGCGGCGGGCCGGGTCAATGCCGCAGATGTCTATACCCTGTTCCTGCCTCCCCCGGAGGCAGCCGAGCCGGTGGCGGAGAACCTGCCGCTCACCATCGTGTTCGAGGATGCCCACCTCGTGGTCGTCGACAAGCCGGCCGGGCTGGTGGTGCATCCGGCGCCGGGCCATGCCTCCGGCACGCTGGTGAATGCACTCCTGTACCATTGCGGCGACAGTCTCTCCGGTATCGGCGGGGTGCGCCGGCCGGGCATCGTCCATCGCATAGACAAGGATACCTCCGGCCTGCTGGTGGTGGCGAAGTCCGACGTGGCCCACAAGGGCCTCGCCGCCCAGTTCGCCGACCATGGCCGCACCGGGCCGCTGGAGCGGGCCTATCTCGCCTTCGTCTGGGGGGTGCCCGAGGCCCACGGCAGCGTGGACGCGCCCATCGACCGGCATCCCAGCCACCGCCAGAAGATGGCGGTGCGCCTCTCCGGACGGAACGCCATCACCCATTGGGAGGTGCAGGAGGCCTTTGTCGGCCACGGCCGCACCCATCTGCGCAACAAGGGGCAGGTGAAGGGCGAGGTGAAGATGGAGGAGGGGGTGGCCAGCCTCATCGAATGCCGGCTGGAGACCGGCCGCACCCACCAGATCCGCGTCCACATGGCCCATGTGGGCCATCCGCTGCTGGGGGACGAGGTTTACGGCCAGGGCTTCCGCACCAAGGAGACGTTGCTGCCCGAGGACGCCCGCGAACACCTCGCGCGTCTCGGTCGGCAGGCGCTGCATGCGGCCCGGCTCGGCTTCGCCCATCCGGTGACGGGGGAGACGTTGTCCTTCGAAAGCCAGCTGCCGGAAGACCTTGCCGCCCTCGCCGAGGTGCTGGGCGGGTGTGCATCCGCGTAAATTTCTCTCTCATCGACGTGAGAGGATGAAACCTATCCGCATTCCGCTCGTATCTATATCATGATGCGTCGCGGTCGGCGTCATGCGGCCGCTGAGGCGGTCGCCCGGACGGGGGCCGCGGGAGAAGGAGGCCTCGTCATGGCCCAGCCGAAGTCCATGTCCATTCCGTCCGCCGAAGGCGGGCTCTCCCGGTATCTCGAAGAGATCCGGCGGTTTCCCATGCTGGAGCCGCAGGAGGAATATATGCTCGCCAAGAGCTGGCGCGAGCACGGGGACCGTGATGCCGCGCACCGGCTGGTGACGAGCCACCTGCGCCTCGTGGCGAAGATCGCCATGGGCTACCGCGGTTATGGGCTGCCCATCTCCGAGGTGATTTCCGAAGGCAACGTGGGCCTCATGCAGGCGGTCAAGCGGTTCGAGCCCGAGAAGGGCTTCCGCCTCGCCACCTATGCCATGTGGTGGATCCGCGCCTCCATCCAGGAATATATCCTGCGCTCGTGGAGCCTCGTGAAGATGGGCACCACGGCGGCGCAGAAGAAGCTGTTCTTCAACCTGCGCAAGGCCAAGAGCCAGATCTCGGCGCTGGAGGACGGCGACCTCAAGCCCGAGCACGTCAAGCAGATCGCCACCAAGCTCGGCGTCACCGAGCAGGACGTGGTGGACATGAACCGCCGCCTGTCCGGCGACGCCTCCCTGAACTCCCCCATCCGCGAGGATTCCGAGGGCGGCGAGTGGCAGGACTGGCTGGTGGACGAGCGCCTCGACCAGGAGGAGCAGCTCGCCGAGAGCGAGGAGCTGGACAACCGCCGCGCCGCGCTGTCGGGCGCGCTGTCGGTGCTGAATGACCGCGAGCGCCGCATTTTTGAGGCCCGCCGCCTCTCCGAGGATCCCATGACCCTGGAGGACCTCGCCTCCGAGTTCGGCGTCTCCCGCGAGCGGGTGCGCCAGATCGAGGTGCGCGCCTTCGAGAAGGTGCAGAAGGCGGTTATGGACAAGGTCCGCCAGGTCGAGGCCCCGGAGGCGGTAGGGGCGTGAACGTCGCGGGATCAACGAGGCCAGAGCGCTTCTAGCGAGGATGATACTCCCAGTCTTGGTGCGGCGCGTTCTCCATCATTGAGTGAGGGGCGATTCACCGATCGGATTGGGTCAATCTGATCGGTGAATCGCGTTAGTCGAGTTCGTCGCGCACTGTTGAAATCAGGGCTGCGGGAATCTCGGATTCCGAAGCCTCGATGCTGTCCATCTCAGCATTATGTTCAACTCGGGTGAGGCGATACCTGAACATGTCCGGCTCCTGCGGCCTGGAGCCTTTGGTCCCTCGCTCGAACAGGCGAGAGATCGTGGCGCGATCCTGCGTACTCAGGTGATCCAGCGTAAGGCTTCCGCGGCTCTTCAATCGAGAGCCGGGAAGGCCGAACCCGGCGAAGCCGCCAATACGTTCAATGCGGATATCTGTCATAGCAACCTCCACGACATAAGCCGCAGTGTTCCAAGTCACTCGTCAGAGGCCGACGGTGCTCCACGCTGTATCAACGGCCTGAAGCACGCCGGGCTCCGCTGGGAACATGGAGCCTGCAAACTGGCGCGTCAGACCGGCGAAACGAGCCATCTTCATGCCCGGCGAGCGCCCTGATGTAAGAACAGCATACCAGACTTGCCCCATTTTTTCCCAGCTATGGCCGCCGATCTTGGTTGCGGCGAGATAGAAGGCGTGATTGGGAATGCCGCTGGAAAGATGAGGGTCCATTCCGGTCTGATAGCTGGAGAAGTGCTTGGGCTGCGGGGACAGGCAGTGCTGTGCTGGCGGATTCGCCAAGTCTCGCAGACAGGAATACCCCCGCTGTCGGGCGGCAGGCCCAACAATATCGCTGCCGATTAGCCAGTCCGCTTGGCTTGACGACTGGCCCGCGACCCATTGGCGGAACATGGAGCCGAACACATCCGATATGCTCTCATTGAGGCCCCCGGGTTCGTTCGTATAGTTCAGTCCGAGCGTGTGCTGGGTGACGCCATGGGTCAGTTCGTGGCCGACCACGTCGTTGCCCCGGCTGAAATCTACGAATAACTCGCCGTTGCCATCCCCATAGGCCATCTGGGTACCATTCCAGAATGCGTTGTTGTAGCCGTCTCCGAAATGTACGGATGACAGCAAAGTCATCGCCGCATTGTCGATGGAGTTTCGTCCGAACACTTGTTGGTAAAAATCAGAAACTTTGGTGGTTGTTGAAAAGACCGTCTTGATGGTTGTGTCCCGCGACGAGCCGGGATTGGAAACAGGTGTGCCAGGTAAAGTCTGTGAATGATTGCAGTCATAGACTACGATTGCTGGACTTGGTGCGATGGAAATTTTGGCAGCAAATTCAAACGAGGTTAGCCTTGACGCTTGCCGGCGAAGTTTTCGGATCTCTGAATCCAGTTTTATCGTTTGTGAAAGCCCTTGGCGGGCTTCTTCCGGGAGTTTGCGATCTTGTAGCAGTTTTTCGAGAACCGAATCTGGAACGATGCAGCATAAGCACATGGCGCCCTCCCTCCGTCCTTGGCGGACGTTCGACAAGAGCAAAATACTGAAGGTTCTGAATTTCAACCCCTAATTGGTTGAGTAGATGAAAATTATTTCAGGCTGTATATGCTCGCGCCGTTCCGGCCGGGCATGTGGCCGCTTCGTCGCCTGCGTCTTTGTCGAGGAGCGGCGGCTTTATCCTGTGATCGGGTGCTTGCCCCTGGGTTTTCCAGCCATGGCCACGTGCAGCATCATCAGCTCGCCCACATTCTCCGGTGTCAGCAGGCCCACCAGCTTTCCGGAGCCGTCCACCACGCCCACGGCTGGGGTCTGGGCGGAGGTGATGAGCTTGAGCGCCGCATCGAGCTTCGAGCGGGCCTCCACCACCGGAATGTCGGCCTGCATCACCTCGATCACGGCGGTCTGCGGCCCCTGGTCCTTCATGGCGCGGATCATGGCGTCGCGGGTGAGCACGCCGCGCAGGTGGCCGGCGCCGTCCACCACCGGGAATTCCTTCTGGGTGGAGCGGATGAGGGCGTCGGCGGCATCGTCCACGGTGGATTGTGGACCCAGCGTTTCGAAATGGGTGATCATGGCGTCCGCCACCAACAGGCCGCGCGAGGCTTCCTTCAGCTGCACCTGACCGGCCTCGCCCGATGCGGCGAGGAACACGAACACACCGATGATCATCAGCATGGGATTGGTGAAGATGCCCAGAAGGCCCATGCCGATGGCAAGGCCCTGGCCGATGGAGGCGGCGGTGGCGGTGGCCTTGGAATAACCCATCCTCATGGCCAGCAGCGCCCGCAACACCCGTCCCCCGTCCATGGGAAAGGCCGGGATGAGGTTGAACACCACCAGGAAGATGTTGGCGCCGGCCAGCTTCACCAGGATGGAGGTGCGCGGGTCTTCGATCTTGGCGAGGTTGTCCGCCGTCAGGTCGGTGCCGCCGAGGGTGGCGCTCAGGATCACCAGCAGCACCAGCGCGATCACCACATTCACCAGCGGCCCGGCGATGGCCACCACCAGCTCCTGCGACGGCTTCTCCGGGATCCGCTCCAGATTGGCGATGCCGCCGAACGGCCACAGGGTGATGTCCGGGGTCTTCACCCCGTAGCGGCGGGCAGCAAAAACGTGCCCCAGCTCGTGCAGCAGCACGCAGGCGAACAGCAGCGCCACGAACAGCACGCCTTCCCACGCCGCCGAAGACCCGCCGGAGCGATAATAGGCGGCCCAGATCCACACCAGGAACAACAGGAAGGTGACGTGGATGCGGATCGCGGTCTCGCCGAGCCGGCCGATGGTGAGGGACCAGGGCATGGGATCTCCTTGGGCGTGACGACGCACAGTGCCCGCGTCGCGTGCGGATGGAAACGGTCCGCTTCGGTCTAGACCGGGAATGTCGCAGCGACACGTCAAAAGCTGCGGATCGCGTCTTTCGCCGGCACGGGGGCCGAGACAGGTCAGCGAACCGGCCCCCCATCCCGATTTCATCCCGCAGGCGGACATCGCTCCCTTGATAGTAAGGTTTACTGACTATATTGTCTCCTTATCATGGCTGCTCCGTCTCCAACTCCCATCGCCGCCCCGCGCCCCGCGCCGAGCGAACCGCCCCTTGGCTTCGTCCTCGTGGATGCGGCGCGGCTTTATCGTGCGCGCATCGACCGGGCCTTCGAGGGCGCCGGCCTTGGCCTCACCGCCGGGGAGGCGCGCACGCTGGCCTATGTGGATTTCCATCCAGGCCTCAGGCAATCGGCGCTGGCCGAGAAGATGAATGTGGAGCCCATGACCCTGGTGGGCTTCCTCGACCGGCTGGAGGCCGCCGGCCTCGTCACCCGCGAAACCGACCCGAAGGACCGCCGCGCCAAGATCGTGGCGCTCACGCCCGAGGCGACGCCCTACCTTGCCGGGGTGCTCTCTGCGGCGGCCACCGCGCGAGGTGAGGCCACCTGCGGCTTCACGGACGCCGAGCAGGCGCTGCTGCGGGACCTGCTGCTGCGGCTGCGCGACAACCTCGCGCGGGAGCATCGCTTGAGGGACGAGAAATGAGCGCCGTCCCGCACAGAACCGCCCCCGCGCCGGCCGTCGGGGTTTCGGCCGCGCCGCTCATGAGCGAGCGGGAAGTGTCCGTCATCGGCGCGCTCATGGTGATGCTCGGCCCCATCAGCCTTGCCATGTATACGCCGGCGCTACCGACGCTGGTCGAGGCCTTCGGCACCAGCATCGCCACGGTGAAGCTCACCCTCACCGTGTTCTTCATGGGTTTCGCCTTTTCCCAGCTGATCTGCGGCCCGCTCTCGGACGGCTACGGGCGGCGCCCGGTGGCTTTGGGCTTCTTCGGCATCTATCTCGCCGGCAGCGTCGTCGCCATGCTGGCGCCCACCATCGGCTGGCTCATTGCAGGCCGCGCCCTGCAGGGCATCGGCTGTGCTGCCGGCATCGCCTTGTCCCGCGCGCTGGTGCGCGACCAATATACCGGCCAGGCGTCGGCGCGGGTGATGAACCTCATCGGCACCATGCTGGCCATCGGCCCGGCGGTTTCGCCCACTCTGGGCGGGTTCATTCTCGGCACGGCGGGCTGGCATGTGATCTTCATCGCCATGGCGGCCTATGGCCTCCTGCTGGTGGCGGTCCTCGCCCTTCGGGTGCCGGAGACCAACCGCTCGCCGGACCGCGGGCTGGCTTCCCCCCGCGGAGTGACGACGAGCTATCGCCGGCTCCTCACCGACCGTGTGTTCATGCGCGCGGCGCTCACCGCCGGCCTCAGCCTTGGCGGCATCTATACCCTCTCGGCGCTGCTGCCCTTCATTCTCATCCAGCGGGTGGGGCTCTCGCCCACCGGCTTCGGCCTCGCCATGCTGTTGCAGACCGGTGCCTTCATGTCCGGCACCCTCATCGCCCGGCCGCTGCTGAAGCGCTACAGCGCCCACGCCCTGATTCTGCCCGGCCTGTTGCTGGTGCTCACCGGGGCGGTGGGGCTGGGGCTGGGCCCGTTCGTGCTGCCGTTGAGCGTCGCCAGCGTCATGCTGCCGATCTCGTTTTGGGCCTGCGGCGTCGCTTTGCTGCTGCCGGGCTGCACCACCGCCGGCCTCGCCGGGTTCGCGCCCATCGCCGGGGCGGCCTCGGCGCTGATGGGCTTTCTCCAGATCGGCAGCGGCTTCCTCGGCACTTCCTTCGCGGTGCTGTTTCCCTCGCCGCTGGTCGCCATGATGACGCTGCTGCCGGCCCTCGCCGTCACCGCCGCCGGCGCCCACGTGCTGCTGGCTCCGCCCCGCGAGCCGGCCGTCGCAGTCGGGGCCGCTCCCGTCGAGGCCACCGACCTTGAGCTGGCCGCCGATCCGCTCGGCGTGGTGGGCGCCGCCGGCGACGAAATCGAGTCCGGAACTTACGACAGGGCCTCCTGAGGCAATAGGTTACGGCTCCTCGATACCGTCCGCGCCACTCAGGTGATGTCGCAGGTTGACCCCGGCCGATCGGCAATGGTCAATGCCCGCGTGCCCGAACCATCGGGCCGCTGGGGGGACATCGTATGAGATTTGCGGGACTAGCTCTGGCCGCCGTGCTGGCGCTTGCCGGGGGGCAGCTTGCCGTGGGACCGGCCAAGGCCCAGACCGTCAGCTACGCGCAGGCGGCCGGCCTCCTCGCGCAGCATTGCGGCGGGGATATCATGAAGCACTGCCGCGGCCTCAACCTTGGCAACAATGCCGTCGGCAATTGCCTGGCCCAGAACGCCGCGCAGCTGACGTCGGCCTGCGCCGCCAACCATGCCTCCATCCGTGAGATGACCGAGGCGCGGGCCGCGGCTCAGAAGCAGGTCTACAAGGCCTGTGACCGCGACGCCGCCCAGTTCTGCCCCGGCCTCGTGCCCGGCGACGGCAACATCGTCTCGTGCCTGCTGGAGGCGTCCAAGGTGGTGAGCGCCACCTGCACGGCCTCGCTCGTCAATGCCGGCTACGGCCAGTGAAGGGAGGGCTGAGCATGACCCTGTTCCGTTTCGCCAACGTCCGCCTTGGCGCGGTGGTCCCTTTCGCCCGGACGCGCCTCGGCGCGGCCCTGCTCCTTGCCGGCACCGCCGTGGTTCCCGCGCTCGTGGGCGTGCAGCCTGCCGCGGCCCAGGTGTTCACCCCCAACGCCGAGATCGTCCAGGGGCTGCAAACCTCCGTGGATGACGTGCCGCAGGTGTCGGCCGAGGCCCTGCGCGGCCTCGCCCAGGCGCACATGAAGTATACCGGCCCGCCGGAAAGCCGCCCGCCGCTGGCGGCCCAGCTCGACCAGCTGGCCCAGATCAACGTGGAGATCGTGTTCGACCTCAACTCCGCGATGATCAAGCCGGAATCCTACCGCACCCTCGGCTCCATCGCGGATGCCATGCATAATCCGGTGCTGCTCGGCTACAAGTTCCTGGTGGTCGGCAACACCGATGCCACCGGTACCCGCGAGCTCAACATGAAGCTCAGCCAGGAGCGCTCGGACGCGGTGGTCGAGGCGCTCTCCACCACCTTCCGGGTGGACCCGCGCCGGCTCCAGTCCGTGGGCCTCGGCGAGGAGGCGCTTCAGGATCCCAAGCATCCCGACGCCGCCATCAACCGCCGGGTGCAGATCTACAACGTCGGCCGTGCCGGTGCGCTTGCGCAGCAGTAACGCGGCCTGACGCGAAAACAGCGCCGCCGCCCGGACCAAGGTCGGGGCGGCGGCGTTTCCATTTGATGAGACCGTGACGCTCTTGAAGCCGTCCGGCATGCCGGTCAGGCCGGCTTGCGAGCCTTGCCGGGCTTGGTGGCGGCTTTCGCGGCGACCTTTGCGGCCGGGGCCTTCGCCACTTCGGACTTCTTCACCTCGGCCTTCACGGCTTTCGCCACCGGAGCCTTGGCGGGAGCTTTTGCGGCCGGAGCCTTTGCAGCCGGCTTGGCGGGCTTGGCGACGACCTTGGCCTCAGCCTTTGCTGCGGGCTTCGGAGCAGCAGCCTTAGGAGCCACCTTGGCGGGCGCCTTGGCCTCGGCGGTGCTCTTGGCCTTCGCCTTCGGCGCAGTCTTGGCGGGCTCGGCCTCAATCTTCGGGGCGGGCGCCTTGACGGACTTGGCAGTCTTCGCCGGGCTCTTGGCAACGGTCTTCGCGGGGGCAACCGCCTTCGGTGCTGCCGCCTTGGCAGGGGTCTTAGCAGGTGCCTTGGCCGCAGGCTTGGCGGCGGTCTTAGCGGCGGCCTTGGCCGGGGCCTTCGTCTCGATCTTGGCGGCGGGGGCCGGCTCGGCGGCCTTCGGCGCCGGCTTGGCCTTGGTCGCGGGCTTCGCGGCCGGAGTCGGAGCGGCGGCCTTGGGCTTGTCCGGGGCCTGGGTGAGGGCGGAGCCGGCGAGCGCCAGGATCTCGGCGTGGCTCAGGCTGGAGGGATCCTTCAGCGCCTTCGCCGCGATGCTGCTCACCTTGTCGCTCGTCACTTCAGGCTTCTTCGCCAGCTTCTTGGCCATGACTCAATCTCCGAATCCAACGCGCCGGCGCAGAACCTTCGGTCGAATCAAGACGCCCGCCAGCAACCGATCCATCTCCGGATAGATTTGCGGAATGGTTAACGACGATTTTTCACCATGTCTGCCAACGAGTTGGCTGAGTGCCTTGACGCCGGTGGGCGGGCGTGGCGACCTTTCCCCGGCCGCCGGCGCGTGCAGGGACGCCAAAATGATTCGCGTCGCCCGGCAGGTCTGCGCCAATGGGGCGGGCCTGTCATAACTGCGTCGGCTGGGTGGCGTAGGGTGCGATTCGGCGGGCGGGATGCCGTCACAGCGTTTTCGAGCCAGGTGGATATCGGTTCGCGGGACGAACGCGCGCCAGCGCATGTGCTGCTCATATTTCATCGTGATCGTATCCTGACGCGGGCTCCATCTTTCGGGGCGAGAGAAAGACCCATGCCGATGACCGGACGGCCCACTGTTCTCTTCGTGTGCCCGGACAATGCGGGCACGAGCCTGATGGCGGAAGCCATCGCCCTTCACGGCCACCGGGGGCTGCGCCCGTTCAGCGCCGCCGCTCTGGTGCCAGGCGCGGTGGACCCCGCGCTCATCGATTGCCTTCAGGCTGCGCGGGTTCCCGCCGATGGCCTTTCGGCCAAGCCCGCGGGGGTGTTCGGCCTGTCCGGCGCGCCCCGGCTCGACGTGGTGGTGGCGCTCGGGGCGCAGACGTGGCGCGCCCTGCGGCGCCAGCCCTTCATCGGCCTCCTGCGCTTTGAATTCTGGCAACTGCCCGAGGTGGCGCGGGACGAGAGCCTTGCCGCCCGGCGCGCCGCCTATCGCACCCTGCTTCCCGACCTCGACGGCGCCATCGGCCGCCTGGAAGAGCGCATCGCCCTGCGCATGGCCCGCGCTGCCGCCTGAACGGCGGCCGTGGCCCGTGCGACCGCCTGATGCAAAAGGCCGATGAGCCAGGCTCATCGGCCTTTGTTTACCCGCGCGGGGCTGGAGCGGGACTCAGTCCGCGATCTTGCCGCCCAGCTCGTCCTCGATGTGGATGCGGATGATCTCCTCGAAGGAGCTTTCCGCCACGAAGCCCAGCTCGGTGGCGCGGCGGGGCTCGAACTTGCGCGGCCAGCCGGACACGATCTTCTCGATCACCGGATCGGGCGCCCGCTTGATGCGGGCCACCGCCTTGTCGCCGGCCACCTTGCGCAGCGCCTCGATCTGCTCGCCCACGGTCACGGCGAGGCCTGGCATGGTGAGGTTGCGGCGCGGGCCGACCTTTTCGCCGTCGAGGGTGGCGGCATGGATGAGGAAGCCCACCGCCGAGCGGGGCGAGGCATGCCAGTGCATCACCTCTTCCGACACGGGCAGGATGGCGTCCTGCCCGGCAAGGGGCTCGCGGATGATGCCGGAGAAGAAGCCGGAGGCCGCCTTGTTGGGCAGGCCGGGGCGCACGCAGATGGTGGGCAGGCGGATGCCGATGCCGTCGAAGAAGCCCCGCCGGGTATAATCCGCCAGCAGCAGCTCGCCGATGGCCTTCTGGGCGCCGTAGGAGGTGAGGGGCGTGGCGAAGAACTCGTCCGGGATGGCATCCGGGAACGGCGCGCCGAACACCGCGATGGACGAGGTGAAGACCAGGCGCGGCGTGTAGCCTTCCATGAGCCGCACGGCATCGAACAGGTGGCGGGTGCCGTCGAGGTTGATGCGGTAGCCCTTGTCAAAGTCCGCCTCCGCCTCGCCGGAGACGATGGCCGCGAGGTGGAAGATCACGTCAGGCTTGTCCGCCACCACCGCCGCCGCCTCGCCGGGCACGGAGAGGTCCGACACCCGGGTGTCGATGGGAAAGGGCGCCTGCGGCGGCTTGGGCGGCACCACGTCATGGGCGGTGAGGCGGGTGATGGGCTTGCCGCCCAGGCGCCCCTCGCGGGCAAGGCGTTCGATGAGCTTGCGGCCGACCATGCCGGCGCCGCCGATGACGAGAATATGCATGTCAGGTTTCTTCCCTTAAGGCGCCCCGATGCGAGCCGAAGGCGCGATCTTTCGATGATCCTGTGGCAAGGCCGTCCCGGCGGGCGCCCTAGAGCGCCCAGCCGCCGTCGATGATGTGGATCTGCCCGGTGGTGAAGGCGCTCTCGTCGGAGGCGAGATAGAGCGCGAGCGCCGCGATCTCCTCCGGCGTGCCGAGCCGGCCCATGGGCTGGCGGCCGACGAAATCGGCCCGCACGTCGTCCAGCGAGCGGCCGGTCTGGGCCGAGACGGCGGCGATGCGCTCGTCCAGCGAGGGCGACTGGATGGTGCCGGGGCAGATGACGTTGGCGCGCACGCCCTTCAGGATGAAGTCCGCCGCCACCGCCTTGGTGAGGCCGATGACCGCCGCCTTGGAGGCGCCGTAGACATAGCGGTTCGGCACGCCCCGGATGGAGGACGCCGCCGAGGCGATGTTGACGATGGAGCCTTTGCCCTTCTCCAGCATGCCCGGCAGGAAGGCCGAGATGGTGCGGTGCATGGCCTTTACATTGAGGTCGAAGGAGAAGTCCCAGTCCTTCTCCGAAGTGTCGAAGATATTGCCCTGGTGCACGTAGCCGGCGGCATTCACCAGCACGTCCACCGGGCCGATCTCCTTCGCCAGCGCGGCGACGGCCTCGCTGGAGCGCACGTCGAGCTTGCGGGCGGTGCCGGGAAAGCCTTCGAGCTTGGCGGTGTCGAGGTCGGTGGCGATCACGCTCGCGCCCTCGCGCACGAAGGCCTCGGCGATGGCCCGGCCGATGCCCTGTCCCGCCGCCGTCACCAGCGCGGTCTTACCCTGAAGTCGTCCAGCCATGGCGTTCCTCTTGAGCTTTTGGATGGGTGAGGCGATGCCTCACAATGCGGCGCGGATGTCCTCCAGCCGCTGCGTCTGGCGGCCTTCGGCGTCGAAATTGGCGGGATCGAGCCAGGCCTCGAAGGCGGCTTTCGCCTTCGGCCACTCATGGTCGAGCAGGGCGTACCAGGCGGTGTCGCGGCTCAGCCCCTTGATGATCATGTGCTGGCGGAACAGCCCCTCGTAGCTGAAGCCGAGGCGCTCCGCCGTCCGGCGGGACGGGGCGTTGAGGGCGTTGCACTTCCACTCGTAGCGGCGATAGCCGAGATCCTCGAAGGCATGGCGGGCCATGAGATACATGGCCTCGGTCGCCCCCGGGGTGCGCTGGAGTGCGGGGGTGTGGAGGATGTTGCCCACCTCGATCACCCGGTGCGCCGGCTCGATGCGCATGTAGGTGGCGTGGCCCACCGCCCGGCCGGTCGCGGCCTCGACGATGGCGAACAGCAGGGGGTCGGCCTTGGTGGCGGCCACGGCGTAAAAGCGCGCGAAGGCGGCCTCGTCCGGGAAGGGGGCGGCGGAGAGATAGGCCCACAGCGCCTCTTTTTCCGGCCCGTGGGAGAGGGCGTAGAGCGAAGCTGCGTGCTGCTCGGCGTCGAACGGCACGATGGCGACGTGACGCCCCCGGAGGGTCACGGGCGCCGGCCGCCGGGCCGGGCCGCCCTCCACCGGCGCGCCCAGAGGCACCGCATCATGGATCGTGCCGGGCACCCCGCCGGGGACCGCGCCGGAACGGATGCCCGGCGCCGCCTGTTCGCTCATGGGTCTGCTCGCTCAGTGGTTGTCGCGGGGAACGCCCATGGTCTGGGCCACCCGCTGGTACTTCACCGCCGGCTTCAGCACCATACCCTCGTCGAACTGCGCCACCATGGAGCGCTGGATCTCCTGCCAGGGGGTCTGGCTCTGCGGCATGGGGAAGCCGCCATGGCCCTGCAGGTCGGCGCGGCGCTGCGCCAGCTCCTCGGGGGAGATGAGGATATCGGCGGTGCAGGTGTTGAGGTCGATCCGCACCCGGTCGCCGGTCTTCAGCAAAGCGAGGCCGCCGCCGGCCGCCGCTTCGGGCGAGGCATTCAGGATGGAGGGCGAGCCGGAGGTGCCGGACTGGCGGCCGTCGCCGATGCAGGGCAGGGCGTGGATGCCCTTCTTGATGAGGGCGGTGGGCGGCTGCATGTTCACCACCTCGGCACCGCCGGGATAGCCCAGCGGGCCGGTGCCACGAATAAACAGCAGGGTATATTCGTCGATGCCGAGCGACGGGTCGTCGATGCGGTGGTGGTAGTCCTCCGGCCCCTCGAACACCACGGCGCGGCCCTCGAAGGCCTCCGGATCGTTCGGGTTGGAGAGGAAGCGGTCGCGGAACTCCGGCGAGATCACCGAGGTCTTCATCACCGCATTGTTGAACAGGTTGCCGTGCAGCACGATGAAGCCGGCATCCTCCTTCAGGGGCGCGTCGTAGGTCTTGATGACCTCGCGGTCCCAGGAGAGCTTGCCCTTGCAGTTCTCGCCGATGGAGCGCCCGTTCACGGTGAGCGCGCCCTCGTGGATCTTGCCCTTCTCGATCAGCTCGGCCACCACCGCCGGCACGCCGCCGGCGCGGTGGAACTCCTCGCCCAGATATTCGCCGGCGGGCTGGAGGTTCACCAGAAGCGGGATCTTGTGGCCCACGGCCTGCCAGTCATCCACGTTCAGCGGCACGCCCACGTGGCGGGCGATGGCATTGAGGTGGATGGGGGCGTTGGTGGAGCCGCCGATGGCGGAATTCACGCGGATGGCGTTCTCGAACGCCTCGCGGGTAAGGATGTCGGAGGGTTTGAGGTCCTCCCACACCATGTCCACGATGCGCTTGCCGGTGTCGTAGGCGATCTGGCCGCGCTCGCGGTAGGGGGCGGGGATGGCGGCGCAGCCGGGCAGGGACATGCCCAGCGCCTCGGCCAGCGCGTTCATGGTGGAGGCAGTGCCCATGGTGTTGCAATGGCCCACCGAGGGGGCGGACGACGCCACCACGTCCATGAACTCGTTATAATCGATCTCGCCGGCGGCGAAGCGCTCGCGGTTTTTCCACACCACGGTGCCGGAGCCGGTGCGCTCGCCCTTCCACCAGCCGTTCAGCATGGGGCCGCCGGACAGGACGATGGCCGGAATGTTCACGGTGGCCGCCGCCATGATGCAGGCCGGGGTGGTCTTGTCGCAGCCGGTGGTCAGCACCACGCCGTCCAGCGGATAGCCGTAGAGGATCTCCACCAGCCCGAGATAGGCGAGGTTGCGGTCGAGGGCGGCGGTGGGGCGCTTGCCGGTCTCCTGGATGGGATGGACCGGGAACTCGAACGGCACGCCGCCCATGGCCTCGATACCGTCGCGGACCCTTTTGGCAAGGTCGAGGTGATGGCGGTTGCAGGGCGAGAGGTCCGAGCCGGTCTGGGCGATGCCGATGATGGGCTTGCCCGACTGCAGCTCTTCCCGGGTGAGGCCGAAATTGAGATAGCGCTCCAGATAGAGCGCCGTCATGCCGGGATTGTCGGGATTGTCGAACCAGAGCTGGGACCTGAGCTTGAGGCCGTGCTTCTCGGGCTGGTCGCCTTGACCGGACATGGGCGTCTCCATGGGAATCTGCGTGCTCCGACGTTCCGACGCGCCGGTTCTAATCGATTTGATTTTGGCGATATATGCGCCTCGGCGCGCCGGAAATCAATCGGGTTCGCGCCACGTCTCGGCAGGTTTCAGTCCGCCCGCCGTGGCGTGATGTGGCGCAGGGCGACCACCTCCCAGCCCGCCACCACCAGCAGGGCGCCGGTCCCCGCGGCGGCCAGGCCGAGCGGGCTGAACAGGCTGGCGAAGGGGATCAGCAGCGCCAGCAGGCCGAGCCCGACCAGATGGGAGAGCGGAAAGCGGCGGAGGAGCGGGTATTTGAAAAGTCCGCACGCCAGCACATAGAGCGCAGGGCCGCCGAGGATGGCGAACGCCGCCGCCGTCGAGAGATGTCCGTCGGGGTGGGCGAGGATCAGCTCATCGGAGACGGCGCAGCCGACAATGCCGATGACAATGATCTGGTGGATGTAGGTGTAGGTCAGCCGGGCCACATGCCCGCTGTCCTCGACATGGGCAAAGCGGGCGCTGGCGCGTTCCGATCCGGTGTCGAAATAGATCCACCACATGGCCACGGTGCCGAGAAAGGCGGTGACGAAGGCCGTAACATTGAGGCCGGTCCACGCGAGGTCGGAGGCGGTGGCGCCGGTGACGAGGATGGATTCGCCCAGTGCGATGATGATGAACAGGGCGCAGCGCTCGGACAGGTGCCGGCCCTCCACCTTCCAGTCCGCCGCCTTGGAGGCGCCGAGGCCCGGCACGAAGAAGCCGGTGGAGGGCGCGAGGCTCTCCAGCACCACGGCGAGCATCCACAGGCCGAGCCGGGCCTCGCCGTGCAGGAAGGCGCCGACGATCCACAGCACGGACGCCAATGCCTGCCATGCCAGGATGCGCTTGAAGTTCAGGGATTGGGCGCGATCGTGGCGCGCCACCGCCCAGATGGTAAAGGCGGAGCGCCCCGTCTGGAACGTCGCATAAGCGAGGGCGAAGGCAAGGCCGCCCTCATGGAAAGCCTTCGGCAGGGACGCGGACAAGACGAGGCCCACCAGCATCAGCGCCAGCAGCATGAGCCGCACCGGCTTGCGATCCGGATCGAGCCAGTTGGTGACCCAGGCGGTGTCGATCCACGCCCACCAGACGGCGACGAACAGGACCAGCGTCTGCAGCAGCCCGATCACCGAGAGGTCGTGCAGCAGATGGTGGGACAGCTGAGTGATGGCGAAGACGAAGACCAGATCGAAGAACAGCTCGATGAAGGTCACCGCGTGATGGCCGTGCTCCGGCGCCTTGCGCAGAAGGAATTGCCGCGCTCCCAGTCCGCTCATGCCACCTCCCGCAGCGCTGGCCCGCGCGACAGCGGAGCAAGTGCCGGATATCCCGGTGACCCGTGTTTTCGCATCCCCACGGGCGGCAGATCAATCGGTATCGTGGTGGCGCGGCAGGCGGGTCACGGCTTTGGCCGCTGGAAGAGCCGGCGGCGGCCGGGCTCAGCGCGGTCCAGCCCGGCTCAGGAGGCCGTGGCGAGCGCGGCGTCAGCATCCGCCCGGGTGGCGACCACGGTCGCGAGATCGCCAAGGCCCGTGGTGAGAAGGATCCGCTCTACCGTCGGCTCCGCGCCGAACAGGATCAGGCGTCCGCCCCGGCGGGTCAGGGCCTTGGCATTGCTGATGAACAGGCGGATGCCGATGGAGGCGACGTAGGGCATCGCCGACAGGTCCACCAGGGTCGCCTTGGCGTGGCTCGACGCGGCGCTGAACGCCACCTCGATTTGCGCCGTGCCTTCGATGTCGAGCCGGCCGTCGAGCACGATCAGAACCTGTTCCGGGCCGAGGGCGTGGGTTTCAATGTTCATGGAGGTGACCGGGCCTGAAGGATGGCGGCGGCCTCAGGGGTCGCGCCAAGGGAGCGTTTGAACGCAGCTGCCCGCCTCTATTCCATCTGGATGTTTCAGTTGTGTGACGCTGGCCGGGCGTTGTCCTCCCTCGCGTCCGCCGGGAGCCGACCGCCCGCGATAAGGGTTTGCACCGCGCGGGGAAGCGTATAATCCATCCCGCACCCGCGATGTTCACCGCTTCACGATCCGCGCGCCCCGCGCGCCCGCCGAACCGCCCCGACGCCGGCCCCCAGCCCGCCGTGGACAGTCCCGGCCGCGTCGACGGCATGGTGCTCGACCGCGTGGTGTTGGATCGAGGCGCCCGCTCGGTCTTCGCTGGCCTGTCCCTGACCCTGTCCGAGCGCCGCATCGGCCTTGTCGGCGACAACGGCTCCGGCAAGAGCACCCTGCTGCGGCTGTTGAACGGCCTGCTCCTGCCCGATGCAGGTACTGTCACCGTGGCCGGCCTCGACACCCGCAAGGAGCGCCGACGCCTGCCGGCGACCGTGGGCTTCGTGTTCCAGAACGTGGACCACCAGATCATCTTCCCCACGGTGCGGGAGGAGATCGCCTTCGGCCCCATCGCCCAGGGCCGTCCCAAGGCCGAGGCCAACGCCGCCGCCGATCAGTTGCTGGCCCGGCACGGCTGCGCCGGCTGGGGCGAGCGGGCGGTGGCGGACCTGTCCGAGGGCCAGAAACAGCTGGTGTGCATCCTCGCCGCCCTGGCGGCCGGGCCGCGCATCCTGCTGCTGGACGAGCCCTTCTCCAGCCTCGACCTCACCACCCGCCTCGGCTTCGCCGCGCGGCTCGCCGACCTCGACCTCCAGGTGGTGATGGCGAGCCACGACCTGCACCTGTTCGACGGCTTCGACCGCCTGCTGTGGCTGAAGGGCGGCATGGTCGCCGCCGACGGCGCGCCGGGGGAGGTCATCCCGCTCTATGAGGCCGACGCCCGCGCCCGTGCCGCCGCGAACAGGGGGCAGCCGTGATCGCCGGCTATCTCTCCGGCACCAGCCTGCTGCACCGGCTACCGGCGGGGGTGAAGCTCATCGCGCTGGGCGTGCTGTCGGTGTTCATCCTGCCCATCGGCGATCCGCTGGTGCTGGCCTTTGTGCTCGCGGCGGTGCTGCTGGTCTATGCCGGCTTCGGCCGGCGCGGGGTGCTGCGCGTGCTGGCGTGGCGCAGCATGGTGCTGCTGCTGGTGGTCATCTTCGTGCTGCAGGTGTGGGCCGCCTCCCTGTCGATGGCGGTGGCGAGCGTGCTGCGCATCGCGGTGATGGTGCTCATGGCCGACCTCGTCACCCTGTCCACCCGCCTGCAGGACATGATGGACGCCATCGCCGTGCCGCTGAAGCCGCTGGCGCGGTTCGGGCTCGATCCCGAGCGGCTGTCGCTGGCGGTGGCGCTGGTACTGCGCTTCGTGCCGGTGCTGCTGGAAAGCTGGCGAGGACGGGAGGAAGCCTGGCGCGCCCGCAGTCCGCGCCGGCCGGGGCTGGTGCTCATCGGCGCCTTCTTCTCCGGCGCGCTTTCCACCGCCGACCAGGTGGCGGAAGCCCTCGACGCCCGCGGCTTCGGCATGCCCGATCAACCGGTCCCGCCGCCGGCTGCGCCGCCGCGCCCGAACCCGTGAAGGATCGACCATGGACACCCGCACCCTCGTGCGCATCGCGCTCATCGCCGCCCTCATCGCGGCGCTCGGCTTCGTGCCGCCCATCTACATGCCGCTGGCGGCCGGGGTGCCCATCACCGCCCAGAGCCTCGGCGTGATGCTCGCCGGCCTGCTGCTGGGCGCGCGGGCCGGGGCAGCGGCGGTGGCGCTGTTCGTCTTCGTGGTGCTGCTGGGCGCGCCGCTGCTCGCGGGCGGGCGCGGCGGCCTCGGCCTCCTTGCCGGGCCCACCGCCGGCTTCCTCATCGGCTATATCGCCGGGGCCTATGTGGTGGGGCTTCTGGCCGAGCGGCTGAAGCTGCCGGCTTTCGCCTCGGCCCTGGTGGCGTCGGTGGTGGGCGGCATCGGCGTGGTCTACCTGTTCGGCATCCCGGTGCTGGCGGCGGCGGCGGGCATCGGCCTCTCCAAGGCAGTGATCGGCTCGGCGGTGTTCCTGCCGGGCGACCTGCTCAAGGCGGTGGGCGCTTCGGTGCTGGTCACCACCGTGCTGCGCAACTGGTCGGTGGCGGCGCAGCCGCGCCCGTGAGCATCACCCGCCATCTCGCCCGTCACGGCGCCGAGCGCCCCGACGCGCCGGCCCTGACCTGCGAGGGCGAAAGCCTCACCTATGGCTCCCTCGCCGTTCTGGTGCAGCGCTGTGCCGCCCGGATCAAAGAGGCGCCCGAAGGCGGCATCGCGCTCGACCTGCCCAATGGGGCGGCGCTGGCGGTGCTGTTCCTCGCCGCCGCCCATGCGGGACGGGAGGGGCAGGTGCTCGACCCCGCCTGGCCGCCGGGGCAAAGGGCGGACATCCTCGCCCGCATCCGGCCGGGGCTGCTGGTGTCGTGCGGTGCCGACGCGGATGTGCGCCTGTCCCCGGCCCAGGGACTGGCGGGCCTTGCCGAGGCCATGGGCGCCGGCGCGGCGGAGGTGACCGGGGCGCCGGACCCGGACCTGCCCTTCTATGTGGGCTTCACCTCCGGCTCCACCGGCCTGCCCAAGGGCTATCGCCGCGCCCACCGCTCCTGGACCGAGAGCTTCGATGCCGACACCCGCGAATTCGGCATCGGCCCCGATGACGTGGTGCTGGCGCCGGGGGCGCTCACCCATTCCCTGTTCCTCTATGCGCTGGCGAGGGGCCTCGATGCCGGTGCCCATGTGATCCTGTCGAAGAGCTTCCGCCCCCGCGCGGTGGCGGACCTCGCGCGCCGCCACACGGCCAGCGTGCTCTATGGCGTGCCGACCCAGCTCGCCTTGCTGCTGGATCATCTTGCGGCGGAGGGCGCGCGGCTGGACGGCATCCGCCTCGTGCTGTGCTCGGGCGCCAAATGGCCGGCGGGGCGCAAGGCGCTGCTTTCCCGCCACTTGCCCAAGGCCCGTTTCGCCGAATTCTACGGCGCGTCGGAACTCTCCTTCATCACTGTCGCGAAGGGCGAGGAGCCGGTGCCCGAGGGCTCCGTGGGCCGGGCCTTCGACGGCGTGCGCCTCGCCATCCGCGACAAGGCGGGCCGGCGCCTGCCCGTGGGGCGCACCGGCCTCGTGTTCGTGGAGAGCCCCTTCCTGTTCCAGGACTATGCCACCGGCGACAGCGCCGACCTGCTGCGCCATGGCCCGGAAATCAGCGTCGGCGACATGGGCCGGCTGGACGCCGCCGGCTTCCTCACCCTTGCGGGGCGGGCGAAGCGCATGATCGTCACCTCCGGCAAGAACCTCTATCCCGAAGAGGTGGAGCGGCAGCTGGAGCTGCACCCCGCCATCGCCACCGCCGCCGTGATGGGGGTGCCCGATGGCAAGCGCGGCGAGCGGCTGGTGGCCTTCATCCAGCCGGAGGACGGGGCGCAGATGACGCGGGCGGATCTGGTGGCGTGGTTGCGGCCGCGCCTCGCCCTGTTCAAGGTGCCGCGGCTTTATGCGCGGGTCGCCCGCTGGCCGCTGACGGCCTCCGGCAAGACCGATTTTGCCGCCGTCGCCCGCCTGTGGCCGCACGATTGCGAGCTGATCCCATGACCGGCGTCGCCCTTCTGGCCGCCCGGCGCACGGCGGTGGTGCCGCGCGGCGGCGCCTTCCGCGACATGGAGCCCTTCGCCCTGGCGGCGGCCCTGATCGGACCCATCCTCGCCGAGGCCGGCATAGCTGCGGCCGCGGTGGACGAGGTGATTCTCGGCAATGCCCTGTCCGGCGGGGGCAATGTGGCGCGGGTGGCGGCGCTCGCCGCCGGCCTGCCCCAGCACGTCCCGGCGCTGACGCTGGACACCCAATGCTGTTCGGGCCTCGACGCCATCCGCATGGGCGCGGCCCGCATTGCTGCGGGGGAGGCGCGCTATGTGCTCGCCGGGGGCGTGGAAAGCTTCAGCCGCGCCCCGCTGCGCGCCCATCGTCCGCGCAACAAGGACGAGGCGCCGGCCTTCTACCGCCAGCCCGCCTTCACCCCCTGGCCGGAGCGCGAGCCGGACCTTGCCGCCGCAGCGGCGGAGCTGGCCCGCGCCGAGGGCATCCCCCGGCAGGCACAGGAGGCCTTTGCGATGGAAAGCCATCGCCGGGCGCTGGTTCTCCCGCCGCCGGACGGCGAGATCGTGCCGGTGATTGGCGTGGCCACGGACCCGTTCGCGCGGATCCTGTCCCCGGCCTTGCTGGCCCGCCTGCCGGTGATCGCGGGGGACGCGGCCTTCGGGGTCACCGCCGCCACCACGGCGGTGGAGGCGGATGCGGCGGCCATGGTGCTGCTCGGGCCGGGTGGGGCAGGGCCGGTTCAAGTGCTGGGCGCCCTGGCGCGCGGTGGAGATCCGCTGATGCCGGCGCTGGCGCCGGTGCCGACGGTGGAGGCCCTGTGCGGGCGGCTCGGCCTTCATGCGCGCGACATGGAACATGTGGAACTGATGGAGGCCTATGCCGCCCAGGCCCTCGCCGGCATCGGGCGCCTTGGCCTTGATCCGGCGCGGGTGAATGCGCAGGGCGGCGCGCTCGCCCGGGGCCATCCCATCGGGGCTTCGGGGGCGGTGCTGGCGGTTCGGGCCTTCCACCGGCTGCGGGCGGCGGGCGGCCGGGCGCTGGTGGCCATCGCCGGGGCGGGCGGTATTGCCAGCGCCATGGTGCTATCCGGGAAAGACGAAACCCTCCCGCCGTGGCAGGATTGAAAGATGAGATCTGGAGAGGATTCCGGCGGCGGCAAGATCGCGCGACCGGACACCGCTGGCCCTGCCGGGCCGCCGGCCGCCGTTTCGGCCGCGGGGCAGGCGCTGGTGTTCGCGCTCATCGATGTGCTCGACACCCTCAAGGAGGCGCTTGAGGATCCGGACCCGGTGGAGATGGTCCACGATGCCCGCAAGGCCATGAAGGAATTGCGGGCCTTGCTGCGCCTCGTGCCCGGCGACACCGCTTTGGCCTTGCGCCGGCGCACGGCGGAGGTGGCCCGTGCCATGTCCGGCGCGCGCGACAAGGCGGCGGCCGGCGAGGCCATCGACGTGATCGAGTCCGCGGGCCTGCTGATTGCCTGCGACGCGGCGGATGCGCGGGCCGCCATCGGCCCCGATGCGGCGGAGCCGGAGGAGGCGGAGCGACATCGCGCCGCCCTCACGAGCTTCGGGGCCGAGGTCAGGGCGGCGCTCGCCGGCGATTTCGGCGCCGAGGTGGCGGCGGCGGACATCGGGGCCGGGCTTGTGAAAGCCTACCGGCAGGCCCGGCGCGCGCACTTCGCCGATCCGCACCTCCTGCACGAGGTTCGCAAGAAGGTGGTGGTCCATCGCTACCAGATGAGCTTCATCGCCTCCGCGTTCGGGGGGCGGGGCGCCAAGCGCGCCCGCAAGGCCCAGCGCCTGCGGGACATATTGGGCGCCCATCAGGACATCGAGATCCTGCGTCCCATCCTCCAGGCGGCGCCGGATATGGCGGAGGGGACGCGGCACCGGCTCGACTTCGCCATGGACCTTGCCCAGAAGCGGCTGAAGAAGAAAGGCCGCCTGCGGCACAAGGCGCTGTTCCGGCTGCGGCCCAAGGCATTTCTCGCCCGCTATCGTGATCTGCTTGAGCCGGTCGCGGCCATTTGATGCCGGTCATGGTGCCGTAATGAGCGACGCGCATGCTTTGACATTGAGCCGGGGTACGATCCGATCGGATTGACTCAATCTAATGGGATCGCGCCCCGGTGTGCCATGAAAGCGCCCCGAGCAGGGGCAAGGAACTGGATGTGCGTCGCCGGCGACCCGACCGGCGGCTCCCGAGTTTGTGAAGAGACCGGTCGATGCCCCTCGAAACCCGCGTTCCCTCCCTGACCCTCGTCCCGACCGCGCCGTCCGAGGCGCCGGCCGATGTGACCCCGAAGGCCGGGCCGGCCGCTCCGCCGTCCTCCGCTCCGCCTGCGTCCGTATTGCCCGCTTCCGGGACGCAGCGTCCGGCCATGGACTTCTCGCGCCTGCCGGAGTCCGCCCGGATGCTGGCGCAGACGTGGGCACGCCTGACCTGCCAGGACGACGAGGATTTCGAGAAGGGCTCGGGTCCCGAGGCGTTCCGGGCCGTGGACCGGGCAGCGGCGGCTCTGGTGGCGCGGGCCACGTCCGGCCTGTCGCCGGCGGCGCTGTCGCTGGCCTATCTCGACTGGTGGATGCATCTGGCCGCCGCCCCCGGCAAGCAGGCGGAGCTGGGGCTGAAGGCGTGGCGCAAGGCGGCGCGGTTCGGCTCCTACGCGGTGGCCTCCAGCTTCGACCGGACCTTCCCCAATTGCATCACCCCCCTGCCGGGCGACGAGCGCTTCAGCGCCCCGGTGTGGCAGGACTGGCCGTTCCGTCTCTGGTACCAGGCGTTTTTGCTGAACCAGCAATGGTGGCACAACGCCACCCATGGGGTGCCCGGCGTGAAGCCCCACGACGAGGCGCTGGTGGCCTTCGCCGCGCGGCAATTGCTCGACGTGTTCTCGCCCTCCAACTCGCCTCTCACCAATCCGGAAGTCATCCGCCGGACCCGCGAGACCGGCGGGATGAATTTCGTGGAGGGCGCGCGCAACGCGCTCGCCGATCTCGCCCGCAAGGCGAGCGACGCGCCGCCGGTGGGGGCTGAAGCCTTCGTTCCGGGGCAGAATGTGGCGGTGACGCCCGGCGAGGTGGTCTACCGCAACCATCTCATCGAGCTGATCCAGTATCGTGCCACCACCAGCGAGGTGGCGGCGGAGCCGGTGCTGATCGTGCCGGCCTGGATCATGAAATATTACATCCTCGACCTGTCGCCCGAGAATTCGCTGGTGCGCCATCTGGTCTCGAAGGGCCACACGGTGTTCTGCATCTCGTGGCGCAACGTGACCGAGGAAGACCGCCACCTCGGCTTCGACGACTACCGCACGCAGGGCGTCATGGCGGCGCTCGACGCCATCGCGGCCATCGTGCCCGGCAGCAAGGTGCATGCGGCGGGCTATTGCCTCGGCGGCACGCTGCTGTCGGTGGCCGCCGCTGCCATGGCGCGAGCCAACGATGCGCGGCTCGCCTCGGTCACCCTGCTGGCGGCGCAGACCGACTTCTCGGAGGCCGGCGAGCTCCAGCTCTTCGTCGATCCCAGCGAGCTCTATACGCTGGAAAGCATGATGTGGGACCAGGGCTATCTCGCCGCCGGGCAGATGGCTGGCGCGTTCGAGATGCTGCGCTCCAACGATCTCGTCTGGTCGCGCCTGGTCCACGAATATCTGATGGGCGAGCGCGCGCCCATGAACGACCTCATGGCCTGGAACGCGGACGCCACCCGCATGCCCTACCGCATGCATTCGGACTATCTGCGCCGCTTCTTCCTCGACAACGATCTTGCCGCCGGCCGCTACCGCGTGGACGGACGGCCGGTGTCGCTGCTCGACATCAAGGTGCCGCTGTTCGTGGTGGGCACGGAGCGCGACCACGTGGCGCCGTGGCGGTCGGTGTTCAAGATCCACCAGCTCACCGACACCGATGTCACCTTCGTGCTCACCTCCGGCGGGCACAATGCGGGCATCGTGAGCGAGCCGGGGCACAAGCACCGGCACTTCCGGCTGCATGAGACCAGGCACGGCAACATGCATCTGGGGCCGGACGAATGGGTGGAAGCCACCAAGCCGCAGGACGGCTCCTGGTGGCTCGCCTGGGACGATTGGCTGGCGGCGCGCTCCACCGGGCCGGTGGGCCTGCCGAAGATCGGCGGCCCCGGCTATCCGGCGCTCGGGCCGGCGCCGGGCACCTATGTGATGCAGCGCTGAGGACGTTCCGGCCTCGGGGTCACGGCACCAGCACGGCCGCGCCCTTCAGGCGGCCGTGGCGCAGGTCGTCCAGCGCTTCGTTGGCCTGCGCCAGGGGATAGGGCGTCACATGGGTGGTGACGCCGGCCTTGGGGGCCAGCGCCAGGAACTCGTGGGCATCCGCCCGGGTCAGGTTCGCCACCGACAGGATCTTCCGCTCCTCCCACAGCCAGCGATAGGGGAAGGAGGGGATGTCGCTCATGTGGATGCCGCCGCACACCACGCGCCCGCCCTTGCGCACGGCACGCAGGGCCTGCGGCACCAATTCCCCCGCCGGGGCGAAGATGAGGGCGGCGTCCAGCGGCTCGGGGGCGGGGGCGTCGGAGGGGCCGGCATAGACGGCGCCGAGGGAGCGGGCGAAGTCCTGCGCCGCCTCATCCCCAGGCCGGGTGAAGGCATAGATCTCCCGGCCCTGGAAGCGGGCCACCTGGGCGATGATGTGAGCCGCTGCGCCGAAGCCGTAGACGCCGACGCGCCGGCCTTCCCCCGCCATCTTCAGGGTGCGCCAGCCGATGAGGCCGGCGCAGAGCAGCGGCGCCAGCGCGGTGTCGTCGCCCGCCTCGCCGAGGGGATAGACGAAGCTGGCATCCGCCACCGTGTGGGTCGCGAAGCCGCCGTCCCGCGTGCAGCCGGTGAAGACGGGGGTGTCGCAGAGGTTTTCCTCCTGCGCGGCGCAATAGGGGCAGGTGCCGCAGGCGTGGCCGAGCCAGCCCACGCCCACCCGCTCCCCGATCCTGAGGTGGGACACGCCGGCACCCAGCATCGCCACCCGCCCGACGATCTCATGGCCGGGCACGATGGGAAGCACGGTCTGGGGCAGTTCCCCGTCCACCACATGGAGGTCGGTGCGGCAGACGCCGCAGGCGGTGACCGCGATCACCACCTCGCCCGGTCCCGCGACCGGGTCGGGCCGCTCCTGCGCGACCAACCTGTCGCCGCTGCGCTTCAGGACCATGGCGAGCATGCGGACCTCCAAGAATAGACCGATGGCGGGTGAGAGAAGCTCACCCGCCATCGGTCAAGCCCGCGTCGCGTTTGAGCGTAACCCGCTCGGCATCGGTCGAAGACCGAGGCCGACGGTATAAAGGACAAGGTTCGCACCCTTGCGGTCGCCGCGCCAATGATCTTGAGCAAGCTGCAGCGGCGTGGCGCCGTCAGCTGCCGCCGATGAAGATGCCGGCCGCCAGCACCAGCGCGCCGCCCAGCACCACCTGCATCACCGAGCGCCAGAACGGCGTTTCCATGAAGCGGTTCTGGATGAAGGCGATGGCCCAGAGTTCGATGAACACCACGATGATGGCGATGACCGTCGCGGTCCAGAATTCCGGGATGAGATAGGGCAGGGCGTGGCCCAGGCCGCCCACCGCCGTCATCACGCCGGAGGCGATGCCGCGCTTGATGGGCGAGCCGCGACCGGAGATGACGCCGTCGTCGTGCACCGCCTCGGTGAAGCCCATGGAGATGCCCGCGCCCACCGCCGCCGCGAGGCCCACCAGCAGGGTGGTGTGGGAATTCTGCGTGGCGAAGGCGGTGGCGAAGATCGGGGCAAGGGTGGAGACCGAGCCATCCATGAGGCCGGCAAGGCCCGGCTGCACCCAGGTGAGCACGAACTGGCGCCGGGCCTTCTCGTTCTCCTCGGCGCGCTTGTCCACCGGCAGGTAGCGGTCGGCCAAGGAGCCGGCGATCTCCTCGTGCTGCAGCTCGGTCTGGTAGAGGCTTTCCAGCAGCTTGATCGTGCCCGGGTCGGTCGCCTTCTTCTTGGCCTGGAGGTAGAAATTGGCGGATTCGTCCTCCATCCGCCCGACTTCCGCGCGGATGCGCTCGATGCCGAGATTGGCCACCGCCCACACCGGGCGGCGATGGTAATAGCCGGCGATGCTCTCGCGCCGGATCAGCGGCACGTGGGCGCCGAAGCGGCGCTCATATTCGCGGGTAAGGCTGGTGGCATGGCCGCGCTCCTGGGCCGCCATGGCATCGAAGACCTTGGCGGTGTCCGGATAGTCCTTGCGCAGGGTCTCGGCATAGTCGGTGTAGGTGTAGGCGTCGTCCTCCTCCGAGGAGATGGCGAGGGCGAGGATTTCCTGTTCGGACAGATCGGCAAAGCGACGACGGCCGGGGAAAAAGCGGGGCATCCCGGATGACTCCAAATTAGAATATTTCTAATATCAATAGACGAAAGATATCCGCAACGGCAATGCGACCGCATGGCCAAACGCCGGATGGCTACCGGCGAGGAGAGATGCATGCCCGGGGCGGCACGGACTGTGATGGGCGTCGGCCTGGCGCGCAACCGCTACCTCCTGCTCACGGCGGCCGTGCTGCCGCTGGTCACCGGCCTCGGCCTGCTGGTGGCGGGGCAGGATCGCGCGGCGTTCTTCGCCTTCGTGGCCGGCACCGTGCCGGTGCTCGCGGTGCTGGTGTTCGACATCGCGCGGGCGCTGGGGGAAGGCCGGTTCGGCCTCGACCTGCTGGCGGCCCTGTCCATGGCCACGGCGCTGGCCTTCGGCGAGCCGCTGGCGGGTAACGTGGTCGCCCTGATGTATGCCGGCGGCCAGCAGCTGGAGCGCTTCGCCGAAGGTCGTGCCCGGCGGGAGATGACCGCGCTCGCCGCCCGCGCCCCCCGCTCGGCCCTGCTGCGGGAGGGCGACACGCTCCGGGAGGTGCCCATCGGCGCGCTGAAGGCGGGCAACCTCATCGTGGTGCGGCAGGGCGACACGATCCCCGCCGACGGGCGCATCTGCGGCGGGCCGGCGGTGCTCGACCAGTCCTCCCTGACAGGCGAGGCGCACCCGGTGCGGCTGGAGGAGGGGGAGGAGGCGCCGTCGGGCGCCGTCAACGTGGGTGGCGCCTTCGACGTGCGGGTGCTCAGGTCCGCGGATGAGAGCACCTATGCGGCCATCGTGCGTCTTGTAGAGGCGGCGGCCGCCAGCCGCGCCCCCATGGCGCGCCTCGCCGATCGCTATGCGCTCGGCTTCCTGGTGGTGTCGCTGGGGCTGGCGCTGGCTGCGGCGTTCCTCTCCGGCGATCCGCGCCGGGCTCTGGCGGTGCTGGTGGTGGCGACCCCATGCCCGCTCATCCTCGCGGTGCCGGTGGCGCTCATGGCCGGCCTGTCGCGGGCGGCCAAACGCGGCGTGCTGGTGAAGAGCGGCGGCGCGCTGGAGAAGCTGGCCGCCGTGCGGGCGCTGGTGATCGACAAGACCGGGACCCTCACCCACGGCCGGGCCCAGCTTCAGGAGATCCGCACCGCGCCGGACTTCGCCCCCGACGAGGTGTTGCGCCTTGCCGCCGCCCTCGACCAGGCCTCCAGCCATGTGGTGGCGGCGGCTCTGGTGGCGGCGGCCAAAGCCCGCGGCCTCGCTCTCGCCGTGCCGGAGGGCGTGGCGGAAGAGGGCGGCGTCGGCGTCACCGGGCGGGTGGAGGGGCGGGAGGTGGCTGTGGGCGGCTGCAGTTTCGTCGCGGCGCGGGCCACCAGCGACGGGGACGCCCTGCGTGCCTGCCTGCCGACGGCGAGCGCGGTGGTCGCGGTCGGCATCGACGGATGCTTTGCCGGCCTGCTCATTCTCGCCGACCAGGTGCGGGACGATGCGGGGGAGATGGTGCGGGCGCTGAGAGCCGGCGGGGTGGACCACATCGTCCTCGCTTCGGGCGACCGCGCGGAAGCGGTGGAGGCGTTGGGCCGCAGCCTCGGCCTCGACAGCTGGGTGGGCGACCTTCAGCCCGGCGGCAAGGTCTCCCACGTCACCGATGCCCGTGCCCGCGCCCATGCCCGGCGCGCTTCGGGCACGGTGATGATGGTGGGCGACGGGGTCAACGACGCCCCGGCTTTGGCCGCTGCCGACGTGGGCGTGGCGCTGGGCGCGCGCGGCGCCGCCGCCTCTGCCGAGGTGGCGGACGTGGTGCTGCTGGTGGACCGGCTGGATCGGCTCGGCGAGGCCATGGCCATTGCCCGACGGGCGCTCGCCATCGCACGGCAGAGCGTGTTCGTGGGCATCGCCCTGTCGCTCATCGGCATGCTGGCGGCCGCCTTCGGCTTTCTGGAGCCGGTGGCCGGCGCCCTGCTGCAGGAGGCCATCGACGTGGCGGTGATCCTCAACGCCCTCCGGGTGCTGATCCCCGGGCCGGGGGAGGGGTGAGGGCGCACCCACCGGGCATCGCTTGAATAAAAAGGGCCCATGGCATGAGGCATGAAAAAGCCGGCCGCCCCTTCGGACGGCCGGCTTTTTTTATCGGTCGGGCTCAGATCACTCCGGGCCGCTCACTCCGAAATCTTGCGGGCCCGGCTGCCGAGGGTGCGCAGGCGCAGGGCGTTAAGCTTGATGAAGCCCGCCGCGTCGCGGTGGTCGTAGGCGACCGCGCCTTCCTCGAAGGTGACCAGTTCCTGGTTGTAGAGCGAATAGGGGCTTTTGCGGCCGATGACCGTGGTGTTGCCCTTGTAGAGCTTCACCGTCACTTCGCCGGTCACATAGGCCTGGGAGTGGTCGATGGCGGCCTGCAGCATCTCCCGCTCCGGGGAGAACCAGAAGCCGTTGTAGATCAGCTCCGCATAGCGGGGCATCAGCTCGTCCTTGAGGTGGGCCGCGCCGCGATCGAGCGTGATGCTCTCGATGCCGCGATGGGCGGCGAGCAGGATGGTGCCGCCGGGGGTCTCGTAGACGCCGCGGCTCTTCATGCCCACGAAGCGGTTTTCCACGAGGTCGAGCCGGCCGATGCCGTTGGCCTTGCCCAGCTCGTTGAGCTTGGTCAGCAGGGTGGCGGGGGAGAGCGCCTCGCCGTTGATGGCCACCGCATCGCCCTTGTCGAAGGCGATGGTGATGATGGTGGGCTCGTCGGGGGCGGCCTCGGGGGAAGTGGTGCGCTGGTAGACGTATTCCGGCGCGTCCTCGGCCGGGTCTTCCAGCACCTTGCCCTCGGAGGAGGAGTGCAGCAGGTTCGCGTCCACCGAGAACGGGGCCTCGCCGCGCTTGTCCTTGGCGATCGGGATCTGGTGCTGCTCGGCGAACTCCAGCAGGCGGGTGCGGGAGGTCAGGTCCCACTCGCGCCAGGGGGCGATGACGGTGATCTCCGGCTCCAGCGCATAATAGCCGAGCTCGAAGCGTACCTGGTCGTTGCCCTTGCCGGTGGCGCCGTGGGAGACGGCGTCGGCGCCCATCTTGCGGGCGATCTCGATCTGCTTCTTGGCGATCAGGGGCCGGGCGATGGAGGTGCCCAGAAGGTACAGCCCTTCATAGACCGCATTGGCGCGGAACATGGGGAAGACGTACTCGGCGACGAATTCCTCGCGCACGTCCTCGATGAAGATGTTTTCGTCCTTGATGCCGAGCAGCTGCGCCTTCTTGCGCGCCGGCTCCAGCTCCTCGCCCTGCCCAAGATCGGCGGTGAAGGTGATCACCTCGCACTTGTAGGTGGTCTGGAGCCATTTCAGGATCACGGAGGTGTCGAGGCCACCGGAATAGGCCAGCACCACCTTCTTCACGTCACGCGCCATCAGGTCTCTCGGGAGTTTTGCAGGGATAGGAAAGGGCGGCGCGGACTATAGGCCCGTGCGAGGCGGAGGCAAGGGCCGGCGCAAAGGGTGCCGGCGCCGGACCCGGCGTCCAACCCCGCGCCACGCGCGCTGGATGAAGGTCCGCAGCTTCAGCCCTGTCCGGCCGATCATGAGCTCCACGGCGGCGTCGCTCGGCGCGCTCTTGCGGTCGTAGAGGACATAGCGCGTCAGCACCACGAGCACGATCACCAGCACGCCGGAGAACACCACGTCGGTGAAGAAGTGGCCGCCGAAGGCGATGCGCAAGCCCCCCGCCACGCTGGCGAAGACCACCGCCGCCACCATGGCCACCGCCCCGGCCGGGCCGGGCACGAGGCTGGCGGGGGCGGTCATCCAGAACCCCAGCGCGCCCTCGCCGGAGACGAAGGAGCAATTGCCGGGGCAGGTGCCGTCGGTCTCATACCAGGACTTGAAGGCATCGCGGCCGCCGAAGGTATCCACGTGCACCGGCCGGGGCCGTCCCCATTCCTGCTTCAGGATGCCGTTGACCAAGAGGCCCGGCCCCACCGCCATGGTGAAGGCGAGCAGCACGGCGGCCCGCGCCGGCATGAACATCTTGCGGCGCGGGAACAGCAATTTCAGCACGATGGCGATGAAGGCCGGGGCGGCGATGGCCCAGGGGATCCAGTTGGCGAGCGTGCGCACGGTCTGCGCCCAGGGCGCGCCGGCGAGGACGAAATGGCGCCCGTGCGCATCCCAGAACAGGCTGGCGATGGCCATGTCCCAGTCCGGGAAGACGGTGAACAGGATCGCCACCGCGGCCCCGATCACCAGCGCGAAGAAAAGCACCCACTTCAAGGCGTCACCCGACCTCCGGTCCCTTTGATCCAACCGCTTGCGGAACGGCGCTGCCCCGCCGCAGATTGAGCCAGCGATGTACAGGCAGGACACGCCCATGGCCAGCGGCACCCTCGATTTCTATTATGAGTTCGCCTCGCCCTACTCCTATCTGGCCGCCGCCCGCATCACGGCGCTGGCCGAGCTGGCGGACGTGCAGGTGGCGTGGAAGCCGTTCCTGCTCGGCCCGATCTTCGCGGGGCAGGGCTATACCACCTCGCCCTTCAACACCTATCCGCTCAAGGGCGCCCACATGTGGCGGGACCTCGACCGCCTCGCCGTGCTGGCGCGGCTGCCGCCGGTGACCAGGCCGGATCCGTTCCCGGCCAACGGGCTGCTGGCGGCGCGGCTTGCGGTCTATCTCAACGATGCGTGCCGGCCCTCCTTCACCCGGGCGGTGTTCTACGCCGAGTTTGCCCAGGGCCGCGACATTTCGGACCGCGAGACCCTGCGCCAGATCCTGGCCGGGCTCGGCCATTTCTACGGCGATGTCATCGCCGAGGCGGAGCAGCAGGAGATCAAGGACCGCCTGCGCCACCAGACCGAGGAGGCCAAGCACCGCGGCATCTTCGGCGCCCCCAGCTTCGTGACGGCGGATCGGGAGCTGTTCTGGGGCAACGACCGGCTGGAGATGGCCCTCGACCACGCCCGCAGCCTCGCCAGGGTGGGGTGAGGATCACGCCGGTGTGTGCGACGCCGGCTTTATGGCGCCGGCCCGGATCATCCGATAAGGTCCCGGCCCGAAACAACAGCGTGCGGCCAGATTCCCCAATGACGGACCTGAATACGGACCTGAATACGGACCCGAATTCCCAGCCCGGCGCCGGCGCGCCCCGGACCGAGACCCATTTCGGCTACCGCACGGTTCCGCTCACCGAGAAGCAGTCGCTGGTGGACGACGTGTTCCACAAGGTGGCGCGCCGCTACGACATCATGAACGACTTCATGTCCGGCGGCCTGCACCGGGTGTGGAAGGATGCGCTGGTCTCCAAAGTGCGCCCGCCGCAGGGCGCGCGGCCGTTCGAACTGCTGGATCTGGCCGGCGGCACCGGCGACGTGTCGTTTCGGGTGGTGAAGGCGGGCGGCGCGGGCACCCGCGCCACCGTTGCCGACATCAACGCCGAGATGCTGGCGGTGGGCCGCGAGCGGGCGGAAAAGCGCGGCCTGGGCGACAAGGTCACCTTCACCGAAGCCAATGCCGAGGCGCTGCCCTTCCCGGACCAGTCCTTCGACGCAGTCACCATCGCCTTCGGCATCCGCAACGTGCCGCGCATCCCGCTGGCGCTCACCGAGATGCGGCGGGTGCTGAAGCCGGGCGGCCGCGCCTTCGTGCTGGAATTCTCCAAGGTGGACGTGCCGCTGCTGGACAAGATCTACGAGGCCTATTCCTTCAACGTCATCCCGCAGCTCGGCAAGCGGGTGGCCGGCGATGCCGAGCCCTACCAGTATCTGGTGGAATCCATCCGCCGCTTCCCCAATCCGGACGTGTTCGCCAACATGATGCGTGAGGCCGGCTTCTCCCGCGTCGACTTCACGCGCATGACCGGCGGCGTGGTGGCCCTGCACTGGGGCTGGCGCATCTGATGGCGCGCGGCCTTTGACCATGATCTTCTTTCTCGCCGCCGACGCGGCGCGGCTCGCCCGCGCCGGCTACGTGCTCGCCCGCGAAGGCGTGCTCTCCCTCATGTCGCCGGCGGCGGCGCCGCCCCTGGCGCGCCCGCTGCTGCGCATCGCCCGGCTGATCGCCCGCAAGGATGCCGGCAGCCGTCCGGCGCGCTTCTCCGCGGCCCTGTCCCGGCTCGGCCCGTCCTATGTGAAGCTCGGCCAGTTCCTCGCCACCCGGCCGGACGTGGTGGGCGCCTCGGTGGCCCGCGACCTGGAAGTGCTGCAGGACCGCATGCCCATCATCGGGCAGGAGGTGGCGGAGGCCACCGTCGCCGAGGCCTTCGAGCGGCCGGTGCACGAGGTCTATGCGCAGTTCGGCCCGGCGGTGGCCGCGGCCTCCATCGCCGAGGTCCACAAGGCCGAGGTGGCGGACAAGGACGGCACCCGCCACACGGTGGCGGTGAAGATCCTGCGGCCCGGCGTGGAGCGTCGCTTCTCCTCCGACATGGGCTCGTTCCGCCGCATCGCCCATTTTGCCGAGGCCAATTTTGCCGAGGCCCGGCGGCTGCGGCTGGAAACCGTGGTGGATACGCTGGCCCGCTCGGTGTCCATGGAAATGGACCTGCGCCTTGAGGCCGCCGCCTATGCGGAGCTGGCCGAGAACATCGGCGCGGACAAGGAAATCCACGTTCCCCGCGTGGACTGGGACCGCTCCGGCCGCGAGGTGCTGACCACCGAATGGATCGACGGCATCAAGCTCTCCGACAAGGAGGCGCTGGTGGCGGCCGGGCACGATCTCAAGGAGATCGCCCGCGTCGTCATGCAGTCGTTCCTGAAGCAGGCCATGCGCGACGGCTTCTTCCATGCCGACATGCATCCCGGCAATTTGTTCGTGGATGCCCAGGGCCGCCTCGTGATCGTGGATTGTGGCATCATGGGCCGCCTTGGCCTGAAGGAGCGGCGCTTCCTCGCCGAGATCCTCTACGGCTTCATCACCCGCAACTGGCGGCGCACGGCGGAAGTACATTTCGAGGCCGGCTACGTGCCGCTCCATCACTCGGTCGATGATTTCGCCCTGGCCATCCGCGCCATCGGCGAGCCCATCCACTCGCGCACCGCCGACCAGATCTCCATGGCCCGCCTTCTGGCGCTGCTGCTGGAGGTGACCGCTTTGTTCGACATGCAGACCCGGCCCGAGCTGCTGCTGCTGCAGAAGACCATGGTGGTGGTGGAAGGCGTCGCCCGCTCCCTCGATCCGCAGCTCGACATGTGGAAGACGGCCCGCCCGGTGGTGGAGGACTGGATCGCCGGCAATCTCGGGCCCGTCGGCCAGCTCCAACGCGCCGGCGGCGGCCTGTCCGAAATGGCCCATTTCGCCGCCACCTTGCCGGGGCTTCTCACCCGCACCGGGCGGGTGATGGAGCAGCTCGATGTGGCGACGCGGGACGGCCTGAGCCTGTCGCCCGCCTCCCTTGAGGGCATCGGCCGCGCCGAGGCCAAGCGCGCCTTCTGGGGCAACCTCGCCCTGTGGGTCATCGCCGCCGCCCTGCTGGGCATCTGGCTGGGGTGAACGCAAGGCGCGTCGGTATGAAAACCCGCCGCCCGTCCGCTCACTCCGGCATGGATTGCGGGAGGCGCACCCGCCCCGCCGGCGCCGGGCTGCCCACGAGGCTGCCGTCCAGCGCCGGTTCCAGCACCGGGGCGAGGCGGGGCTTGCGGGCGGGGATGGGGCGATAGAGCTGCTTGGTCGCCTCCACCACCAGCACGCCGGAGAACGGCAGGGAGAACTGGGCGCCGACGCGCTCCCATGCCACCGCCGTGCGCAGGAACCAGCGGCTCGGCGGCGCATAAAGTGCCTCGTTCCAGCCCACGGGGGTGAACAGGGCCTGCCGCAGCAGCGCAACCACCTGGCCGCGGGAGAACGGGCGGCCGTTGCCGAACGGCGTGGTGTCGATCCGGGCCCACACCCCGCGCCGGTTGGGCACCACCGCCAGCAGCCGCCCGCCGGGGGCGAGCACCCGCCACACCTCGCTCAGCATCTCAGCGGCATTGGGGGTCATCTCCAAAGCGTGCACCGCCACCACCCGGTCCATGCTGGCGGTGGGAAACGGCAGCAGGGTCTCGTCGGCCAGCGTCGCCAGCGTCGGCGCGGCGGAGGGCCAGCGCACCACCCCCTGCGCCGCCGGCATCACCGCAAGGCAGCGCTCGGCCTCCTCGCGGAACACGCCGAGGTAAGGTGTCGCATAGCCGAGGCCCAGGACGCGCAGGTTGGTGACGTTGTCGAAGCGCGAGCGGATGGCCCGCCCCAGCAGGCGCCGCGTCATGATACCGAGGGGCTGGGCGTAGAAATTGCGCAGGTCGACGACGTCGAGAAACATGGATCCCCTTCTCCCGGCCGCCACCGGTCTGCCGAACACGGGGTGTGCACACCCCGCCGGCCGCTCTTCCGCTCGGCGGCTTAATAGAGGATCATGCCGGCCGCGTCCGCAACCCATTCGGGCGCTGTGTCGAATGCCGTTCCGCTCGCGCTCCGGAGACCCGAGACCGTGCCAGCCGAAATCCGCCTCGTCCCCTGCCTCTCCGACAATTATGCCGTCCTGATCCACGATCCGGTCACCGAGGCGACCGCCGTGGTGGACGTGCCCGAGGCGACTCCCGTCATCGCAGCGCTGGAGAAGGAGGGCTGGAACCTCACCCACATCCTCGTCACCCATCACCATGCCGACCACACCCAGGGCATCCCCGCTGTGAAGGCGCGATTCGGCGCCACCGTGGTGGGGCCGAAATCCGAGGCCGACAAGATCCCCGGCCTCGACGTGACGGTGGTGGACGGCGATCCGGTGGCCGTGGGCTCGCTGGTGGGGCGGGTGCTGGAGACCCCCGGCCACACCGCCGGCCCCGCCACCTACCTGTTCGAGGGCGAGAAGCTGCTGTTCGCCGGCGATACCCTGTTCACCCTGGGCTGCGGCCGGCCGCTGGAATGCGAGCCGCCGGTGCTGTGGGACTCGCTGCAGCGCCTGCGTGCGCTGCCGGAGGACCTTCAGGTCTACAGCGGCCACGAATACACCCTGGCCAATGCCCGCTTCGCCGCCACGGTCGACCCGGACAATCCCGCCCTCATCCGCCTTTATGGCGACGCGCAGCGCAAGCGGGACGCCGGCTCCCCCACCATCCCCTCGCGCCTCGGCGACGAGGTGGCCGCCAACCCCTTCCTGCGCGCGGACGATCCCGGCATGGCGGAGCGCCTCGGCATGGCGGGGGCCGAGCCGGCCCTCGTCTTCACCGAGCTGCGGCTGCGCAAGAACGCCTTCAAGGGCTGAACGGTGGCTGATGGGCTCAACGGGCTGACCGCCGAGGAGGTGGTCGCCCTCCTCCAGCTCCAGCCGCACCCGGAGGGCGGGCATTTCCGCGAGACCTTCCGGGATCGGCCGGCAGGCCGCGATGCTGCAGGCGGGGCGCGGGGCGCCTCCACCGCCATCTATTTCCTGCTGAAAGAGGGCCAGCGCTCCCACTGGCACCGGGTGGACGCGGCCGAAATCTGGCACTGGCATGCCGGCGCGCCGCTGACGCTTGCCATCGCCGATGGCGAGGGGCGGCGCGAGGTGGCGCTGGGGCCGGATCTCAAGGCGGGGGAGCGGCCGCAGGCGGTGGTGCCGCCGTTCGCGTGGCAGGCGGCGCAAAGCCGGGGGGCGTGGACGCTGGTGGGCTGCACCGTGGCGCCGGCGTTCCAGTTCGAGGGCTTCGAACTGGCCCCGCCCGGCTGGGAGCCGGACGAAGGGCCGGCTTAGCGCCCGTCTGGAAACCGAAAAGAGGCATAGCCGCAAGCGCCAGCGTCATGCCCGGGCTTGTCCCGGGTATCCACGCCGAACCGCTTGGGAAGGCTTGCCCAAATTATTCCAGGCCTCGCCGCGTGGAGGGCCGGGACAAGCCCGGCCGTGACGGCGGTCAGAGCCTGAGAAGGAGGGGAGCGCCAAGCCCGCGCGGCGAGTGAGCGAAGTCAGCGTCCCGCGCGGCGATGGAGCGCGATCAGCCGACGCTGCGGGCGGCCGACAAGGCGACCGCGTCGCCTTCCACCACGTCGGCGGTGTTCTCGGCGCCCATGAGCACCAGCAGCTTGGCGCGGGCGCGGTTCACCCGGCTCTTGATGGTGCCCAGCGCGCAGCCGCACACCTCCGCCGCTTCCTCGTAGGACAGGCCCGCCGCGCCCACCAGCACCAGCGCCTCGCGCTGGTCGTCGGGCAGCCGGGCCAGGGCCTCCTTGAGGGAGGACAGGGTCGCCGACCATTCCTGGCTCGGACCGATGTTGGTGTCCTGCTGGGCCAGGGCGCTCATGCCGTCGTTCTCGCGGCGGCGCTTGCGGATCTCGGTGTAATAGGTGTTGCGCAGGATGGTGAAGAGCCATGCGCGCAGGTTCGTGCCCGGATCGAACTTGTCCATGTTGGACAAGGCCTTGAGCAGGGTTTCCTGCACCAGGTCGTCGGCTTCCGTGCGGTTGCGTGTCAGCGACCGCGCGAAGGCGCGCAGCGCCGGGAGGAATTCGAGCACCTGCGTGCGCAGGGCGGCGGCATCCATGTCTCGACGACCCCTTTCCGGGAGATCCCCTTCGCGATCCGCGAGCAAGTCCATTCGGTGACCTATCTTTCGGGCGAAACGGTGGGGCAACACAGGGTGTTGCCGGGAAGGGCGTTGCGGCGGTTCACCGCGCGAGATCCTGTACGAAGCGCCCGGCGGTCTGGCGCACCGCAGAGGGGCGCCGGGCCAAGAAAACGAGTCCCCGCACGCCGTCGTCCTCCCTGAAATCCCCGGTCCCGACCGGCTTGCGCCGAACGGGACCCCAGCCGTATCAAAGCCGCGCCGCACGCAAGCTCGGCCTTTCGTCATGCAGCTCAACGTCGCCACGGGCCTGTCGGTTCCATCACTGGCGCCGGTATCCGGAGGCTGCGCTCAGGTGGTGCCGCCGGTGGGGGGCGTGCCGCCCGACTGGCTGCTCTTCTGCCCGCCCTTCTGTCCGGCCTGCGAGGCCAGAGCCCGGTCGCGGGAGAAGCTGCGATGCTCGTCGGCGACGCTCTGCCCGCCCTTGCGGCCGGCTTCCGCCGCCAGCGCGCGATTCTGGAAAAAGCTGCGCTTTTCGGCGGGAACGCTTTCGCCGCCCTTGCGGGCGATGGCCTTCTGCTTCTCCGCATCCATGGCGGCGAACCCGCGTTGCGACGTGCCCTTGGTTCGAGCCTTGTCCATGTGCTCTGCTCCTGCCAATTGGGACCGTATCGCCATGGCGATACCCCTTGAACCGGATCTGGTCGGATGTTTCGGCGGATCCGTCTCCCGATCCTATGAGAATGCGGTGCCCGGTGGGCTTGCTCGGCAAGCCGTTCGGCGCCTGCTTCTAGGACAACGAGCCAGGGCGGCTCCGGTTCCGATTGAACCGCCCAAGTTTGAGCCGGCGCTCGGCCCGATCCTGCAGTCGTGAGGAAAAACCGCCGTTTCCGCCCCGGTGCCCGGCACCGGCGTGCGGAAGGCTTCAGGCCATGCGGCCGGTATTGGGGCCTGTGGTCCGGGGTACTGTCGTCCTGGGTCCTGTGTTGGGGCGGCAAGGGAAGTCGCCGGCCACCACCAGGCCGCCGCCGGCCTCGTCGCGGCAGCCGAGGCTGCCTCCGAGCTGGGCGGCAAATCCGGAGGCGAGGTCGGTGGCCGAGCCTTTCGAGTCCCAGGTCCCCGTGGCGCTGCGCAGGGCGATGTGGAGGCGCTCGCCATTCCGGCTTCCGCTCAACAGCACGGCAGCGGACCCGGTGCCCTGCGGCAGGGCGAGGTTGAGCGCCACTTCCACCACCATGAGGGCAAGGGGCACAGCCATGTCGGTGGGCAGGGGCGCATCCTGCAACTCCACGGTGATGCGGACATTGGCGTCGGTGCTGCCCTCGATCAGCGAGGCCAGCTCGCCGAGCAGCTCGCGCAGGTGCACCTGGGAGCCGTCATTGGCCTCGTAGAGGATGCGGTGGACCAGGGCGAGGGTGTTCACCCGCAGCCGTAGCTGGTCGAAGCGGCGGCGGTCCTCGCTCTTGCCGATACCCGATCCGTAGAGGCTGAGCAGGCTCACCACCACCTGCAGGCTGTTCTTGATGCGGTGGTGGATCTCGCGCACCAGCGCGGTCTTCTCGGCCAGGTTCTCGCGCAGACGGGCGTCGCGGTGGCGCACGGCGAAGGCCATGTTCTCCACCGCATGGCCGAGCACGCGGAATTCCGAGGGCGCCGCTCCGAGGCGGGTAGGGCGGAAGCCGTAGTGGCCCTGGGCATAGACCGCCGTCACCCGGCGCAGATAAAGCAGCCAGCGCAGGATGATGCGGTCCACCGCCACCCACAGGGCGGCGAGCGACAGGATGATGATGAGCGCCGGCAGGGCGATGCTCGCCGCCACCGTCACGAAGGTCCAGCCGAACAGCCGGTCCGAGGGCATGGCGAAGGCCACGGTGAGGCCGTCGCGGTCCAGCGGCGCGGTGGCGAAGGTCCAGCTCTTGCCGGCGGGATCGGTGCTTTCGTAGAGATTGCTGCGTACGTCCTGGCCGGAAGTCTGGAACATCTCGCGCTGGAACAGGGCGGCGCTCATGGTCCGGGCATTGGACACCAGCTCCTGCCCCCGGTTGGAGAACAGGGCGACGATGCCCGCTGAGGGCGGGATCTGCTGCTTCAGCAGGTTGTCGAGCCATCTGATATCGATGCCCAGGGCGATGGCGCCTTCCAGCCGCCCGGCGGCGTCGCGCAGCGGCAGGATGCCCACCAGCACGTCCAGATTGGCACCGGGGCTGCGCGTCGGCCCCACCAGGCTGAAGCCGGTCCTGCCTATGGCCTCCTTCCACCAGGGCTCCTCGCCCACCGAGCGGCCGGGGAAGGGCAGGGCGGCGCAGGTCACCCTGCCCTGGGCATCGAGCACGCCGATATTGGCGGCGAAGGGCAGGCTGATGGTGGCGCCACGCAGGGTGGCCGCGCAGCTTTGGCCGGCCGCGCGCACCTCTTCCACGTTCTTGAGCGCATAGAGCACGTTTTCTGTGGAGGCGAAGATGTTCTGCTGGCTGACGGCGGCGGCCACGGCCTGCTGCAGCAGGCGCTGGCGCGCAGCTTCCTCCGCATCGGAGAGCTGCATCACGCCCTGGACGATGTTCAGCACCGCGATGGGGGCCAGCGCGAGCAGGACCACGAGGACGAGGCGGCGCCGCACGCTGTCGAAAAGCGTGCGCGGCTGCCCGACTGCCGAGGCAAAGATGGAGCTGCGCTCCCTGTTTCGTGCCCGTGCGGCCTCCGCCTTGCCCAAATCCATGATCGCTCCGCAAGGACAGCGGCGCGCCGGACCCCCCGGAAACCCGTGCCCGCGCCTCTTTTCTGCGGCCTCCGGCGGCAGCCGGAAACGCGCGGCTTATGCTCGTCTGCGCTAGCAGTATAATGCGGCAGGCGGCGCGCGGTTCCCGTAACATGGGAACTTCCGGCCAGGCTTAGGCGTTACGAGGCTTTGACAGCTATCGCTTCAGCTTGTGGCCCGGGCTCCGGCAAAGTTCGCGCTTTGCCGGTCGGGTCGGCAAGTCGGATTGCAACACGACAGTTCCAAGGGATTTCGCATGGCATCGAACTCGCTCGTCAAGCAGCTACCGTTCCTGCGCCGCTATACGCGGGCGCTCGTGGGCTCGCAGGCGGCCGGCGATCTCCTGGTGCAGAACACGCTCCAGGCTATCCTGGACCGCAAGGTGGCGGTGGATACCACCGTCTCGCCCCGGGTCGCGCTCTACAAGGCATTCCACGAGGTGTGGAACCGCCAGCCGCAAGGCGGCGCGGTGCCCTCGCGCGCCGACCAGCGCCTCCAGGCCATGGACCTGTCCTCCCGCGTGGCGCTGCTTCTGACCGCCATGGAGGGGTTCTCCTTCGCCGAGACCGCCAACATCCTCGGCACCTCCCTCGATGAGGTGGAGGCCCAGGTGGTGGCGGCCCAGCGCGAGATCGACCGGCAGATCGCCACCCGCGTCCTCATCATTGAGGACGAATGGGTGATCGCCCTCGACCTGAAGACCCTGGTGAGCGAGCTGGGCCACGAGGTCATCGGCGTCGCCCCCACCCATGCCAAGGCGGTGGAGCTGGCCAAGGCCGGCAATTTCGGCCTGGTGCTCGCCGACATCCAGCTCGCCGACGGCTCCTCGGGCATCGAGGCGGTGACCGAGATCCTGGAGAGCTTCAACGTGCCGGTGATCTTCATCACCGCCTTCCCCGACCGCCTGCTCACCGGCGAGCGGCCGGAGCCGACCTATCTCATCACCAAGCCGTTCCTGACCGAGACGGTGAAGGCCACCATCGCCCAGGCCCTGTTCTTCCACGAGGCGAAGTCCGAGCCCGAGAGCCTCAAGGCCAAGACGGCCTGATGAAGACCGACTGATCACAAGGCGGGTGCCGGCGGAACCATCGCGCCTCCCAGGTCGTCTCTACAGGGAAGGGCGAGGGCCGGGTGACCGGCCCTCGCCCGTTCCGGACAGCGACGGCCTGACCGCAGTTTCGAGGTGCCCACCTCGCCACCTGAATTCACCCGTGGAGACACCACATGGTCCAGAAGCCCGAAATCGTGAGCACCACCCCCGAGCCGAGCCTGAGCGATGTCCGCGCCGACCTCGACCAGCTGCGGGCGGATTTCGCCCAGCTGATCGAAACCCTCGGCAAGACCGCAAAGCACGGCGTCAAGGGCGCGAAGGGTGAGGCGACCAACGCCGCCGAGGATGTGACCGACTGGGCCGAGGGCCAGTTCCTGACCCTGCGCGAGAGCATCCGCGAGCAGCCCATCACCGCCTGCGCCATCGCCGCCGGCGTCGGCGTGATCCTGGGCCAGATCCTGCTGCGCCGCTGAGCGCCCACTGAGCGCCCACGAACCGGGGTGCGGGCGCCGCCGGCGCCCTCACTCGCTCTCGATGTTGAAGCCGAGCTTGCGCAGGCCATTGCGCAGGGTGGCGCCGTCATAGGGCTTGCCCATGAGCGCGATCCTGGGCGAGGCGCCGAATTCCGCTTCCAGTTCCTGGGTGCCGTAGCCGGTGGCGATGATCACCGGCAGGCCGGGCGCGATGGCGCCGAGCCGGCGCACCACTTCGTCCCCGTTCATGTCCGGAAGGCCCACGTCCACCACCGCCAGCACCAGGGCGTTGCGCGACAGGTCGGGCACCGACGCCTCGGCATGGGCCAGCGCCGCGTGGCCATGGGACGCCACCGTGACCTCGAAGCCGTGATCCTCCAGGATCTGCCGCGCCACCATGGCGACGAACGGCTCGTCCTCCACCAGCAGCACAGTGCCGCGATGTCCCGGCGCCTCAAGCACGTCTTTCACTTTCGTGACCAACTCTGCCTGGGTGAACGGCTTGGTCAGGAGGCGCACCCCGTGGTCCAGCCGTCCGTTCTCACTGGCAGCATTTTTCGCATATGCGGTCGTAAATAGCACCCTTACCGTGGTGAGCCGCCGCCGCACCTCGTCCGCCAGATGGCGTCCGTCCATGCGCTGGGCGTCGGTGCCGAGGCGCAGGTCGGTGAGGAGCAGGTCGGGCACGGCGCCGCCCTCCAGCGTCGCGAGGGCGGAGGCGGCGTCGGCGGCCTCCACCACCGTGTGCCCGGCATCGCGCAGGGCCTTGGTCGAGAGCGCGCGGAGGGCGGCGTCGTCCTCCACCAGCAGCACGCGGGCGGCGCCGGTATGGGGCGCGTGGTCCGCGTCGGGGTCGACCGGCTCACCCGCCACGTCGTCGGGGTGACGCGGCAGGTAAAGCTTCACCGTGGTGCCCTCGCCGGGGGCGCTGTAGATCATCACGTGGCCGCCCGACTGCTTGACGAAGCCGTAGACCTGGCTGAGGCCGAGCCCGGTCCCCTCGCGCGGGCCCTTGGTGGTGAAGAACGGCTCGAACGCCCGCGCCCGCACCTCCTCGGCCATGCCGGAGCCGGTGTCGCACACGAAGACCGCCACATACTGGCCCGGCTCCAGGTCCTCGTGGGCGGCGCAATAGGCCTCGTCCAGATAGGCGTTGGCGGTCTCGATGGTCAGCGTGCCGCCCGCGGGCATGGCATCGCGGCCGTTGACCCCGAGGTTGAGGATGGCGTTCTCCAGCTGGTTGTGGTCGATCTCGGCGCACCAGAGGCCGCCGGCCAGCACGGTTTCCACCGTCACCTTCTCGCCCAGCGCGCTGCGCAGCATGTCGGACATGCCGGTGATCAGCTTGTTGATGTCGGTGGGGCGCGGGTCCAGCGGCTGGCGGCGCGAAAAGGCGAGCAGCTGCTGGGTCAGGGTGGCGGCCCGAAGCGCGCCCTGGCGGCCGTAATCGAGGAAGCGCCGGATGTCGGTGGCGTCCTTGTTGGTGTCGTCCCTGGGCACGCGCCGCTCGGCCGCCTCCAGGTTGCCGATGATGACGGTGAGCAGATTGTTGAAATCGTGGGCGATGCCGCCGGTGAGCTGGCCCACCGCCTCCATCTTCTGGGCCTGCCGCAGCTGGGCCTCGGCCTTCAGGCGGTCTTCCATCTCCTGCTTGAGCAGGGCGTTGGCGCGGGCCAGTTCCATGGTGCGGGCGCTGGCGAGCCGCTCCAGATCCTCGTTGGTGCGGGCGAGCGCCTCGCGCGCGGCGACGATCTCGGAAATGTCGGTGCAGCTGCCGTACCAGCGGTCGATGCGTCCGTCGTCGTCGCGCACCGGGACCGCGCGGCACAGGAACCAGCGATAGCTGCCGTCACCGGCGCGGAACCGGCATTCGCGCGAATAGGGCTTGCCCGATTCCAGGCTGCCCTTCCATTCATCGAGGGCGGCGGCCTGGTCTTCCGGATGGAGGTGGGTGTGCCACTCCGACACCTCGCCGGCCGGCGGGGTTACGCCGGTATATTCGCTCCAGCGGTGGTTGTAGTAGTCGCCCTTGCCGTCCGGGGTCGCGGTCCAGACCATCTTGGGCAGGGCCTCGGCGAGCAGGCGGTAGCGTTGCTCGCTCTCGGCCAGGGCCTTCTCGGCGGTCTTGCGCCCGGTGATCTCGGTGACGATCATGCCCACGAGGCCGATGGCCTCGCCTGCCGTGCGCACGGGGAAGAAGCTGACCAGGAAGTGGCGCCACACCCCCGGAGCCGCCGGGGTGGCGCCTTCCACCTCCACGTCGGCGAGGACGGCGCCGGTGGCGCGCACCTGCTCGAGACCGGGAGTGATGGCGCCGGAGAGCTGGGGCAGCATGTCGGCGAGGGAGCGGCCCACGTGTTCCCCGGCCGGAATGCCCACCATCCGCGCCAGGGTCTCGTTGACCCGAATGAAGCGCAACTGGCGGTCGAAGAAGGCAAAGCCCACGGGGGCGTGCTGCAGCAGGGCTTCCAGGGTCGCCACCACGGAGTTCTGTTCGGCCACCGCCGCCAGGAGCGCGCCGTGGGTGGCATTCAGGCGGCGGACGCTGACCCGTATCAACGATCCGATCAGCCACAGGCCGAGGGCGTTCACCGTGAAGGAGAACAGCCCCGCCACCGCGCCGAAGCCGCCGTCGGCAGGGGCGCCCAAGCCGCCGCCCAGATTGCTCCACGCATGGCTGGGCAGCAGCGCGGCATTGGCGAGGGCGAGGGCCACCACGGCGCCAAAGCCCACCCGCGCCCCGCTGATCAGCGTCACCACGATGATGGCCGGCAGCTGGAACAGGAACGGCGCCAGTTCCCGAAGCGACAGGCTGAGGCCGTAGCGCAGGCCGAATGCTCCCGCCAGCACCACGCCGGCGAACCATAGCCGCGACGCCAGCGAGCGCGGCTCTGAAATGATTTTGAGGAACAGGCCGACAAGGCCCCGGCTGGACAGGTTCATCCATGCTCCTGCAGCGAACGGGCCGCCACAATGCCCTTGATGGGGCGTCAGTTTCAACCATCGAGCCGCCGGATGGTTTCCACCGCTCACGATCACTGATGGCTTAACGCGAGAGCTACTAAAATACCGATAGCTGAATCGGGGGCGCTTGCCATCAGGACCTAGTCCTTAACAAGTTACCAACTGACCAAAGCGGGTTCTCACCCCGACGCCGAACCACTGCCACCTCCGCAAGCCGGAGCGGGTATCGAGGCATGGATCCGACTGGATCATCGATCTTCAGATCAAGACCCCAGCGCCTGTTGGCTTGTACAAGGTCCCGCCCAACGAAAAACGGGAGCCTCCCGGCTCCCGTTCCCCCACCGGGCATCCTCAACCGGCAGAGCGGTGGAGGATGCCCGTTATTCAGCCGCCGATCAGCGGGTGGTGGCGGGTGCCGTGGCCGGGGCCGGGTGAGCCGGCTTGGTCACGCTGCCGGTGGTGGAGGGCGCCGCGTCATACTTGGCGAACTCCGGCGCGGCCTTCAGCTCGTCCTTGGTCTTGCGGAGCACCAGGCGGTTCTTGCCGTCGGTGGCGCGGGTCATTTCCACCGCCTCGAACGGAACCGCCACATCCTTCTCGCCGACGCCGAGGAAGCCGCCGACGCCGATCACGGCCGCCAGCACATTGCCCGTGCGGTCGATGACCAGGTCGTTGATCTCGCCCAAATTCTCGTCGGCGGCGCCGTGCACCTTCATGCCGATGAGGTTGGAGGCCAGATGCTGGTCGGCCTTCTGCTGCTGGATGAAGGCCGAGTGACCCGAGGTCGCGCCCGGCGTCATCTGGGTCTTCGCGGCCGGGGTGTTGGGCGTGGCGGGCGGAACCGCGGTCTGGGCCATGGCGGTGGTGGACAGAAGAAGGGTCGCGGCGGCAGCGTAAATCGGCATCTTGTTCATGTTTTTCTCCTCAGGGAAATTGCGGATACGCGAATGGCTCAGGTCGAGGTGATCAGCGCGTAAGCTTCGCCGAAAAATCAGAAAACCTCTGCGCTTGCGATCTGGACACTGAACGATCGTCCGTCTCAATTTTATAGACAGGCGAAGGTGTTCATCTTCGGCCTGCTGCAAGGTAAACTCTGCGCCCACGGACCGGTTCCAACCTTAATTTGGGATGGTGCCTCCACCGGCCAGAGGCGCCGTGCCGAAGCGTGCGCCGCTCTTGCGCGGCGAAAGGCGGCATGGCACAGCCGGATCAGCCCCGAGCAAGGATAGAAGGCGCATGTTCCGCACCCTCTCCGACTTCATCACCGACATCACCGGCGGCGCCCGCGAGGCGGCGGCGTTCGACGAGACCGACTATCGCCTCGCCGCGGCCGCCCTGCTGGTGCACGTCATCTCCATCGACGGCGCGGTGACGGCGGAGGAGCAGGCCGTGCTGCGGACCATCCTCGCCAGCCGCTTCGGCCTGAACGCAAAGGAAAGCGAGGCTCTGGTTGAGCTTGCCATTGCCAAGGATGCCGAGGCGGTGGATCTTTATGCCTTCACCAGCGTGCTGAATCGCGCGTTGGACGACGAGGGTCGCCGCCGCATCGTGGAGATGATGTTCGAGGTCGCCTATGCCGATGGCGGCCTGAGCGAATTCGAGGACAACCTCGTGTGGCGCGCGGCCGAGCTTCTGAACGTCGGCTCGCGCGATCGCATCCGCATCCGCCGCGAGGTCCGGGAGGAGACGGAAACTGGCGGTGAGCAACCGGAATAGCTCTGGCGAAGGCTTTGGGCCGGGGGATCTGGACTCCTCAGGTCCGGACCCGGTGGAAGGTGCGGGCGCGGATCGCGTCACGACCACGAGCGGAACGCCGAGCGCAACGCCTGCCGCCGGCACCGTGCTGGTGGTGCTGCATCAGGCCCGCTCCACCCCCGGCCGCATCGGCGAGCGCCTTGAGCGGCGCGGTTATGCCCTGGACGTGCGCCGCCCCGCCCTGGGTGATGCCCTGCCCGAACGCCTCGACGGCCATGACGGGGTGGTGGTGTTCGGCGGCCCCATGAGCGCCAACGACCCGACCCCCTTCATCACCGAAGAGATCCGCCTGCTGGAGCGGGCGCTGGCCTCCGCCACCCCCAGCCTCGGCGTCTGCCTCGGCGCCCAGCTCATGGCCAAGGCCCTGGGCGCCCGCGTCGCCCCCCATGAGGAAGGGGCGTGCGAGATCGGCTACTACCCGCTGGAAGCCACAACGGCCGGCGCCGCGCTGATGCCGTGGCCGAGCCATGTCTACCATTGGCACTCGGAGGGCTTCGACCTGCCGGCGGGGGCGGACCTGCTCGCCACCGGCTCGGCCTTCCCCAACCAGGCGTTCCGCTATGGCGGCACCGCCTATGGCCTCCAGTTCCATCCCGAGGTGACGCGGGAGATGATGTGCGCCTGGACCGAGCGCGGCGCCCACCGCCTCACCAGCCCCGGCGCCCAGCCCCGCGAGGCGCACTTCGATGGCTGGGGGCGCTATGACGGCGCCGTGTGCCGCTGGCTTGATGCCTTCCTCGACGCGTTCCTGGGTCCTTGCCGTGGCTCGGGCATCGGGCCGGGCGGGCAAACCGAACCGAAGTCGGCCTGAACCGTGCCGATGGTGACGAACCTCCCGATATGGCATTGATCCCCGCACGACTGTCATCGTCCTGCGGTATGGTGGGCTAGCGATGCTGTTTCCGCCGGCCCGGCGGCGCTGATCTGGAGATCCACCATGGATGCCCGCACGCCCGCCGCCGCGATCCGCGGCATCGGCTATTCCATCCGCGCCACCGCGCCGGAGTTCGAGGACCTGCCCGCAAAGCTCGATGAGGCCGAGGGGCTTGGCGTTGATTTCGTTGAGCTTCCCGCTTTCGCCTGGAACCTCGTGGTGGACGGGCGGGTGCTGGAGGATCGCCTCGACCGGCTGGTGCGCATGACCGGGAACCGGCCGTTCGGCTATACGGTGCACGGGCCGCTCGCCATCAATCTCATGTCCCCCAAGGCCCGCCTGCCCCGCCACGAAGCGCTGCTGGATGCCATGATCGCCATCTCCGGCGCCCTGGGAGCCGTCAACCTCGTCCTCCACACCGGCTGCGTGCGCGGCGACGACGATGTGGACGTGGCCTATTCCCGCCAGCGCGATGCCCTCGCCCGGGCCGGCGACAAGGCCGGGGAGGCTGGCGTAACCCTTTGCGTTGAAAACATCTTCCGCTTTGAGCCCATGCGCGAGACGGCGCTGCCCTCGCGCCTCGCCGCCGAGCTGGACGCGTTGGACCACCCCCATGTGCGCGCCACCCTGGACGTGAGCCACGCCTTCCTGCGCACCACCGAGGCGCGGGTGGATTTCTTAAATGAGATCAGTGCTCTGGCCCCCTTCGCCCGGCATGTCCACGTGCACGACAGCTTCGGCCGGCCGCTGGAAAGCTGGACCATGGACGAGGCCGAGCGCCTCGCCCTCGGGGAGGGCGACCTCCACCTGCCGGTGGGCTGGGGCGCCATCAAATGGGAAGAGGTGGCAGCCCGCTGCCGCTTCGCCCCCGGCACCGTTGTGAACCTTGAGTTGCACCGCCGTTACTGGAGCGAGCTTCCCGCCCAGATCCCCGTAGTGCGCGCCCTCGCCGACCGCTTCGCCGAGGCCGCCGGCGTCCCGGCCTGAGGCAGCCCTCCCCGGCGGGACGAAGAAAACACGTTAAAACAATCAGCTAGAGCATTTTCGCGATTCATTGGTACGCGGAAATGCTCTAGCTTTGCTCTGGGAGGATCGTCGCCATGCACAGAGCCCAAGAGCCGTTCGCTGCCGCGCCGAAGACCGAAAAGCCTGTACCTGCCCCCCTCATCCCCGCACCCGCTCCCCCAAGCCGCCACCTGATCTCGCCCAGCCTTGCCGCCCTGCTCGCCCGCTACAGCGTCTTCATCGCGCTGGTGGCCGGCGCCCTCGTGAGCCTGGTCCTGTCCTTCACCGACCAGTCGGCATGGCTGATCGTGTTCTGCGTGCTGTTCCCGCTGGTGCTGGTGGGCGTGTTCGACATCACCCAGTCCGAGCATTCGCTGCTGCGCAATTATCCGGTGATCGGCTCGGCGCGCTGGATGTTCGAGGCGCTGCGGCCCTATCTGCGCCAGTATCTCATGGAGGACGACCTGTCCGAGCGCCCGTTCAACCGCGAGGAGCGCTCCATCGTCTATGCCCGGGCCAAGAACCAGGAAGACCGCCAGCCCTTCGGCACCGAGTTGGACACCTATTCCGCCGAATATGAGTGGATGACCCATTCCCTCGCCCCGGCACCGGTGGCCCATGAGCCGTTCCGCGTCACCGTGGGCGGGCCGGCCTGTGTGAAGCCTTATTCCGCCTCGGTTCTCAACATCTCGGCCATGAGCTTCGGCTCGTTGGGGCGCAATGCCATCGAGGCGCTCAATCTTGGGGCCAAGACCGGCGGCTTCTATCATGATACCGGCGAGGGCGGCTTCTCGCCCTATCACCGCGTCCATGGCGGCGACATCGTGTGGGAGCTGGGCTCGGGCTATTTCGGCGCCCGCAATCGCGACGGCACCTTCTCGCCCGAGCGCTTCGCCGAGCGCGCCGCCGACCCCCAGGTGAAGATGGTGGAGATCAAGCTCTCCCAGGGCGCCAAGCCCGGTCACGGCGGCGTGCTGCCCGCCGCCAAGGTGACGGCGGAGATCGCCGAGACCCGCGGCATCGCCATGGGCGAGGATTGCATCTCCCCCGCCCGCCATTCCGCCTTCTCGACCCCGGCGCAGATGATGGAGTTCGTTGCCCAGCTGCGCGATCTGTCCGGCGGCAAGCCGGTGGGGCTGAAGCTGTGCGTGGGTCATCCCAGCGAGGTGTTCGCCCTCGCCAAGGCCATGCTGAAGACCGGCATCCGGCCGGATTTCATCGTGGTGGACGGTGCCGAGGGTGGCACCGGCGCGGCGCCGCCGGAGCTCGCCGACCATCTCGGCATGCCGCTGCGAGAAGGGCTGATCCTGGTGCGCAATGCCCTGGTGGGCACCGGTTTGCGGCGGGAGGTGCGGCTTGCCGCCTCGGGCAAGGTCACCTCCGGTTTCTCCATGGCGGCGAACATGGCCATTGGCGCCGACTGGTGCAACGCGGCCCGCGCCTTCATGTTCTCGCTGGGCTGCGTCATGTCTATGCGCTGCCATACCGGCACTTGTCCCACCGGCGTCACCACCAACGATCCCCATCTCCAGCGTGGCCTGGTGGTGCCGGAGAAGGCGGAGCGTGTGGAAAGCTTCCACCGCCACACGGTGCATGCGCTGGCCGAACTGGTGGCGGCCGCCGGCCTCTCCCATCCGGGCGAGCTGCTCCCGCACCATGTGTGGCATCGGGTGAGTCCCATCGAGGTGAAGCCGCTGGACCGGCTCTATCCCTTCCTCGCCGCCGGCGCGCTGCTGGAGGCGCCGGACGAGACCTCCTACGGAGCCGACTGGCAGGCGGCCGACGCTGACAGCTTCGCCCCCCGCTCTGCCGTGGGTCCGCGCCGCGCCGCCTGACCTCCGGCTGGCGTTGCGAGCGGCGCCGTCTTGCAGGGATGGGACATGCTTCCCATATCCGGTCGGTCGGGGTGCCGTAAGGGCCTCGGCGGGCGCGGCCGGACAGGTGCGCGCCCGGCAATGCAAAGTCGCTTGACGAGGGCTTTGACCGATGTCGCGGATGTCTTCGCTGTCGTCCCCGTTCCTCTTGGGGTTCGACGAGGTTGAGCGGGCGCTCGACCGAGTCGCCAAGAGTGCCGAGGGATATCCTCCCTACAATGTGGAGAGGATCGAAGCCGCCGGCGAGCCGCTGCGCCTCAGGATTACCCTGGCGGTGGCGGGCTTTACGGCGGAACAGCTGGAAGTCGTCCTCGACGAGAAGGAGCTGACCATCCGGGGCCGCCAGGTCGAGGATGGCCAGGGTCGCGTATTCCTGCACAGGGGGATCGCAGCCCGGCAGTTCCAGCGCACCTTCGTTCTGGCCGAGGGCATGAACGTGCTCGGGGCGGAACTGAAGAACGGGCTGCTCTCGGTGGATCTGGTTCGCCCGGAACCCGCTCGCCACGCCAAGCGCATCGACATCGTCTCCCGCCCGTGAGGGGAGCGGTGCCGCATTGCCCGGAGTGAGGAGTATTGAGATGACACACGACACCGAACACCAGATCACCCCGGCGGAAATCACCCCCGAAGCCCTCGCGGTCCTCGGCGGCGGCGAGATCGCCTATGTGCGCTCCATCCGTTCGGAGGATGTGCAGGCCCTGTTCCCGCAGGCGCCGCAGATCGCGCCGGGGATGAAGCTATTCACCCTGCATGCGGCGGATGGCACCCCCATCATGCTCACCGACAGCCGCGAGGCGGCCCTCGCCAATGCCATGGAGCACCAGCTGGTGCCCGTGAGCGTGCACTGAGCAGGCTTTCAGCCATGCAGTGACGAGACAGCCAGCTGCCGCGGGTCGCCGGTTCGCATTGGACCGGGGGCTTGCGGCATGCAGCTGATTCGCGTCCTCAGAAGCAGGGATACGCCGGTCAGGCGGCGTTGGAGGCCGACGCCGCCGTGAGCAGTGTGTGGATAGATGTGGCGTCGCGGCTGGCGCGCAGCTTTTCCACCACGTCCGGATCCCGCAGCATGCGGGCGACGCGGGCTAGCGCCTTCAGATGGTCCGCGCCGGCGGCTTCCGGCGCAAGCAGCAGGAAGACCAGATCCACCGGCGCGCCGTCCAGCGATTCGAAATCGATGGGCTTTTCCAGTCGCGCGAACAGTCCGAACAGCTTGGTCAGCCCCGGCAGCTTGCCATGGGGGATGGCGATGCCGTTACCCACGCCTGTGGATCCGAGGCGCTCGCGCTGGAGAAGGGTTTCGAAGATCTCCCGCTGGTCGCGGCCCATCAGGACGGACGCGTGGTGCGACAATTCCTGGAGAGCCTGTTTCTTGCTGCTCGCCCGCAGCGTGGGAAAAATGGCTTCCGGGGCGAGAAGGTCGGCGAGAGGCATGGATCGGATCCCTGCGGCGAGCGGCCGAGGCTCGAAATAAGCGGCGGACGCGAGAGACGGATTCCGGGCAGGCAAGCAGGCCTCTGCTTCCCTGCCCGGACCGATCCGTCTCTGTTCAACACGCGGAGGGTTACCCCCTCCAGGAGGTCGTCGTCGCGGCCTCCATTAATGGGATCGCGCTCCATGCTCAAGCCACGGCCCACGCGCGGACCGGACGGCGTCTGGCCGGAGCCGTTCGGGCCTTTTCAACCCGAACGGTAAATCCGTCTCCGACTTTAAGCAAAGAGTCTGTCTTTCCGACCCGGCTGAGGTGCCACCGGAACGGATCTTTCCCTAGTGGAGATCTTCGCCGGTCGGATCGATCCAGCCCACGTGGCCGTCCGGACGGCGATACACCACGCTGACCCGCCCGTGCCCGGCATGGCGGAACACCACCACCGGTGCCCCGGTGATGTCGAGCTCCACCACGGCATCGGCGACGGAGAGCGATCGCAGGCGGCTCACCTGCTCGGCGACGACGGTGGGGCTCCAGCCTTCCAGCTCCTCATCGGTCTCTGCCTCGGGAGCGGCACTGAGGACGTAGCTCTGGGCGGCGAAGTCGTCCGCGCCGTTGCCGTGGCCCTTCCGATCCTTGAGGCGCTGCTTGTAGCGTCGCAGGCGCTTCTCGATCTTCTCCACAGCGGAATCGGCGCAGGAGTTGGCGTCCTGGGCGCTGCCATGCGCTTGCAGGTTCACACCCGAATCGAGATGGAGCAAGCATTCGGAGCGGTAGCCCGAACCGTCCCTGGAGACGGTGACATGTCCCGACCATCCGCCATCGAAGTATTTGGCGAGGACTTCGGAGACCCGCTCGGTGAGACGCAGACGAAGGGCTTCGCCCACGTCGATATTCTTTCCGGACACGCGTAGGGCCATGCGATTTGATCCCCTATGGAGGGGCCGAGTACTCGACCCATCCTGCATTACAAACCGGCCGGCTACCTAAGTGGTAGGAGTGCTTTGCCGACGTGTCAACGGAAGACGCATGCGAAGCGCCGGCCCCTCACATCTCTCGACACAGGTGTTCCGGCGGCGCCCGCTTGGCGCCTGCTGGCCGAGGTCATGCCTGCCGGCGCGAGAGATGGGGCAGCATGCGCGAGAGCACCCCGTCGCGCTTGATGATGCCGTGCCAAAGGCCAGCTGCGATGTGCAGGATCACCAACGCGGTGATCAGATAGGCGAGCCGCTGGTGCCATGCACCGAACAGGTCGGCGAGGGCGTCGTTCTTGCCCACCAGGTTGGGCAGGGTGAACAGGCCGAATACGCTCACCGACGCACCGAAGGCGTTGGAGGCGAGCCAGCCCAGCGGCGGCATCACCAGCAGCAGTACATAAAGCGCGTAATGCACGACCTCGGCGCCCAGCCACAATGCGAAGGGCAGGTTCGCGGGGCGCGGCGGGGGCGGATTGAGAATGCGAACCACCACCCGCAGCACCGCGAGGCACAGGATGGTGAAGCCGATGGATCGGTGCAGGTCGAAGAACCAGTCCTGCGCCGGCCCCGACGGCAGGTTCATCATGGTGAAGCCGGCGGGGATCACGGCGAGGACCAGCAGCGCCATGATCCAGTGCAGCGCCCTAGCCGGCCGCCCGTAGGCGGCGGGTGCGGGCGGGGTTTGATTGGGAATTGCTGGATTGGGCATCGTCGGCTTGGGCCTCCCCTGCTCGGGCGAGATCGCACGCGAACAGCACGTCCCCGTCCGGAAATACATGCGCCCGCGCGGCGGGCCGCAAGGCGTCCGCCAGAGTGTCGCACGCCTTGCGCGTCAGTCCGATCCGGCCGGCGCCGAGGATGACCGGGGACACGAAAACGTGAAGGGCATCAAGGCATCCCGCCTCCAGGAAGGCCGAGAGCGTGTGCGCCCCGCCTTCCACCAGGATGCGGGTCAGGCCGCGGGCGGCCAGAGCCTCCAGCATGGCTGCGGGCTCGAAGGCGCCCGCCCCCTCCATGGCAACGACTTCCACCCCTTCGGCAACGGGCGCGGCGATTCCGGCCCGGCGCAGGACGAGGCGGCGCGCGCCGTCCGGCGCGAAGCAGCGGGCGGCCGGATCGGCGCGGCCGGAGGGGTCGATGATGACCCGTGCCGGGCTCTGGCCCGCCACGCGGCGGACCGTGAGCAGCGGGTCGTCGGCGATGACGGTTCCAGCCCCCACTACCACTGCGTCTACGTCGGCGCGCAGGGCGTGCAGGTGGTCGAGGGCGTGCGGGCCATTGATATATTTGGATTCGCCGGAGGGCGTCGCGATCCGCCCGTCCAGCGACTGGCCGAGCTGAGCCACCACGAAGGGCCGTTCGCCCTTGTGAATGGGATGATATATCGCCACTTCAGGGGAGATCGTCGCCTGATGCGGCGACCGCCGCCGGGTCGTGTCATCCATCGGTTCTCGCCCGCCGTAGAGATGGAGCATGTGGAGCAGGAACGCCATACGCCGTCGTTTGTTACGACCCTGCTGCGTTTGTGGATCTTTTTCTGGCGCGTTGCGGCGCCGCCTCTGCCTGTAAGGGGTCTTCATGACAACGGTGGTTGACGGTCTCGGTCTTGGCCGGGGCGCGGGAGAGATGGCGGTGGAGCGGGCGCTGGCGGAGCTGCGGGCCGGCCGTGGCGTGCACGTGGCGGCAAACGGCACGGCGGTGCTGGTCATTGGCGCCGAGGCTTTCGATGCCGGAACTGCCGCCGCCCTCACCGCTGCGGGCGCGCGCGACGCCCGCCTCGTGCTGCCGGCCCCACGCCTGCTGAAGCTGGGCGCCCCGCGCGCTCAGGCCGGTTCGGTGTCCCTCCCGACCTTTGATCTGGAACGCGTCGCGGCCCTGGCGCTGCGCGTCGAGGCGCGAGTGGATGCGCCGGTGGCGCCGGCCAATGCCTTCGACCACGCGGCCCTTGAGCTCTTGGGCCTCGCCTTGGTCCTGCCTGCCGCCGTGGTGTGCGTGGTGCCGGAAGCGGCGGTTGCGGGCCTTCTCGCGGTTGGTGCAGCGGACGTGATGGCCTATCGCGCCGGGCAGGTGGCGCGGCTCGCCATCGTCGGGCGCGCGCCGGTGCCTTTGGAAGGCGCACCGGAGACGGAATTCGTGGTTTTCCGAGGGGGCGAGGGCCTGCGCGACCAGGTGGCCATCGTGGTAGGCCGTCCGGACCTGTCCGCCCCGGTGGCGGTGCGGCTGCATTCGGCCTGCCTCACCGGCGACCTGTTCGGCTCGCTGAAGTGCGATTGCGGCGACCAGCTGCGCGACAGCGTGCGCCGCATGGCGGAAGGCGAGGGCGGCATCCTGCTCTATCTGGACCAGGAAGGGCGCGGCAACGGCATCTCCAACAAGATGCGCGCCTATGCCCTGCAGGCCCAGGGCTACGACACCTACGATGCGGACGCCGCACTGGGCTTCGACCTCGACCAGCGCCGCTTCGACTTCGCCGCCGAGATGTTGCGCCAGCTTGGGGCGAAGGCGGTGCGGGTGTTCACCAACAATCCGCAGAAGATCGCGGCGCTGAAGGCGGCGGGACTCGACGTGGTCTCCGACCAGCGGGTGCTCGGCCGCCCCACCGCCGAGAATGTGCGCTACCTCGCCTCCAAGCGCGACCGCGCCGGCCACTACATCGATTTCGACGCCCTGGCCGCCCGCGCGCCGGACTGACGCTTCGGCACGCGAAAAAAGCGGCCGGACCGGTTGTCGGGGCCGTTCGAAACGATTTAAAACCGCACCAGTCACGCACGGCAAGACGTGGGACAGGATGTGGGAGAAGCGGCCATGAGCAAGACGGGGAAGAAGATTGCAATCGTGACCGGGGCGGGCTCCGGCGTCGGGCGGGCGGTGGCGGTGGCGCTGGCCGGGGCCGGCTATGGCGTGGCCCTGGCCGGCCGGCGCCTCGATGCCCTTCAGGAGACCGCCGCCGAGATCGGCGACGACGCCCTGTGCGTGCCCACCGACGTGACCGATCCCGATTCGGTCCGCGCCCTGTTCACCGCCACGGTGGAGAAGTTCGGCCGGGTGGATGTGCTCTTCAACAATGCCGGCACCGGCGCCCCGGCCATTCCCATGGAAGACCTCACCTTCGCCCAGTGGCAGCAGGTGGTGGACACCAACCTCACCGGCCCGTTCCTGTGCACCCAGGAGGCGTTCCGGGTGATGAAGGCGCAGGAGCCGCGCGGCGGGCGCATCATCAACAACGGCTCCATCTCGGCCACCTCGCCGCGACCCTATTCGGCGCCCTACACGGCCACCAAGCACGCCATCACCGGGCTCACCAAGTCCACCTCGCTGGACGGGCGCGTCTACGACATCGCCTGCGGGCAGATCGACATCGGCAATGCCGATACCCCCATGGCGCAGAAGATGAAGGCCGGCGTGCCGCAGGCGGACCTCTCCATCAAGGTGGAGCCGGTGATGGACGTGGCCCATGTGGCGAGCGCGGTGGTCTACATGGCCAGCCTGCCGCTGGATGCCAACGTGCAGTTCATGACCATCATGGCAACCAAGATGCCCCTCATCGGCCGCGGCTGATCTCAACTTTGGCGCGCGCCGGGCCGGCAGGGTGCCGGCCCGGCTGGGTCCTTCTCAGCGGATGAACTGGTCGACGAAGCCCGCGCCGAGGCCTGCTGCCGTGTAGTGAGCCCGGCACTTGTCGATGCGGGTGAAGACATCGTCGAAGCCGGTGACGGCGCCGTCCGGGTCCACGTAGATCATGGTCCCGTTCACCTGGAACAGGGTGATCATCTCGTCCACGTGGGGGTCCACCACCAGGGTGTGGGTCTCCCCCGGCGCCTCGTAGACATAGCCGCCCTCGCTCGCCACCCAGTCGTGTTCCAGATAGCGCCACGAGCCCTTGATGACGTAGCCGTGCACCGGCTGCGGATGGCGATGGCGCGAGAGCACGCCGGCCCGGCGCACCCGCAGCACGCTCATCCAGTAGCCGGACGAGGCGGAGAGCAGGAGCGGGCGGAACCACACGTTCTCCTCGATGGGCACCCACAGCCGCTCGTCCTGCGGCACCGCCGCGGCGATCACCAGCTCGGCCACCGCCTCGGCGGGCTGGGGCTTGCGGTAGGGTTGCCAGCGCTCGTCGAGGGACGCGGGGGCAGAGGCGTAGGGTTCAGGGGCGCGCTGTTCAGCGGTGGTCATTCTGGTCCTCCCTGCGTCGTCCCCGCAGGCCGCGCCGCGGGGATCACGTTCTCGATTTGCGCCGCTATCAGGCCGCCTTGCGCAGCCCCATGGCCTCCCGCGCCACCTCGGCGATGCCCGCCGCGTCGAGGCGGTAATGGGCATAGAGGTGGGTGGGCGGCGCGATCAGGCTGTATTCGTCGTGGATGCCGTGGCGCACCAGGCGCACGCCGGTGCCCTCGTCAGTCAACACCTCGGCGATGGCGCTGCCCAGCCCGCCGAGCACGTTGTGCTCCTCCACGCTCATGAGCACCTTCGAGCGCCCGGCGGCGGCGAGGATGGCGGCCCGGTCGAGGGGCTTGATGGTGGGCATGTCGATGACGCCCACGCTATGGCCTTGCGCGTTCAGTGTCCGCGCCGCCGCCAGCGCCGGATGCACGGTCATGCCGCAGGCGAAGATGGTGATCTCCTCGCCCACCAGATGCTCGATGGCCTTGCCGAAGGTGAAAGGGGTGTCGAGCGGGTACACGTCCGGCTCGCGGCCCCGGCCGATGCGGAAATAGATGGGCTCAGGATAGTCCGCCGAGGCCTTGATGGCGGCCGCGAGCTGCGGGCCGTCGGCGGGCGAGACCACGGTGAGGTCGGCGATGGCCCGCATGGTGGCGATGTCTTCCGTGGCGTGGTGGGAGGTGCCGTAGAAGCCCAGCGAGATGCCGGTGTGATGGCCGATGAGCCGCACCGGCTGGGCGCAATAGGCCACGTCCATGCGGATCTGCTCGCAGCACAACAGCCCGAGGAAGGAGGCGAACGTCGCCACATAGGGCTTGAGCCCGGTGGTGGCGAGGCCGGCGGCGGCGGTCACCATGTTCTGCTCGGAAATGCCGAACTGGATGTAGCGGTCCGGATAGCGTGCGGCGAACTTGTTGAGACCGTTGGAGTATTGCAGGTCGGCGGAGCCTGCCACCACCGGCTCGCCCGCCTCCACCAGGGAGATCAGGGCATCGGAGAGGTGGCTGAGGCCGGGGGTCTGGGCGTTCAGCTCGCGGTATTGCCAGGAATTGGGCGAAAGGGGCCGGTTCATGAAAGGCGTGTCCTAGGCTCAGATGGTGCGGTTCATGATTTCCTCGACGGCGCGGGCGGCGTCCGAGGGGTCGAGATAGCCGAGGTGCCAGCCGGGTTCGGTCTCCATGTAGGAGACGCCCTTGCCCTTCAGGGTGCGGGCGATGATGCAGCAGGGCCGGGTGCGCCCCTCATCCGCCTTCACCTGCCGGAGGAGGGTGGTGAGGGCGTCGAGGTCGTGGCCGTCCACGGTGTGGACCTCCCAGCCGAAGGCGCGCCATTTCTCGTCCAGCGGCTCGATGCCCATCACGTCGTCCACCGCCCCGTCGAGCTGGAAGCCGTTGCGATCGACGATGGCGACGAGGTTCGAGGCCTTGTGGTGGGCCGCCGAGATGGCCGCCTCCCACACCTGGCCCTCCTGCATCTCGCCGTCGCCGAGCATGACGAAGACGTTGAAGGCGCGGTCCTGCATCCGCCCGCCCAGCGCCATGCCGAGGCCGGCTGACAGGGCGTGGCCGATGGAGCCGGAGGAGAAGTCGATGCCGGGCACCTTGCGCATGTCCGGGTGGTCGCCCAGCGGATTGCCGAGGCGGGTGTAGTTGTCCAGCGTCTCGCGGTCGATGTAGCCGAGCTCGGCGAGGATGGGGAACAGGCCCACGGCGGCGTGGCCCTTGCCCATCAGGAAGCGGTCGCGGTCCGGCCGGCGCGGGTCGCCGTGGGTGATGTCCATCACGTCGTAATAGAGGGCGGCGAAGATCTCGGCGGCGGAGAACACCGAGCTGTAGTGGCCGACCTTCGCCACCTCGATCAGCCGGATGGTCTCCAGCCGCACGAAGCGCGCCTTCTCCCGCAACAGGGCAAGGGTCTCGGCGGTGGGACGGAAATTGGACGCGTGCCGCGCGTCGTGGGGCAGGGTGCGTTCGGCTGCGCTCATGAAGGCTCTCTGTCTGGGCGGTCCTCGGGACCGGCAGCTCACCGCCCTCATGCCCCGCGGGAGCGGCGCGGATGAGGGGGGCGGCATCGGCTCCGATTCAATAAAATATGATATATCATCTATCAAGGAGTGTGGCTAGCGGGCTCGGCCGAGAACGCCTCGGGACGCGTGAAACGAAAAAGGCCCCGGCGGATGCCGGGGCCTTGAACCTTCAGAGCGAGGATCGCGACGCTGCCGCCGCGATCTAGGCATCAGTTGTTGCGGTTGCCGAACAGCTGGAGCAGCATCATGAACATGTTGATGAAGTCCAGGTAGAGCGAGAGCGCGCCCATGATGGCCTTCTTGCCCATCACCGAGCCGTCGTCACCGACGAAGTACATCTCCTTGATGCGCTGGGTGTCGTAGGCGGTCAGGCCCGCGAACACCAGCACGCCCACCACGGAGACGATGAACTGCAGCATCGTCGAGCCGAGGAAGATGTTCACCAGCGAGGCGATGATGATGCCGAACAGGCCCATCATCAGGAACGAGCCCATGCCGCTCAGGTCCTTCTTCGTGGTGTAGCCGTAGAGGCTCAGCGCGCCGAAGGAAGCCGCGGTGATGAAGAACACCCGCACGATGCTCTCGTGCGTGTACACGAGGAAGATCGTGGACAGGGACGTTCCCACCAGGGCCGCATAGACCCAGAAGGTGATCTGCGCCGCCGATACGCTCATGCGCTCGATACGGAAGCTCAGGAAGAATACAGCCGCCAGCGGCGCGAACATCACCACCCACTTGAGCGGGCTCACAAACAGCGCGTAGCCGAACTGCGTCAGCATGATGCCGCCCGCCACGCGGCCGGCCGCCTGGCTCGGATCGGTGGTCACCGACAGCAGGTAAATGCCGAGCGCCGCCGCACCCGTGATGGCGAGGCCCAGCGCCATGTAGTTGTAGACGCTGAGCATATACGTGCGGAGGCCCTGGTCGATCGCGGCCTGCGAGCGTGCCACCGACGGGTTGAAACGCCCGGCGACGTTGCGATCATAATCGGACATCGTCGTTCCCCTTTGAGAAATCGAGTGACGCGCCAGCCGGCCGAAACCAAGCCTGCGCGTCCGGGCTCAATATGGTGGGTTCGCGAAAGAGCGGCAAGACAAGCGCGGATGAAATTTACGCAAGGTCACTTAACGTCAGGTGGTGACCCGTCTTCGCACCTGCATATAATTGCAACCGGGCTGGGGCGCGGGCGGAATGGGCACGCAGGGCGCAGACGGAGCGAGCGGGGGAAGGGCTTTTGCTGCACTGCGTCGCGGTGCGGAAGAGCTTTGCCGGCTTGTCGCCTTCAGGGCTCTGGATAGTATCCTGCTGCTAGCCACCCTTACCCTCCTTGCCCCCTCGCGAGCCGGGGCTGGGGTCTGGACCCAGGAGGAGGGGCACGGCCAGGTCATCCTGCAGGGCAGCGCGGTGCATTCGGGCTCGGAATTCGGCCCGTCCTCCGATCTCTACGACAGCCGGCCCTATGACAAGCTGGAGGCGACCCTCGTCTTCGAATATGGCGCCTCCGACTGGCTGACCCTCATCATCGCTCCGCAATTGCTCGCGGTGGACCTGGGCGCGCCGGCGCCCTCCTCCTATGCCGGCCCCGGCTATACGGACGCCGGAGCGCGGGTCCGGATTTATAATGAAAACAATGTGGTGGTGTCGGCGCAGGTGGTCGGCCGCCTTCCAGGCACCGGCAATTCCCAGAGCGCGGCGGCGGTGGGCTACGAGGATCCCGAGCTTGACCTGAGGCTGCTCGCGGGCTGGTCCTTCCCGCTCTTCGGCAAGGCCGCCTTCCTCGATGTGGAGGCGGCCCAGCGCTTGCGCTTCGGCGATCCACCGGACGAGTTCCACCTGGACGTGACCTTGGGCGTGCGGGTGGCCGATCGCTGGCAGGTCCTGTTCCAGTCCTTCAACGTGATCTCGGAAGGCGCAGGGGAGGGGCCGTATTTCGACACCTCGTATGAGTATTACAAGCTCCAGCTCGGCGCCGCCTATGACCTGACCGAGGCGGTGACGCTGGGGGTCGCCGTGGTGTCCACCGTGTTCGCCCGCAACGCGCCGCAGGAGAACGGCGTGGTGCTCACCGGCTTCTACCGCTTCTGACCTCAGCTCTTCCCGGGCGTCGTGGTGACGAGGCGGATGCCCAGCGCGATGGGCACAATGCCGATGAGGTCGAAGGGCGGCACTTTTTCCCCCAGCAGCAGCCAGCCGAACATGAGGCCGAGCGGCGGCATCAGGAAGTGCAGGGCGCTGGCGCGGGTGGCGCTGGTGCGGCCGAGGATGAAGAACCACAGGCTGAACGCCCCCACAGAGCCGGCAAGCGTCAGGTAGGCGAAGGACAGGGCGAGCGGCACGGTGAGGCGTACGTCGGCAAGGTCCTCCCGCCACAGCGCAATCGGCAGCAGGGCGAGCCCGCCGGCAAGGGACTGGATGCCGCTGCCCACCCACAGGGAGGCGGAGGTGCGCACCCGCTTGAACAGCAGCGTCGCTGCCGCCAGCGTCACCAGCGCGCCGGCCACGTAGGCCACCCCCACCGGGTCCTCGTGCCCGGAGACGATGCGCGAGCGCACCACCAGCGCTACCCCCGCCATGCCCAGCACCAGGCCGCCGAGCTTGCGGCCGGTCAGCCGCTCTCCCAGCAAAGGCGCCGCCGCGAGCGCCGTGAGCAGCGGATTGGCGGAGATGAGCACCGCCGTCAGCCCCGATGATACATGGGTCATGCCCACATAGCTGAGGCCGAGATAGCAGGTGTTGTTGAGGATCCCCATCAGCGCCAAAGCAATGAGGTCGCGGCGGGTGAGCCGCGAGAATTCCGCCCGCGGCAGCAGGAGCGCACAGCCCGCCAGCACGATGCTGCCGGCGACGAGGAAGCGGAACGCCAGCAGCAGCAAGGGCGGGCAGTCCGCCAGCGCGATCTTGGCCACGGCAAAGGCCGAGCTCCAGATCAGGCAGAACAGGATGATCAGCACCGGCAGGGCGCTGGGCCGGCCGGCTGGGGCGTGAGGCGCTGCGATGGCGCGGATGGGCAAACTCACGGGGATCTCCTTCGCACCGCCGAGGGCACCGTGTCGGGGACCCGCCTGCGCCAGAGACCACGAAATGCGAGGATTGAAAAATTGAATGTCGTGATGTTAGCTAGTGACTAATCGAATGGGTGAACGATGCTCGACATGGATCTGCTGAAGGCCTTCGTCAGCGTGGTGGATGCCGGCGGCTTCACCCGCGCCGGCGAGCGCGTCCATCGCACCCAGTCCACGGTCAGCCAGCAGATCCGCCGCCTGGAGGACCAGCTCGGCCACCAACTGCTGGTGCGGGATGCGCGCGGCGTGACCCCCACGGCCGAGGGCGAGCGGCTTCTGGGCTATGCCCGGCGGATTCTCGCCTTGGGGGCCGAGGCGAAAGCGGCCCTCTCGGGTGCTGCGCCGGCGCTGGTGGTGCGGCTCGGCATTCCGGACGATTTCGCGCTGGCGGCGCTGACCCAGGTGATCGCCGATTTCGCCCGCGCCCGCCCCGGCGTGCGCCTCGCGGTGGAATGCGGGCTCAGCTGCGACATTGCCGCCGCCTTTGCCCGCGGCGATCTCGACATCGCGCTGGTGAAGCGGGAGCCGTCGAGCGGGCCAGCCCTCGCGGTGTGGCCGGAGCGCCTTGTCTGGGTCACGGGGCACGACGTGGTGGTGGATCCGGACACCGTCCCGCTGGTGGCCTTCCGGCAGGGCTGCCTCTATCGCAACAGGGCGGTGCATGCGCTGGAAAAGGCCGGCCGGGCGTGGCGCATCGCCTATGAATGCCCGAGCCTCATCGGCATCGACGCGGCGCTCGCCGGAGGGCTCGGCGTGGCGGTGCTGAGCACCTTGTCGCTCTATCGTCGCGAGCCGAGCCTGCGGGTGCTGTCGGCAGCCGAGCTGTGGCCGCAGATCCCGCCTACGGAACTGGCTTTGCGGGTTGCCGACCCCGCCTGCGCCGCCACCCGCGACCTTGCCGCTTTGGTGGCGGGCTTCTGCGACCGTGAAGCGGCCTGCGCGGCTGCCGCCTGACGGGTGCCTGCCCTACGCGTGCTCTAGTCGTCCACCAGCAGCCGCCGGCCGATCTCGCCGATGCCGATCAGGCCGGGGGTGGCGTGCGTCACCACATGGATGGGGATGAGCGAGAGGCGGTCGAGATAGGGCGGATGCTCCTCGAACGCCGTCCGGAACGGGCTTTCGGCGAACAAAGGCGCCATGGCCCGGCCGATGCCGCCGCCCACATAGACGCCACCCTTGGCATCGAAGGCGAGGGCAAGGTCCCCCAGCACCCGGCCGAGCAGGCGCAGGAAGATGTGGCAGCTCTCCTTTTCCTGCCGCTGGCCGTCCAGCGCCGCCTTGATGATGGCGTGGGAGGACAATTGCTCGCCGGAGAGGATGCGATGCAGCCGCACCAGCCCCGGCCCGGACAGGACGTGCTCCACCGCCACCGGCCCCAGGTCGCGCACTAGGTGGGCGACGATGCGGGCCTCGTCCGTGGTCACGGCGCCGAGGCGCATGTGGCCGGCTTCGCTCGCAAGCACCTCGTAGCCGTCTTCCCGCGGCAGGATCAGCGCGGTGCCGAGCCCGGTTCCGGGGCCCGACAGCAGCATGGGCGCGCCGGGGACGCGGCGGCCGGTGCCCACTTCCATCAGGTCGTCGCGGGTCAGCAGCGGCAGGCCGTGGGCGAGGGCCTCGAAATCGTTGAGCACGGTGAGGCGCGCGAACGACAGCTCCTGGGCCAGCGCCTGCGTGGAGAAGCGCCAGTTCCGGTTGGTCAGCCGCACGCCGTCGCCGTCGATGGGACCCGCCACGGCCAGCGCCGCGCAGCGGGGCGGTTCGCCGCCCAGCGAGTCGAGATAGGTCTTCAGCAGGTCCTCGATGGACCCGTAGGAATCATTGGCCTCGAGACGGATGTCGAACGGTATGCCGTCCACGCCGGCGCGGGCGATGCGCGTGGTGGTTCCGCCGATGTCCGCAAGCAATACGGTGGGAGCCATGGGAGATTCCGATGGATGGGGTGCCGCACGCCGGCGCCGATGCGGTGGCAATCGGGGCCAGGCGCGCTCAGCGCCTTGTAACTTAAGCCTGAACCGCCCGGCCTGTCGGAGCCGGGCGAATGCGTGCTCTACTGCGCCAAGCGCCGGCCGGACGCAAGCGCCGGCTGCCGCCCCACCTTTGCGGTGGTTCCGGCTTGCCCGTTCTCCTCAGGCCGTCGCGCGGCGGCCGCGGGCCGACCATAGCGGCAGGATCGGCACAAGCCGGGTCACGACCCCGAGATCCGTCGCGCGCAGATGAGGGGTTCGATGCGGGATCACGGCTCCGCCGGTCCGGTTTCCTGCTCTGGCCTCAATCGTTTTTATTGGTGGCGCAGAGCGCTCGCCGGCGTCCCCGCTGCCTGCGGCGGCGGGTGAGGTGGCGCCGGGCGGTCACGTGCCGTAAGCTCACACTGAAATTGTGTGTCCGGCCAAACTGTGCGTCTCATGCAGATGGGGGCTGGCGGGACCGCAGCTTCGACGTACATAAGCTGAGATCGGTTTCGGCCCGCGGCGCGGTCGGCGGGAGGATGCCGGTACGGGGCAACACGGCGATGCGGCTTTGCCGCGGCGCCCGAAAGGCATGGCGAAGCGCAGTGCTCGACATTTACACGATCATCTTCCTGGCCCTCGCGGTCTTCATCTTCGTGCGCCTGCGCAGTGTCCTCGGGCAAAGGACCGGACGCGAGCGGCCGCCTTACGACCCCTATTCCCGCGATACCGCCCGCCCGCCGCAGCCGGCCTCCGACAAGGTGGTGCCCCTGCCCGAGCGCCCGGTGAGCCCGCCCGCCGCCTCCCCGGTGGATGAAGCGCCGCCGGCCTATCGCTGGGAAGGCGTGGCGCAGGAGGGGTCCGCTACCGCAGCGGCCCTCGACGAGATCGCCCGTATCGAGCCCGACTTCGATGCCAGGCACTTCCTCACCGGCGCCCGCGCGGCTTATGAAATGATCGTGACCGCCTTCGCCGCCGGCGACCGCCGCGCGCTGAAGGACCTGCTGGCCAAGGATGTCTATGACGGCTTCGTCGCCGCCATCGCCGACCGCGAGAGCCGGCGCGAGACCATGGAATCGCGTTTCGTCGCCGTTGAACAGGCCGAGCTTCAGGACGTGACCGTGCGTGACCGCAGCGCCCAGCTCACGGTGCGCTTCGTCTCCAAGCTGATCTCGGTCACCCGCGGCCCGGATGGTGCTGTGGTGGACGGCAGCCCCGACACGGTCGCCGACGTGACCGATGTGTGGACCTTCGCCCGTGACCTCGGCACGCGCGATCCCAACTGGAAGCTGGTGGCCACCGAAGCCGCCCAGTGAGGCTCCGGTGAGGCACGCGGCAAGCCCTTTTGGTGCAGACGGTGGCCGGGATGCGGCCCCGGACCTTGGCGGAGTAAGGGGGCTTGGAACGGGTCATGACCCTGACCGTCGCCCCGCGACGGGCGCGGCCGGAAGCACGAAGCGCCGCGTGCACCGGGTGGTGGCAATGCTCCTCTCCCTTGTGGCCGTCGCCGCTGCGCCGGCCCACGCTGCCATGCTGAGTGTGGTTGCCCCGCCCGATATCGCCGGCTCGAAGCTGGTGCCGGTAGCCTTCGGCGCTCTCGACGGCTGGGCGGCGGACGACCATGCCGCCGCCTTCCAGACCTTTTTGAACAGCTGCGCCGCCCGTCGCGCCTCGCCAGCCGAGGTGGGACCCGCCTCCGCTCCGGCGCTGGCCGCCGGCCTGACCCATGCTTGCGCGGCCGCCGCGCGGCTGGGCGCCACCACCCCGTCGCGGGAGGTGGCGCGGCTGTTCTTCGAGGCCAATTTCCGCCCCTATCGCGTGGTGCCGGACCCAGGCGGCGAAGCCTTCTTCACCGGCTATTACGAGCCGGAGGTGGCAGGCGCGCTGGCCCCCGGCAATGGATTCGACGTGCCGGTCTATGGCCGTCCGGCCGACCTGCTGATGAGCGGCGGCGGCCCCACTCCCAATTCGGGCGGCGCCCTGCGGCGGGAGGGCGATGCCCTTGTGCCCTATTTCGACCGCGCCGCCATCGAGGATGGAGCGCTCGCCGGCCGGGGGCTGGAAGTCGCCTGGCTGAAGGACCCCATCGACCTGTTCTTCATGCAGATCCAAGGCTCGGCCCGGGTCCGGCTGCCGGACGGGCGGGTGCTCCGGCTGAATTACGACGGCTATAACGGCCATCCCTACCTGCCTGTGGGCCGGCTCCTCATCGCGCGGGGCCTGGTGCCGCGGGAGGAGATGTCCATGGACCGCATCCGCGCCTTCATGGAGGTGGATCCGGAGGCTGGCCGGGCGCTTCGGCGCGAGAACCGGTCCTATGTGTTCTTCAAGGCCCTCGATCTTGGCGGGGAGGCCGGTGCCATGGGCGCTGAGGGCGTGCCGCTGACCGCAGGCCGCTCCATCGCCGTGGACCGCAGGCTGCACACCTATGGCACGCCGGTGTTCGTGGCGGCGGACCTGCCGCTTTCCGCGCCCGGTAGCAGCGAGCCCTTCCGTCGCCTCATGATCGCGCAGGATACCGGCTCAGCCATCGTCGGGCCGGCACGGGCGGATCTTTATTTCGGCACCGGGCTTGAGGCCGGCGCGGTGGCCGGTCGTATCCGCCATTCCGGCAGCTTCACCTTGCTGGTACCGCGCTTCGCGCCCGCCGGGACGCCGGGGCACCCCCGATGAGCCGGCGCGGAGGGCGGCGCCAGCTTTCGGCGGAAGAGCGCGCGCTCTGGGATCATGTGATGCGCTCGGTGACGCCGCTGAAGCTGCCCGCCGTGCCGCAGGATGTGGCGCCGCTGGTGCCGGAAGCCGCGCCCGCGACGGTGGAACCGCCCGTCGCTCCGTCTCCGGCCAAGGCGGCGAAGGCCCTTCTGCCCAAGACGCCGCCGCCTCCCCCACCCGCGCCGCCCCTCGCGTCGCTGGAGCCCAAGACCCGCCGTCGGCTTACCCGTGGCGCCGAGGTGGATGCGCGCCTCGACCTGCATGGCCTCACCCAGGCCGCCGCCCATCGCCGGCTGCGGCTGTTCCTGATCGAGGCACAGGCGCTGGGCCATTCGCTGGTGCTGGTCATCACCGGCAAGGGCGACCCCGACCGCCTCATGAGCACCGGCCCCGCCTTCGGCGAGGGGCGGGGCGTGCTCAAGCGCGCGGTGCCGCTGTGGCTCGCCGAGCCGGAGCTGCGGATGATCGTGGTGGGTTTCGAAGCCGCCGGCCGCCGCCATGGCGGGGAAGGCGCGCTCTATGTGCGCATCCGCCGGCGCAAGATCTGAGCCTCAGCGGGCCTGAGCTTCAATCCCCGATGCAGGCCGAGGCGGGCATCTCATAGGTGCGGCCGGCGCCCAGCAGATGGGCGGTGAAGCCGCGCGGCGGGAACAGGCCGGCGATGGCGGGATCGCGCACGCTCAGGCCGCCGGCATAGGCGCCGAAGGCCGGCAGCACCATGCGGCTGCCATCGGTGACGAAGCAGCGCCGCCGCACGCCCCGCCCGCGCAGCGCGATGCGGGCGGCGGGGTGCAGGTGGCCGCACACTTCCCCCGGGGCGGGCCCTTCCGCCGGCTCGTGGCGGAACAGGAGTGGACCGTGGGCCAGCGCCGCCGTGCCCTCACCGCCGATGTCGGTGGGCATGGGATCATGGTTGCCGGCGATCCAGATGAAGGTGCGTCCGGCCTGGATGCGGCGGATCTCCTCGCGGACGGGATCGGCCATGCGTTCCAGCGCCCAGCGGTCGTGCAGGCTGTCGCCGAGGGCGATCACCATGCGCGGCTGGTGCATGGCGATGGCGGCGGCAAGTCGCTTCAACGTGTCGAGGCTGTCATAGGGCGGCAGCATCTGGCCGCGCCGGGCGAAGGCGGAGCCTTTTTCCAGATGCAGGTCCGCCACGACCATCAGCCGCTCGTCCGGCCACAGCAGCGCGCCGGAGGGGTCCAGCACCAGCTCGGCGCCGGCGAGGACGACGGTGGCAAGGGGCGATTCAACTGATTCGGCACGGGCGAGCATGGCGGGGATTGTGCCCAACGGCCGCCGCCGGGCAAGCGCTGCGTTGGTGGGCTGCGTAACTCGCGCGCAGGCCTCAGCGGAAGCCGGCCCACACGCCGGCCTCCACCAGCATCCCGGCCATGTCTTCCGGCCACACCTGCTCGCTGGCCCGGTTGAGATCGGCCTGCGACCACCATGCGTGCTCTGTGACCACAGCCTGTTCCTCGGGGGTCCAGAGCGCCGAGGACACCTCCAGCGTCGAAACGCGGATGAGGAAATAGCGCTCGTCGGCTTCCACCGCGATCCCGTCCGGCATGGTGAAGGTGACGATGCGCCGGGCGACCTGCGGGCCGGGGTGCGTGATGCGAAGGCCGGTTTCCTCGAGCAGTTCCCGGCACGCGGCCTCTTCGAAGCTCTCGCCCACATCGAGCCCGCCCCCCGGCGGCGCCCAGAAGATGGAGCCGGCCAGCGCGCCGGTCCTGTGCGCGAACCGGAACAGCAACAGGCGACCTTGCGCGTTCACGACCAGAAGGCGGGAGGAGGGGCGCTGTCTCATGGGTGCGCGGCCGGGCAGGGGGTCAAAAGAAGCTCTGCGGGTCCACGTCGATGGCGACGCGGATGTTGCCCGTCACCTTCGGCGCCGTGGCCCGCCAGTCGCGCAGATAGCGCGACAGGTCGAAGGCGCGGGGCGCGCGCACCAGCAGCCGCCAGCGATGGCGCCCGCGCAGGATCGCCAGCGGGGCTTCCGCCGGGCCAAGGATGCGTACCCCCGCGACCATCGGCGCGGACGCGGCGAGCCTTCGGGCATGGCCCTCTGCCACATGGCCCTCGCTGGCGGAGACGATGAGGCTCGCCATGCGGCCGAAGGGGGGCAGCTGGGCCTCCTCCCGGGCGGCGATCTCGGTGTCGTAGAAGGCGTCGCGGTCGCCGGTCACCAATGCCCGCATCACCGGATGCTCGGGCATGTGGGTCTGGATGAAGCCGCGCCCTTCCGTCTTGCCGCGCCCGGCGCGCCCCGCCACCTGGTGCACCAGCTGGAAGGTGCGTTCCGCCGCGCGCGGGTCGCCCTGGCCGAGACCCACGTCCGCGTCCACCACGCCCACCAGTGCGAGGCCGGGGAAATTGTGCCCCTTGGCCACGAGCTGGGTGCCCACCACCACGTCCACCTCGCCCTTGGCCACTGCGTCCAGCTCGGCGCGCATGCGCTCCACCCCGCCGGCGAGGTCCGAGGACAGGACGAGGGAACGGGCGGCGGGAAACAGCGCCTGCACCTCCTCCTGCAGCCGTTCCACCCCCGGCCCCACGGGGATGAGGCTGTCCTTGGCGCCGCAGGCGGGGCAGGCCTCCGGCACCGGGGCCTGATAGCCGCAATGGTGGCAGGTAAGGCGGCGGCGGAAGCGATGCTCCACCAGCCACGCGGTGCAGGAGGGGCAGCGCATGCGATGCCCGCAGGAATGGCACAGGGTGAGCGGCGCATAGCCTCGCCGGTTGAGGAACAAAAGCGCCTGTCCGCCCGCCTCCAGCGTATCGGTGATCTCGGCTTCGAGGCGTGGCGCGATCCAGCGGCCCTTGGGCGGGCCCTCCTTGCGCAGGTCGATGGGCAGGAGGCCGGGCACCTTGGCGCCGCCGAAGCGCACCGGCAAAGCGAGGCGATGGTAGCGCCCGCGCCGGGCGTTCACCTCGGTCTCGATGGAGGGGGTGGCCGAGGCAAGCACGATGGGGGCGGAGGCCAGCCGCGCCCGCACTACCGCCATGTCGCGGGCGTGGTAGGCGACGCCGTCCTCCTGCTTGTAGGCCGGGTCGTGCTCCTCATCCACGATGATGAGGCCGAGGTCGCGGAACGGCAGGAACAGGGCCGAGCGGGCGCCGGCCACCACCTTCACCTGTCCTGAGGCCACCTCGTTGAGGATGCGCCCGCGCCGCCTTGTGGAGACGCCGGAATGCCATTCCGCCGGCTTCACCCCGAAGCGGGTGGTGAAGCGGTCGAGGAAGGCCTGGGTGAGGGCGATTTCCGGCAGCAGGATCAGCGCCTGCCGGCCGTCGCGGATCGCCTGCGCCACCGCCTCGAAATACACCTCCGTCTTGCCCGAGCCGGTGACGCCGTCCAGCAGGAAGACGCTGAAGCCCCTGGCGTCCACCGCGCCGCTGAGCGCGTGTGCCGCCTGCGCCTGCGGCTCGGAGAGGGTGGGCGTGGCGAAGGTCGGGTCGGGGGGATAGGCGGCGGGCTCGGGGGGCAGTACCACGGTTTCAAGAGCGCCCTCGTCCACCAATCCGTCCACCACGGAGGGGGAGACCCCGGCCTCCCGCGCCGCCTCCGACTTGCCGCGCACGAAGCCGTCGGCGAGCAGGTCGAGCAGCCGGGCGCGGGCCGCCGTCATGCGCGCCGGGGCCGGGCCGCTGACGCGCACGCCCACCCGCTCGCGGCCGGCGCCGGGGCTTTCGCCGTGGCGCAGGGCCATACGCAGCACCATGCCGCGCGGGGCGAGGGTGTAGTCGGCCATCCAGTCGACGAGCTTCAACAGGTCCGGCGGCAGGGGGACATAGTCCAGCTTCGCCTTCACCGCCTTGAGCTTGGCCACATCCACCGGCTTGCTCGATCCGCCGCCGGCGGGACGCGGCCAGACGCAGCCGATCATCCCGCGCGCGCCCAGGGGCACATGCACGAGGTCGCCGGGGGAGAGCGTCATCCCCTCGGGTACGAGGTAGGAATAGGGGGTGTCGAGGCCCAGGGGCAGGAGGACATCGACCGTGCGCGCACTCATGGCGGTGTTTTGGTCCGTCCGGCGGGAAAGGTCAAAGGCGCGTGCGACCGCTTCCGATGCGCGCTGAAGGCGCTTTCAGGAGCGGCATGCATTTCCATGGAACGCGGGCTTGAGGTGCAATAGCGTGGCGGTGGTTCATGTCCAATGGGAGGTGCGAGTGGCTGCTTCTGCAAGGGAACCCGCCGAGGGCTTGCCCGCCTCCGGTCCCATTCGCAAGATCGCCCTTGAAGAACATTTCACCACGCCTGACCTCGCGAGCCGCAACGTCGCCCGGCCGACCCGCAGCGATGCGCTGTTCGCGGACATCGAACGGCGGCTGGTGGATTTCGACAGCCTGCGGCTGGAGACCATGGACCGGGCCGGCATTTCGCTGTGCGTGCTGTCGGTCACCACGCCCGGCGTCCAGGCCGAGAAGGACACGGCCACCGCCATCAGCCTTGCGCGCAAGGCCAATGACGCGCTGGCCGAGGAGGTGCGCCGCCAGCCCCGGCGCTATGCCGGCTTTGCCCACCTGCCGATGCAGGACCCCACTGTGGCGGCGGACGAACTGGAGCGGTGTGTCCGCCAGCTCGGCTTCAAGGGCGCCCTCATCAACGGGCAGACCAACGGCCAGTATCTCGATGCCGACAGGTTTCTCCCGTTCTGGGAGCGGGTGGCCGACCTCGACGTGCCGGTCTACCTCCATCCCGGAGAACTGGCGGATGCGCCGGCCATGTTCGCCGGCCGGCCGGAACTGGGCGGGGCGGTCTGGGCATGGACTGCGGAAACGGCAAGCCATGCCTTGCGGCTCGTCTTCGGCGGCACCTTCACGCGGTTCCCGACTTTGAAGGTCATTCTCGGCCACATGGGGGAGACACTGCCCTCCCTGCTGTGGCGCTTCGACAGCCGCTGGCAGTGCGCCCTGGGAGAGACGCTGCCGCCGGAGCAACTGCCGTCGGCCATCATCCGGCGCCACTTCGCCATCACCACGTCCGGCGTTTGCGACCCGACCGCTTTGGCCGCCGCCATCGCGGCCCTGGGCGAGGACGCCGTGATGTTCTCGGTCGACTATCCCTATGAGGACACGTCCGCGGCAGCCGCCTTCATCGAGGCGGCGCCGCTGGATCCCGCCGTGCGCGCCAAGGTGTGCCACGCCAATGCCGAGCGCATCCTGAAGCTGTGAAGATGCGGCCGCCCTTGCGTTTGCGGCTCCTCCCGTCTACCTCCAAGCCATGAAATTCCTCGATCAGGCCAAGGTCTATGTGCGCTCCGGCGACGGGGGGGCGGGTTGCGTCTCCTTCCGGCGCGAGAAATTCATCGAGTTCGGCGGTCCCGATGGCGGCGACGGCGGACGCGGCGGCGACGTGTGGATCGAGTGCGTAGATGGCCTCAACACGCTCATCGACTATCGCTACCAGCAGCATTTCAAGGCCAAGAAGGGCGACCACGGCAAGGGCGCCAACCGCACCGGCGCCCGTGGCTCCGACGTTGTGCTGAGGGTGCCCGCGGGCACCCAGATCCTCGATGAGACGGAAGAGACGGTCCTTGCCGACCTCACCGAGGTGGGCCAGCGCATCAAGCTCCTGGAAGGCGGCAACGGCGGCTTCGGCAACGCCCAGTTCAAGACCTCCACCAACCAGGCCCCGCGCCGCGCCAATCCCGGCCTGGAAGGCCAGGAGCGGTGGATCTGGCTGCGCCTGAAGCTGATCGCCGACGCCGGCCTCGTGGGCCTGCCCAATGCCGGCAAGTCCACTTTCCTGGCGGCCACCACGGCGGCCAAGCCCAAGATCGCCGACTATCCCTTCACCACGCTGCATCCCGGCCTCGGGGTGGTGCGGGTGGACGGGCGCGAGTTCGTGCTGGCAGACATTCCCGGCCTCATCGAGGGCGCGCACGAGGGGGTGGGCATCGGCGACCGCTTCCTCGGCCATGTGGAGCGCTGCCGGGCGCTGCTGCATCTGGTGGACGGCACCTCCGAGCACGCCGGCAAGGCCTACAAGACGGTGCGGGCCGAGCTTGCCGCCTATGGCAACGGCCTCGACGAGAAACCGGAGATCGTGGCCCTGTCCAAGGTGGATGCGCTCTCCCCCGAGCTGCTCAAGCAGCAGAAGGAGCGCCTGAAGCGCGCCGCCAAGAAGACGCCGCTCTTGCTCTCGGCCCAGTCGGGGCAAGGGGTTCAGGAGGCGTTGCGCCTGCTGCTTTCCGTGGTGGAAGAGGAGCGCGGCGCCGAGAAGGCGGAGGAACCGCGGGACGCCTGGCGGCCCTGACGGGGTCGCGGCACCTCCCGGCGGGCTTGAACTTCGGCGACTCGATGGCCTATGCCGTCGCCGGGGCGCATGTCGCGCCGCTTCTCTTCAAGGGGGATGACCTCTCACGCACCGGCGCATTCCGCCCGTCCGCCGGCGTGCTGAAGGGTCCAGAACTTCGATGACATCGACAGATTCGACATCAGATCCGACGGCTCCGAAGACCCCCGTCTTCACCGACTTCCGCCGCATCGTCATCAAGGTGGGCTCCGCCCTGCTGGTGGACCGCGACCACGGGCGGGTGAAGCTCGCCTGGCTCACCTCGCTGGTGGAGGACATCGCGACGCTCCATGCCCGCGGCTGCGAGGTGATGGTGGTGTCTTCGGGCGCTATCGCTTTGGGGCGCACCGTGCTCGGCCTGCCCAAGGGGCCGCTGAAGCTGGAGGACAGCCAGGCCGCCGCCGCCGTGGGCCAGATCACCCTGTCGCGCACCTGGGCGCAGATTCTCGGGCATTACGGCATTACCGCCGGCCAGGTGCTGCTGACCCTGGGCGACACCGAGGAGCGCCGGCGCTATCTCAACGCCCGCTCCACCCTCGGCCGGCTGATGGACCTCAAGGCGGTACCCATCATCAACGAGAACGACACGGTGGCCACCACCGAGATCCGCTACGGCGACAACGACCGCCTCGCCGCCCGGGTCGCCACCATGGCCAGCGCCGACCTGCTGGTGCTGCTCTCGGACATCGACGGGCTCTATACCGCCCCGCCGGCGCAGGACCCCTCCGCCACCCTCATCCCGGTGGTGCCGCGCATCGGCGCGGAGATCGAGGCCATCGCCGGGGATGCCGGCTCCGAGCTGTCGCGCGGCGGCATGCGCACCAAGATCGAGGCCGGCAAGATCGCCACCTCCGCCGGCACCCACATGGTCATCGCCTCCGGCCATGCGAAGAACCCGCTGAAGCGGATCCGGGAGGGCGGGCGCTGCACCTGGTTCCTCACCTCCGCCAATCCGGTGCGCGCCCGAAAGAGCTGGATCGCCGGGGCGCTGGAGCCGCGCGGCACGCTGCACCTGGACGACGGGGCCGTGGCGGCGCTGCGCCGGGGCGCCAGCCTTCTGCCGGCCGGGGTGAAACGGGTGGAAGGCCTGTTCGACCGCGGCGACGCGGTGGTGCTGCGCGGCCCCGACGGCGCCGAGGTGGGCCGGGGGCTGGTGGCCTACGACTCCACCCACGCCGCCCGCATCATGGGCCGCTCCACCCACGAGATCGAGGCGCTGCTGGGCGTCCCCGGCCGCTCCGAGATGGTGCACCGGGACGACATGGCCCTCGGGGTGGAGTGAGGGGGAGAGCGTCTCAGGGCGAGATCTGCTCCCGCCGTCCGCCAGCGAGGCCCACCTCGACCGCCGGATGGCCTGCGGTCGCCACCAGGGTGAAATCGGACACTGCCTGACCGTTCAAGGGCTTCGTACCAATCTCGTGCAGGCCCCCCTTGAAGGAGAGAAAGCGCAGCCGGGTTCGATCGAAGCTTGGCACCGCAAGGTCCGCCACACCGTCGCCGTCGAAATCGGCAACGGCGGCAAGGCCCATCTGGTCCGACCCCGCCACATGGTTGGAGGTGTTTCCCGTGGCGGCGATCTCGACCAGGGCGCCATCGCGCAGCGTGACAATGCGGAGCCGTCCCACGGCGTGGGGCTGCTGCACGTAGGCAATGTCCGGATGGCCGTCGCCGTCGAAATCAGCAATGCCGGCGGGGTTGAGCCAGCGGCGCGGGGCGCCCGTCGACGGGCCTTCGGCAACGACGGCAAGCTCCCCCTTGCGTTCGGCCACCACGACTACGGCCGATCCGGTTTTCAGCGAGGACCGCACCAGCACCACCTCGTCGCGCCCGTCGCCGTCGAGATCAACGATGCGGGGCCGACGGTCCTCGAACACCTGGTCGGCGGGAAGGTCGATCAGCAGCGTCCGCCCGTCCTTGAGGCGCACCTGCAGGCCGCCGGCCTCAACCTCTGCGCCGAGGACGAAATGTCGATAGCGGTCGGTGGGATGAACGAGCCTGGCCTCGGCTATGGTGCCGTTGCCGCGCGCAGTGCGAGCCTGTGGCAGGTCGTCGGCGGTCTTTGCGCCCGCCGCTCCGGCCGGCAGGGGCGCGACGAGGAGGCCGAACAGGACAAGGGGGAGATAGCGCACAATGGAAGCTCGCATTGGGGACGAACGGTTTCACCCGCAGTCGGTGTCCCGTTTCACTGCCACGCTTCCACCCCCGCCGCTGCTGACAATGCCGCGAGTGGGTCCCTCCGGTACCCTGCTCCGGTCTGTCGCATTTCGCCTCTGACGTGCTAATCAGGGTGGTGATGCCTATCTTGTGAGGCATCATCGTCTTACCCCTCAGCGAGACCCTGCCATGGCCACCGCCTCCGCCGCCTGTACCGATGTTTCCGCCGTCGCGGGCCGGTCCGTGCCGCCGGTGGAAGGCGGGGCGGATCTTGCCGCTTATATGAGCGACATGGGCCGGCGCGCCCGTGCCGCCTCCCGTACCCTCGCCCTCACCCCGCCCGAGGCGAAGACGCAGGCGCTCCATGCCGCCGCCGCCGCCATCCGCGCCGCTGCCGACGAGATCCTCGCGGCCAATGCCGGCGACGTGGCCAAGGCGAAGGCGGACGGCATGACCGGCTCGTTCCTCGACCGCCTCACCCTCACCCCCGCCCGCATCGCGGCCATGGCCGAGGGCGTGGAGCAGGTGGCGGCCCTTTCCGATCCCGTGGGCGAGGTGACCGAGAGCTGGACCCGCCCCAACGGCTTGAAAATCGAGCGCGTGCGCACGCCGCTGGGCGTCATCGGCGTCATCTATGAGAGCCGGCCCAATGTGACGGCGGACGCCGCCGCTCTGTGCCTGCGCGCCGGCAACGCCGTGATCCTGCGCGGCGGCTCCGACAGCATCGCCTCGTCCGGCGCCATCCATCGCGCCTTCGTCTCCGGCCTCAAGTCCGCCGGCCTGCCGGAGGATGCGGTGCAGTTCGTCGCCGTGGCCGATCGCGCGGCGGTGGGGCTGATGCTGGCCGGGCTCGACAATAATATGGATGTCATCGTGCCGCGTGGCGGCAAGAGCCTGGTGGCACGGGTGCAGAGCGACGCGAGGGTGCCGGTGTTCGCCCATCTGGACGGCATCAACCACGTGTATGTGGACAAGGCCGCCGACCTCGACATGGCCAAGACCGTGGTGCTGAACGCCAAGATGCGCCGCACCGGCGTCTGCGGCGCCGCCGAGACCCTGCTGGTGGACCAGGCGGTGGCCGCCACCCACCTGAAGCCGCTGGTGGAAATGCTCATCGACGCCGGCTGCGAGGTGCGCGGCGACGAGGCCGTGCAGGCGGTGGACACGCGGGTGAAGCCCGCCACGGCGCTGGATTGGGACACGGAATATCTCGACGCCATCATCGCCGCCAAGGTGGTGGACGGGCTCGCCGGCGCCGTCGCCCATATCGAGGCCCACGGCTCCCACCACACCGATTCCATCGTCACCGAGGATGAGGCGGCGGCGGAGCGCTTCCTGGCGGAGGTGGATTCCGCCATCGTGCTGCACAATGCCTCCACCCAGTTTGCCGACGGCGGGGAGTTCGGCTTCGGCGGGGAGATCGGCATCGCGACCGGACGCATGCATGCCCGCGGCCCGGTGGGCGCGGAACAGCTCACCTCGTTCAAATACCGCATCCACGGTTCGGGGCAGACCCGTCCGTGAGCTTTCCACCCGCCAGCGGGGGGGCGCGGGACGGCGGCGCGGTGAGCCCCCGCGCCGCGCGCCACATGCCGTGGGTGACCGACGGCCTGCGCGTGGGCCTGTTCGGCGGCAGCTTCAACCCGGCTCACGAGGCCCATCGCGCGGCGAGCCTGCTCGCTTTGCGGCGGCTGCGGCTCGACCGGGTGTGGTGGCTGGTGACGCCGGGCAATCCCCTGAAGGACAATCGCGCCCTGCCGCCGCTGGAGGAGCGCGTCGCCATCGCCCGGCGGGTGGCGCGCCATCCGCGCATCGACGTGACTGGCTTCGAGGCGGATCTCGGCGTGCGCTACAGCTACCAGAGCGTGGAATATCTGGCCCGGCGCCTGCCCACGGTGCGTTTCGTGTGGATCATGGGGGCGGACAATCTCGCCCGCTTCGACCGCTGGCAGCGCTGGCGCGCCATCGCCGATCTCATGCCCATGGCGGTGGTGGACCGCATGGGCGAGAGCCTCGCCGCCACCGCATCCGTGGCGGCGCAGGCGCTGGGGCGCTACCGCATCGAGGAGACCGACGCCCCCCTCCTGGCGGACCTGAAACCGCCCGCCTGGGTGTTCCTCCACGGGCTGAAATCCCCCATGTCTTCAACGGGAATACGGGCCGCGCGCAGGGGGCTCGACGGGCCGGCCCGCCAAACATCTTGAATTTTCGTTGATTTAGCGCCATTGTGTGGGGGTGCGACGGTTTGTGCCGTCGCCTCCATCAAGAGGATTTGGACCCCTGTCCACGACGGCACTTCTGGCGGCCGCTGAGATGACACCGCCCGCCACGGTCTCCCGGGCGCTTCCCGACGCCGAGGAGATTCTCGCCCTCGTCACTGCCCGGCTCGAAGACGACAAGTCCGAGGACATCGTCTCCATCGACCTGCGTGGCAAGACCTCCATCGCCGACTACATGGTGATCGCCTCCGGCCGCTCGCAGCGGCATGTGGGCGCTGTCGCCGAGCACCTCATCGAGGCGCTGAAGGCGGCTGGGATCAAGCACGTGCGGGTGGAAGGCCAGCCGGCCTGCGACTGGGTGCTCATCGACGCGAACGACGTGATCGTCCACGTCTTCCAGCCCGAGGTCCGCAGCTTCTACAACATCGAGAAGATGTGGTCCGGGACGCGCCCCTGATGCGTTCCGGGTCGGCTTGCTGAGAGCTGCGTGCGCCTCGTCCTCGCCTGTGTCGGCCGGCTGAAAGCCGGGGCCGAGCGTGACCTCGTCACGCGCTATGTGGATCGCATCCGTCCCGCCGGACGTCCCTTGGGCCTCGGCCCCTGCGACATGATCGAAATTCCGGAATCCGCCGCCCGCCGTGCCGAGGATCGCATGGCGGAGGAGGGCGCGGCGCTGCTTGCGGCACTGCCCGCCGGCGCGGGGCTGATCGCGCTCGACCCGCGCGGGCGCCAGCTCTCCAGCGAGGATTTCGCGACGCGCATGGCGGCGCAGCGCGACGGCGGCCTGCCGGCGCTTGCCTTCGTCATCGGTGGAGCGGACGGGCTCGCCGACGCGGTGCGGGACAAGGCGGCGCTCATGGTCGCCTACGGCACCGCCACCTTTCCCCACCAACTGGTGCGGGTGATGCTGGCGGAGCAGATCTACCGCGCCGTCACCATCCTTGCGGGCCATCCTTACCACCGGGCGTGAGGCGATGGCGGCCCGCCTGCATTGACATCGGCGCCTTCGCCCCTTATCACGCCGGCTCGATCCAGCAACACGGTGTCGAAACGGGCCGCGCGGAAACGCGCAGCGGTCGGCCGGAAAGAGTTTGTCATGAAGATCCGCAATTCGCTGAAGTCGCTGCTCGGCCGCCACCGGGACAACCGTCTCGTGCGCCGCAAGGGCCGCGTCTACATCATCAACAAGACCCAGAAGCGCTACAAGGCGCGCCAGGGCTGAGCCCGTGCGCGGGCTCTCCACCTCTTGCCCGCGCCATTGCCTGCCCTTCTGCTTCTTGGGCTGGGACACCTGTTCCAGCCGGTCGTCCCGCTGTCTCCCTGCATCGTGACCGCCCCGCCCGGCTTCTGGCCGGCGGGTGAGTTGACGCGATCCGCGCATGGGCGGAAACTTCAGGGATGACCGAGGACACGCCGCCCATTCCCGCCCCTTTCGTCAGCGCTTCCCGCAGATGGAAGAGGCGCGCCCGGCCGGCTGCGCTTCTTTTCTGTTTCCCCCTCATGATCACGCTGTCCACAGGTGCCGGAGCCCAATCCGTGCTGCCGGGAGAGCGGGTTCCCGTGCCCCTGCCGGGCGTGCCGACGGGGCCGTCCGAGGCCCGTCCGCCGGCAGAGCCCGCTCCCGCCCGCCCGCGCCTGCCCAAGGACAAGCGCACCCAGCTCGAAGGGCTGTTCGCGGCGCTGAAGGTGGCGCCGGACGACCGCAGCTCCAAGATCATCGCTGACCGGCTGGACCAGCTGTTCTCCGATTCCGGCAGTCCGAGCGTCGACCTGCTGATGGCGCGCGCCGGCGCAGCCGCCGAGGCCAAGGCATTTGACCTGGCGCTCCAGATCCTCGACCAGGTGATCGAGATTGAGCCCGATTACGTGGGTGCCCTCAGCAAGCGCGCCACCATCCTCTATTTGCGCGACGACTATGGCGGCGCCCTCGCCGACATTCGCGAGGTGCTGGCCCGCGAGCCGCGCCATTATTCCATGCTCTACGGCCTCGCCCTCATCATGCGCGAGCTGGGTGACGACAAGCGCGCATTGGAGGCGGTGCGCATGGCCCGCGCCGTCAATCCGCGCCTGGACGGCACCGAGGAGATGGAGAGCCAGCTGTCGCTGAAGGTGGAAGGCCGCGGGATCTGATACCGACCGCTCCGGTCGGAGCGGTCCTATCTGGGCCTTGGCGGCGGGGGCGGCGGCGGAGGAGGCACGTTCGCCTGCGCCGGCTTGGTCTGGTTCGATTCGGTCAGCTGCACGGTCCAGGCCTTCTGCTCCTTCGTGTCCACCTCGAAGAAGCCGGTGCGGTCGAAGCCGCGGGCGAGGCAGTCGTCAGCGGCCTTGATGGTGAATTCCTTTTCCCGCGTGCACATGTAGGCCTTGCCGGCCCATTCCCCGCCCTGGTCGTAATCCACGGCGTAGAGATAATAAAAGCGGGCCGACAACTCGCCGCGCAGCAGGGTCTCGCAGCTGTTGGCCGAGACGTTCCACCAGCCTTCCGTGGTCCAGATGTCGCCGTCCTTGTAGCCGAGGGCGATGCCGATCCGGCTCTGGGTGCGGTTGCAAAGGCGGAATTCGGCGGCGGCGGCATCCGGCAACAGCGCTGCGGCCGGTGCAGCCGCGCACAGCACGAGCAAAGCGTGGCGCAGGCCGCGCGACATCGCGCGCGGGAGGCGCCGGCTCAGTGTGGTGAAACGGGTCATGCCGTCGGACGGGAAGGACATGTCGCGATGGTGTGTGCCTCTAAGCCGCCGGCCCGTCAATGCCCGCGCGAGGATGGGCGATCTGGCGGCCGGTCTTGCGCCGTTGCCGTCCCTTCTGCCGCCGGATCGGGGCGCGAGCGAGGCAGCCCCGGTGCCGGTTTATCGGCCTGCCGCGGCCGCGCCACCACCAGGCCCCCCAGAATGAGCAGCCCGCCGACGGCCTGAAGGGCGCCAATGGGCTCGTGGAGCAGCAGCGCGCCCAGCACCGCCGCCGACACCACCTCCAGGAAGAACACCAGCGCGCCGAAGGCCGGCGGCACCAGGGCGAGCCCCACCGCCATCAGCCCCTGTCCGCCCACCTGGGCGACCAGAGCGAGGGCCACCAGCGCCGCCACTCCGCCGGTGCTCGACGGCCAGAGGGTCGGCTCGGCGAGGATTGCGACGACGAACAGGATCGCCGCCGTCGCCGCCGTGGACACCAGCGTCGCCGCCGCCGCGCTCCGGGTGTGCCGGGCGCGGCTCAGGGCCAGGAAATAGCCAGCGAAAAACAGCGCGGTGACCAGTCCGGCGGCGTCACCCGGCAGGTGTGCGGGATCGAACTGCCAGCTGCGCCCCACCAGCGCCAGCGCTCCGAGCCCGCACAGGCCGAGCCCGGTCCAGCCAGCGCGCGATATGTTCTGGCGCAGCACCAGGACGGCGAAGGCGGTGATCCACACCGGCGAGGTGGTGGCGAGCACGGTGGCATTGGCAACCGTGGTGCCGAGGATGGCGAGGTGCCAGAAAATGAGGTCACCGGCGAAGAAGCCCCCGGCCAGCAGCGAGGCGCGATCCGGCCGGAACGCCCGCCGCCCCTCCGCCAGCGCGGCCCAGGCGGCGAGCACGGGCAAGGCGAGGCCCACCCGCCAGAACGCGCTGGCGAACGGCCCCACATCCGCCTGCCGCACGAACAGGACGGAGGCGCCCATGGCGAGCGCGCCGAGGGTCAGGGTCGCAATGCCGAAGGCGAGGCGCGGGAAGGGCTGGGCTGTCACGAAGCGGATCGGGTTCGGGGACATGAGGCGCGCCGGAAGCGGCGGTCGTGGTGGGCGGGGTATTGCGCCAATCCAGGCCCGCCGCAACAGGGTCGCTTCGCCCGGAGGCGGGCTGGGCGCCCGGATCGCGCCACGGTGCGGCGTGAGGGCAATGGCGGGTATTTGGGATCAAGATACCATAAGCCTCCATCACACCCCGGCTGCGGCGTGGATAGCGGGGACGCATCCTTGACGCGGGCCCGCGCGGCGGCCTCTATCTTCGTCCCGTTCTGGAGCCGTGCCGGTTCCGGACCCGTATTTCGCGCGATCCGTAGGCCGGCTTGGTCCGCGGAGTGCGCTTTCGAGCCAAGGAGACCGGCCAGGTGGCTGAAGACGCATCGGAAGGCCCCGCGGGCTTTGCCAAGGAGCAGCTCAAGTCCTTCATCGAGCGCATCGAGCGTCTCGAGGAGGAGAAGAAGGCCATCGCCGACGACATCAAGGATGTGTTCGCCGAGGCCAAGGCCAATGGCTTCGACGTGAAGGCCCTGCGCGCCATCCTCAAGATCCGCAAGGAAGACGCCGAGGAGCGCAAGGAGCTGGAAGCGATCGTGGAGCTTTATCTCCAGGCGCTGGGCATCTTCGTTTAGGCAGGTTCAGGGCGGCGGGGAGTGCCCCGCCGCGTCACGCCCCCGCTTAGGCAGAAGCTAGGCCGAATGGACCTGCGCGCTCACATGCGCTGGGTGTAGGCGATGGCCGGGGCGCGGAACACATAGGTGGGCAGGTCCGCCACCGCGGTGCCGGAAAAGCGCGATTTCAGGCCGAACGAGCCATCCCGCGAGAAGGCGGAGGCCACCACTTCGTGGGGCGGCGCCATGAAGGTGGCGAGCTGCCGCAGCTCCGGCGTGCGCAGATACAATTCCGTGGAGAGGCTCGGCGACAGGAACAGCCGGCCGAACGTGACCTCGGCGACCCGGGCGCGCGGCTTTCCGGCGGAAGCCGGCGCATGGGCCACGGTGGGGGCGGCGGCGTTGGGCACCATTCCGCCCGAGAGGGTGCTGCGCTGCTCGCTCAAGGGGCCCGGCGAAGCATAGCCCAGGGCGGGACCCTCTTCCGACGCCTCGCCGCGGGTGATGACGGCGGGCAGTGGCACCGAGCCGGCATTGGAGCCGGGGGCGGTAAGGCTCGCCACCCGGGCGTCGCGGCCGCCGGCTTCAGCCGGGCGGCGCTGGGGCAGGGGGGCGAACAGGCTGGCATTGGCGGCCACCAGCGCCCCTGCGGCGATCTCGGCCGGGCGGGACGGGGGCACGGGCGCGGTCGCCACCTGGACAGCGGCCGGAGCGGCCTTGCCGCTGGCGCGGGCGGGCGCGGCGTCCTCGGTTGTGGTTTCGGCGGCGGCGACCGTGGTGGTCTCGCCGCCCTCGTCGTCGTCCGCATCCTTCTTGCCGAACAGGCCGGAGAAGAACTTCTTCACGCCCTTGCCACTGTCGGCCGAGGCCACGGTGACGCCGGCCTTGGAGCCTCGGGCCTGGATTTCGGCGAGGGCGGTATTATAGCCGGAGAGGGGCCGCCCGTCGGTGGGCACGTGCACGGTCTTGCCATCGGGGAAGACGCGGGCGAGCTGGTCGTGGGTCATGCGCGGCCAGTGGCGCACGTTACCGGTGTCCATGTGGACGAAGGGCGAGCCGGAGGTGGGATAGAAGCCCACGCCGCCGCGCTGGAGCCGAAGGCCGGCGACGCGCAGGTCGGTGAGATTCACGCCCGGAATGTAGAAGTCCATGGCCCGGCCCAGCATGTGCTGGGAGAATTTCGCCACGCCGCTGGAGCGCGCGCGCAGCATGGAATTGGTCTCGGGCGAGCGGTAGGACGAGACGATCTGGATCGGCGCCGTGGCGTCGGTCTCGCGATAGACCTCCCACACGATGTCGAACAGGCCCGGATCCATCTGCGTGGACTTCTGGTTGCGCCAGTCCCGCAGGAAATGATTGAGCTGGGCCAGTACCTCGGCGTCGTAGCGGCCGTTCTTTTTGAAGGTGAAGCTGCCGCTCTCGCCGGAATGGGTGTGGTGCAGGGTGATTGTGCGGGTGTCGCCGTTGGCCACCGCGTTCTGCAGCGAGGAGGTGCCGGCAATCAGAAGGCTCGACCCGATGGCGACGGCCCGGAGCGCGGGCAGCCCCTTGATGCGCAAGGTTTTTGCGCGCAGGGATCGGACGGCAGTGATCGCGGAACGTATGGCCAATGTCTCGAACCCGAGGCTCAGATGTCAAGGACGCCGCGACTGTTGCCGCGACGCTATGGGATGAGAGTCTTGTCGGGTTCGGTTAAGGGTGAGTTGACACCCCGCGCCCCCATGCGAACGAACCGCAGGTTTCCCTGAAGCATCGGTCACGGGTCCGTGAATTATCGGCGGAGTGTGGCAAAAACGTGCCGACCCTTGCGTCGGGCTGTGGCTTTGCCGCACCAGGCAACCTGTGACATGCGATATTCACAGGCCGAAAAGCGCGGCAGACTGACGCGTGTGCGATTGGGCTTAGAGCTTCAAGTTATTGAAAAACAAAGGGACGGCCGTTGGGCCGTCCCTGTCGCAGCGGTATGTTGGGGAGGATCAGCGCGTCTTCGGCGCGGTGCCCCGGGTGGAGGTGCCGTCGGCGATTCGCTGCTTGCCGTTGAGGCCCAGCAGGGTCTTGGTCTCGGCATTGATGCCGTAGAGATCCTCGCGCACAGCGAGGCGGCCGGCATCGTCCACCACCACGTTGAAATAGACGATGTGCACCGGGAAGCGCTGTTTCAGGTTCACATAGCGCTCGGAGCTGCCGAACATCTTGCCGATGCGCGTCTGGGTCCAGTGATCGTTGGGCAGGCCGAGGTTGAAGATGACTTCGCCGAACTTGAGCGGCTCGTAGACCCGCACGCAGCCGTGGCTGTAGGCGCGCCGGTCGTTCTGGAACAGCGCCTTGGACGGGGTGTCGTGCAGATAGACCGAATGGTCGTTGGGGAACATGAACTTGATACGCCCCAGCGCGTTGCGCTCGCTGGGCACCTGGCGGAACGAATAGCCGCCGGACCCGTTGCGCACCACCTCGATCCCGCGCCGCGACAGGGCCGAGGGGTCGGACCGCAGCAGCGGCATCATCTCGTTGCGGGCGATGGACGGCGGGATGTTCCACGCCGGGTTCACCACGATGTACTGCATCTCGCGGCTGAGCAGAGGCGTCGGTGTCTCCGGCTTGCCCACCACCACCCGCGTCTCGTGGATCTCATGGCCGCTCTGGTAGATGCGGACCAGGAATTCCGGAATGTTCACCATCACATAGGATTCGCCGAGGTCGCGCGGCAGCCAGCGCCAGCGCTCCATGTTGGCGATCACGTCCGACTTCAGGCTGCCGCCGCCGGGGGTGGCCCCGGCGTTGAGGGCGGCGATGGTGGAGGGGCCGACGATGCCGGTGGGCTTGATCTTGGAGGCCTCCTGGAAGGCCTTCACCGCATCCACCAGCGCCGGGTCGTACGCGTTGTCGTCCGCAGGCCGGCCGGTGACGCCGAGGCGGGTGCGCAGGGTGGGAATGCGCGGGTCGCTGGCGCCGGGGCGGATCTGCGCGCCGGGCGGAACGGCAACCACGCCGGGGGTCTGTCCGGTCACCCGGGCGAGCTGCGCCTTCAGGGCGCGATAGCCGGCATGGGTCGGGTTGTAGGCGGCCAGCGCTGCATTGGCATCGGGGGCATAGGCCACCTTGGCCAGCACCGCGGTGGGGTCGGGAATCTCGCGCACCGGCGTCACCAGCGCCGAGATGCGGCCGGGATCGAAGCGGCCGGCCTGGGCATGCCGCGCATAGGTGAGCACCGCGACGGCGAGCTTCAGCTCGGTGCGGGCAAGATCTGAGGCGGTAGCGCCGGGCTTCGGTGCGGGAACCGCATAGTCGGTGGGCTCGAGGCCATCCTCGCCGGCGGCCTCGAAGCGGGCGATCACCGCCTTGCCGCGGGCGTCGATGCCTTTCAGTCCGACGAACACCGGCATGTTCTGCCGCGCGCCGTAGAAGGCGACGAGGGCTTCCTGCTCCTTCTTCGAAGCCGTGACGCTCTCGGGCGTCGCCAGCAGCGCCGCGATGGCCTCGGCCACCGGGGCGAGGGGATCTTCAGCCGCGACGGTCACCGGCGGGGCCGCCGGCACGGGGGTCGCGGCCGGCGCGGGTGCGGCGATCGTCGCAGCAGGCTGGGCCGGGGTGGAGGTCGGGGCAGACTGGGCCTGCGCCGGCTGGGCGGAATGTGTCAGCGGAAGGGTTTGGGCCGTGTCGCCAGCCGAATCCACGCCGCCACGCACCGGAGCTGCCGGTGCGGCGGGCGAAACCGGTGCGGGCGTCGCCGCTACAGCGCGCGGGGCGGGGGCCGTCACCGGGGGCAGCGGCGTGGTCAGGGGCATATCGCCCGTTCCCATGCCGGCATTGCCGGTGAGGGGTGCTGCGGCGGGCGGATCGGGTTGTTCCGCAAAGGCGGGGATGGACGCGGCAAGCGACGCGCCGACGAGCCCTGCGGCCATCAGCCGTGAGAGCGTGCCCGCCAGCCCCGTGACCACGCGCCCTTTGTCCTGACGCCGATACCCGTTAGCCCCGTACCCACTGGCCCCAAACATGGCCTTCTCCTCGCCACAGCCCCGCCCGTTGGTGCCGTGCTCCGGCGTTCCGATCAACTCACAAGCTTGAGCGGGCCAAGGTTTTCACTGCCTTGTCACTCAGCGGCAACAAACCGCGCGGCATCTGGTTCCACATCGCGGTTGCCGCCTACCGTATCGGCATCCAGTTCAGCGAGCTTGCGGTAGAGGGTGGAGCGGCCGATGCCGAGGCGGCGGGCCACCTCCGCCATGCGCCCGCCATAGAGGTGGCAGGCAAAGCGGATGGCCTCGGCCTCGATCTGCTCCAGCCGGCGGGCATGGCCGGCAGCGTCGAGGCGGGCGTAAGCCAGGCTGTCGGTCCGCAGAAGCGGGGGCAGGGGGGATTCCGTCCCGCTGTCGCGGAGCGGGGGCGGCGCAACGACGAATGGGCCGGACGCGGGGGTGAAGGCCACCACATTGTCCGGCTGTGCGTTGTCTGGCTGGGTCCGCGCGGGCCGGGTCGCCGGCGCGGCGGCGCGGCCGAGGGCCACCGCATTGGCAAGGGCCACCTGCAGGCGCAGCGCCCCGGCCGGCTTCACCACGAAATCCCTCGCGCCGGCGCGAATGGCGCCCGAGGCGGCATCGAGCCCGGCCGCCGTCACCTGCACCACCACCGGAACCGCAAGTCCGCGCGCCGCCATGGCGGCGAGCACGCCCATGCCGTCGAGGCCCGGCACCACCAGATCCAACAGCACCACGTCGAAGGTGCCGGTGGCCAGCTGGTCCAGCGCCGCGTCGCCATCCTGGGCCAGCGTCACCTCGTAGCCGAGGCCGGCGAGGGCCGACGAGAGGCGGCGCGCCTCGACAGGGTCATCTTCGACCAGAAGCAGGGGCAGGGTCATTCAGGAATCGCTTGCGGCAGGACGGAAGAGAGAATCACCGGGAGCTTGGCGGGCGATGGTTAAGAACCCCTGAGCACCTCCGCCCTGGCCGCCCCGGCCCTGCATTCACGCCGTCGCGGCGGGGCCGGCTTGCGGCGCCGGCCCAATGCGGCGATTTTGTCCCCGACGACCGGCGCCCGCGGTGCGAGCCGCGCGCGTCGCCACGGTCCGGAGGTCCCATGTTGCACCCATTCTTCCGTTCGTTCGCTTTGCGCGCGTCCGCCCATCCCGTTCTTTCGGCCGACTTCGAGAGCGCGTTTGCCGCCGCCCGTCACGCCGCCCCCGCCACCGCCGCAGCGGTACAGACCGCCGAGCGCCTGCCCGAATGGAACCTCACCGACCTCTACCCGGCCATGGATTCGCCCGAGCTGAAGGCGGACCTGGACAAGGCCGATGTCGCCTGCAAGGCGTTCGAAACCGCCTTCAAGGGCAAGCTTGCCGCCCTGCTCGCCCTTCCCGACGGCGGCGCGGCGCTGGGCGCGGCGGTGAAAAGCTACGAGGAGGTGGACGACCTCTTGGGTCGGATCGCCTCGTACGGCAGCCTGATCTATGCCGGCGATACCTCGGACCCGGCCCGCGCCAAGTTCTACGGCGACATCCAGGAGCGCCTCACCGACGCCTCCACGCACCTGCTGTTCTTCACGCTGGAGATGAACCGGCTGGACGACGCGGCCCTTGAAGCCGCCATGGCCGATCCCGCGCTCGCCTATTACCGCCCGTGGGTGGAGGACCTGCGCAAGGACAAGCCCTACCAGCTCGACGACAAGATCGAGCAACTGTTCCACGAGAAGTCCAACCCCTCCCGCGGCGCCTGGAGCCGGCTGTTCGACGAGACCATCTCGTCCCTGCGCTTCACCGTGGACGGGCAGGACCTCGCCATCGAGCCCACCCTCAACCTGATGCAGGACCCGCGGGAAGAGGTGCGCAAGTCCGCCGGGCTGGCCCTGGCCGACACCTTCGGCAAGAATTTGCGGCTGTTCACCCTCATCACCAACACCCTGGCCAAGGACAAGGAAATCTCCGACCGCTGGCGCGGGTTCGAGGATGTGGCCTCCTCCCGCCACCTCGCCAACCGGGTGGAGAAGGAGGTGGTGGACGCCATGGTGGAGGCGATCCGCGTCTCCTTCCCGCGCCTGTCCCACCGCTATTACGCGCTGAAGGCCCGCTGGTTCGGCAAGGACCGGCTGGAGTTCTGGGACCGCAACGCGCCGCTGCCCAAGGTAGAGACCCGCGACATCGGCTGGGGCGAGGCCAAGGACACGGTGCTGTCCGCTTACGGCGCCTTCTCGCCGAAGATGGCGGACATCGCCAAGACTTTCTTCGAGAAGTCCTGGATCGATGCCCCGGTGCGCCCCGGCAAGTCGCCGGGCGCCTTCGCCCACCCCACCGTGCCCTCCGCGCACCCCTATGTGCTGCTGAACTACCAGGGCAAGCCGCGGGACGTGATGACGCTCGCCCATGAGCTGGGCCACGGCGTCCATCAGGTGCTGGCCGCCCGGCAGGGCGCGCTGATGGCGCCGACCCCGCTGACCCTGGCGGAGACCGCCTCGGTGTTCGGCGAGATGCTCACCTTCCGCCGGCTGCTGGACGGCGCCGAGACCCCACGGGCCCGCAAGATCATGCTGGCCCAGAAGGTGGAGGACATGATCAACACGGTGGTCCGCCAGACCGCCTTCTATACCTTCGAGCGCGATGTCCACATCGAGCGCCGGCAGGGCGAACTGACCTCCGAGAAGATCGGCGAGATCTGGATGAAGGTGCAGGGCGAGAGCCTCGGCCCGGCGATCCATCTCGGCGCGGGCTACGAGACGTTCTGGACCTATATCCCCCACTTCATCCACTCGCCGTTCTACGTCTATGCCTATGCCTTCGGCGACTGCCTCGTGAACTCGCTCTACGCGGTCTACGAAAATGCGGCCGACGGCTTTGCCGACCGCTATCTGGAGATGCTCTCGGCGGGGGGCACCAAGCACCACGCCGAACTGCTCGCCCCGTTCGGCCTCGATGCCCGCGACCCGGCGTTCTGGCAGACCGGGCTTTCCCTCATCGACCGCATGATCTCCGAGCTGGAGAGCATGGAGGGCTGATCGTTCGCGTGGGTATGTGCATCCGGCGGGGGAAACCCCGCCGGATGTGCCCGCCGGCTTTCCACGTCGACGCGCTTTCGTCACGCGAACCGGTTTCCACTTCGCTCGAAAGCGCTTTGGCGAAGGTTAACGTTTCCTAAACCCCGTTTCCCCGAGGATCTGGGCCATGACCGCAAGGGCCGCCCTGCTCCTGTCGCTTGCGCTCGCCGGCCTGTTGCCGGCGGCGACGGCGGCGCTTGGGCAGGCGGGCGCGGCCCCCGCCGTGGTGCCGCTGCCGCCGGTCCCGCCCTCGCGCTCCGGCCTGGATACCGATGCGCTGAAATCCGACCTGCGCGGCACCGAGGAGGCGCAGAAGCGGCTGCGCGCGGAGCTGGATGCGGCCAAGGGGGATCGCGGCCGGCTCAACCAGATGCTGGTGGAGACCGCCACCCGCACCCGCGCCGTCGAGCAGCAGCTCATCGACGTGGAGGGGCGGATCGGCATGCTCGACGGCTCCGCCACCGACCTTAACGCCTCCCTCGCCAAGCGCCGCGGCGTGCTGGCCCAGGTGCTGGCGGCGCTCATGCGCATGGGCCGCGAGCCACCGCCGGCCCTGTTGATGCGCCCGGACGATGCGCTGGACGCGGTGCGCTCGGCCATTCTCCTCGGCGCGCTGCTGCCGGAACTCAGGGTGGAGGCGGAGACGCTGGCGGCCGACCTCTCGGAGTTGTCCCGGGTGCGTGGCGAGCTGACGGCTGCCCGCGACAGCCTCACCCGCCTGAAGGCCGAGCTGGATGACGACCGCAAGCGGCTCTCCCTTCTGGTGACGGAGCGTCAGCGTCGCCAGGCCGAGGAGCAGCCGGTACCCCCGGCCGAAAGAAGCCAGGCCGAGACGGTGGCCAAGGCCACCGGCGACGTGCACGATCTCGTGACGAGGCTGGAGACGGAAGTGGGGCCTTCCGCCCGCGCCGCCGACGCCGCGAAGGCCGTCACCCGCCCCGTCGAACCGGGCAAGCCGGACCTCACCGCCTTGCGCAATCCGGCACGGATTACCCCCGCCATCGCCTTCAGCCAGGCTAAGGGCTTGCTGCCGTTGCCGGTTGCTGGCGTGACGGTGAAGACCTTCGGCGCCCCCGACAGCGTGGGCGGGGCCGAAAAGGGCATGACCATCGCCACCCGTGCCGGTGCCCCCGTCACCGCCCCGGCCGACGGCTGGGTGGTCTATGCCGGGCCGTTCCGCAGCTACGGACAACTCTTGATCATAAACGCGGGCGGCGGCTACCATATCCTGATGGCAGGCATGGAACGGATCACCGTGGACCTCGGCCAGTTCGTCCTGGCGGGCGAGCCGGTGGGGGTGATGGGCGGCCTGTCGCGTACTGCGGGACCAGCGCGCAGCGCGGTGGTACCGGCCTCAAGCCAGGTTGCAGGTCAGGCAGCAGGTCAGGCCCCGAGCGTTGTTCCGGCAGGCGGATTACGTTTTGGCAATGAGGCTGGCGCAGCCTTGGGACAGCCCCAATTATATGTCGAGTTCCGAAAAGACGGGATCTCGATAGATCCTACCCCGTGGTGGGCCGCAACGGACAGTCAGAAGGTACGTGGATGATGCGTCGGACGTCTCTATTTCTTTTCGGCGTGGCGGCTGGCGCCCTTGTGGCCGTTGCAGCGGTTCAGCCGCGGGTGCTGGCGCCCTTCTTCCTGGGCACCGCCGCCGAGGCGGCGTCCTCGGACACCTACAAGCAGCTCAACCTGTTCGGCGATGTCTTTGAGCGCGTGCGCTCGGACTATGTCGAAAAGCCCGACGATGCCAAGCTGATCGAGGCCGCCATCAACGGCATGCTTCAGTCGCTTGACCCGCACTCCTCCTACATGGACGCGAAGAACCACCGCGACATGCAGGTGCAGACGCGCGGCGAATTCGGTGGCCTCGGCATCGAGGTCATCATGGAAGACGGCCTCGTGAAGGTGGTCACGCCCATGGAGGACACCCCGGCGAGCAAGGCCGGCATCCTCTCCGGCGACCTCATCGCCAAGCTCGACAACGACCAGGTCCAGGGGCTGACCCTGAACGAGGCCGTGGACAAGATGCGCGGCCCGGTGAACACGCCGATCACGCTGACCATCCTGCGCAAGGGCGTGGAGAAGCCCCTCGAGATCAAGCTGGTGCGCGACACCATCAAGATCCAGACGGTGCGCTCGCGGATCGAATCCGACGACATCGCCTATATCCGCCTCAACTCGTTCACCAACGAGCAGACCTACGAGGGTCTCAAGAAGGCCATCGACGACCTGACCGCCAAGATCGGGCCGGACAAGATCAAGGGCTACATCCTTGATCTGCGCAACAATCCCGGCGGCCTGCTGGACCAGGCGGTGGCGGTGTCCGACGCGTTCCTGGAGCGCGGCGAGATCGTCTCCACCCGCGGCCGCAACGCTGAGGAAACACAGCGCTTCAACGCCCGTGGCGGCGACCTCACCAAGGGCCGTCCGGTGATCGTGATGGTCAATGGCGGCTCGGCCTCGGCCTCGGAGATCGTGGCCGGCGCCCTGCAGGACCACAAGCGCGCCACCGTCCTCGGCTCGCGGACCTTCGGCAAGGCCTCGGTGCAGACCATCATCCCGCTCGGCCAGCAGGGCGCGCTGCGCCTGACCACGGCGCGCTACTACACGCCGTCGGGCCGCTCCATCCAGGCCAAGGGCATCGAGCCGGACATCGTCCTGGTTCAGGACCTGCCGGACGAGATGAAGCAGAAGCTCGGCGCGTCCCTCGACACCACCCGCGGCGAAGCCTCGCTGAAGGGCCACCTGAAGAACGGCGACGACGAGCAGACCGGCTCGCCCTCCTATGTTCCGCCGGACCCCAAGGACGATACCCAGCTGAAGCTCGCCGTCGAGCTGATGAAGGGCACCGTCAAGAACGCCGCCTTCCCGGCGAGCCCCAACAAGGCGTCCCAGGCGAACTGAGGTTCACCTTCGGAGGTCTGCCCGGAATATGGGCGCCTGAAGTTTGTGCAAATGCCCCGTCCGAGACATCGGGCGGGGCTTTTCATTTTGCCCCGGCCGGCTCGATCGCGCCTCAATCGGCGGCCCCGTTACCGGTGCCGCTTGTGACGACCGCGTGACGGACCGCCTCCCGTGCGGCAGGCCCGCCGCTGGATAGCCTTGGCATAGGGCTTGCTCAGTCTCCGGCTGAAAGGCGCCGTTGCGCCGTGTCAGGGAGGCAGGCGCAACATGCGCTCAGATCGCAGGAATTTCCTTCGGGCGGCGTTCGCTGCCGGTGCGCTTCTCGGCGCGCTGGCGCCGGTGGCGCTGTCGACGGCCGCGCGGGCGGATACCCTCGACGACATCATGAAGGCTGGCGTGATCCGCATCGCCGTGCCGCAGGATTTCCCGCCCTTCGGGTCGGTGGGCGTGGACCTCAAGCCGCTGGGCTATGACATCGACGTGGCCAACCTCATCGCCGCCAAGCTGGGCGTGAAGGCGGAGCTGGTGCCGGTGACCAGCGCCAACCGCATCCCCTATCTCCAGACCAAGAAGGTGGACCTCGTCATCTCCAGCCTCGGCAAGAATCCCGAGCGCGAGAAGGTGATGGATTTCTCCGTGGCCTATGCCCCGTTCTTCAACGGCATCTTCGGCCCCGCCGACGTGAAGGTGGAGAAGGTGGAGGACATCGCCGGCATGACGGTGGGTGTCACCCGCGGCTCGGTGGAGGACCTGGAACTGACCAAGGTCGCCCCGCCCACCGCCGACATCAAGCGCTACGAGGACAACAATTCCACCATCTCGGCCTTCCTCTCCGGCCAGGTGAAGGTGGTGGCCACGGGCAATGTGGTGGCGGCGGCGATCCTTGCCCGCAACCCGCCGAAGAAGCCGCAGGTGAAGGTGCTGATCAAGAATTCTCCCTGCTACGTGGGCCTCAACAAGGACGAGCCCAAGCTGCTGGAGAAGGTCAACGCCATCATCACCGCCGCCAAGGCGGACGGCTCGCTGGAGAAGATCTCCCAGAAATGGCTCGGCGCGCCGCTTCCCGCGGACCTGTGAGGGCCTGAGTCGTCGCGCGCCGCTTTTGGCCGGCGCGCGACAGCCCGCTCCGCTTTCGCTGCGGTGGGTCGTGAGGACGGGGCCGCCCCTCCTCGGCCCTTGCTCTGCGGCGAGAGGGAGCCGGGTTCCAGGCGCCGGCCCCGGTTCCGGAAGGCGGGTTCCGGCGTGTTGAGTGCCGCCATAGGGGGAAAGGGCACAGATGGCCTACAGCTTCGATTTCTCCTCCCTCGGCGCCTATGCGCCGGTGATCGCCAAGGGCGTCGCCGTCACGCTGGAGCTGATCGCCGTGGGCGGCGTGCTGGGGGTCACCCTCGGCATCGCCTGCGCCTGGGCCAAGACCCAGGGCCCGCGCTGGCTGCGGCCGCTGGTGGAAGCCTATGTGGAGCTGATCCGCAACACGCCGTTCCTGATCCAGCTGTTCTTCATCTTCTTCGGCCTGCCGGCCATCGGGGTCGGGCTCACCGAGATGCAGGCGGCCATCCTCGCCATGGTGATCAACCTCGGCGCCTACGCCTGCGAGATCATCCGCGCCGGCATCGAGGCGACCCCCAAGGGCCAGTTCGAGGCCGGGGCCTCGCTGGCCATGAGCCGGGTGCAGACCTTCCGCCACGTGGTGCTGGTGCCGGCGCTGCAGAAGATCTGGCCGGCTTTGTCCTCGCAGATCGTCATCGTCATGTTCGGCTCGGCGGTGTGCTCGCAGATCTCGGTGGAGGAGCTGACCTTCGCCGCCAACTTCATCCAGTCCCGCACGTTCCGGGCGTTCGAGGCCTACATCGTCGCGACCGTGCTCTACCTCGCCCTCGCCGTGCTGGTGCGGCAGGTCATGCGGGGCATCGGCGCCCTGGTGTTCCCCCGCAGGAGTGTCGCGCGATGACGGCGTTTTCCACCTGGGACATCGTCTCCAACCTGCTGCTGGCCGCCCGCTGGACCGTGCTGCTCTCCCTGCTCGCCTTCGTCGGCGGCGGCGTGGTGGGGCTGGTCGTGCTTTATGCCCGAATCGCCCGCAAGGCGTGGCTGCGCCGCGCCGCTGGCCTCTATATCGAGCTGTTCCAGGGCACGCCGCTGCTGATGCAGCTGTTCCTGATCTTCTTCGGCCTGCCGCTGCTTGGCCTCGACGTGTCGCCCTGGGCGGCGGCGTTCGTGTCGCTGACCCTGTGGAGCTCGGCCTTCCTCGCCGAGATCTGGCGCGGCTGCGTCGAATCGATTCCCAAGGGGCAGTGGGAGGCCTCGTCCTCGCTGGCCATGAGCTTCGTGGAACAGCTGCGCTACGTGATCCTGCCCCAGTCCATGCGCATCGCGGTGCCGCCCACGGTGGGCTTCTCGGTGCAGGTGGTGAAGGGAACGGCGCTGACCTCCATCATCGGCTTCGTGGAGCTGTCCAAGGCCGCCACCATCATCACCAACGCCACGTTCGAGCCGTTCACGGTCTACGGCTTTGCGGCGCTGATCTATTTCGCCCTGTGCTGGCCCCTGTCGAAGTCGAGCCAGATCCTGGAGAGGAAGCTGAATGTCGCTCATCACAATCACTGAGGTGCGCAAGAGCTTCGGCCAGAACGAGGTGCTGAAGGGCATCAACCTCGACATCGAGCCGGGCGAGGTCATCGCCATCATCGGCAAGTCGGGGTCGGGCAAGTCCACCCTGCTGCGCTGCGTCAACGGGCTGGAGACCATCGACCAGGGCTCCATCGTGGTGGCCGGCGCCCAGCTGGCGCCGGACGAAGTGCACCTGCGGGCGCTCAGGCTCAAGGTCGGGATGATCTTCCAGGGCTTCAACCTGTTCCCCCACCTCACGGCGGGGCGCAACGTGATGCTCTCGCCCATGGTGGTGAAGAAGGTTTCCGCCAAGGAGGCGGAGGCGGAAGCGCGGGTGCGCCTGGAACAGGTGGGCCTCGGCCACAAGTTCGACGCCTATCCCGACCAGCTCTCCGGCGGCCAGCAGCAGCGCGTCGCCATCGCCCGGGCGTTGGCCATGAAGCCGCTGGCCCTACTATGTGATGAGATCACCTCGGCCCTCGACCCGGAACTGGTCAACGAGGTGCTCGCCGTGGTGAAGGCTCTCGCCGAGGAGGGCATGACGCTCCTCATGGTGACTCACGAAATGCGCTTCGCCCGCGAGGTGTGCGACCGCGTGGTGTTCATGCACCAGGGCCGGGTGCACGAGATCGGTCCGCCCGAAGACGTGTTCACGCACCCCCAGACGCCCGAGCTGAAGCAGTTTCTTGGTGTGGCATAAGGCGCCGGGCGGCGGCGCGGGCGGTATCCTGGCATCGCGGTGCGGCAATGCGGCCTAGGCGCCATCGTTCGGTCATGTTGCCGCCCACTTCTGCCTGTGTTAGGCACACCGGGATTTCGGGAGGCGGGTTTAGCCCTCTCGCGGGGTCGCACTAGATTATTCCCAACAGATCAAGGGCTTGGGCAATGGCTGCGCAAGGCGCGCGGCATGGGCTGCAAGTTCGAGAGAGGTGCGGGGTGGCGGATACGATCGTGTCAGGCATGGCGGGGCGCTACGCGACCGCGCTGTTCGAACTGGCGACAGAGGCCGGCGCCGTCGATTCCGTGAAGGCGGATCTCGATCGCTTGTCGGCCCTTATTGCGGAGAGCGCGGATCTGGCGCGGCTGGTCAAAAGCCCGGTCTTTTCGGCCGAGGAGCAGCTGAAGGCCATTTCGGCGGTACTTGATCAGGCGGGCATTTCCGGTCTCGCCGGGAATTTCGTGAGGCGGGTGGCGCAGAACCGTCGCCTGTTCGCGTTGCCCCGCATGGTTGCCGACTATGCGTCCCTCGTCGCCGCCATGCGCGGTGAGACGACGGCGCAGGTCACGGTGCCGGCGCCCTTGAGCGATGCGCACTTCTTCGCGCTCAAGGAAGCGTTGGCCCAGCAGACCGGCAAGGACGTGATTCTCGACGTCACCGTCGATCCGTCCATCCTCGGTGGTCTCATCGTGAAGCTCGGCTCCCGCATGGTCGATGCCTCTCTCAAGACCAAACTCAATTCTATCCGGCATGCGATGAAAGAGGTCCGCTGATGGACATTCGAGCCGCTGAAATCACCGCCATCCTCAAGGAGCAGATCCAGAACTTCGGCCAGGAGGCCGAGGTTTCCGAGGTGGGTCAGGTTCTCTCCGTCGGTGACGGCATTGCCCGCGTCTACGGCCTCGACAATGTCCAGGCCGGCGAGATGGTCGAGTTCGAGAACGGCACGCGCGGCATGGCGCTGAACCTCGAAATCGACAACGTCGGCATCGTGATCTTCGGCTCGGACCGCGAGATCAAGGAAGGCCAGACCGTCAAGCGCACCCGCGCCATCGTGGACGCTCCGGTGGGCAAGGGTCTGCTCGGCCGCGTCGTGGACGCCCTCGGCAATCCGATCGATGGCAAGGGCCCGATCGTATATACCGAGCGCCGCCGCGTCGACGTGAAGGCGCCGGGCATCATCCCGCGCAAGTCGGTGCATGAGCCCATGCAGACCGGCCTCAAGGCCATCGACGCGCTGATCCCCATCGGCCGCGGCCAGCGCGAGCTGATCATCGGCGACCGCCAGACCGGCAAGACCGCCGTGGCGCTCGACTCGATCCTCAACCAGAAGCCCATCAACCAGGGCACGGACGAGAAGGCCAAGCTCTACTGCGTGTACGTCGCGGTGGGCCAGAAGCGTTCCACCGTCGCGCAGTTCGTGAAGGTGCTGGAAGAGCAGGGCGCGCTGGAATACTCCATCGTGGTCGCCGCTACCGCCTCGGACGCGGCCCCCATGCAGTTCCTGGCGCCGTTCACCGGCACCGCCATGGGCGAGTATTTCCGTGACAACGGCATGCACGCCCTGATCATCCATGACGACCTGTCCAAGCAGGCCGTGGCCTATCGCCAGATGTCGCTGCTGCTGCGCCGCCCGCCGGGTCGCGAGGCCTATCCCGGCGACGTGTTCTACCTGCACTCCCGCCTGCTGGAGCGCGCCGCGAAGCTGAACGATTCGCTGGGCGCAGGCTCCCTCACCGCGCTGCCGGTGATCGAGACCCAGGCCAACGACGTGTCGGCCTACATCCCGACCAACGTGATCTCCATCACCGACGGTCAGATCTTCCTTGAGTCCGACCTGTTCTACCAGGGCATCCGCCCGGCGGTGAACGTCGGCCTGTCGGTGTCGCGCGTGGGCTCCTCGGCCCAGATCAAGGCGATGAAGCAGGTGGCGGGCAAGATCAAGGGCGAGCTCGCCCAGTATCGTGAGCTTGCCGCCTTCGCCCAGTTCGGCTCGGACCTCGACGCTTCGACGCAGAAGCTGCTCAACCGCGGCGCCCGCCTCACCGAGCTGCTGAAGCAGAGCCAGTTCTCGCCCCTCAAGGTCGAGGAGCAGGTGGCGGTGATCTTCGCCGGCACCAACGGCTACCTCGACCCGCTGCCGGTCTCCAAGGTGCGTGAGTTCGAGCAGGGTCTCCTGCTTGCCCTGCGCTCCCAGCATCCGGAGATCCTGGAAGCCATCCGCTCGTCCAAGGAGATTTCCAAGGACACCACGGAGAAGCTGACGAAGGCCCTCGACGCCTTCGCCAAGAGCTTTGCCTGAGCGGCGCCTGTTCCTCGAACCTGACGGACGGGCACCATGGCGAGCCTGAAAGACCTAAGGAACCGCATCGCCTCGGTGAAGGCGACGCAGAAGATCACCAAGGCGATGCAGATGGTCGCCGCGGCGAAGCTGCGTCGCGCCCAGATGGCGGCGGAAGCGGCCCGTCCCTATGCCGAGCGCATGGATACGGTGCTGGGCAACCTTGCCGCCGGCATCGTCGGCGCCGGTCAGGCGCCGGTGCTGATCGCCGGCACGGGGCAGTCGCAGAAGCACCTGCTTCTGGTCTGCACCGGCGAGCGCGGCCTGTGCGGCGCCTTCAACACCTCCATCGTGCGCCTGGCGCGCGAGAAGGCGCAGCAGCTGATCGGCGAAGGCAAGGACGTGACGTTCTTCTGCGTCGGCCGCAAGGGCTATGACCAGCTGCGCCGGACCTATCCCGACCGCATCATCGAGCTGGTGGACCTGCGCAGCGTGCGCACCCTCAGCTTCAAGAATGCCTCGGACATCGCGTCGAAGATCCTCACCCTGCTCGACCAGGGCGCCTTCGACGTGTGCACGCTCTTCTATTCCAACTTCAAGAGCGTGATCTCGCAGATCCCCACCGCCCAGCAGATCATCCCCGCCGTGTTCGAGGCGCAGGACGAGGGCGAGGGCGGCCCGGTCTATGAATACGAGCCGGCCGAGGAGGACATCCTCGCCGACCTGCTGCCGCGCAACATCGCCGTGCAGATCTTCCGCGCGCTGCTTGAGAACCAGGCGTCGTTCTATGGCTCGCAGATGAGCGCCATGGACAACGCCACCCGCAATGCGGGCGACATGATCAAGAAGCAGACGCTCATCTACAACCGCACCCGCCAGGCCATGATCACGAAGGAACTCATCGAGATCATCTCCGGCGCCGAGGCCCTCTGAGGCCCGGGACCAAGGCTCGGTCGGAAATAGGACACGAGGACGACGAAAATGGCGAACAAGGTCGGACGCATCACCCAGGTCATCGGCGCCGTCGTGGACGTGCAGTTCGACGGCCATCTGCCGGAAATCCTCAACGCGCTGGAGACCACCAACCAGGGCAACCGGCTGGTGCTCGAAGTGGCGCAGCACCTCGGTGAGAGCACCGTGCGCTGTATCGCCATGGACGCTACCGAAGGTCTGGTGCGTGGCCTCGAGGTCACCGATACCGGCGCGCCGATCCAGGTGCCGGTGGGTGCCGGCACCCTCGGCCGCATCATGAACGTCATCGGCGAGCCGGTGGACGAGCTCGGCCCGATCGAGGCGGAAGCCACCCGCGGCATCCACCAGCCGGCCCCCTCCTATGCGGAGCAGGCCACGGAAGCCGAGATCCTCGTCACCGGCATCAAGGTGGTGGACCTCCTCGCCCCCTACGCCAAGGGCGGCAAGGTGGGCCTGTTCGGCGGCGCCGGCGTGGGCAAGACCGTGCTCATCATGGAGCTGATCAACAACGTGGCGAAGGCGCACGGCGGCTATTCCGTGTTCGCCGGCGTGGGTGAGCGCACCCGCGAGGGCAACGACCTCTACCACGAGATGATCGAGTCCAACGTGAACAAGGACCCGCACGAGAACGGTGGCTCCGCCGCCGGTTCCAAGTGCGCCCTGGTGTACGGCCAGATGAACGAGCCTCCGGGCGCCCGCGCCCGCGTGGCGCTGACCGGCCTCACCGTCGCCGAGCACTTCCGCGACCAGGGCCAGGACGTGCTTTTCTTCGTGGACAACATCTTCCGCTTCACCCAGGCCGGCTCGGAAGTGTCGGCTCTGCTCGGCCGCATTCCCTCGGCGGTGGGCTACCAGCCGACGCTCGCCACCGACATGGGCGCGCTCCAGGAGCGCATCACCACCACCACCAAGGGCTCGATCACCTCGGTGCAGGCCATCTACGTGCCGGCCGACGACCTGACCGACCCGGCGCCCGCCGCCTCCTTCGCCCATCTGGACGCCACCACCGTGCTGTCGCGCTCCATCGCGGAAAAGGGCATCTACCCGGCGGTGGATCCGCTGGACTCCACCTCGCGCATGCTCTCCCCCGCCATCCTCGGCGACGAGCACTACAACACCGCGCGTCAGGTCCAGCAGACCCTGCAGCGCTACAAGGCTCTCCAGGACATCATCGCCATCCTGGGCATGGACGAGCTCAGCGAAGAGGACAAGATCACGGTCGCCCGCGCCCGCAAGATCGAGCGCTTCCTCTCGCAGCCCTTCCACGTGGCGGAAGTGTTCACCGGCTCCCCGGGCAAGCTCGTGGACCTGAAGGACACCATCGCCGGCTTCAAGGGCCTGGTGGAAGGCAAGTACGACTACCTGCCCGAGCAGGCCTTCTACATGGTCGGTTCCATGGAAGAAGCCATCGAGAAGGGCAAGAAGCTCGCGGCCGAGGCGGCCTGAGCGACTGCAAGGCAAAGGCGTTCCGGTCATCCCTCCAAGGTGATCGGAATGCGTGATTTTCCTGCTCCGCTTTGAGGCGAATTTGCCGCGCAGGGTGTTGTACCCAAGTGGGAAGTTCGGATCAGGGGGTGAGGAAATGATGAATGTGAAGGTCCTGGGCCTTGTGCTCGGACTGGTGGCTGGCGGCATCACCGGCTGGCTGACCCGGCCGCAGGTCGCCGAGATCCGGCTGCCGGGCATCAATATTGAGCTGCAGGGTGAGAGCCCGCGCGGCGGATTGACCTCGGAGCAAAGCCGGCACATCGGCCTTGCTGCCGTGGTGGGTGCCATCATCGGGCTCGGCGTCGGCTTTGTGGCCGACCGCCGGCGCTGATGCCGCGGAGGCGGTTGCGGCCGGGCTGATCAGGCCTGTCCGGTGAAGCTGCCTTCCTTCATGGAGTAAGGGCGTCCATCCGGTGGATGGCGTCCGGAGGAGCACCCGATGTTGGGGCGCCTCCCGTTCGGGACGACCCGGAGACGAGAATTATGGCGACCTTACCCTTTGAGCTGGTCTCGCCCGAGCGGCTCGTGTTTTCCGGCGCCGTGACCGAGGTGATCGTGCCCGGTGCGGAAGGCGAATTCGGCGTGATGGCTGGCCATGCGCCCTTCATCGGCATGCTGAAGCCCGGCATCCTCACCATCAAGGGTGACGGGGCGCCGCGCTCCTATTTCGTGCGCGGTGGCTTTGCCGAGGTGAACCCGGCTGGCCTCACCATCCTCGCCGAAGAGGCGAAGCCGCTGGACGAGCTGGATCTGGGTGCGCTCCAGCAGCAGATCCAGGACGCCAAGGAAGACGTGGCCGACGCCACCACCGACGAGAGCCGCCAGCGCGCGGCGCGCCAGCTCGCCGATCTTGAGCAGGTCTATACGGCGCTCGAGAACGGCCGCACCGGCGGGCACTGAGGCGCGACGGAGCGTTTCGCTTCTGGCCTGTGTGGGCGGGTCCGGTCCGGCCGGTTGGTTCAATCCGGGTGAACCGGACAGCGCCTTGGAGAGATGGATTGTTCGAACGGCGGCCGCGAGGCCGCCGTTTGCGTTTCGGCTGCCGCTGTCAGTCTATTTATATAGATAATCGACCAAAAAACTTATAATAACGATGGTACGCTTCTTGCGGTTGAGAATCGATCCAACCTGGAGAGAAGCCATGCTGAACGCCCCGCCCCATGGGCCGCTTCCCGTCGCGGCATCGTCGCTCCTGGCTGGCGCCACTCCTGCGCAGGCGCTTCTGCTCACAGAGAACGCCGCCCTTACCAATGGCCCGCCGCTGCTGTTCCAGCGCCTCACCGCGAAGGAGCGCGAGGAGGTGCTGCGCGAGGGCCAGAAGCGCGTGGTCTATCGCGGCAAGATGCTGTTCTCCCAGGGCACGCCCCACGATGGGATCTTCCTGATCGAGAGTGGCCGCATCCGCGTCTTCTACATCGCGCCCTCGGGCCGCGAGATCACCCTGGCCTATTGGAACTCCGGCAATTTCGTCGGCGGACCTGAGCTGTTCGGGCAGGGACAGCATGTGTGGTCGGGGGTTGCGGCCACCAATTCGGTGGTGGTGCATCTGAACGGCAAGACGCTGCGCCGGCTCATCGCCCAGATGCCGGCCTTCGCCATCGGCCTCATCGAGGGGCTCACGTTCAAGGGGAAATGCTACTCCGCCCTTGCCCAGATGCTGGGCACCCGATCGGTCACCGAGCGCCTCGCCCACCTGCTCCTGCACCTCGCGGATTCCTATGGGGTGCGGGAGGACGGCGGCATCGTCGTCGGCACGGCGTTTACCCACGCCGACCTCGCCCACATGGTCGGGGCGACGCGGCAATGGGTCACCATCAGCCTCAAGCGCCTACAGGAACAGGGCGTTCTGAAAGCCGAGAAGGCCAAGATCGTGATCCATGACCTCGACGCGCTCCATGTGATGCGGGGCGACCGCTGAGGCCCGTTGGGGGGCAAGAGGGGGTGCGCCGGTAAGGCAGGCACCGTGTGATCAAGAAAGAGGCGGGTCTCGAAAGGAGGCAACTAATCGACACCCCCTCCGCATCTTCCTTTGAACGAATGGAAGCTGGCGCCCGAAGATCACCGTCAAGAGCCGTCTTTGCCCCGAGAGGTGGATCCGATGACCCAGTTTCGCGCCAAGTCTTTCCGCTCCAGCCTGCTTCGCACCGTGGCCGCCGTCCTCACGGCAAGCTGCGCCTTTGCGGCGCTTCCCGCCCGCGCCCAGACCGCTATCAGCTTCGGCATCGGCACCCAGGACACCACCACCAACACGGTGACCACCGGCGTCGTCATCAAGGAGCTGAAGCTGCTGGAGAAGTACCTGCCCAAGGACGGCAAGTACGCCAACGTTGCCTACACCATCGACTGGCAGAACTTCACCTCCGGCCCGCCGGTCACGAACGGCATGATGGCGGACAAGCTCCAGTTCGGCGCCATGGGCGATTATCCGCTGGTGGTGAACGGCTATACCTTCCAGTCCAATCCCCAGTCCAAGTCGCAGCTCATCGGCATCGCCGCCTATAATCTCGACGGCTCCGGCAACGGCGTGGTGGTGCACAAGGACTCGCCCTATTTCGAACTATCCGACCTGAAGGGGAAGGTGCTGAGCGTGCCGTTCGGCTCGGCGGCCCACGGCATGATCCTCAAGGCCATGCAGGACAAGGGCTGGCCCGCCGACTATTTCAAGCTGGTGAGCCAGTCGCCGGAGGTTGGCTCCACCAACCTCCAGGAAAAGAAGATCGACGCCCACGCCGATTTCGTGCCCTTTGCCGAGCTGCTGCCGTTCCGCGGCTTCGCCCGCAAGATCTTCGACGGGGTGGAGACCAACGCCCCCACCTGGCACGGCATGGTGGTGCGTACCGATTTCGCGCAGAAGTATCCGGAAGTCGTCGTGGCCTATCTGAAGGCCGTGATCGAGGCCAATGAATGGGTCCGCAAGGATCCGCAGGGCGCGGCCGAGAAGATCGCCAAGTGGACCGGTATCGACAAGGAAGTGGTCTACATCTTCCTCGGCCCGGGCGGCATCATGACCCTGGATCCCACCCTCAAGCCCCAGCTCGTGGCCGACGCGGCGGAGGATGCCGCCGTGCTGCAGAAGCTCGGCCGCATGAAGGAATTCGACACCAAGGCCTGGGTCAACGACACCTATATGCGCCAGGCTTTCAAGGAAATGGGCCTCGATTACGAGGCGCAGCTCAAAAGCCTCGCCAACTACGAGGTGAGCGGCGACGACAGCTTCTGCAAGGTGAAGATCACCGAGCCGCGCAAGGCCGGCGAGATCTGGATCGAGGGCGAGGGCGTCAAGCCCTATTCCAGCGCCGCCTGCACGCTGGGCGCTCTGGCCGAGCTGACCGCCCAGGGCAAGAAGGCCAACATGACCTATCTGTTCGATACCGCCCGCGGCATCAAGCTGTTCGCCACCGATGCGTTCTTCGCGGTGAGCGCGAAGGACGGCAAGAGGGAGATCCTGCCCTTCATGCTGAAGGCCGACGCGGAAGCGGCGGCGGCCAAGGCGGGCGGCAAGGTGATGAGCTTCGGCGATGCGCTGAAGGCCGCCACCGCGGGGCGCGGGTGAACGCCATGAAGAGCGCCGCGGCGAAATCCCCCATGAAGATGCAGGCCCCCCTGCATATCGCCGGCGCAGCGGAGGGGGCGCTTGCGCGTCCCGCCGCCGGATCCATCCTGCTGCGGCCCGAGCGACCGGCCGTTGGGGTCGTGGTGCCGCCAGACCGTTCGCTGCCCGGCCTCGCCCGGCGCTGGCTCAGACTGAACATGCAGGTGATCCGGGCGACGCTGCTCGGGGCGCTGGCCATCGGCCTGTTCATCCTCGCCTGGCACGTGGTCACCGTGAACCGCATGGACCTCTATGTGCGGTTCCTGAACGTGCCCTCGCCGGAACAGGTGCTGGAGAGCGCGCGCACCGCCTTCTCCACCGGCACCTTCTTCGACCATATCGTCATTTCATGCCGTCGGATCTTCCTCGGCTTCGCCCTCGCGGCGCTGGTGGCGGTGCCGATGGGACTGCTGATGGGGCGCTATGCGCTCATCAAGGAATTCGTGTTCCCGGTCTGCGAGGTGTTGCGGCCCATCCCGGCCATTGCCTGGGTGCCCATGTCCATCATGCTGTGGCCCACCAACGAGCAGAGCATCGTCTTCATCACCTTCCTCGGCGCGTTCTTCCCCATCCTGCTCAACACGCTGCACGGCATGGCCAATGTGGACGAGGTGCTGGTGCGCGCCGCGCGCTGCCTCGGGGCGAGTGAGCGCGCCACCTTCCTCGAGGTCTATTTTCCGGCGGTGCTGCCGCAGATCTTCACCGGCCTCACGGTGGGTATGGGGGTGGCCTGGGTGTCGCTGATCGCGGCGGAGATGATCTCCGGCCAGTTCGGCATCGGCTACTTCACGTGGGAGGCCTATTCCCTGGTGCAGTATCCTGACATCGCGCTGGGCATGATCACCATCGGCGTGCTGGGGCTCGCGTCGTCCTTCCTCATCCGGCTGGTCGGGCGGGCGGTGACGCCCTGGTCCCGGGCAAAATGAACCCCGCGAGGCGCGCCATGGCCATTCCCGCAACCGCCCCCACGAACACCGGCCTCATCGAGGTCACCGGCTTCGAGCTGGCCTACGACACCATCGACGGCGCGGTGATCGCGGTGAGCGACGCCGACCTGGTGGTGAACCCGGGCGAGTTCGTCTCCATCATCGGCCCTTCAGGCTGCGGCAAGTCCACTCTGCTCAATGCGGTGGCGGGCTTCCTGAAGCCCACCGCCGGCCGCGTCACCGTGGACGGGGAGGCGGTGAAGGGCCCCTCCGCCGACCGTGGCATGGTGTTCCAGCAATATTCCCTGTTCCCGTGGAAGACGGTGCGGGAAAACGTGGAATTCGGCCTCAAGATGCGCGGCATGGGCCGCTCCGAGCGGGCGGTGGCCGCGCGCACCCTGCTGGGGCTGGCCGGCTTGTCGGCCTTCGAGAACCACTATCCCGACCGGCTGTCCGGCGGCATGAAGCAGCGCGTGGGCATCGTGCGGGCGCTTGCCACGGGGCCGAAGGTGCTGCTGCTGGACGAGCCGTTCGGCGCGCTCGACGCCCAGACCCGGGTCATCATGCAGCAGATCCTCACCAACCTCTGGCAGCGCCTCGGCATCTCGGTGCTGTTCGTGACCCACGACATCGACGAGGCGATTTTCCTTTCCGACCGCATCTATGTGATGACCGCGCGCCCCGGCTGCATCAAGGCCGAGGTGACTGTGCCCCTGCCGCGCCCGCGCGATGCGGCGTTGCAGCTTTCGCCCGAATTCATCCGGCTGCGGGCCGACCTCGGCGCGCTGATCCGCGAGGAGAGCCTGAAGGCCATGGGCGGCGAGCTGAACGAGGACGCCCTGAAGGGCCTCGCCGTGAACCTCAACGGCTCGAACCTCGCCCAGGTGGTGTGAGGGGCACGCCGCGGCTCCCGCCAGCCTCCGCCTTGTCCGGGGTCCCCTCTTCACCGGGGATGACGGCGTTTTGTTGCGGAGAGGCATCGGGGAGCTGGCTCTTGCCGTCGTCCTCGATCACATGAGCATAAAAGACTGCAATTAATTGACCCTCCAAGGCCTTAGCGCTCAGTCTTGTGGCGCCGTAAGGCTAGTCTTGTTGCAGACTTAACAGGACCTGCCCCATGGCCTATGTCGTCACTGACAATTGCATCCGCTGCAAATTCATGGATTGCGTCGCCGTCTGCCCGGTGGATTGCTTCTACGAAGGCGAGAACATGCTCGTCATCAATCCGGACGAGTGCATCGACTGCGGCGTCTGCGAGCCCGAATGCCCCGCCGCCGCCATCGCGGCCGATACGGCGCCGGAGGCCGGGCCGTGGATCGCGCTGAATGCGCAGTATGCGGCCCTGTGGCCCAACATCGCCGAGAAGAAGGAGCCGCCGGCGGACGCCGCCCAGTGGATGGACGTGGCCGACAAGTTCGAGAGCGCGTTTTCCCCCGCGCCGGGTCAGGCGGACGGCTCCTCCGCGTCCGGCGCGGCGTGAGGAGGGGCGCATGAGCAATCTCAACACCGAGACCGTCCTCGAGGTTCGTCACTGGACCGATCGCCTGTTCTCCTTCACCGCCACCCGCGATCCGGCGTTCCGCTTCAAGAGCGGCCAGTTCACCATGATCGGCCTGCCGGTGGACGAAAAGCCGCTGCTGCGCGCCTATTCGCTCGCCTGCGCGCCCCATGAGGACCAGCTGGAATTCTTCTCCATCAAGGTGCCGGACGGTCCGCTCACCTCGCGCCTGCAGATGCTGCAGCCGGGCGATCCCATCCTGGTCGGGCGCCGGCCGACGGGCACGCTGCTGCTGGACAATCTGAAGCCCGGCAAGCGGCTCTATCTGCTGGCCACCGGCACCGGGCTGGCGCCGTTCGTCTCCATCGCCAAGGACCCGGAGGCCTATGAGCGCTTCGAGCACATCATCCTTGTGCACGGCTGCCGCGAGGTGGCGGAACTGGCCTATGGCGAGGACGTGGTGGCGGCGCTGAAGAGCCACGATTTCCTCGGCGAATATGCCTCAACCCAGTTGCTCCATTATCCCACGGTGACGCGCGAGCCGTTCCGCAACCGCGGCCGCGTCACCGACCTGATGGAGAGCGGCCAGTTGTTCGCCGACCTCGGCCTGCCCGATCTCGACCCCGCCCATGACCGGGTGATGCTGTGCGGCTCGCCGCAGATGATCGCCGACACCCGCGACCTCTTGGAGCGCCGTGCCTTCATGGAAGGGGCGGGGCACCGGCCCGAGACCTTCGTGGTGGAAAAGGCCTTCGCCGAGCGGTGAGGGCGTGGGGGGCATGGCGCGGCCTTGCCCCTTCCGACCAGATGTCAAAATAATCATGAAAATCGATCAATTGTAGAAATATAACTCGTTTGATCGATGTGTCATGCGGCGCGATCCTCGCCGCGTTCGAGGAACCCCGCCATGACCGACAAGTTGTTGTCCGAGCCCGCCATTCCCCCCACCACACAGCCGCTGCCCGCCGCGCCCGGCTTCCTGACGCGCGCGTTCGGCGGCATCCTGCCGGGTCTGGCGCTGACGGTGCTGATTGCTGCGGCGGCCTATGGGCTGCGGCAGATCCCCGGCATGGGGCTGGTAAGCCCGCTGGTGCTGGCCATCGTCATCGGCATGGGCCTGCACAACATCTTCGGCACGCCGGCCATCGCCAGGCCGGGGGTGAAGTTCGCGCTGCGACGCATCCTGCGCTTCGCCATCGTACTGCTGGGCCTGCAGCTCACCTTCGCGCAGGTGCGCTCGGTCGGCTTCGTGGGCTTCTCCATTGTGGCCGGGACGCTGTTCGCCACCTTCTTCGCCACCCGCTGGCTGGGCCGGCTGATGGGGGTGGACAGGCAATTGTCGGAGCTGATCGCGGCGGGAACCGCCATCTGCGGCGCCTCGGCGGTGATCGCCACCAATACGGTGACGCGCGGCTCGGATGAGGACGTGGCCTATGCGGTGGCCTGCGTCACCGTGTTCGGCTCGCTCTCCATGCTGATCATGCCGGCGCTTTTGCCCTACACCGGCCTCGACGCCCACGCCTTCGGCCTTTGGACCGGCTCGTCCATCCACGAGGTGGCGCAGGTGGTGGCCGCCGCCTTCCAGGGCGGCCAGCAGGCCGGCGAGTTCGGCACGGTGGCCAAGCTCTCGCGGGTGATGCTGCTGGCGCCCCTCGTCATCGGCCTCGGCGCTGCCGCCATCTGGCGGGCGCGCGGCGACAAGGAGGCCGGCCATGCCAGCCCGCCCATGCCGTGGTTCGTGTTCGGCTTCATCGGCATGGTGATGCTGAATTCCACCGGGGTGGTGCCGGCGGAGGTGAAGGCCAACATCGCCGTCGCCACCACCTTCCTGCTGGCGGTGGCCCTGGGGGCCATGGGGCTGGAGACCGACATCGCCAAGCTGCGCCTCAAGGGGGTGAAACCCCTGATGCTCGGCGCCGCCGCCTGGCTGTTCATCTCGGTGCTGAGCCTTATCCTGATCAAGACGCTCATGTGAGCCAGCGCGGCGTTTGAGCGAAGCCCTCTCGGCCCGGTCGCAGACCGGGCCGTTGGCATGAGATAGCCCGCGCGGCGCCTGAGCGTGCCCTCTCGGCCCGGTCGCAGACCGGGCCGTTGGCATATGATAGCCCGCGCGGCGCCTGAGCGAACCAGCTCGCGCGGCGATCGAGCGAAGCAAGGTGGCGCGTCCATGACGCTGGAGCAGTTGAAGGTCTTCGTCGCCGTGGCCCGCGCCCTGCACATGACGCGCGCGGCCGAGGCCCTCCACATGACCCAGTCTGCGGTGAGCGCCTCGGTGGCGGCGCTGGAGGCGTCCTGCGGGGTCGCCCTGTTCCACCGGGTGGGGCGGCGGATCGAACTGACCGAGGCCGGACACGCCTTCGTGCCCGAAGCCGAGGCCGTGCTCGCCCGCGCTGCCGCCGCCGAGACCGTGCTCGCGGATCTCTCGGGCCTCAGGCGCGGGCGGCTGGCCCTTGAGGCCAGCCAGACCATCGCCAATTACTGGCTCGGGCCGGTGCTCAACCGCTTCCACACGCTTTATCCCGACATCGCCCTGTCGGTGGTCATCGGCAACACCACGCAGGTGACGGCGGCGGTGCGGGAGGGCAACGCCGACCTCGGCTTCGTGGAGGGCGAGGTGGAAGAGCCCCTGCTCGCCCGCACCGCTGTGCCCGGCGACCGGCTGGTGCTGGTGGCGGCGGCGGGCAGCCCCTTCGCCAAACGGCGCGCCATCGCCCCGGCCGATCTGTTCGAGATGCCGTTCGTGCTGCGCGAGCCGGGCTCGGGCACGCGGCAGGTGTTCGAGGACGCCCTGAAGGCCTCCGGGCTCGACCCCGCCGGGCTCAGGGTGGTACTGGAGCTGCCCTCCAACGAGGCGGTGGTGAGCGCGGTGGCGGCAGGGGCGGGCGCGACGGTGATCTCGGATCTCGTGGCGGCGGCGGGCCTTGCCACCGGCACCCTGCGCCAGCTGCCCCTGACCTTTCCGGCCCGCCGCTTTTACGTGCTGCGCCACGCCGATCGCTATCATTCGCGGGCGGCGCAGGCGCTGATGGCGCTGATCCGCGAGCCGGCGGAAGGCGCGACGATTCCCGCAACCGGAGCCGCTGCGGCGCCCGTCAGCCGCCCGCGGTCTCGAGCTCGGCGCTGACGGCGAGCCATTCTTCTTCCACCTGGGCCAGCTTTTCCACCGCATCGGCACGGGCCTTGGCGAAGCGGGCGGCGTCCAGCGGCTTCTTGGCGTGGAGGTCCGGCGCGGCGAGCTTCACGTCGATGCCGGCGATCTCCTTCTCCAGCTTCTCCACAGCGGCTTCCAGCTCGCGGATGCGCTTCTTCAGCGGGCCGGTGGCGACGCGGCGCTTGCCCTCGGCCGGGGCGCCGTCCTTCTTCAGCTCGGCCTTGTCCTTGCGGCCGGCATCGGTCATGCGGTCGCCGTCGGACTTGGAGAGCACCTCGCGCTTGTACTGGTCGAGGTCGCCGTCATAGGCCTTCACCGTGCCGCCGGAGACCCGCCACAGCTGCTCGGCGCAGGCTTCTAGCAGATGCCGGTCGTGGGACACGAGGATGACGGCGCCGGGATAGTCGTTGATGGCCTCGATGAGGGCGGCGCGGGCCTCGATGTCCAGATGGTTGGTGGGCTCGTCGAGGATCAAGAGGTGCGGCCCGTGGAAGGTGGCAAGGCCCAGCAGCAGCCGCGCCTTCTCGCCGCCGGAGAGGGACGACACCTTGGTGTCGGCGGCACCGCCGGAAAAGCCCATCTCCGCCGCGCGGGCGCGCACCCGCGCCTCGGGCGCGTCGGGCATGAGCTTCCTTACATGCTGGGCCGGGCTGTCGCCGGGGATCAACTCGTCGATCTGGTGCTGGGCGAGATAGGCCACTTCCAGCTTGTCGGCGCGCACCACGCTGCCGCTTTCGGCCTCCAGCCGGCCGGCGATGAGCTTGGCGAAGGTGGACTTGCCGTTGCCGTTGGGACCGAGCAGGGCGATGCGGTCGTCCTCGTCGATGCGCAGATCAAGATTGCGCAGGATCGGCTTGCCCGGCACGTAGCCCACCGACACGTGGTTCATCACCAGGATGGGCGGGGACAAGAGCCGCTCCGGGTGGCGGATGGAGATGGCGGCGGCCTCCTCGCTCACCTGGGCGGCCAGAGGCTCCATGCGGGCGAGGGCCTTGAGGCGCGACTGGGCCTGCTTGGCCTTGGTGGCCTTGGCGCGGAAGCGGGCCACGAAGGATTCCATGTGGGCGCGCTGCATCTCCTGCTTCTTGCGCGCCTTCTGGTCCAGCAGCAGCCGCTCGCGGCGCTGGCGGTCGAAGCCGGTGAAGCCGCCCTTGTAGAGGGTCAGCTTCTTGCCGGTGAGGTGGAGGATGTGGTCCACGCTCTCGTCGAGCAGGTCGCGGTCATGGGAGATGAGGATCACCGTGCGCGGATAATGCGCCAGGTAATCCTGCAGCCACAGGGTGCCTTCGAGGTCGAGATAGTTGGTGGGCTCGTCCAGCAGCAGCAGGTCCGGCTCGGTGAACAGCAGGGCGGCGAGGGCCACGCGCATGCGCCAGCCGCCGGAGAATTCCGAGCAGGGACGCTGCTGCGCGCTCTCGTCGAAGCCGAGGCCGGCAAGGATGGTGGCCGCCCGCGCCGGCGCCGAATGGGCGTCGATGTCGAGGAGCCGCATCTCGATCTCGCCCATGCGCATGGGGTCACGGGTGGTCTCGCGCTCGTGCAGCAATTGGGCGCGCTCGGTGTCGGCGGCGAGCACGCGCTCCAGCAGGCTGTCGGGGCCGGCGGGCGCCTCCTGCGCCACGCGGCCGATGCGGGTGCGGTTGGGCAGGCGCACCGCGCCGCTCTCCAGCTCAAGCTCGCCGACGATGGCCTTGAACAGGGTGGTCTTGCCCGAGCCGTTGCGCCCCACCACGCCCACCCGCGCATTCTCCGGAATGGCGACAGAGGCATGGTCGATGAGCAGGCGCCCGGCGAGGCGCAGGGAAATATCGTCGAGAACGATCATGGTCGCGCCTTTTCGCAGGCGCGGGCAGCGGGGGCAAGGGGCGGGATGGTGGGGGGCGCCCTCACCGGCCTTTCCCTCATGCCAGCTCGGCCACTGCGTCGGTCAGGCGCTCCAGGTCCTCCGGGCGGGACAGGCGGTGGTCGCCGTCCTTGATGAGGGAGAACACCACGTCGTCCTCGGCAAGGCAGCTCACGAGCCGCATGGCGTGCGCCCACGGCACGTCCTCATCCTGCGCGCCCTGCAGGATGCGCACCGGGCAGCCCACCGCGAACGGCGCGCCGAGCAGCAGGTGGCGGCGCCCGTCCTCGATGAGGGCGCGGGTGATGACATAGGGGCCGTCGCCATAGGCCGAGGGCCGCTCGAAACGGCCCGTGGTCTCGATCTGCGCCCACACCTCGGGGGAAAAGCGCGCCCGCATCAGGTCTTCGGTGAAGTCCGCCGCCGGGGCCACCAGCACCAGCCCCTTCAGGCGCGTCTCCCCCCGTTTGGCCAAAAGCCGCGCCAGCAGCAGCGCGATCCAGCCGCCCATGGACGAGCCGATCACCACCTGATCGCCTTGCGTCTTCCGGTCGAACACCGCCACCGCCTCTTCCAGCCAGCGGGAGATGGTGCCCTCCTCGAACGCGCCGCCAGAGATGCCGTGGCCGGAATAGTCAAAGCGCACGTTGGCGCGGCCATGCCCGGCGGCCCAGCGGGCGAGGTGTTCGGCCTTGGTGCCGGTCATGTCCGACTTGAAGCCGCCCAGCCAGAACAGGCCTGGCGCCGCGCCGGCCACGCTGCGCACGGCAATGTCGCGGCCGTCCACGTCGAGGCGGGAGAAGTCTTCGTCGAGTGTCGTTTCACTGGGCGTCATGCGAACTCACGCGAAGGTTGAGAAATAGCGGGCGATGATGCGGCCGTAGATGGCGGTGAGAGCCTCGATGTCCTTGACCGGCGTCGCCTCGTCCACCTTGTGCATGGTGCGGCCCACGAGGCCGAATTCCACCACCGGGCAGATGTCCTTGATGAAGCGCGCATCCGAGGTGCCGCCCGAGGTGGAGGGCTCGGGCCGGCGCCGGGTCACCTCTTCCACCGCGCTGGCGACCAGCTCGGTGAAGGGGCCGGGGGCAGTGAGGAAGCTCTGGCTCGCCCCGTTCTGGAATGCGAGGTCGTAGGTGAGGCCGGCGCCGTCGAGGCGGCGGATGATCTCGGACTTCAGGCTCTCCAGCGAGAACAGGTCGTTGAAGCGCACGTTGAAGCGGGCGGTGGCCTGCGCGGGGATCAGGTTGAACACCGGATTGCCCACGTCCACCGAGACGACCTCCAGGTTGGAGGGCGGGAAGAAATCCGAGCCGTGGTCGAGGGGGGCGGCGGTCAGCTCGCCGATGAGCTTCAGGAGGCGCGGGATGGGATTGTCGGCAAGGTGCGGATAGGCCACGTGCCCCTGCACGCCCTTCACGGTGAGGATGCCGGAGAGGCTGCCGCGCCGGCCGACCTTGAAGGCATCGCCCAGGGCATCGGGGTTGGTGGGCTCGCCCAGCACGCAATGGTCGATGGTCTCGCCCCTGGCCTTCAGCCACTCCACCACCTGCACCGTGCCGTCCAGCGCCGGGCCTTCCTCGTCGCCGGTGATGAGGAAGGAGAGGCTGCCGCGCTGCGGCCGGCCGAAGGCGAGCGCGGCGGCGAGGAAGGCGGCCACCGCCCCCTTCATGTCCACCGCCCCACGCCCATGGAGCACACCGTCCTCAACCGTGCCGGCGAAGGGGGCGTGGTGCCATTGGGTGGCATCTCCCTCGGGTACCACGTCCACATGCCCGGCGAAGCACAGGTTCGGGCTGTCGGTGCCGATACGGGCGTAGAGATTGGGGATGGGCACGCCGCCGGTCTCGAATGTCAGGCGCTCCACGCGGTACCCAGCGGCCTCCAGCCTTTTCGCCACCAGCTCCAGCGCATCGTCCGCGTGCGGCGTCACCGAAGGCGCGCGGATCAGCTCGGCGGCCAGCGCCACCGGATCGGGGGTGGCCGGGGAGGCGGCAATCGGGGCGGCAATGGGGGCGGCAATGGGGTCGGAAGGTGCAGCCTGGGGCTTGACGGGAGCGGCGCCGGTCATCACGAGAGTCTCTCTGCCTCCGGTTGCGGCCGAAGGATGCGAAAAGGCGAAAATCGGGACGATCTTTATACCGGTTTTCGCGATTTCGAAGCCCCGCCGCGCCGCCTTTCTCTCCCATCCGCCACGAACATGCCGCCTTCGGGCGACAGGAACGCCGCCGCGGAGGTCCGATATGCATGTAACGAAGCCCGCGGCCGTTCTGGTCGCGCTCTTCCTGTCGATGGTTGTGGCGAGCGTTCCCCTGGCCCAGGCCGGGGCGCAGACGGCGCAGGGGCAGGCCGCCCCGCACCAGAGCGTGCCCGCCGCGGGCGCGCCGGCTGGGCCTGCGCCCGTCGCCGGGGCCCCTGCTGCCGGAGCCCCTGCTGCTGCTCCGCCTGCCGCCGCCGCTCCGGAAGCGGCGAAGCCGGTGGTGGTGCCGCCCGACCCCATGATCACCGCCGCCCGCGAGAAGCTGGAAGCGGCACGGGCCACCCTCGACGCCCTCGACGCGACGCTTGCGCTGGAGGGGCTGCGCCCCAACGACCTCGACGACGTGCGCCAGCGGCTCGACCCCGCCCGCCGCGACCTTGCGACGGTGAGCGACCAGATCGCCCCCCGCGTCGCCGACACGGAGAGCCGGCTGAGCGGCCTCGGCGCCAAGCCCGCCGAGGGCGCCACCGAGGACCCGGCGGTGACCGCCGACCGCGAGCGCCTGCAGAAGATCAGCTCCGACCTTGGCGGCGTCCTGAAGCAGAACCGCGCCCTGTTGCTGCGCGCCGACCAGATCTCCGACCGCATCAGTTCCCGCCGCCGGGCGCTGTTCACCGGCCAGCTGTTCGAGCGCTCGGACTCCATCCTCGATCCCGATCTCTGGGGCAACGCGTTGTCCTCGGTGTCGTCCGAGTGGCGGGCCGTCAAGTATTTCGTGAACGACTGGTCCTCGTTCGCGCAGCGCCGCCAGGGCTCCCTCGCCTTGCTCGGCATCGTGCTGGGCGGCTTCGGCATCGGCGCCGCTGTGGTGCTGGGCGGGCGATTGCTGCGCCGCCGGCTGCGCACGCCGCCGCCGGGGTCGGGCGAGAGCTTCACAAGGCTGCGCTCCGCCCGCGAGGCGCTGAAGGTGCTCGTCCTCAACGCCTGCGTGGCGCCCGCCGCCACCATGGCCGCCCTTGCCTTTCTGGGCGGGTTCGACGTGGTGCCGCCGCGCGCCGCGGACTTGCTGCACGGGCTGGTGGTGGCGGTCTTCATCAAGGCCATCGGCAATGCGGTGGCGCGCGCGCTGCTCGCTCCCGACGAGCCGTGGCGCCGCCTGCCGCCGCTCTCGGACGCCGCCGCAGCGCTCGCTTTCCGCTACTTCTCGTTCGCGGTGTGGACGCTGGCCATCGCCGCCTTCCTCAACGCCCTGCACAAGGTGCTGTTCGCCCCCGTGGGCCTGACGGTGCTGACCAGCGCGCTGCTTGCCCTGTTCATCGCCGGCTTCATCGCCCGCTTCCTGGTGGGTGTCGCGCGCTCGGAGGATGGCGGCATCGAGACCGAGGGCGAGGCCTCCCCGGCGGAGCAGGCGGCGTCCGGCAGCCGCCCGCAATGGCTGCGCCTTGTCATCTGGATGTCGGTGATCCTGCTCATCGGCGCCCTGGTGGGCGGCTATGTGAGCTTCGCCGCCTTCGTCGCCGCCCGCATGATCGTGGCCGCAGCGGTACTGGGCGGGCTCTACCTGCTCTACGCCCTCATCGATTCCTTCTTCGGCGAGGGGCTTTCGGCCGAGACGCCGCGCGCGCGGCATATGTCCAAGACCCTCGGCCTCCAGCCCACCAGCCTCGAGCTGATCGGGGTGGTGCTCTCCGGCCTGCTGAAGCTGCTGCTGTTCGTGGTGGCCGCCTTCCTCATCGCCGGCAGCTGGGGCACCTCCACCGCCGACGTGATGGACACGGTGGAGCGCGCCTCCTTCGGCGTGCGCATCGGCACCGCCACCATCACCCTGTGGAGCGTGTTCTACGCGGTGCTGCTGCTGCTGGTGAGCCTGGTGGCCGCCCGCGCCTTCCAGCGCTGGGTTTCCACCGCCCTGTTGCCGCGCTCGGGGCTGGAGCCGTCGCTGCAATCCTCCATCGCCACCATCGTAAGCTATGTGGGCACCATCATCGCCATCATGATCGCCATGAGCGAGGTGGGACTGAACCTGGAGAACATCGCGCTGGTGGCCGGCGCGCTCTCGGTGGGTATCGGCTTCGGCCTCCAGGCCATCGTGTCCAACTTCGTGTCGGGCCTGATCCTGCTCGCCGAGCGGCCCATAAGGGTGGGCGACACCATCAATGTGAAGGGCGAGGAGGGCTATGTGCGGCGCATCTCGGTGCGCTCCACCGAGATCGAGACCTTCGAGCGCGCCACGGTGATCGTGCCCAATTCCGACCTCATCACCGGCATGGTGAAGAACTGGACGCACTCCAACACCACCGGCCGCATCATCGTGGCGGTGAACGTGTCCTACGATTGCGATGCGGAGGAGGTGCGCGACATCCTCGTCGGCTGCGCCTGCGACCATCCGCAGGTGCTGCAGACGCCGCCGCCGCGGGTGTTCCTCACCAAGTTCGCCGATGCGGGCATGGCATTCGAGCTGCGCTGCGTGGTGGCCAATGTGGACTACGGCCTGACGGTGAAGAGCGACCTGCATTTCCAGGTGCTCGCGCGCTTCCGCAAGGCCGGCATCGGCATGGCGATCCAGCCCTGGGCCTCGCTGTCGCGCGCGCCCGCCGACATGGTGCCGCCGCCGCCGGCCCCGCCCGACCCGCTCCAGTGAGGGCGGCGAGGGGCTTCGGCTCCCCTCCGCTAACGCTTCTTCAACCCTGAGGGCGCACAAGGCGGGCGGTCCCTCGCGCGCCGGATCCGCCGAGATGGCGGGCTCCGGCGAACCGGGCGGGATGTCCAAGGGGCGAGGAGCCCCGAACCAGCTGGAAGAGAGCCATGCGCGACCCGATCCTCCGCCGTCCCCTTCTCGCCGGTGCCGGGCTCGCGCTGTTGCTGACGCTGGGCGCCTGCGGCACCACCGACACCCAGCTCGACAGCCAGCCGGCCTTCTACATCAACCTCGCCAAGACCGGGAAGCCGGTGGACGCGGCCGCCGCCGCCTCCATCATCTCCGACTACCGGGTCGGGCGCGGGCTGACCCCCGTCACCATCGACGACCAGCTCAACAAGATCGCCCAGGACCAGGCCAACGCCATGGCGCGGGCCGACAATCTCTCCCACGAGGTGGGCGGGCGCAATTTCATGACCCGCATGAAGGCCTCCGGCTACAACGCCTCCAAGGCGGTGGAGAATGTGGGCGCGGGCTATCACACTCTGGCGGAGGCGTTCTCCGGCTGGCGCGATTCCCCCTCCCACAACAAGAACATGCTGGAGCCGGGGGTGACCCGCATGGGCATCGCCACCGCCAATGCGCCCAATTCCAAGTACAAGGTCTACTGGGCGCTGGTGCTGGCCGAGCCGGACAAGAGCGGGCGGTGACCTAACGTTCTCGGCCCGGGCCGGTGTGTCCGGAGTCGGCAAAAGACACTTGCATCTCGCAGCCGCAACCCTGTAGCGTGCGCCGCAACATTGCGGGGGCAGAAGGGTCGGCCGGGTCATGCTGGCGCACACGAGTGAATACGAGCGCCGGTGCCGGGCGTTTTCCTGGGATATCCCGCGCCGCTACAACATGGCGGTCCATGCCTGCGACGGCATCGCCGCCCGCGCGCCCGACCGTCCGGCCCTGTTCCTGCCCCATGGCGCGGGCTTTCGCCCGGTCTCCTACGGCGCGCTGGCGGCCGCCTCCAACCGACTGGCTCACGCCCTTCTGGCCCACGGTATCGGGCGCGGCGACCGGGTGGCGATCCTGCTGCCCCAGTCGCTGGACGTGCTGGTCACCCACCTCGCCGTCTACAAGATGGGCGCCATCGCGGTGCCGCTGGCCGGCGCCTTCGGGGTGGACGCCATCGCCTATCGCCTCGCCGATTCCGGCGCCAGGGCCCTCGTCACCGACGATGCCGGCCTTGCCAAGGTGGTGGAGCGGCCGCAGGCGCTGGGGCTTGTCCTCAATGTGGACGGGGCGCGGGCGGGGGTGCTCGATTTCACCACCCTGCTGGATGCCGCCTCCGACCGGCCGCTCGCCATCACCTCCGGCCCGGACGATCCGGCGCTGATGATCTACACCTCCGGTACCACCGGCCAGCCCAAGGGCGCGCTGCACGGCCACCGGGTGCTCCTGCCCCACGTGAGCGGCGTCACCTTCACCCATGAGGGGATCGGCCAGGCGGGCGACCGCATGTGGACCCCCTCCGACTGGGCCTGGGCCGGCGGGCTGCTCAACACCATCCTCCCCGCGCTGGCGCTGGGGGTGCCGGTGGTGGCGCAGCCGCGCGGCAAGTTCGATCCCGAGGCGGCCTTCGACCTGATCAAGCGGGCGCAGGTGCGCAACGTCTTCATCCCGCCCACCGCGCTCAAGATGATGCGCGCCGTGCCGGACCCCAAGACCCGCTTCAACTTCGACCTGCGCACCGTGGGCTCGGCGGGCGAGGCGCTGGGGGCGGAGACCTTCGAATGGGGCCGGCAGGCCCTCGGCGTGCCGGTGAACGAGTTCTACGGCCAGACCGAATGCAATTACGTCATCGGCTCCTCGGCGGCGCTGGGCGTAGCGAAAGCCGGGGCCACCGGCAAGGCGGTGCCGGGCCACGAGGTGGCGGTGCTGGGCGAAGACGGCGCCGTGCTGCCCCCCGGCCAGATGGGGCAGATCGCGGTGCGCGCGCCCGATCCGGTCATGTTCCTTGAATACTGGAACAGGCCGGACGCCACGCAGGAGAAGGTGCGCGACGGCTGGCTCATCACCGGGGACCTCGCGACCCAGGACGAGGAGGGCTATTTCCACTTCCTCGGCCGCGACGACGATGTGATCACCTCCGCCGGCTATCGCATCGGCCCGGCGGAGATCGAGGATGTGCTGCTACGCCATCCGGCGGTGTCCATCGCCGCCGCAGTGGGCAAGAAGGACCCGCTGCGCACCGAGATCGTCAAGGCGGTGATCGTGCTGATGCCCGGCATCGCACCCTCGCCGGCGCTGGAGGACGACATCCGCGCCTTCGTGCGCACCCGCCTTGCAGCTTACGAATATCCCCGCGAGATCGAGTTCGTGGCCGAGCTGCCCCTGACCACCACGGGCAAGGTCATCCGCCGGCTGCTCAGGGACTGACGGCGCGGCCGGGAGGCTGGAGCCGCCGCTCCCGCGTTCAGAGGGGGTCCGTTGCAGGCGGCCCCGCCTGCGGCCTGTCACGCCGCCCCCGGCTGCCCACCATTTCGGCTTGCCCGCAGGGCGCGTGCGCCTACACTGAAGTCTTTACAGCTTCATCCCTTTTCATTCGACGGATACTGTCATGCATAACAAGAGGCTCGAAGCCTTGCGCGCCAATCCCGGCGGGGAGTGGCGGCCCGCCGACATCGAGATCACCGCATCCCAATATGCGATGAAGTTTCGCAAGGTGACCGGGACCCACGTGGTCTTCACCCACCCCTCGGTGCCCGATTGCGTCGCCGTGCCCATGAAGCAGAAGATCCGCTCCGTCCACGTGAAGGCGTTCGTCGCCATGGTGGACCGCATGGACGAGCAGGACCAATGAGCGCCCCCGTCGCCCCCGATCTTGATGCCTATCCGGTCACCCTCGCGCCGATCCCGCCCGAGGAGGGTGGCGGCTTCGTGGCAAGCTTTCCCGATGTGCCCGGCTGCCACGGCGTGGGCGAGACGGAGGAGGAGGCCCTCGCCGACGGCCGGCTGGCCCTGTTCGCCTGCATCGATGCCCTGAAGGCCGCCGACCGCGAGCCGCCCGCACCCGGTTCGGCGAAGGCCTGAGGCGGTGGCCGCTTCAGCGCCCGCCGCGCGCCTTCTCTTCCAGGTAGGAGGAGACGGTGTCGAGCAGGCGGATGGCGCCGGGCAACTGGGCGTGGGCCTCGCTTTGGGCTTCGTTTTCCGGCTCCAGGGTGCGCCACCACACGATGAAGCGGCGGATCAGCGCGCGGCCGGGAATGGCCTCGAACGGCATGCCGGGAAAGCCCTCGGTGCCGAACGCCGCCTCCAACTGGCGGAGGCAGCCCTCGATATAGACGCGGTCTTCGGCGTCGAGGCTGTACGGCCCTTCCGGGGCGCGCCGCTCCATGCGCACTTCGCTGAGTTCGGGAATGTAGTCGGTCTTGACCAAGATGGACCCTCGCGCCCGCCCCACGCGTGGGGCGCTTCGCGCCAAGCAGGAACGATGCCAGCAGGTCCACTGCCGACCCGCGCTTATTCGGGAACGCCGGCATGACCGTGCCCGCCCGTCCGGCTCTGGCCGCCGCGCCCGCCCATGAGTCGGCCGTCGCGGTCCATGCGGTTCCCGCTCTGGTGCTGGAGCACGGTTTCCGCCTGCTGGTGCTGCGCGAGCTTGCCGCCGGCGACGGGCCGGCCGGCTTCGCCGTCATCGAGCAGGCGCTGCTGCGGCCGCCGCCCCGCACCATCCGGCACGGCGTGGCCTTTGCCCTCGCGTTCCGTCCCGAAGTGGTGGCATTCCTGACCTCCCATCTCGGTCGGCCGGGGGCGCGGGGGCCGGATGACCTGCCCGTTCGCAACCCGCGCTGGCCGGCCCTGTCGTGGCATCGGGCCGAGCGCCTCTGGTCCGATGGCGCCCGCAGCATCGAGTGGAGCGCCGACATCCTGTTTGCGCGGGAGGATGATTGCTCAGCCTTCGCCCGGCAGTTCCATTCCGTTTTGGGCGTGGAACAGCCGGTGGGCTGAGGCCCGTTTCTTGCTTCTTCGCAAGGTTGGCCACGCTTGTTTGTTTGATCGCCTTTTTTGGGGAGTTTCGTCCATGTCGGATGTTATCGAGACCCGCTCCATCGTCACCGAAGCCGAGTTCGAGTATCCGGTGGACATTGTCTGGCGCGCCATTACCGATTCCGAATGGCTCGCCGTCTGGTTCTTTCCCAACGATATCCAGCCCCTGGAAGGGCACCGCTTCACCATCTGGGGCCGGCCCATCGAGCGCTGGGACGGCGAGTTCCAGTGCCAGGTGAAGACCGCCGTGCCCGAGCGCGAGCTGTCCTTCAGCTGGAAGGGCGGGCACGAGGAGCTGAAGGGCTTCGGTCATTATATCGACACGGTGGTCACCTGGACCCTCACGCCCACCCCCTCCGGCGGCACCCATTTCCGCTTCGTCCATGACGGCTTCAGCACCGCCGCCACCTCGGACGGGGTGTTCGACGTGATGAACAAGGGCTCCCAGAGCGTGCTGCGCACCTTGACCCGCCGCCTGCCGGACCTCATCCAGCACGGCGCATAAGTCGCGCGCCTGCTTGAGCGCGCGATGCGCGACAAGCGAGGGAACCCTTCGGCGAAGGCCGCGTTAAGTCTCCGGTAGCCATGTTGCGCCTTGAAGGCGCGCCGGCAGAGGAGATCACTATGGGACGCAGCCTTCCGCCCACCGATCCCTTTTCTCTGCGCATCGTCATCGGCGATGCGGAGACGCGGGCCTCCAGCATCGACGACGTGGTGCGCTTCCTGCGCCAGCAGGAGGCGGATGATTTCGCCGACCTCCTCCTGACCCTGCCGAGCGATGGCGCGGCGCCCTCCCTGAGCGATGTCTGCGCCCGCATGGAAGCGCTTTGCGCCATGGTGTGAGGGGCTCGCTCTGATGGATCGCGCTGGACTTCTGCGGGCTTGACTTTCCGCATCCGGGACGCAGTCTTCCCGCTTGTGAGATCAGGCTTTATCGGGGGTTGACGGGTGGGCGCAGACGAGAGGGCCGAGGCGGGCGCAACCCAGGCGCCCGGTCCTGATGCGCCGGACGCCCATTCCCTGGAAGCCCTTTCGGCCCGTATCCATGAACGGCACCGCGACCTCATCAAGGTGCAGAAGCCCCACGTGGCGGTGGCAAACCTCGCGCGCATCATCGATGCGGCGCTGAAGCTCTCCAACCGCCACGGCTTCCATGCCATGACCCTGCGCCAGCTGGCGGCCGAATCCGGCCTCAGCATGGGCGGGCTCTATTCCTATCTCGACAGCAAGGACACCCTGCTGTTGATGATCCTCGGCGAGGTGGCCCACGCCGTGGAGGCGGAACTGGGCAGCGCGCCTGAGGCGGTGCGGGCAGATCCTGCGGCGCACCTCAACTGGCTGATCGCCGCGCATGTGCGGCTGTCCGAGGCCATGCACGCGTGGTTCGTGTTCGCCTATATGGAGGCCAAAGCCTTCCCGCCCGAGGCCAGGAAGCGCGCCATCGACAGCGAGCGGCTCACCGAGCGCATCTTCGCGGACGTGATCGCCGAGGGCATGCGGCAGGGGGTGTTCGCGGCCGAGGACCCGCTATTCGCCGCCACCCTCATCAAGCCGCTGCTTCAGGACTGGTACGTGAAGCGCAGCAAGTATCGCGAGCGCGGCATCGATGCGCAGACCTATGCGGCGCAGGTGACGCGCTTCGTGGCAGGCGCGCTGGCGGCGCGGTGACGCGGCAGCAGCGACCTAGCTCCGCCGTCGTATCCGGGACGGGCGCCATACTCGGCGCGCCGCACTTGGCGAGCCGCACTTGGTGAGCCGCACTTGGTGAGTCGTCTTGGCGATCGATGCCATGCGCGCGGAGATGCGGCCTCACCGCAGGAGGTCAGCCCTATTGCACCGGCAGCCCGCGTACCGGCGCCCATTCGATGGCGAGGCGCTGGGCGGTGGCGAGCTGGGCGGGGCTCATCTTGGTGGCCACCGCATTGCGCAGCCGGGTGTAGACATCCCGCTCGCGCCTGGAGGCCCGGGCGGTGGCGAGGATGAGCCACTTCTGCGACAGCACCACGTCGCGCGGCACGCCGTGGCCCTTGTCGTAGAGCAGGCCCAGCAGATATTGCGCCGTCGCCTCGCCCTGCTCGGCCGCGCTGGCGTACCAGTTGGCCGCCGCCACATAATTCTGTGGCACGCCCTTGCCGTATTCGTAGAGGAAGCCGAGCAGGCCCTGGGCGCGGGGGTCGCCGGCCCACGCCAGCGGCGTCAGCTCGGCGGCCGCCGCCTCATAGTCGCCCCGCGCGTAGAGCGCGAAGGCGCCGGACGTGGAGGGCGCCCCCGCGCCGGCGGGCGTCACCGGCGGGCCGAGGATGGCCGCGAGCAGGAGCGCGGCCAGCAGCCGGCGCAGGGCAGGGGGAGCCGTCAGCTTCATGGCCGCTTCCCGATCCTCCTCACAACAGCCCGGCCGACCAGCGGTCGAAGAGCCAGCCGATCCAGATGGCTGGCGCGAAGAACAGGCCGAACGGCAACCGGTCCCGCACCCGCACGGCGCGGCCGGCGACGAGACGGGTGATGCCATAGGCGAGGAGCCCGGCGAGCGCTGCGATCTCCACCGCCACCGGCATGGCGGTGACGCTGAGCCAGATCCCCGCCACCGCCGCGAGCTTCACGTCGCCCAGCCCCAGCCCGTCGCGGCCGCGCAACGCGCGATAGCCGAGGTGGATGGCCAGGAACACGAAGGCCAAGGCTGCGCCGCCGAGGATCGCCGCGCCGAGGCCATCCGCCGGTTCCGGCGCGGTGGCGGCAGCGGCGAGGCCGAGGAGCGCACCCAGCGCGTTCAAGGAATCGGGAATGATGAAGTGCCGTGCGTCGATGACGGCGATGGCGGCGAGGACCGGCACCAGCGCCGCAGCCAGCAGTCCACCGATGGATGGCTCGACCGCAAGGCTCGTCGCCATGGCGGCTGCGATCACCGCCGCGAGGGCCGCCTTGCCGGCGCGGTCACCGGCGGACAGCGCCGTGGGGAAAGACATCGCCATGGCCGGCCTCACCGTGCGCCGAGCGGCGCCTGCGGGCCGCCGGGCAGGGTGGTGACGGTGCCGCGCAGCTTGGCGCGCAGCTCTTCAGCCACCGTATGGGCATCCACATTGTCGCGGATGATCTGGGGCCGGATGAAGATGATCAGCTCGGTGCGCTTCACCGTGCCGTTGGTGTGGGCGAAGGCGTCGCCGACGCCGGGGATCTGGTCGAGGATCGGCACGCCCTGCCGCACGCCGTTGTGGCGCTCGCTGATGAGGCCGGCGAGCAGCACGGTCTGCCCGCTCGCCACGGCGATGACGCTCTTCACCTTGCGCTGGGACACGGTGGGCGTGAGCCCGGTGGAATTGCTGCTGGTGCCGCTGGTGGTGGGATCGGACTGGGTGACGTTGCTGATCTCCTGCTCGATCTCGAGCCGCACCTGCCCGTTCACGTTCACCCGCGGCACCACGTGGAGGATGATGCCGGTGTTCTTGTACTCGATGGTGTTGACCACCGTGTTGGACGACGAGAGCACCGTGGCGCTGCCGGTGGAGACCGGGACCTCGTCGCCCACCTGCAGCGTCGCCTTCTGGTTGTCCACCACCACCACGGACGGGTTGGACAGCACCTTCACGTCGGTCACCGTATGCAGGGCGTCGAGGATGGCGCGAGGCTGGTTCTCGCGGCCCACCAGCAGGTTGAAGCCGGGCAGCACGCGGTTGATGGCCTGGTCGGTGATGTCGCTGGACAGGGTGTTCAGCACCGAGCCGTTGTTGCGGCCGAGGCCGAGGTCCTTGCTGGTGAGATAGAACTGGACGCCGTAGGCCAGGGTGTCGTTCAGCGTCACCTCTGCTACGGTGGCCTCGATGGCCACCTGCAATTGCGGCTGGTCGAGCTGCATCAGGGTGCGCTCGATGATGCGGTAATTCTCCTGGCTGGCGAAGATCAGCAGCGAGTTGTTGATGGCGTCGGCGGTGATGCGGATGCCGGACAGCAGCGCGCCGCCCCCTCCCGCGCCCCCGCCGGAGCCGCCGAGGGGCGCGCCCTCGCTGTCGACGGCGATGGTCTTGCCCCCCGTGCCGCCCGTGTCCTGCTTGGGCGGGGACTGGCCGAGCCGCTGCTGCACCGTGAGGCCCGATCCGGAACCATTTCCGTCCGAACCGCCGCCGGACGAGACCGAGGCGCCGGAGCCGGGCGCGATCTGGCTGGCCGCCTGGTCGAGGCCGCTGGACGATCCGCCCACGAACAGCTCGTTGAGCACCTTTGCCATCTGCTTGGCGTCGCCGTAGCGCAGGCGATAGACGCGCACGCCCACCGTGGTGTCGGAGCGGTCGAGGCGGCCGATCCAGGTTCCGGCGGTCTGCAGCAGCTCCGGCTTCTTGGCCACCACCATGATGGCGTTGAGGCGGTTGATGGCCTGGAACTTCACCATCTTGTGGCTCAGCCCGCTGTCGCCCGCGTCCATGATGCTCTCCAGCTCGGAGATCAGCGGCTCGGGCGCGCTGTTGCGGACCGGATAGACCCCCACCGACTGGCCGCGCATCCAGTCGGCGTCGAAGGAGAGCACGGTGTTGATGGCCGATTGCCGCTCGGACCCGGTGCCCTGGACGATGAGCAGGTTGCGCCCGGGATCGGCGCGCACCGCGCCGGCCCTGGTGGCGAAGCTGTCCAGCAGCGGCATCAGCGCCTCGGCGGAGACATAGCGCAGCGGCACCACGGAGATGCCGTAGCCCGGCTCCGGCCGCGAGGTGCCCACATCCGCATTGCCGCCGCCCGCCGCCTCGGTGAGGGGCACGAGGCGATAGCCGGCCCCTTCGCGCACCATGGCCACGTTGTTGGTCTTTAGCGCGGCTTCGAGCACGTAGAGCAGCTCGGTCTTCGGCACCGGTCGCGCCGAGGCGAGGGTCACCGTGCCCTGCACCCGCGGGTCGATGACGTAGCCCACGCCGAGGATGTCGCCCAGCACCACCTTGGCGACGCTGGTCACCGGCGTGTTGTCGAAGTTGAGGTCATAGCCGTCGGCGCCGCCGCTCACGCCGCCCCGTCCGGCCACGCCCACCTCGGAACGGTCGGAGACCGCCGCCGCGGTGCTTGAGCCGAAATATTCGATGGCCTTGCGGTCGTCGGGAATGTCCTGCGGGCCGGGCACCGGCTTGGTGTCGCGCGGCAGCAGGTCGATGGCGCGGACCTGGTCCATCACGCTCGGCGGCTTGACGTCGTCCGGCACCAGAGAACACGCGGCCAGCGCCGTGGCGATGAGGATCGCGCACGTCAACAGCAGGGTGCCCGGTCGGGAGCCGAACCGGTTTGGCCGATCTTTCCGCACTTCCACCCGATGCCTCGATAGAACCCAGCTGCCGTTCGAGGTGGATGGCCCCGATCTCCGGACGGACGTCACCTAGTATCGATGCCGTATGACAGAAATATTAGGGTCACCTGAAGTTGCGAAACGACGGGCTCTGCACGGCGCGCGGGGCGGGACTGTTACGGGACTGTCATGAAGTCGCCGCGAAACCTTCATGGGGCGACACGATGATGCACCCGCCGACGCGAGCGTGCTCGGGCCGGACGGCTGCGCGTTCGATCAGGGATGCCTCGAAGGGCTCCCGCACAGAGGCTGTCGCGGGACGAGATGTCCGGCGCGTGTGAGCCCTGCCCGGCGGCAAGGATCAAGGTGAGGCGCGACGGGCGAGCCGAAACCGGCCGGCGCGCCGTTCGGGCGACGGGGACGGGGATGACGGCCGACGGCGCCGGCGATTTGGTTGGCGATTTCATGGGCTATCTGGCGCGATGCGGGCTGCTGCGGCCGGGCGACGCCGTGCCTCTGCGCCCGGATGAGGTGCATTCGCCCGCCTCGTCCGCCACAAGCCCGAAACCTTTGCGCAAGGTGTGGGAATCCACCGAGCTTGCCGCCGGCGACTTCGCCGATGCGGTGGCCACCTTCTATCATCTGCCGCGCGTGAGCCTGCCCGAGCTGATGGCGGCCCCCGCGTTGGTGTCACACTTCTCGCCGCGCTTCCTGCGCGAGATGACGGCGCTGCCCTATCGCGGCGCCGATGGCGTGGTGCGCCTCGCCGTGGGCGATCCCACCGACGGCGCGGTGCGGCGCGCCGCCGAGATCGCCCTGGGCGAACAGGTGGCGCTGGTGGTCGCCTCCTTCGAGGACATCGCCACCGTCCTCACCGAGCGGCTTGGCGGCGACGAGGCGCCAGCGGCGGGGATCACGGACACCGGCGGCGCGCGGGCCGATGACGACATCGACAGCCTGCGCGACCTCGCCTCAGGCGCGCCGGTGGTGCGCGCCGTCAACGACCTTCTGGAAAAGGCCATGGAGCTGCGCGCCAGCGACATCCATATCGGCCCGTTCCGGGGGACCATCGAGGTGCGCATGCGCATCGACGGGCTGCTGCGGGTGGTGCCCGCGCCGGCCGACGTGCTGCCGCAGGCGGTGATCTCGCGCATCAAGATCCTCGCCGGCCTCGATATTGCCGAGCGCCGCCTGCCGCAGGACGGCGCGGCGCGCCTGAAGCTCGGGCGCTCCGAGATCGACGTGCGCGTGGCGCTGATGCCCACCCAGCACGGCGAGGCGGCGGTGATCCGCCTCCTGCCCCGCGACCGGGGGCTCCTGAACATGGACAAGCTCGGCCTGTCGCCGGGGGATGCGGAGATCCTCAAGCGGCTGCTGGCGCTGCCCCACGGCATGGTGGTGGTCACCGGTCCCACGGGATCGGGCAAGACCACCACGCTCGCCACCATCCTCTCCATCCTGAACGAGCCGACGCGCAAGATCCTCACCATCGAGGACCCGGTGGAATATGAGATCAAGGGCGTCTACCAATCGCAGGTGAAGCCTGCCATCGGGCTCACCTTCGCCGCTGCCCTGCGCTCCTTCCTGCGCCACGACCCAGACGTGATCATGGTGGGCGAGGTGCGTGATCCCGAGACCGCGCACATCGCGGTCCATGCGGCGCTCACCGGCCATCTGGTGCTCACCACGCTCCACACCGACACGGCGGCCGCCTCGGTGCCGCGCCTGCTGGATCTCGGGGTGGAGGGCTTCCTGCTGAAGTCCACGTTGCGGGCGGTGATCGCCCAGCGCCTGGTGCGCCAGCTCTGCGACCGCTGCAAGCGCCCGCGCACCCTCACCGCCACCGACGTGGCCGACGATCCGCGCTTCTCGGCGCTGGGCTTTGCGGCGGGGGAGACCGTGTACGAGCCCAAGGGCTGCGAGCGCTGCGGCGGGGCCGGCTATCGCGGCCGGGTGGGGGTGTTCGAGATCCTCACCCTGTCGGACGAGATCCGCGAGATGATCGACCGCCACGCCGGCGCCAGCGCCGTGGACAAGGCGGCCATCGCCGGCGGCATGACCACTATGCTGGACGACGGCATCCTGAAATGCCGGGCCGGCATCACCTCGCCGGCCGAGGTGCTGCGCGTGACCACCGTGCGCTGATGGCGACCTTCACCTACAGGGCCCTCACCCAGGCCGGACAGATTGTGAGCGGCGAGATCACCGCGCCCACCGAGGCGGAGGTGCGCAGGCGCATCGAGTTCCTCGGCCTCATGCCGGTGGAGACGACCCCGGCCCGGCCGAAGGGCGAGGGCGGGCGGTTCGGCCTGTCGCTGGGCGGGCCGAAGGCGGAGGACGTGACCCTCTTCACCCGCGACCTCGCGCTGCTGCTGAAGGCCGGCGCGCGGCTCGACGAGGCGCTGGAGCTATTGTCCGGCGATGCGGACCTCGGCCGCATGCGGGCGGTGGTGCGCAAGCTGCGCGCCGACGTGCTCGCCGGCCAGAGCTTCGCCGAGGCGGCGGCGGGGGAGCCCAAGCTGTTCCCGCCGGTCTATGTGGCGCTGGTGCGGGTGGGCGAGGCCTCCGGCACCATGGACCGCATCCTCGACCTGCTCGCCCAGGAGCGGGCGCGGGCCGAGCAGCTGCGCCGCAAGCTGATGGAAGCGCTGCAATATCCCGCCTTCGTGCTGGCGGCGGCGGGCGGGGTGCTGGTGTTCTTCCTTTTGTTCGTGCTGCCGCAATTCTCCACCGTGCTGCGCGACATGGGTGCCAAGCTTGATCCGGCGGTGGAGATGCTGCTGAACCTGTCGGACCTCGCCCAGGCCCATGGCGCCGCGCTGGGGACGGGGGCGTGCGGTCTGGTCATCCTCGGCTGGCTGGTGCTGCGCCGGCCGGCGATGCGAACGGCCGTGATGGGCGCGCTGGCGCGGCTGCCGCTGGTGCGCACCATTCTCACCTTCCGCCGCTCGGCCGTGTTCTGCCGCAACCTCTCCATCCTGCTGGGCAACGGCGTGACGCTGACCAGCGCCCTGCGCATCATCGTGGAGGTGATGGCGGCAGGCGACGATGCCTCGGTCTGGGCCGCCACCTCCGACAAGGTGCGCCAGGGCGCGCGGCTGTCGGATGCGGTGGCGGCCGGCGCGGCGCTGCCGCCCATGGCGGTGCGCATGCTGCGCCTCGGCGAGGAAACCGGGCAGCTTGCCATGCTGTCGGGCCGCATCGCCGATTTCTACGAGGAAAAGCTCCAGCGGTCCCTCGCGAAGGTGGTCGCCATCATCGGACCCGCCGCCATTGTCACCATCAGCGTCGTCGTCGGCGGCCTGATCGTTTCCGTCATGACCGCGCTTCTGTCGGTCAGCCAAAGCATCGGATGAACCGCGTGAACACCAGTCTTCCGGCGGGCCGCGCCCGCATCGCCCAATTCCGCCGCCGGCGCAGGAGCGAGGGCGGCTACACCCTCGTGGAGCTTTTGGTGGTCATTACCATCATTGGCCTCATCGTCGCCCTGGTGGGGCCGCGCGTGCTCGGCTATCTCGGCGACAGCAAGGTGAAGACCGCGAAGATCCAGATCCAGGGCTTCTCCAGCGCCCTCGACCTGTTCTATCTCGACACCGGCCGCTATCCCTCCACCTCGGAAGGCCTCGTCGCGCTGGTCCAGCGCTCCCCCGGCGCGGCCACCTGGAACGGGCCGTACCTGAAGGGCGGCACCCTGCCGTCGGACCCCTGGGGCAAGCCCTACATCTATCGCGCGCCGGGCGAGCACGGCGCCTACGACATCGTCTCCCTCGGCTCGGACGGGCAGCAGGGCGGCACCGGCACCGCCGCCGACATCACGAGCTGGTCGAAGTGAGCGGGGCGCGCACCATCTCCGCATGCGCAGGGCAGGCGGGCTTCAGCCTGCTGGAGGTGGTGTGCGCGCTGGCCATCGTCGCGGCGCTGGCGGCGCTTGCCCTGCCGCGCCTGCCGCTCGGCACCTCGCGCCAGCGGCTTCAGGCCTATGCGGTGGAGACCGCCGCCTTGCTGAAGGCGGACCGCGCCGCCGCCCTGCGCCTTGGCACGCCGGTGGCCACCGTGGTGGATGCGCCCGCAGGCCGCATCCGCTCGGGCGCGGGGGGTAGGCAGGGCGCGCGCGAAGTGCGCATTCCCGACGATGTGCGCATGACCGCCGTGCTGCCGAACATCTGCAACGGCCGCGCGGCGGGCGGGCGCATCGGCTTCCTGCCCTCGGGCCTGTCGTGCGGCGGGGTGGTCGCCCTCACGCGCAACGGCGCCGGCTATGAGGTGCGGGTGAACTGGCTGACGGGAGGAGTTGAGATTGTCCCGCGCCTCAAGTCCTGATGCCCTCACCGGCGCGTCGGGATGCGCCGGCTTCACCCTGCTGGAGGTGCTGGTGGCGCTCGCGGTAGCGGCAGCTGTGCTGGCGGCCATCGGGCAGGTCATGGGCGCCAACGGGCGCGGCGCCCGGGCGCTGGAGGCGCGCGCCGGGCTCCTGTCCACCGCGCGGGCGGTGGAAGCCGGCATTCCCGCCCGGAACAACCTCGCTCTCGGCCGCACCGATGGCGACATCGCCGGCCATGGCTGGCGCATGGATGTGCGCCCCCTCGCCGTGGCGGGCGTGCCCGACGGTGCCAAATGGACGCCGCGCGACGTGGTGATCCGGGTACGCGCCCCCTCCGGCGCCATGGTGGTGCTGGAGACGGTGCGCCTCGTGCCGGTGGCAGCGCAATGAGCCGGGCTTTCCCCCAGCGCGCGGCCACGGCCGGCTTCTCCCTCATCGAGGTGCTGGTGGCACTGACGCTCACCGGCCTCGTGCTCTCGGCGCTGGCCATGGTGACGGGCAAATGGCTGCCCAACTGGCAGCGCGGCCTTGCCCGCGTGGAGGCGAGCGAACTCATCGCCCTCGCCGTGGACCGCATGGCCGCCGACCTTGCCGCCGCCGAATTCGTGCCGGCCCATCTGACGGCCAAGCGCCCGCTGTTCGTGGGCACGTCCGCGTCCGTGCTGTTCGTGCGCACGGCGCTCGGCCCCAATGCGAAGCCGGGGTTGGAAATCGTGCAACTGGCGGCGGCCGGCGGCGGCGGGCTGGCGCGCATCGCTGGGCTCTTCGCCCCGCGTCCGGCCGATGCCGGCCTGCCGCCGTTCGGGACGCCGGTTCAGCTCCTGGGCGCGGCCTATCGGGTCTCTTTCTCCTATGCCGGGCGGGACGGGGTGTGGCGCGACGGCTGGACCGACGCGGACACCCTGCCGCGCGCGGTGCGCCTGGTGATCCGCGAGGCACGCACCGGCCGCGCCCTCGATGCCTCCAGCGCGGTGGTGATCCGCGCCGAAGTGCCGGCGGTGTGCGTCACCGACGAAACCCGGCCCGTCTGCGCCAAGCCGCGCCCGGCTGGGGCAGGGCAGGGCGCACCGGATGCATCCGGCGAGGGGCGCGCGCCATGACCGCCATGTTCGCCGTGCCCGTTGCCGCGTCTTCACCGCGCGCTCCCGCCGCCGCGGACGGCACCTGCCACGCCGGGTTCATCCTGGTGGCGGTGCTGTGGATCCTCGCCGCACTCGCCACCCTCGCCACCGTCTATGCGGTCTACATCTCCAGCACCGCCACCGCCGCCGCGGTGCGTGACGATAGCCTCATCGCCCATGGCCTTGCCACGGCGGCGGTGGAGATCGCGGCCCTGCGCCTCATCGCCGTGCCGAAGGACAAGCGCCCGTCCAGTGGCGAGGTGGCGTTCCGGATGGGCAACGCCAGCGTGAGCGCCAGCTTCGTGGGCGAGGCGGCGCGCATCGACCTTAATGCGGCTCCGAAGGACCTGCTCGCGGGGCTTTTTGTGGCGCTGGGCGCGCAGCCCGAGGCGGCGGCGGACTATGCCGACCGCATCCTCGGCTTCCGCACACCCTCCTCCGGCGATGGCGGACGGGAGGCCGGGCTCTATCGCGACGCCGGCCTCGACTACGAGCCGCGCGGCGCGCCCTTCGTGCATGTGGAAGAGATCTGGCGGGTGGTGGGCCTGCCGCCGGCACTGGTGGAGCGGGCGCTGCCGCATCTCACCGTGTTCAGCGGGCGCGGCGAGATCAATGCGGTGGATGCCGATCCCGTGGTGCGTGCGGCGCTGGCCGGTGCGACACCGCCGGCTGCGGGCGGCGGCGAGGGCGGGCAAGCCGCGCCTGCCGTTCTGCCCGACACCATCCGCGAGGCGAGCGACGCGGTGCGGGTGCACATCATTATGGCGTTCGACAATGGGCGTCGCCGGGCGGCGGAGGCCGTCATCCTGCTGCGCGACTTCGGCGATGACCCCTACCGGGTCTTGTCATGGCGCGAGGATGCCGACCTGCCGGCGGAGGCCCCGCCGCCGCGCCCGAAGGGGGAGCGCCGGCCATGACCCAGATGACGAAGCCATCTTCCTCTTCCGCCCTCTCGCTGGCGCGGTTCCTCGACGCCTTCTCCGCCTTCATCGACCTTGCCGCTGGCTTCGTCGCCGACCTGCGCGAGCAGCTCACGCGCGGGGCGGCGGTGCGTCTGGTGGAGAGGGAGGCGGGGGTGTTCACCTTGGCCCTGCCGGACGGGACGGCCCGCCTCCGGCTGGATGATCCCACCCCGTTTGCGCCGGAGATCGTGGCGGCGCTCAAGGGGCGGGAGGTGGAGCTGGCGCTCGATCCCGGCCGCTTCCTGTTCCGCCCACTGGAGCTGCCGCGCGGCGCCGCCGCGTTCCTCGACGGCATCGTGCGCTCGCAGATCGACCGCCTGACTCCCTGGAGCGCGAGTGAAGCGGCCTATGGCTTCACGGCGCCTGAGGACGCGCCCGACGAGCGCCTCGCCCTCACCGTGGCCGCCACCGCGCGGGCCCGCCTTTCGCCCCTCCTGGAGCGGCTGAAGGCACAGGGCGCGGGCGCCATCCTCGTCACCACGCAGGCGGAGGGCACGGGGTCGCCCATCCGCGTGCTCGATCATGCAGCATCCGGCGCGGTCTCGGGGATGGCCGGGGTGCGGCGTGTCCTGCTCGCGGTGCTCGGTGGCGCGGCGGCGGCGGCGCTGCTGGCGCTCGCCGTCTCCGGGCTGGTGGGTGGCAACCTCGATGCCGAACTGGACGACATCACCGAGCGCATCGGCGCCCAGCGCCGGGCGCTGGTGGCGGCGCGTGACGGGCAGGGCGGGACGGCCGTGCTCGCCGCCCTCGAACGGCGCAAGCGCGAGGTGCCCGCCAGCGTGCTGGTGCTGGAGGCGCTGTCGCAGGCGCTGCCCGACGACACCTATGTCACCGAGCTGCAGATGGAGGGCGACAGGGTGGAGGTGACGGGCGTCTCGCGGGAGGCGGCGGCGCTGATCCGCCTGCTGGAGCAGTCGCGCCAGTTCGCCGAGGCCACTTTCGTGGCACCCACCACCCGCGCGCCCGGCGAGGCCGGCGAGCGCTTCCAGATCTCCGCGCGCGTCCTCCTGCCCATGGAGGCCCTGCGATGAGCGTGCTGCCATCCGTCATCCCATCGCGCCGGCTGCCGCTGCTCGCGGCGCTGGGCTATCTGGCGCTTGTCCTGGTGCTGCTCGCGGTGACGGGGAGCGCCGTCGGCGACCTGATGGACAAGCGCGCCGCCGTGGCCGAGGCGTCCGATGCGCTGGACCGGCTGCAGGGACGCAAGCCTCCCCGTGCCGGCGACCCGGCGGAGCCGTGGGCCGGCGCGCCGGTGCTGGAAGGACCCACGGTGACGGTGGCGGGCGCCGCGCTCATGCAGCGCATCGCTGCCGCCGTGGAGCGTGCGGGCGGGCGCATCACCTCGTCCCGGCCGGAGCTTCAGGGCACGCCTTACGGGCCGGGCCTCGTCGCCGTGGCCGCGAGCCTCGACATCGGCGAGGATGCGCTGCAGAAGCTGCTCTACGACATCGAGGCAGGACAGCCGTTCCTGTTCGTGGACCAGCTGGCGATCCAGAGCGAGGCGCCGGCATCGGGCGCGCGGACGGTGGACGGGGGCGGCCAGCCCATGGCGCTGAAAGTAACCTTCACCGCCTACGGCCAGTGGCAGGGCGCGCGATGATCGATTTTGCGCGGGCTCCCTGCTTTGCCCTGTTGGCTATCGTCCTCTTGGCGATGGTCCTCGTGGTGTCGGCCACGCCTGTGGGCGCCTCCGAGCTCGACGCGCCGATCTCGCCGGCCGGCGCGGTCCAGGTCCGCACCGCCGAGGACGGCGATGGCGCCGCAGGGCCCGGCCGTACGGGATCTGTTCCGCGCGGCAATCCCCTGTGGTCGCTGCCCCTCGACCGGCTCGACGCCACACGGGCGCGGCCGCTCTTTTCGCCCTCGCGGCGCCCGCCGGCCGCGGTCGAGGTCCCGCCGCCACCCGCACCCGCCGCGCCGGTGGCGGCTGCTCCGGCGCGGCCGCGCGTCACCCTCATCGGCACCGTGGTGGGGGTGGGCGACGCCTACGGCATCTTCCTCGATCCGGCGAGCAATGCCGTCGTGCGGCTGCGCACCGGGGAGAGCTTCGAAGGCTGGGTGCTGCGCTCCGTCAGCGTGCGCGACGCGCTGATGCAGAACGGCCGCAACAGCGTGGTGCTGGCGCTTCCGGCTTCAGGGAGCGGCGGCGCGACGCCGGCCGCGCGTGGGCCGGACGGCACCCCTCTGCTGGCGCGCCCGGGCCGTCCGGCCGGCGAGCGGCCCACAGCGCACATCATCGCTCCATACCGGCCACCGCCGGCCCTGTCGGACATCGAATCCAGCCATTGAGGCCTGTGGGCGTCGACCGGGCGCGCCGGGTCGTTCCACCGTCATCCGCAGGTCATGGCCCATGGGGAAAGTGCGCGCCGTCTCCCCCTTTCTGCCGGACCGGACAGGCGCCATCGTGAGCCAGCTTATCGGATTGTTTCCCACCCCCGTCATGCGGGTGCCGGGATTGCTCGAACCGGAGACGGTGGCCGCCCTCGCCGCCGAGGCGCAGGACGCCACTAGCCTCACCAACGCCTATTCCGACCTGCTCTCCCACACCCCGGTGGCGGGGACCGAGGCGAATTCCCTGCACGCGCGGCTCGGCGCGCTGGTGCTGCCCAAGGTGGCAGAGTTCGGCGAGGTGCTGTTCGGCGAGGCGCTGAACTGGCAGATCAAGGAAATCTGGGTGAACGTGCTCGAGCCCGGCGGGCACCAGGCCATCCACACCCACGCCAACAGCTTCATCTCCGGCGTGGTCTATCTGACGCCGGCGCACCCCTCCGCCAACATCGTGTTCCACAAGAGCATCGGCGGCACTGGCTTCCTGTTCGGCAACAGCAATCCCAACGCCCGTATCAATGCCTTCAACGGCGGCAAGTGGGCCATGCCCGAGACGCACGCCGGCGACCTCGTGATGTTCCCGAGCTACCTGCTGCACGAGGTGCCCGCCAATCGCGGCGAACGGCGCATCTCCATCGCCTTCAACGCCATTCCCGACCGGCTCGACAATTTCGGCTACGCCATCCGCTTCGCGTGAGCGGGGGCGCCCCCCTCAGGAGTTTGCAGGACGATGAGACCCGCCCCCGCCATCACCGCGCTGCTCGCCGGCCTTGTCGTCGGCGCCTGCGCGCCTGCGTTCGCCCAGTGCGCATTCGACCAGTCGGTGCCCAATGCCAATGACGTGCTGGGCGAGAGCGAGCCGGCGGTGACCATCGATTTCACCGACGAGTTCGAGCTCCATGAGGTGAAGGTCATCGGGTCGGACAATGCCGAATGGGCCACCGACTGGACCCGCCCCACAGCGCAGGTGCGCCAGACCGCGTTCCGCGTCACCCAGCCCCTGCCGCCGGGCAAATACATGGTGATCTGGAACGGCTATTTCCGCCGCCATTATCACGCTGACGGCGGCTCCATCCCCTTCACCGTGGCGGCGGCGGGCGAGACGCCGACCCCGCATCCGGCGGCAGCGCCGCAAGAAGGCGGCGTGCATCGGGTCGGGCCGGGTTCGCCCTATCGAGTGCTTCTAGGAGGCGGCGCGCCGCAGCCGGCTCGCTGACCGCGCGCTGCCGCGCCATGGCCAGCACCGGCCCATAGGCCGGCTCGAAATCCGGGCTCATGCGCACGATCTCGATGAGGCGCGGGGCCAGCGTCCCGATCACGTCGCGCGGACCGCGCGCGGCCAGCGTCTGCGCCCCAGTTTCCAGATAGGCATTGCGCGCGCGCCAGTAGGCGGCAAGGCGGGCGCGGGCCTGCGGATCCGACCCATCCAGCACCGCCTCGGGCGCGGGGTGGAGCGCGGCGAGGAGGGCCACCAGCCGGTCGGCGGGGGTGTCCGTGCCGGCATAGGCGATGCGGGGTGCATCGGTGGTGACGAGGGGGCGGTCGTCCGTGTTCACCGGCCCCTGCCCGGCGAAGGCGGAAAGCTCCGGCCGGCCGGCGAGATAGAGGCCGAACAGCGAGAAGTCGCCGCTCATGTCCAGCGCGGCAAGCCGCCCGGCGAGGTCCGGATCGGTGATGCGCCGCGCCGCCCAATCGGCGGGATAGGTCTTCGCCTCGCGCCGGCCGATGAGCGCGATCAGGGGCGTCTCCACGCTGAACTGGGCAAGATAGGCGCTGGCATCCGGGAACGTGTCGAGGAAGGTGCGCACGATGATGCGCAACGTGGGCAGGTCCAACTGGTGCAGGGGCAGCCATTGGGCGAACAGCCCGCCCTCCGCCAACCGGTCGCGGATGGCGGCGAAATGCTCTTGAGCATAGAGCGCGCCGGAGCCGTCCACGGACGGATGGTAGAGGTCGGCGACGATCACGTCGTAGCGGCTGCCGGGTGCGCGCACGAAGCGCCGGGCATCGGCCACATGGACGCGCAGGCGCGGGTTGCGGCCGATCTCGCCGGCCGAGGTGCCGAACAGGGGGAAGGTTTCCACCACCTCCGGCACCAGTTCCACCCCGTCCGCCTGGAGGCCGGGATGGGCGCCCGCAGCAGACAGGGTCGCGCCGGTACCGAGGCCTAGGAACAGGGCGCTTTCGGGCGCCGGATGCAGCAGCAGCGGAATGTGCGCCTGCCGGTGGTCGGAGCGCATGGAGGCGCTGCCGCCCATGCGGAAATGGTTGTTCACCTGCAGGTGCCGGTCGCCGGCGCTGTTGGAGATGACGCTGACCGCGGCCATCACCCCGTCGCGGTGCCACACCAGCTCGCCGCCGGGCGGGATGCGCACGAAGCGCAGGGACAGGGGCGCCACCATCAGTGCCGCCGTGGCCGCGCCGACGAGTCCGGCCGCCATGAGGGACCTGCGCGCCAGATCCGGCAGCACAAGGAGATAACCGACGGCGATGATGACGAAGGCGAGCTTGGCGCCGAGCAGCGGCAGCAGCAGCGGGCCGAACAGGATCGGCGCCAGCGCCGCCCCCAGCGTGTTGACGGCGAGCGCGGGACCCACGCCGCCGGCCTTGTCGCTTGCGCGCTGGGCCAGCTCCGTGAACAGGGCGCCCATGGCGATGGTGGGGGGCAGGAAGGCCAGCGCGGCGATGCCCAGCTCGGCGGCAAGCCGGCCTTCGAGCGTGGCGGGAAGCCCCGCCCGTAGCATCTCCAGCATCCGGTCCGACACCCCGAGCAGCACCGCACCGAGGAGGCAGGCGAGGGCGGTCGCCACCACCAGCGGCCGGGTGAGGTCCGCGCCGGGACGCCGCGCGGCGATTGCATTGCGCGCCACGGCGCCGAGGGCCGTTCCGGTGAGGTAGGCGGCGAGCAGGATGGCAAAGGTGTAGATGGTGTTTTCGAGGATTTGGCTCAGCACCCGCACCGTCACCACTTCGTAGCCGATGCCGAGCAGGCCGGTGACGAACAAGGCCATGAGGGGGGCGTGCGCGCGCTCCGTGTCCACGCGAAGAGACGCCGGGGACGCCACCAGCGCCGCGCCTCGTCCGCCCGCGAAGGCGATGAGCAGGGCGGCGCAGGCGAAATTCAGCCCGGCGCAGGCCATCAGCGTCGCTGACAGGCCGAGCGCCGGAATGAGCAGGAAGGCGGTGGCAAGGGTGCCGGCCACGGCGCCCGCCGTATTGGCCGCATAGATCCGCCCCACCGCCCCGCGCGCCACCAGCAGCGGCGCGAGCACGGCTTCCAGCGCCGGAACGGTGGCGCCCATGGCGAGCGTCGCGGGCAGCAGCAGCACGAAGGGCAGGCCGAAGGCCACGGTCCATTGGCGCAGCGGGTCCGCATCCACCGGCACCAGAGCCGGCACCTGCTCGGCGGCCAGCGGCGACAGGAGGATGAGGGCAAGCGCCCATAGGCCGATGACGCATTCCAGCCCGGCGTACCAGGTGGCAGGCGAGCGGCTCGACGCGATGCGGCGGCCGAGGAGCAGGCTGCCGAGGGCAAGGCCCGCGAACAGCGCGGAGACCACGCCCAGCACCGCCACGATCTCATGGCCCAGCGCAACGGCGAGCATCCGCGCCCAGACGATCTCATATCCGAGCCCGGCGAGGCCCGACAGCGCGGCCACGGCGGTGATGGCGCCGATGCGGCGGCCGCTGGTGCCGGCACCGGCGACCTCAGGCGAAATGGCAACAGGCGACGAAGCAGTCATCGTGGCGGTCGAGGCCGGGCGGGTATCGGACACGGGGAACTGGGACATGGGGAACCTGGACTGTGGAAAAAAGCGAGCCGGGGGCCGTGAAGGCCCCCGGCGTTACGCGGTCCCAAGATCGGGTCCGGACCGGCGGGCCGAAGCGCGCCGGTTCAACCTCACTTCTTCAGCGCGACGGCCATGGCGCCGTTGGTCTCCACCAGCAGCTTGGGCTGGTCGGCGACGCGGATGAAGATGGGGTTGGTGTGGAACCACAGGTCCGCCCAGCCGGCCACGTCGTAGCTGGAGAGCTTCACGCCGTCGCGCACCACCATGTGCGAGGGGCAGGCGGCGTCGGTGCAGGGCACGAACGGGCCCTGGTCGGCGTTCAGCGGATCCCAGTCGTTCAGGGGGTTGCCCTTGGCGTCGGTCTCGGCCGGGGTGGACGGCGGCAGGTTGCTGCCGAGGGTCCGGACATACATGTTGTTCTGCACGTTCGAGATCGTCACCACCATGGTCCGCTTCTGGCCGTTCACGGTCCAGTTGTTCGGGCCGAAGGAGGCGTAGATGCTGGCGGTGGGGTTGGTGGCGTTGGTGTAGTTGGCGCTGTCGGCGGCGACGACGCCGGTGACGTTGCCCTTGATGAACTGCACCTGGCGCAGGGTCGGCCGGTTCAGGGGCTCCTGAATGCCGATCTGGGCGAGCGAGGGGTTGTTGAAGCTGTAGGGCGAGTTGTTCTTGGTGGTGGGCAGGTTCACCTCGAGGGTGAGCTTGACCGAACGGCCACGCGGAACCACCAGCGTCTGGCCCATCTTGGCGGTGCCGGCGGCCGCATAGCCGATGACCTCGGCCTTGTAGGTCAGCTCGCCGGTGATCAGGTCGCCCTGCACCGAGTAGGAATTGCCGGAGCGCACGCCGTCGACGATCACGTTCGGGCGCAGGGTGGTGCCGGCCGCAGGGCGCGGCAGGTACAGCTTCTGGTATTCGCCGGGATAGAAATCCTGGGTCGAGGCGGCTTCATAGATGCTGAAGGAGCCGCGGTTGTGCCAGTCGGAGCTGGCATAGAAGAACCAGTTGCGGCCTTCTCCCAGCATGGCGTCCCACAGGCCGCCGATCTTGGCGGCGTAGATGCCGGTGCCGCCGAAGGTGGTCACGCCCACCGAATCGCAGCCTGTGCCGCAGAAGCCGGCGCGGTATTCGCCGCGATTGTTGGCGGCCTGGTGGCCCGGCTGGCTCTCGAAGCCGACGGCGACGGTCGGGCCCGCATTGTTGAAGTCGCGGAAGTGCTCGACGTTGAAGCCGTTGTTGCCGTTCGGGTTGAACACGCCGGCGCGCTCAACGTGGGCAGGCACGTAGTAGCTGTCGAGGGGATAGTATTTCTGCAGCCACTGGACGGAGGGAACCGCCTTGTTCTTGTGGTTCGCCGTGCCCGAGCCGGAGCCGGAGGCGTTCGCCACCTTGCCTTCCCAGGTGTGGTTCGGAGCGCCCTTGGAGAAATCGGTGTCCGAGCGGTCGAAGCGGTATTCGAACTCGGCCACGCCGGTGGCGTCGCCGGTGTCGCCACCGAAATTCTGCGGCTTCTGGTTGCCGATCACGGTCATCGAGGTGTGCTCGTGGCCGGGCACGTTGGTTTCGATGCCGGCATAGAGCATGGGCCGGTTGAGCTCCTTCGCGAGGCGCGCGAGCTCGGGATAGATGATCTCCTCGGCGCTCTGCCAGCGCCACATGGAGCGATGGCCCTGCGACATGGCCACGTCGCCCTTGACCTGGGTCACCGGCGCCACGTCCCAGAACTTGCCGGTGCCGGTGGTGGAGCCGTCACCCTCGGGATCGTCGATGCGGCAGTCGCGCGGGCTCGAGCCGCCGTGGTCGGCAGCGCCGAGCCATTCCAGGCCGTAGCTCTGAACCGCCTTCTTCACCATGGTCTCGACCGACGAGCGGCCGTCCGAGCATGGCGTGTGGTTATGGAAGTCGCCGGCCATGTAGCTGTCGGCGAACGCCGGGGTAGACGGCAGCGCCATCCCACCGGCCACGGCGAGGACCGAGGCCCCCGCAATCAGTTGATGCGCCAGCACCGCGCTTTTCATTCTCCAACCCCTTTGAATGAAACGGACGTCCAGAATCCGCTGGCGCTCTACTATCGGTGTTCTGTGACTGCCTGCTGAAGCTTTGATGACGCGGGGAAAGGTGAGCCGAATAACTGGATTGTCGCATCCGCGGGAAAACACGCCGCGCTGTCATCAACGCGACACCACCCGTTCGGTAGGTCATGCGCCTCAACAGGAAGTCGCAGCCGGAACGCGAGCCATCGAGCGCTTGCTGGCATCCGTGCAGGGTCGGTGCGGGGGACGGGATTTGACGTCATCGGGTTTGGAGCCGGACGCACGAGCGGCCGATGCGAAGAAGCGCGTTTGGGGCGTGCCTGGCTTTCTCCGGCGCCTCGTGCGTGAGCCGCTGGTGCAGTTCATGGTGCTGGGCGCGGTGATCTTCGCGGTGCATGCCGCCACCACGCCCTCGGTCAGCAAGGAGCGGCTCATCGAAGTGACGCCCGCGGTGCGCCAGTCCATCGTGGATGCCTTCAAGGCCTCCCACGAGGGGCGCGAGCCGGGCGCCGACGAGCTCGCCAAGCTGATCGACCTGTGGCTGCTGAACGAGATCACCTTCCGTGAGGCGCTGGCGCAGGGCCTCGACAAGGGCGACGAGATGATCCGCGACCGCATCACCCACAAGATGCGCCTGCTCATCTTCAACGGCGTCGACGTGAACGAGCCGACCCGCGCCGAGCTGAGCGCGTGGTATGAGAAGCGCCGCGCTGCCTACGACATTCCCGACCTTGTCAGCTTCATCGCGGTGCCCTTCACCGGCGCCGACGCGGAAGCCCAGAGCCGCGCCGTTCTGGACGAGATCCGCGCCGGCACCGAGCCCGAGGACGTGCAGCTGCGCGCCCTCATCTTCGGTCAGCGGCCGCGGCAGACACTGGAGCCTTCCTTCGGCAAGGCGTTCGTGGACCAGATCGTCGCCGGCCCCTCGGGGGAGTGGCGGGTGCTGTCCTCGGACGCGGGCTGGTACGTGGTGCGCCTCGACAGTTTCGTGCCCGGCCGCCGGGTGGAGCTGGACGAGGTCAGCTCCCAGGTGGCACAGGCGTGGAAGGACGAGCGCCGGCGCGTGCTCGCCATCGCCGCCACCCGCGACCTCGGCAAGGCCTATGTGATCCGGCGCGACGACGCACCGGCGGGCGGCAACCCATGAGCGGAACAGGCAATTCCGGTGTCCGGCGTCGCCCCTTCGCGGTGCTGGGCAGCCTGGCCGCCGCGCTGCTGTGCCTCGCGCTCGCGCTGCTGGTGCCGGCCGCGGCGTCGCGGGCGCACGAGGCCACCATGGCGGTGATCACCTTGCGTGAGATTGCGCCGGGCCGCTTCATCGGCCAGTGGACCATGCCGCCGGTGGATATGACGCTGCAGCCGATCTTCCCGCCCCACTGCACCTGGGAGCCGCCGGAGCTGGTGTGCGGCGCCCGTGGCCTGACCGGCCAGCTGAGCTTCATGGGCCTCGGCAGCAAGCAGTCGGTCGCCACCATCCGGGTCATCCCCCACGAGGGACCCATGGAGGTCTATACGGTGAGCGCCGCCAAGCCCACCGTGATGGCCGCCCGCGATCCGGGCACCGACCTTGCCGTGTGGCGGGACCTGGCCGAGACCTATGTCAATCTCGGCATCGACCACATCCTGCGCGGCATCGACCACCTGTTGTTCGTGCTCGGCCTGATCTGGCTGGTGAAGGGCGGCTGGAAGCTGGTGAAAACCATCACCGCCTTCACGGTGGGCCACTCGCTCTCGCTCGCCGCCGCCACCTTCGGCCTGGTGGGCGTGCCGGAACGCCCACTCAATGCCGCCATCGCCCTCTCCATCGTGTTCGTGGGCGTGGAGATCGTGAAGCTGCAGCGCGGGGAGGTGGGCCTGACGGCGCGCTATCCCTGGACCGTCGCGTTCGCCTTCGGGCTGTTGCACGGGCTGGGATTTGCCACCGCGCTCACGGCGCTGGGCATTCCGCAGGCGACGCTGCCCATCGCGCTCCTGTTCTTCAACGTCGGCGTGGAAATCGGCCAGCTCTCCTTCGTGGCGGTGGTGCTGGCGCTGTTGTGGGCCCACCGGCAGGCGCAGGCGCTGCTGCCGCGCTGGGGCGCCGCCATCCCGGCCTATGTGATCGGCTCGGTGGCCTCCTACTGGTTCCTGCTGCGGATCTGATTTCGGTGCCAGCCGACACCACGCCTCTGAGAGGAAAGAGCAGATGAAACGCCTCGTTCCGAACGCCACCGCGCTGGTGGCGTTCCTGTTCGCCGCCATCCCGCTGGCGCCCGCTTTCGCCCACACCGGGACCGGCGTCTCACTCGGCCTCCTGAGCGGCTTCATGCACCCCCTCTCCGGCGCCGACCATCTGGTGGCCATGGTAGCGGTGGGCCTGTGGGGCGCGCAGCTCGGCAATCCCGCCATCTGGGTGCTGCCGGTGACCTTCCCATTGGTGATGGCCGTGGGCGGCCTGCTCGGGGTGCTCGGCGTCCCGCTGCCGGCGGTGGAGCCGGTGATCGCTGTGTCGGGGATCGCCCTGGGCCTGATGGTGGCGCTCAGCGCCCGCCCGCCTTTGTGGGTGGCCGCCGTCATGGTGGGGGTGTTCGCCATCTTCCATGGCTATGCCCATGGCCGCGAGCTGCCCGAGGCGGCGGACGCGGTGGCCTATGCGGTGGGCTTCGTCGGGGCCACCGGCCTGCTCCACCTGTCGGGCATTCTCATCGGCGTGCTGGTGGGCTGGGAAGCCGGCGCCAGGGTGGTGCGCGCCTGTGGCGCCGCCATCGGCTGCGTCGGAGTCTATTTCCTGCTCGCCGCCGTGGGTGTCATCGAATGAAACGCTGGCTTCGCCTTCTCGCCGCGGCAGCAGCGCTCGCTCTCGCGCCCACCGCGGCCCACGCCCATCTGGTGGATACGCGGCTCGGCGATTTCTACAGCGGCGCGCTTCATCCGCTCACCGACCTGCAGCAGGTGCTGCCCTGGATGGCCTTGGCGGTGCTCGCCGCCTTCCAGGGGGCGCAGCGGGCGCGCTGGATCATCCTGGTGTTTCCGCTGGCCCTTGCCGTCGGCGGGGTGGCTTCGCTTTATGTCCCGCTGCCGGCCTTCGCGCCGTTCCTCGGGCTCGCGCTGGTGGCGGTCACGGGCCTTGCCGTGGCGGCTGCGGCGCGCCTGCCGCTGGGCGTGCTGCTCGCAATCGCGGTGGTGATGGGCCTGTTGCACGGCGCGCAGAACGGCGCAGCCATGGTGGCGACCACCGACCGGGTGCTGTTCCTCTCCGGCATGACCGCCATCGGCTATGGGGTGATCACGCTCGCCACCGGGAGCGCCATCGCCTTCCTGCACGGCGCGGCGTGGCGGCCTATCGCGCTCCGGGCTGGCGGCAGCTGGGTGGCGGCGGTGGGCATCATGGTGCTCGGCCTCAATCTGGTGCGCCCCGTCGCGGGGTGAGGGCGGGCGCGCCCGCTGGCCTCGGGTGCGTGCCGTCAGCCGGCCACGTTGAAATGGATGGAAGCTCGGCTAAGCTTGATCCCCAATGCCGAATCGCGGTTGCAGAGGGGAAAGGCGAATTGCCGCATTTCAATTCTTCGGCCATATCGCGGGCCGAATACAACCCGAAGACGCGGGTCCTGTCGATCTGGTTCACCGATGGCGGCGGGCCGTACGATTACGATCGCGTGCCCCTGTTCGTGTATGAGGGCCTGTGCCGGGCCGGGTCGAAGCGCAGCTTTTTCAAGACCTACATCCTGGACCAGTACACCGCCCGCTAGGGCATTTCCCGCGCGGACCAGCTCACGGTCGTCACTCTAATATATTGTTTTAACGTGCATTTTCCCCGCGAACCTGTTTCCACTTCGCGCGACACCGCTGCAAGGCAGGCCCTGATCCCCCTAATCCTCGGCCCTGAAACTGAAAAAGCCCCGGACCGGCCGGGGCTTTTTCATGTGTGAAAGACCAGTCGTATCAGCCGCCGGCCACCGGCAGTGGGATGGGCGCGGGGCCGAGCGCCGTACGGCGGGACGAGGCGGCGGAGGTGCGTTCGGCCACCCGGTCGGCGTAGGGCAGCTCCAGCCGCTCCCACACATCGGTGAGCGCCTTGGCCAGATGGGCGATCAGCGCGTCGTCGTGGAACGGGGTGGGGGTGATGCGCAGCCGCTCGGTGCCGCGGGGCACGGTGGGATAGTTGATGGGTTGGATATAGATGCCGTACTCGGCGAGCAGCAGGTCGCTCGCCATCTTGCAGGCCTTGGCGTCGCCCACCATCACCGGGACGATGTGGGTGGGGGTGTCCATCTGCGGCAGGCCGGCGGCGGCGAGGGCGCGCTTGACCTTGGCCACCTGGGCGCGCTGGCCGTCGCGTTCCGCCTGCGAATTCTTCAGGTGCCGCACCGAGGCGGCAGCCGCCGCCGCGACCGCCGGGGGCAGCGCGGTGGTGAAGATGAAGCCCGGCGCATAGGAGCGCACCGCGTCGATGATCAGGCGCTTGCCGGTAATGTAGCCGCCGACCACGCCAAAGGCCTTGCCCAGCGTGCCCTCGATCACGTCCACCTTGTGCATGACGCCGTCGCGCTCGGCCACGCCGCCGCCGCGCTCGCCATACATGCCCACGGCGTGGACTTCATCGAGATAGGTCATGGCGCCGTAGCGCTCGGCCAGCTCGCAGATGGCGCCGATGGGGGCGATGTCGCCGTCCATGGAATAGACGCTCTCGAACACCACCAGCTTGGGCCGGTCGCCGGCGGCCTTGAGCAGCTCTTCCAGGTGCTCAAGGTCGTTGTGGCGGAAGATGGCCTTCTGCCGCCCGCCGTGGCGCACGCCCTCGATCATGGAATTGTGGTTGAGCTCGTCGGAGATCACCACGCAGTCGGGGATCAGCTTGACGATGGTGGAGATGCCGGTGGCATTGGAAATGTAGCCGGAGGTGAAGACGAGGCCGGATTCCTTGCCGTGCAGGTCGGCCAGCTCGCGCTCCAGCATCACGATCTCGTGGCTGTTGCCCGAGATGTTGCGGGTACCGCCGGCGCCGGCGCCGCGCGCTTTCGCCGCATCGCACATGGCGGCGACCACGTCGGGATGGCTGCCCATGCCCAGATAGTCGTTGGAGCACCACACCACGATGTCGCGCGGGCCACCGGGCGAATGCCAGACGGCGCGCGGGAAGTGGCGCGCGTCACGCTCGATCTCGGCGAAGGTCCGATAGCGGCGCTCCTTGCGCAGGGCGTCGATGGCGTCGGCAAAAAAGCTGTCGTAGTTCATTCCGAACCCTGCGGCGACTGAGCGACTGGGTGCGGCTCCGAGGAGCCGTTCCTCATTGTTATAAGGTTATCGCGGCACCTTGCTCCTTGTATTGATACCAATCAAGAGGCGAGCAGGACGCGCGGCGATCCGGCGCAAGGCGGTGTGCGGAGCAAAAGATTACCGCATTGCAGCATCTTGGACGGGGCAGCCCGGGACAACGCGCGGCAGCCCTTGGCCGCCCCGCGCTGTCCGGTCCCGCCGATGCAGCCGGGGCGTGCTACTTCACGTCCACGGGCAGGAAGGCGAAGGGCTGGGCCGGCTCGAAGTGCCCAGCCGCATTGCCCGAATAGACCTTGCCGCCGGTCAGCGTCAGCTTCTTCACCGGCGCCCCGGCCTTGAGGTCGAGACTGTCGAGGGGCACCCAGAAGCTGTTGGGGCTGGTGGCGGAATCGAAGAAATAGACGTGGTCCTTCTGGTCGCTCACCGTTCGCCACAGGGTGGAGGCGATGTTCGGCTCGCCGGGCGTGGTGAGGCCCAGCGGCACGCTCACCGAGCGCATCACGCTGGCGACGCTGGCCACCGCCTGGTTGGCATAGGTGCCCTCCGGCACGGCGGTGAGGATGGCCGGGGCGGCCTGCGTCGGAATGGCCTTGATGAAGAAGCTGGCGCGGGCGAAGCGGTCGGCCGCCCGGTTGGTGCCGGGCAGGAACACCGTGCCGCCGATCTGCTGCCAGTAGCTGTTCAGCGCCAGCTGCTGGTCGAACGACGGCGAATTGGTCATCACCTGGTATTGGCGGCCATGGTGGACCACCAGCTTGCCGCCCAGATATTCGAAGATGGCGCTGTCGCCGGAGGGATCGGAGATGGCGAGGTGCAACTGTGCGCCCGCGCCATTGGGCAGGTTCGCCGTCACCACCACGAACGGCTCGGCGGACAGCGCCGTCACCGCCTCGCTCACGGTGGCGAAATTGTCGAGCACATATTGCGCCCACAGGCTGATGGAGAGGGCGGGGCGGCCATCGGGCTTGGCATATTCGGATTCGGCCAGATAGAGCAGGTTGGCGACGAGGCCTTTCTCGTTCATGCCGTCTGCCGTGCCCACGTCATAGCCGGAGGCGATGAGGCTGCCGTATTTGGCCACCCATTTCGGGGTGTTGGCGCCCGCTGCGCCGCTGCGTGCCATGCCCGCCGGGAACGCCCAGAGATTGGTGCGCATGTCTTCCGCCCAGTCCATGGACCGGCCGGTGATGACCACGCCATCGGAGCCCAGATAGACCGCGCGGGTGCAGGCTTGCGCGACCCCGGCGCCAAGGCCTGCGACATAGAGTGCGGCGGCGGCGAGCGCGGCGGTGCGGATGGACTTGAATGTGAGGGGAGCGCGCGTAAGCGGCATGACCGTCTCCGGTTGGGCGGCCGGATTATTTTTTGAGCGTGCTGCCGGAGCCTGAGGCTCCGGCAGCACCGCATCGACCGCCGGATAGACGGCTGAAAGAGATACCGGCTCCGCCCACACAGCAAGGCGGAGCCGGTCATCCATGCCCTGTCTGCCCCGAAAAGACATGGACAAGAGGGAGATAACCACTACCCCCGGCTGGATTCTCTGAGATGGATCAAATTTCGCGGAAGCCGGTCAGATTTTTGCTATGGACAAAAGTCGTAGCCAGCTTGGCCGCACGCAATAGGGAACCGCGCCGCCGGCGCACGACATTCGCAACGCGCCTCAGGCGCCTGGAGAGACGATGCTCGATAAAGAGGCCCATATGCCGGACGAGGTCCCGGTGATCCGGACCATCGCCATGCCGGCGGACACCAATCCCAACGGCGATATTTTCGGCGGCTGGCTGATGTCGCAGATGGACCTTGCCGCTGGCAACGTGGCGGCGCGGCGCTCGCGCGGGCGCGCGGCCACGGTGGCGGTGGAGGCCATGAGCTTCCTGTCGCCGGTGGCGGTGGGCGACGAGGTGAGCCTGTTCGCCCGCGTCGCCAAGCTGGGCCGCACCTCCATGCGCATCGAGGTGGAGGCCTGGCGTCGCGCCCGCGCCAGCGAGCAGACCACCAAGGTGACGGAAGCCGTCTTCACCTTCGTCGCCATCGACGAGGAGGGCCGCCCCCGCCCCATCCCGCAGGACGAGGGCTGACAGGCGCTGCCCAGCCTCCCCGCTCCTACGTTCCCCTTGGCTTGGCGCGGGTGGTGGGGGGCGCCTCGGCGGGGTCCTCGGGCCAGGGATGCTTGGGATAGCGCCCGCGCATGTCGGCGCGCACGTCGCGCCACGAGCCGCGCCAGAATTGCGGCAGGTCCTTCGTCACCTGGATCGGCCGGTGGGCGGGGGAGAGCAGGGCCAGCGTCAGCGGCACCCGGCCGCCGGCGATGGCCGGATGCTGGGTGAGGCCGAACAATTCCTGCACCCGCACGCTCACCTGCGGCCCGCCCTCCGCGCCATAGTCGATGGGCAGGCGGGAGCCGGTGGGGGCGACAAAATGGGTGGGCGCCTCGGCCTCCAGACGCGCCGCAAGCGCATAGGGCAGGAGCGCATGGAAGGCGTTGCCCACATCGCCCGGTGAAATCTCGGCCAGCGCGGTCTTGCCGGTGAGGAAGGGGGCCAGCCAGTCGGCGGCGGTAGCGGCAAGGGTTATGTCGGAGAGGTCCGGCCACTCCTCGCCCTCGGCCGCGCGCAGGAAGGCGACGCGCTCGCGCCATTGCGCGGTGGCGGCACTCAGCGGCAGGCGGTGGAGGCCAAGCGAAGCGATGCCCTCGGCCAGCACCCGCGCCGTGCCCTCGTTGGCCGGCACCGGACGCGGCCGGGCGGCCAGCACGATGGCCCGCAGCCGCCGCACCTCCCGCGCCCTTACGGCGGCGGCCTCCGCATCGAAGGCGATCTCAGTCCCGGCGGTGATGTCGCCGGCGAACTGGGTCTCCACCTCGTCCGGCGACAAAGCGGCGGCCAGCGAGATGCGCGCGGCTTCGGCCCGTCCGCCCACCTCCGCCACGGCGAGGAAGGGTGCCCGCGCGAGGGCAGTCGCCGGGTCCATCACCGCGCCCCGGCCATTGGCGAGGAGGAAGCGGGTGCCATCACCCCGCGCCTTCGCCACCCGGTCCGGAAAGGCGAAGGCGAGGAGCGCCGCCGGCGACGGGCGCGGGCCATCGGTCCTTCCACCGTCCCGCTGCGCCATCTCGGCCCAGCGGGTGGCGAGACGGCGGGCGTCCTCGGCCCGGCGGGAGCGGTCGCGACGGAAGCCGTCGAGGCGGTGGAGGAGGTCGACGCCATCGCCGCCCAGCCCGCGCTCGGTGAGCAAAGCGGCAATCTCCGCCGCCTCCCGCGCCACGCCCCGGTCGGCGCCCACCACCACCAGATGGGCGAGGCGCGGCGGCAAGGGCAGGCGCGCCATGCGCCGGCCGAGGGCCGTCACCGTGTCGTCGGCATCAAGGGCGCCGAGCAGGCGCAGCAGCGCCTTGGCCTCGTTCACCGCCGGGACGGGCGGCGGATCGAGGAAGGGCAGGGAGGCGGGCTCGCGCACGCCGACGCGGGCGAGGTCCAGCACCAGCCCGGTGAGATCTGCGGCGAGGATTTCCGGCGTGGCGAAGGCGGCAAGGCTTCCCGTCTCGCCTTCCCCCCACAGCCGATAGCACACGCCCGGCTCGGTGCGCCCGGCGCGGCCGCGCCGCTGGTCGGCGGCGGCACGGGAGACCCGCACGGTTTCGAGCCGCGTCAGCCCCACGTCGGGCTCGAAGCGCGGCACCCGGGCAAGGCCGCAATCCACCACCACCCGTACCCCCTCGATGGTGAGCGAGGTCTCGGCGATGGAAGTGGCGAGCACCACCTTGCGCCGGCCCTTGGGTGCCGGCAGCACGGCGCGGTCCTGCTCGGCGGCCTCCAGCGCCCCGAACAGGGCCACCACATCCACGGAGGGGTCGCGCACCTGCTCCAGCAAAAGGGTCTCGGTGCGCCGGATCTCCGCGGCGCCGGGCAGGAAGGCGAGGATGGAGCCGCTCTCGCGGGCGAGCGCGCGGCGGATGGCCTCTGCCATCTGCGGCTCAAGGGGGCTGCGCGGGTCGCGACCGAGATAGGAGGTCTCCACCGGAAAGGCCCGGCCCTCGCTCTCGATCACCGGCGCGGGGGCACCCGTACTGCCCATGAGGGCGGCGACGCGGGCACCATCCAGCGTCGCCGACATGGCGACGAGCCGCAGGTCCTCGCGCAGGCCGCGCTGGGCGTCGAGGGCCAGGGCGAGGCCGAGGTCGGCATCGAGGCTGCGCTCGTGGAACTCGTCGAACAGCACGGCGGCAACGCCGGAAAGCTCGGGGTCCTCCAGCACCATGCGGGTGAAGATGCCTTCGGTGATCACCTCGATGCGCGTGCGGCCTGACACCTCCGAGGAGAGGCGGGTGCGGTAGCCCACCTGGTCCCCCACCCGCTCGCCCAGACTCTGGGCCATGCGGCGGGCGGCGGCGCGGGCGGCGAGGCGGCGCGGCTCCAGCACCAGGATGCGCCCGCCCTTTACCCACGGCGCATCCAGCAGCGCGAGGGGCACCCGCGTGGTCTTGCCCGCGCCCGGCGGTGCCACCAGCACCGCGCAGGTGGCGGTGGCGAGGGTCGCTGTGAGGTCGCCGAGAACGGCGTCGATGGGCAGGGGCGTGTCGAACATGGCTTTCGCCCGCTCATAGAGCGTTTTCAGCAAAAGGGAATTGCCCAGGTGCGCGAGGAGGGCGCGCGCGCCTCAGTCCGCCCAGGCCGGGTCGGCGGTGAAGGCGATGGTGAGCCAGCGGTCCGGGCTCTCATGGCCGATGGCATCGCCGATGCGGTCGCGGATGGCGTCCCATTCCTCCACCCGGCGCGGCGGCAGGCCGGTGGGCACGATGAAGTACAGCTCCACCTGCTTTGCGCGCCCCACCTTGGCGATATAGGCCCGGTAGGACAGGAAGCCGTAGTCCTTCAGCACGCCCTTCGCCACGTCGTGCACATGGGTGGTCAGGTCGTCCGGTGCGACCAGGAGAATGTCGGTGAGCGCCTGCCGGATGTTGGACACCGGAAGGGGAATGATCACCGCGCACACCAGAGCGAGCACGGCGGGATCGATATAGGGCGAGATCCATTCGAGGGTGGTGCCCTGCACCAGGTAGCCGCCGCAGAAGGCCACCAGCAGGGCCGCGGTGATGCCCCCCGACATCATCCACGCCTTGGCGTCGAGGCCCACGAAGTCCGACCGGATGGTGCGGTTGGCCTTGGTCTCCAGCACCGCCATCACCGTGCAGGCGATCAGCGTGACCACCGCATAGACGATGGCGAAGTCGAATTCGAGCGCATGCCCGCCCATGAGCAGGCTGCCGATGGCATTGACCAGGGCGTAGACGGACACCGCCACCAGCAGCACCCCGTTCAGCCCCAGCACGATGGGCTCCAGGTGCCAGAAGCCGGTGGAGAATCGCGCCCTCAGCGGCCCGGCGGCGGCCCGGCTCGACGTGTAGGAGGCGATGAGGTTGGCCACGATCAGCGCCAGCACGCTCATGCTGGCATCCACCAGGGCATAGATTCCGTCGAACGCGATGGAGAAGGAGCCGGACAGGATGCCGAAGGTGATGCCGAACGCCGAGATCAGCAACGTGACCATGATCGAGGCGCGAAGGACGCCCTGTTCCGTCTGCATGGATGATCCCTGAAACCGCTGGCGCATGCTCTCGCGGGGTGTCGTGGGTCGGGTATAGGTCATGGAACCGGCGCGGCAAAGAGCCGTAGGGCAAACGCGGCCGGCCTCTCCGGCGCCTGCATCCAGCCTTGCGGTCGGGCACGTTCGGTGCCTTATGAGGCGCGTCGATGCCGTAACCGGGAACGCCGCCTTCATGTCCACCGCCCCGTCCAGCCTCACCAGCAAGGTCCAGCCCCTCGCCTTCGATACCGGGATCTTCGCCCTCGCCTTTCTCGATGCGGCGGTGGCCTTCGTTGGCACGGAGGGCGTGGTGCATCTGGTGGGAGCCGAACCCAAGGCGGTCAAGATCCACGACGGCGCTGTGCTCGACGCCGCCTCCGACGGCAAGCGCCTCGTCACCGGCGGTGACGACGGGCAGGTGATGGAGACCCGTTCGGACGGCTCCACCCGCGTCCTCGCCGGCCAGAAGGGCCGCTGGATCGACCGGGTGGCGCTGGGGCCGGACGGCGTCGTCGCCTGGTCCGCCGGCAAGACCGCCCATGTGCTGCCGGCGAAGGGCGAGCCGAAAAGCCTCGAGGTGCCCTCCACCGTGGGCGGCCTCGCCTTCGCCCCCAAGGGCCTGCGCCTCGCTGTGGCCCATTATGGCGGCGTCACCCTGTGGTTCCCCAATGCCGCCGCTAAGCCGGAGCTGTTCGGTTGGAAGGGTTCCCACCTCGGCGTTGTCTTCTCGCCGGATGGCCGCTTCCTGGTCACCACCATGCAGGAGCCGGCGCTCCACGGCTGGCGGGTGGTGGACGGCGCGCACATGCGCATGACCGGCTATCCCTCGCGGGTGAAGTCGTTCGCCTTCACGGCGGACGGCAAGTGGCTCGCCACCTCCGGCTCGGGAGAGGCCATCCTGTGGCCGTTCCAGGCCAAGGACGGCCCCATGGGCAAGGAGCCGTCCATGCTCGCCCCGTCCCCCACCACCCGCGTCACCGTAGTGGCGCCCCATCCCAAGGATCCGGTGGTCGGCATCGGCTACGAGGACGGCATGGTGATGATGGTGCGCATCACCGACGCCGCCGAGATCCTGCTGCGCGCCCCGGATTCCGATGCGGTGAGCGCCATGGCCTGGCATCCCTCCGGCGGGGCGGTGGCCTTCGGCACGCAGGGCGGCAAGGGCGGCCTGCTGGCTTTCTGAATCCGCAGGGCCGGAGCGGGAGCTCTTTTGAGGCCGCAGGGTGGTCGTGCTTGCAGCTTGACCCCTTCCAGCGCGGCGCGCCCGGATCTCGTCGTAGCTCTGTCACCGCGGAGCGGTAAGCGGGCGCGGGGCTGGTCGCCCATCCTGCCGCAAGTCGTTGGGAGATTTGCGCGCAACTGCTGATGGAACCGCTTTTCACGCGCCCGCGTGCGCACTAACGTGCCACCATCCGTTCGCGACTGCGAAGCGGGCCACGGAGCACGAGAGAAACGCCGATGAAGATCGCCGACGTTCGCCGCACCGCCTATTCGATGCCTCTCGTGAACCCCTCCTACCCGCCGGGCCCCTACCGGTTCATCGATCGTGAATTCATGATCATCACCTACCGCACCGATCGCGCCGCGCTCGAAAAGGTGGTGCCGGAGCCGCTCGAGATCGTCGAGCCGATCGTGAAGTACGAATTCATCCGCATGCCGGATTCCACCGGCTTCGGCGACTATACCGAGACCGGACAGGTCATCCCGGTGAAGTTCGAGGGCGTGGAGGGCGGCTATGTCCACTCCATGTACCTCGACGACGAATCCCCCATCGCCGGCGGCCGCGAGCTGTGGGGCTTTCCCAAGAAGTTCGCCAATCCCAAGCTGGTGGTGGAGAAGGACACGCTGGTGGGGTCGCTGCACTACGGCAGCGTGCTGTGCGCCTCCGCGACCATGGGCTACAAGCATGTGGCCGTGGACAAGGAGAAGGTGCTCGCCTCGCTCCTGACTCCGAGCTTCCTGCTCAAGATCATCCCCGACGTGGACGCCAAGCCGCGCATCTGCGAGCTGGTGCGCTACTATCTGGAAGACGTGAACCTGAAGGAAGCCTGGACCGGCCCGGGCGCGCTCGGCCTGTTCCCCCACGCCCTGTGCAACGTCTCGCAGCTGCCGGTGCTGGAGGTGATCTCCGCCCTGCACATCAAGGCGGACCTGACCCTCGGCATGGGCGAGGTGATCTACGACTATCTCAAGGACGGCGAGGGCTGACGCTTCCGGGCGTCCGCGCGGGCGGAGGCCGGCTCGCGAAGACGCGGTGAACCATGCGACGAGGGCCGGTCAGGCTGATCTGACCGGAACATGATCCGGCGGAACGGGTGGCGCGGCGCGCCGCTGTTCGACACCACGGAACGCTCCGCCGGAATGCGAGAGGCAGAATTCATGACCGCACACGCCAATCACCTGCCCCCCGATCTGTGTGACACCATCAGCGAGTACAAGCGCGTCGCCCTGGTGTTCCAGGGCGGCGGGGCGCTTGGCGCCTACCAGGCCGGGGTGTACGAGGCGCTGCACGAGGTGGGCTGCGACCCCAACTGGATCTCGGGCGTGTCCATCGGGGCCATCAATTCGGCCATCATCGCCGGAAACGCGCCGGCGGACCGGGTGGCCAAGCTGCGGGAGTTCTGGGAGACCATCACCTCGCAGCGGATCATCCCCTTCAATCTGGAGGGGGACATCTTCCGCCAGTGGCGCAACCAGTTCAGCGCCGCCCGGACCATCCTGCAGGGCCAGCCCGGCTTCTTCCAGCCGCGTTTCCCCAATCCGTGGCTGGTGCCTGCGGGGGCGACCGGCGCCACCTCCTTCTACGACACCGCGCCCTTGCGCGAGACGCTGCTGAAGCTGGTGGACTTCGACCGCATCAATTCCGGCGAGAAGCGGTTCTCGGTCGGTGCGGTGAACGTGCGTACCGGAAACTTCCTCTATTTCGACAACAAGATACACACCATCGCGCCGGAGCATGTGATGGCCTCGGGCGCGCTGCCTCCCGGCTTCCCGGCGGTGAAGATCGACGGCGAGTATTATTGGGACGGCGGCGTCGTCTCCAACACGCCGCTCCAGTTCCTGCTGGACCAGCCGGACCATCCCAGCGCGCTGGTGTTCCAGGTGGACCTGTTCAGCGCTCGCGGGCCACTGCCGCGCGACATGTTCGATGTCAGCGAGCGGCAGAAGGACATCGGCTATTCCAGCCGCACCCGCTACACCACCGATGTGTTCCGCCGGGTCCAGGATCTGCGCCAGAAGCTCTATGACGCGCTCCAGCGCATTCCCGAGCAACTGCGCACGGAAGACGACCTCGCCCTGATCGAGGATTACAGCGCCTCCGGCCCGGTCAACATCTGCCACCTGATCTATCAGGAAAAGACCTACGAGCGGGAATTCAAGGACTATGAATTCTCCACCACCTCCATGCGCGACCACTGGCAGACCGGCTACGAGGACACGGTGAAGACCCTGCGCCGGGGCGACTGGCTGAAGAAGCCGGACGACACCATCGGCATCGTGGTGCACGACATCCACCGCCTCTCCGAGTGAGGGGGGGGGTGGTTCAGCGGAACCCGCGCGCCAGCATGTAGGCGCCGAGCAAGGCGAGGCCGGCGAAGAAGACCCGGCGGAACACCAGCGGCGAGACCGCGAGGCGGATCCGCCGGCCCAGTTCCATGCCGAGGAAGGCGGGCGCAAGCGCCGCCACCGAGGCCAGCGCCACCTTGGGGTCGGTCAGCACCGCGCCGCCCTCTCCGGGACTTGCGAGCACCGCGGCAAGCGCGAATGTGGAGACGGTAAAGGTGAGGCCGAGGGCCTGCACCAGGTCGTCCCGGTTGAGGCCCAGCGCCTGGAGATAGGGTGCCGACGGCATCACCGAGACCCCGGTGGTGCCGGTTACGAGACCGGTCAGCACACCCATGAGGGGCGACAGCCAGCGTTCGGTGCCCACGGGCAGGCGCAGCGGAATGGCGCTGAGGCCGAGGGCACCGTAGAGCAGCAGGGTCGCCCCCAGCGCCGGCACGGCGGCCGGGGAGGCGAGGCCTCCGAGCAGCAGCCCGCCCGCGAGGGTGCCCAGCACCACCGTGACCATCATGGCGCCGAAGCGCCGGGCCGTGCCGGCCACGTTCGGCCCGGTGAAATATTGCCAGAGATTGGTGACGGTGGCCGGCAGGATCAGCACGGCCGCCGCCTCGGCGGGGGTGAGGAACAGGCTCAGCAGCCCGATGCCCACCGTGGGCAGGCCCATGCCGATGAGCCCCTTCACCATGCCGGCCAGAACCAGCACTGCGAAGCCCGCCGCGAGTACGCCAATGGGCAGACCGGCGGCGGATGCCAGCATCGCGGCGATCAGAATTCGGCGCCGAGTTCTTCCAGTTCCTCGGGCTCGTTCTGCGCGCCGCTGATCCATTCCTGCATCAGGGGCAGGGCCATGATGCGGGCGCGGTAGGCGTCGCACTCGGCATCCAGCTTCACGTCATAGGTGGTGAAGCGCGAGCAGACCGGGGCGTACATGGCGTCCGCCAGCGTCGGCGCCGCACCCATGAGGAAGGGGCCGCCGTGGGCGGTGAGGCAGCCGCGCCAGATGGCGACGATGCGCTCGATATCCGCCTGCGCCCCGGCCCACACCTTGAAGCCCGGATAATGGGCCTTGATGTTCATGGGCAGGGCCGAGCGCATGTTGGCGAAGCCCGAATGCATCTCCCCCGAGATGGAGAGGCAGTGCGCCCGCACCGCGCGATCGGCCGGCAGGAGCCCGGCCTGCGGGAAGACCTCGTTGAGGAAGGCGGCGATGGCGAGGGTGTCCCACACGGTCACGTCTTCGTGCACCAGGCGCGGCACGAGGAAGGAGGGGGACAGCAGCAGCAGCTCCGCCTTCATGTCCGGGTCGTCGAGGGGTACGCGCTCCTCCTCGAAGGACAGGCCGGCCATCTTGCACAGAAGCCACCCGCGCAGGGACCAGGAGGAGTAATTCTTGCTGGAGATGGTGAGTGTCGCCATGCTGGATGCTCGTCTGCCTGTCCTGCGCCTTCGGATATTCGACCTGGATGCCCGAACTTGATGCTCGATCCCGTGACCTGAGTGTCACCGTGGCCCGCAACGCCGAAGGCGCACGGTAACAGCACGAAAGTGACACCGCGAGGGCACGAACCGGTCCGGCGCAAGGGCCGATCGGGGTCTGAAGTCCAGCATCCATTCGCAGGCGGATCGACTGATCAGGCCGATTTCGACACGAATGGCTCCGGTTCAGGCGCTCCTCGCGTGGAAGCGTGTTGCATTGCACCACGCGCCGCTTCAATATTCGTGTAACAGGTACATCCGTTCAGGCTTGCTGCAAAGCGGAAAGCAGGCCCTGCGGCAATAACTTAAACAGAATGGTTCCGCCGTCCATGGGGGCGTCGGCAGACGGGGAATAGAAGGACCTTTCAGCGTCATGCTGCAAATGATATTCAGGTCAGTCTCTCCGGGGCACAGCCGCCGGTCGCAGCGGCACGGGCAGCCATGATGTATCAGGCGTATCAAACCCAGTCCGACTTGATGGGGCCCATCCGCTTCCTGGCGGGGCTCGCGCGCCAGACCCTCACGGGTCCTCTGATCAATGGTTACGGCCATGCAGGCCTGCGCCATCTCGCCGCTGCCTACGAACTTGTGGAGCGCACCGGGCTTAGCCACGGGCGCCCCGACTTCGGCCTCCGCACGGTGGAGGTGGGCAACCGCGAGGTCCAGGTCACCGAGGAGAAGGCGGCGGTGCTGCCCTTCGGCACCCTGCTGCGCTTCAAGAAGGACGTGGACATCGCCCAGCCCCGCGTGCTGGTGGTGGCGCCCCTCTCCGGCCATTTCGCCACGCTGCTCGTCAACACAGTGAAGACGATGCTGCCGGACCACGATGTGTACATCACGGACTGGCACAATGCCCGTGACGTGCCGTTGTCGGCCGGCCGGTTCGCCTTCGACGACTATGTCGAGCACGTCATCAAGTTCCTGGAGATCATGGGGCCGGGCTCTCACCTCGTGGCCGTGTGCCAGCCGTGCGTCCAGGCGCTGGTGGCGGCGGCGGTGATGGCGCAGGACAAGAATCCGGCCGCGCCGGCCTCCATGACGCTCATGGCTGGCCCCATCGACTGCCGGGTCAACCCCACCAAGGTGAACGAGCTCGCCACCTCCAAGCCCATTTCCTGGTTCGAGAAGAACCTGATCGCCACGGTGCCGAAGGGGTTTCCCGGCTCGGGCCGCAAGGTCTATCCGGGCTTCGTGCAGCTCACTGCGTTCGTCAGCATGAACGTGAGCCGGCACGTCAAGGCCCACCTCGACCTTTATAACGCCCTCGCCGAGGGTGATCACGAGAAGGCTGAGGCCACCAAGTCCTTCTACGACGAATATTTCGCGGTGCTGGACCTCGACGCCGAGTTCTACCTGGAAACGGTGCGGTACGTGTTCCAGGAATACCGGCTGCCCAAGGGCGAGCTCACCTATCGTGGCCAGCCCATCGACTTCAAGGCCATCCGCAAGACGGCCCTTTTGACGGTAGAAGGCGAGCGGGACGACATCTGCTCCATCGGCCAGACCATGGCGGCGCAGGACATCTGCTCGGGCCTGCGGCCCCACAAGAAGCGCCATCACATGCAGGCCGGCGTCGGCCATTATGGCGTCTTCTCCGGCCGCAAATGGGCCGGGCAGGTCTACCCGATCGTGCGCAACCACATCCTGTCCAGCGACTGATCCTCTAACGGTCCGGGGCGCCTGCCCCGGCCGCGTTCCACCGACATCGCCTGACGGGCCAGGGCAGGCCGGACCAGAGCCGGCCGCCTTGGCTCGGAGATCTGCCCCGTGTCCCAAGCTTCTGCCCCGACCCCATCCCCTTCCGAACGGCTGCGGGATCACCCGGCCTTTCTGCTGTTCTGGATCAGCCGCGTCGCTTCCGCCCTCGCCTTCCAGATGCTGGGCGTGGCAGTGGGCTGGCTGGTCTATGCCCTCACCGGCAGCGCGGTGGCGCTGGGACTGGTGGGCCTTGCCCAGTTCCTGCCCCTGCTGTTCCTGAGCCTGATTGCCGGCCATGCCGCCGACGTGTTCGACCGGCGCCGCATCGTCTTCATCGGCCAGTCCGTCGCCGCCGTGACTCTCGCCCTGCTGGCCCTGGGGCTTGGCGAGGGGGTGGTCGGCCTTGCCGCCATTTACGGCGCGGTGGTGATGCTCGGCGCCTGCCGCGCCTTCGAGCATCCCACCATGGCGGCGCTATTGCCCCGCCTCGTGCCCGGCGAGGTGTTGCCCCGGGCGCTGGCCGTGTCCTCTTCCGCCATGCAGATGGCCACCATCGCCGGCCCGGCCGTGGGCGGCTTCGCCTATGCCCTCGGTCCCACCGTGCCGCTGGCGGGCGCCGCCCTGTGCTATGCTGCCGCGGCCCTTGCCATGATGGCGGTGCGCCATGTGCACGCCCCGGTGCAGCGCGGCGGAATGACCCTCGCGACCCTGCTCGAGGGCCTTGCCTTCATCCGCGGGCACAAGGTGGTGCTCGGCTCCATCTCCCTCGACCTGTTCGCGGTGCTGCTGGGCGGTGTCACGGCGCTGTTGCCCATCTTTGCCAGCGATATCCTGCACGTGGGCGCACAAGGCCTCGGCGCCCTGCGCGCGGCCCCGGCGGTGGGCGCCGTGCTCATGTCGGTGGTGCTCGCCCGCGTGCCGCTGTCGCACAAGGTGGGGCACAAGATGTTCGCCGCCGTGGCGGTGTTCGGCCTCGCCACCGTGGTGTTCTCCCTTTCCAGCAGCTTCCTTCTGTCGTTGGGTGCCCTGTTCGTGCTGGGGGCTGCGGACAATGTGAGCGTGGTCATCCGCTCCTCGCTGGTGCAGCTCTCCACCCCCGATGCCATGCGCGGACGGGTGAGCGCGGTGAACTCGCTGTTCATCGGCACCTCCAACCAGCTCGGCGAGTTCGAATCGGGCATGGCCGCCGCGCTGCTCGGCGCGGTGGGTGCGGGGGTGGCGGGTGGCGTCGGCACCATCCTTGTGGCCCTGCTGTGGATGCGCCTCTTCCCCGGCCTGCTGAAGGTGGACCATATGCCCGCCCGCCCGGCGCGGGCCCATCCCGCGCAGGCCAAATCCGCCTGAGCCGATGCGGCGCCAGAGCGGCCGGGAGCGAGCGTCCTCATTTGGTTTGCCGGCTTCCGCGCGCCTCTTCGGTTGACGCGCGGGCGCGCTTTTCCCATGGTGCCGCCGCCCGCGCATCCGTCGCGGGTCCTTGCCCCCGACGCTGCGCCGACGAAGCGGTTTCCGCCCGGCCGTCGTGCGTCCCGGGAATCTGTGATCGAGCGGCGCCCGGTTCCCGTGACGGGAGGCGCCGCCCCCCGACGAGGAGTGTAGCGCCATGAGCGACTGGCCGGTCCACGCGAAGATCGACGGCCCCATCGTGATGATCGGGTTCGGTTCCATCGGCCGCGGCACCCTGCCGCTGATCGAGCGCCACTTCGATTTCGATCTCTCCCGCATGGTGGTCATCGACCCGGTAGCGGACCACAAGACGCTGCTCGACGCCCGGGGCATCCGCTTCATCCAGTCCGAAGTCACCGCCGAGAATTACCGCGAACTGCTCACCCCGCTCCTCACCAACGGCGGCGGCCAGGGCTTCTGCGTGAATCTCTCGGTGGACGTGTCGTCCGTGGCGGTGATGGAACTCACCCGCGAGATCGGCGCGCTTTACGTGGACACCGTCATCGAGCCCTGGAAGGGCTTCTATTTCGACGAGACCATGGATAACGCCGCGCGCACCAACTACGCCCTGCGCGAGAGCCTGCTGGCCGCGCGCCGGCGCAATCCCGGCGGCACCACGGCGGTGTCCACCTGCGGCGCCAACCCGGGCATGGTGTCCTGGTTCGTGAAGCAGGCGCTGCTCAACATCGCCGCCGACACCGGCCTCGACCGGCCCGAGCCGGCGAACCGCGAGGAATGGGCGCAGCTCGCCCGCGCGCTCGGGGTGAAGGGCATCCATATCGCCGAGCGCGACACCCAGCGCGCCCGTGAGCCCAAGGTGATGGGCGAGTTCTGGAACACCTGGTCGGTGGAAGGCTTTGTCTCCGAAGGCCTCCAGCCTGCGGAGCTCGGCTGGGGCACCCATGAGAAGTCCCTGCCGCCGGACGGGCGCACCCACGAGGCCGGCTGCGGCGCAGCCATTTACCTGCTCTCGCCCGGTGCCGCCACCCGCGTGCGCTCCTGGACCCCGACGCCGAAGGCCCAGTACGGCTTCCTCGTCACCCACAACGAGAGCATCTCCATCGCCGACTACCTGACGGTGCGCGACGGCGACACCGTGCTCTACCGGCCCACCTGTCACTATGCCTACCACCCGGCGAACGACGCGGTGCTGTCGCTGCACGAGATGTTCGGCAATGGCGGCCACTTCCAGGAGAAGTGGAAGATCCTCGACGAGCATGAGATCGTGGACGGCATCGACGAACTGGGCGTGCTCCTCTACGGCCACGCCAAGAACGCTTACTGGTTCGGCTCCCAGCTCTCCATCGAGCAGACGCGCGAGCTTGCGCCCTACCAGAACGCCACCGGCCTGCAGGTGACCTCTGCCGTGCTCGCCGGCATGGTGTGGGCGCTGGAGAACCCCAACGCGGGCATCGTGGAAGCCGACGAGATGGACTTCCGCCGCTGCCTTGAGGTGCAACTGCCCTATCTTGGTCCGGTGATCGGCACCTACACGGACTGGACGCCCCTCACCGGCCGCCAGAAACTGTTCCCCGAGGACCTGGACCTTGAGGACCCCTGGCAGTTCAAGAACGTCATCGTGCGCTGAGGGGATGGGCGGCAGTCGCCGCCCGGACGCGCACTGGTGTCCAAAATGAAAAAGCCCCGGCCTTGGCCGGGGCTTTTCTGCATCTGGCTACGGTGCAGGCGGGACCGAAGGCAGGGCCTTCGTCCTATGCCGACTTGCGCATCTCCACGGCGAGAAGCTCGGCCAGCGACGGCTGGGTCGCGCGCGCGCCGGTGGGGCTGATGAGGCCGTGGGCGCCATCGAGGGCGCCCGTTTCCAGCTCCACCGCCAGCAGGCGGTGGCGCGCATAGGGGCCGGGCATCCAGAGCGCGCCGGTCTTCTGCGCCGAGAAGCCGAAGCGCTCGTAATAGGCTGCATCGCCCACCAGGATCACCGCGCCATGTCCCTTCGCGCGCGCGGCATCCAGCGCCGCGCGCATGAGGCTGGCGCCGAGGCCATGGGCCTGGAACCAGGGGTGCACCGCCAGGGGGCCGAGCAGCAGCGCCGACTTGCCGGGACCGGCGGCGACGTTCCACAACCGCACCGTACCGACGAGACGACCGTCCGGACCACGAGCGGCGAAGGCGAGGCCCTGGGCCGGCAGGCGGCCTTCCCGCAGGCGCTCGGACGACTTGGAAAAGCGCTCGGCGCCCAGGCACAGGTCCAGCAGGGCCTCGCGCGGGGCCACATCTTCCACGTTTTCCAGCACGATCTCAGTCATCAGCAGCTCCTGTGCCAACGTGAGAGGCGAAGACATCCGTCCCGCCGCGCGGGAGGCGCGATCGGCCATGGCCTTTCGGGACGGTGCGGAAGACGAGGGGAAACCCCCTCCTCATTGCCACCGAGGCGGACCAACAGGTCCGGCGCGCGGTGGGGATCGTGCGGGGGCAGGAGGCGCCAAAGACCGGACCTCTCGGGTCCGGTTCCTCGACGCGCTGTCCCCTTTCGATCGCAGGGCCTGAGACGCGGCCTTAATCAGGTGCTCAGATCACGTAGGACTTCAGCGGCGGGAAGCCATTGAACGCCACCGCCGAATAGGTGGTGGTGTAGGCGCCGCAGGCCTCGATGATCACCTTGTCGCCGATGGAGAGCGACAGCGGCAGCTCGACCGGGGTCTTCTCATACATCACGTCGGCCGAATCGCAGGTCGGGCCGGCGAGCACGCAGGGGGCGGTGTCGTCGCCGTCGCGCGGGGTGCGCAGCGGGTAGCGGATCGCCTCGTCCATGGTCTCGGCGAGACCGCCGAACTTGCCGATGTCCAGGTACACCCAGCGCATGGCGTCGGCCTCGGACTTCTTCGAGATCAGCACCACCTCGGCCTCGATGAGGCCGGCGTTGCCCACCATGCCGCGGCCCGGCTCCATGATGGTTTCCGGGACCTGGTTGCCGAAGTGCTTGCGCAGGGAGGAGAAGATCGCCTCGCCATAGGACTGCGCGCCCGGCACTTCCTGCAGGTAGCGGGTGGGAAACCCGCCGCCCAGGTTGACCATGGAGAGCGAGATGCCCCGCTCCGCGCAGGCCCGGAAGATCTGCGCCGCCGAGGCGAGCGCGCCGTCCCAAGCGTGCACGTTCTTCTGCTGCGAGCCCACATGGAAGGACACGCCATAGGCGGCAAGACCCAGGCGATGGGCGTGCTCCAGCACGTCCGCGGCCATCTCCGGCTCGCAGCCGAACTTGCGCGACAGGGGCCATTCGGCGCCGGCGCCGTCGCACAGGATGCGGCAGAACACCCTGGCGTGGGGCGCCACGCGGGCGATCTTCTCCGCCTCCTCGTAAGAGTCCACCGCGAACAGGCGCACGCCAAGGCGGAAGGCGCGCTCGATGTCGCGCTCCTTCTTGATGGTGTTGCCAAACGAGATGCGCTCGGCGCCGGCGCCGGTGGCGAGCACCATCTCGATTTCGCCCACGGAGGCGCAATCGAACGACGAGCCCAGCTCTTCCAGCGCCTGCAGGATCGCGGCGTCGGGGTTGGCCTTCACCGCGTAATAGACGCGGGTGTCCGGCAGGGCGCGGGCGAAGGCCTGGTAATTGGTACGGACCACGTCGAGGTCCACCACCACGCAGGGGCCATCCTCTCGTCGGGTACGCAGGAATTCGCGGATGCGATCGGTCATGGTGTCCTCCCCGTGACCTGAAGCCTCGTGAAGCACGGAGAATTCCGCGCGACGACAGGGACGGACGAACCCGCGCTGGGCTCGGCCGGGGCACGCGCAAGCAGCCGCCCGGCGCTGTGGACACGCCGGGCGGCTGCGGGCCGTACCCGCTTCGCCGGGGCTCTATCCCGGCCGCATCATCGGACCGAACGGCAGATGAACCGCCCACCAGGCAATGAGCCAGGCGAGGGCGAGACAACTGCGCACGATTGGAGAGGGATTCCCGCTCCGCACGGCCGGCAAGATGTAGTGCCTCTTCAGTAACGTCGCCCTTTGGAGGGGTGACCGAGACCAAAAAAGCCCTTACGTCGTTGCTTCAAGTCACGTCCCCCGCATGAGGAGCGGGGTGGGCCGGTTCCCTCCGGCTATCGGTCGTCCTGGCAGCTTTCCGGCCTCTTGTCCGGAGATCCTACCGACCGACACGCGACCACAGGCACGTGCGAATTTGGGCAAAGCGGATTTAGTGGATTCGACCCGCCCATGCAAGTGACAATTTGATGATTTTTGCAGCGCGGATTTTGACGCAGCAAGGGGTGGAAGCCTGGAGGTGAAGCTAAGCTGCCGGAGGTACTCCAGACCAGCGGGAGAAACCGGGGCCTCGGCCCATCGAACGGTCTTCGGCAGGACGATTCCATGTGTCTCCAGCGTATCTTCTCCCTCTCCCCAGCGGCCGCCGTGCTGGTCGCCCTTCCCCTGGCTCCGGTGGTCCTTGCATCTGCGGCTCCGGCGATGGCGCAGCAGGCCTACGTTCTCGCATTCGAGGGCTGGCAGCGCACCGCATATTCCAACGGCATTGTCGCCTATGAATGCGTCAGTCGGGGCTGCCCCGCCAATGCGCGCGTGAGCTACAGGCGGCAGCCCCATCGGCCCGTGCTTGAGATGGCGCAGTTCGAGGCCCACCACCAGCGTCTCTCCCGAGAGGCGCCTGCCAGTTCCCAGGGCCGCGTCAGCGAGGCGAAGGCGAGCGGGTTCGCCGAACGCGCGGTGGAAGGGGTGCGGGTGCTGACCCTGCGCCGGGACGTGACATGGACCGACGGTGTGCAGACCGCCGCCATCGACGCCCTGCTCATTGGTCCGGACGCCTCGTTCAGCGTGGTGAGCGATGCCGATGACCTGGCCGATGCCCAGGCCGATTTCGCCCAATTCCTGCCGCGTCTCATCGATCTGGTGCTGCAGACCCGCTGAACGCCCGCCCCGAGGCCGCGCCATTCCTGCGCAACTGGGGGCGCAGATGCGACCGCGACGTTGACTTTTAAGGCGCCGGTAGTGTATCGGACCCACTTCGCGTGGGCCCTTGTGCCCGCATTCCCATTCCCGACCGGAAGAAGCCAGCCCTTCGAGGCTCGGCGGAACACGAAAGCGAGACAAGATGTTCGCGGTCATCAAGGCAAACGGCAAGCAGTATCGCGTTGCCGCCGCCGACGAAATTACGATCGACCACCTCGATGCCGAGGTCGGCTCGGTCTTCACCTTCCCGGTGTTGATGCTGGGCGGCGCCACCGTCGCCATCGGCGCGCCCCACGTGGATGGCGCCACCGTCACCGGCGAAGTGGTCGAGCAGACCCGCGGCGACAAGGTGATTGCCTTCAAGAAGCGCCGCCGGCAGAATTCGCGCCGCAAGCGGGGCTTCCGCGCCGACCTCACCGTCGTGCGCATCACCGAGATCTCGGGCCTCGGCGAGACCGTCAAGGCTGAACCCAAGTCCAAGCGCGCGCCGGCTCCCGAAGCCGCTGCCGACGCCTGATAGCGAACGAGGAGAGCAACAATGGCTCATAAAAAGGCAGGCGGCTCGTCTCGCAACGGTCGTGATTCCGACGGTCGCCGTCTTGGCGTGAAGCGCTTCGGCGGTCAGGACGTGATTCCGGGCAACATCATCGTGCGCCAGCGCGGCACCAAGTGGCATCCCGGCACGAACGTGGGCATGGGCAAGGACCATACCCTCTTCGCCCTGGTGGAAGGCAAAGTCACCTTCCAGACCAAAGCCAACGACCGCACCTACGTATCGGTGCTTCCCCTTGCCGCTGAGGCGGCTGAATAAACGGCGAGACCTGAGAATGCAGGTTCCCGCCGGTCACGTCGACCCGGTGGGCGCCTGAGCAGGCCGAACCTCAAAGCTCAGACACGAACCGGGGAGACGGGACACCTCTCCCCGGTTTTCGTTTGTCTGGCCTTGAGGAGCTTGCCATGACCCTGTGTGAGACGCCGTCCGGAGCGCCGCTCGCGGAGAACTGTATCCCCGTCCTCGAAACCGACCGGCTCGTGCTCCGCGCGCCGCGCCTCGAGGACGTTGCCGCCGTCGCGGAGCTCGCCAACAATCGCAAGATCGCGGAAATGACCGCGAACCTGCCCTTCCCCTACAAGCGCTCCGACGCCCATGCCTTCGTCGAGACGCTGGCCGCCGTTCCGGACGCGGCCACCTTCGCCTTGTTCCTGAAAGGCGAGGGCGCCCTGACCTTCGCCGGCATGGTGAGCTTCGGCCGCCGCCCGCCCGAACCCGCCCCGGAGATCGGCTACTGGATCGGCGAGCCCTTCTGGTGCCGCGGGATCGCCACCGAGGCGGTGCGCGCCGTGATCGACTATGCGTTTTCCGAGACCGATCTCCAGCTCCTCATCGGCTCGGCCCGCGTGGTCAATCCGGCCTCGCGCCGGGTGCTGGAGAAGTGCGGCTTCCAATGGTCGGGCGTCGGCCTCACCCGGGTGAAGGCGCTGGGCGCCTCCGTGCCCGTGGACCGCTTCCAGCTCGACCGGCGCATCTGGGCCTCGCTGCGCGCCTGGGGGTCTACCGCCCTGCCGCGCCATAGCGCGGCCCACTGAGGGCCCCGCGCCATCGCGCGGCGCGTGGACGGACCGCCGCGTCATCGCGGGGTGCCTGAAGGCATGGGGCCTTGCGCGGCGACGCCGCGCGGGCCAATCAGGAGTTAGCAACTCTCCTTCGGATCACGACCATGTCCAATCGTCACGACAAGAAACAGGACGACCTGCCGTACCGCCCCTGCGTGGGCCTGTGTGTGTTCAATGCGGCCGGCAAGGTCTTCCTCGGCCGGCGCATCGGCGGGCCGGAGCACGTGGACGCCACCCATTCATGGCAGCTGCCCCAGGGCGGCATCGACAAGGGTGAGGAGCCGTTCGCCGCCGCCTTGCGCGAGCTCTACGAGGAGACTTCCATGCGCTCGGTGACGAAGCTCGCCGAGGTGGGAGAGTGGTTGTCCTACGATCTGCCGGGTCGCATCGCCGGCGAGGCCTGGAAGGGCAAGTATCGCGGCCAGACACAGAAATGGTTCGCCCTGCGCTTCACGGGCCTCGATGCCGAGATCAACATCACCCGCCCGGGCGGCGGGCACCACAAGCCCGAATTCATGGACTGGCGCTGGGAGAGCCTCGACAAGGTGGCGGACCTCGTCGTGCCGTTCAAGCGCAGGGTCTATGACGAGGTGGTGAAGGCCTTCCGCCCGTTCTCCGGATAGCGAAGCGTCGCTCTTCGCATCCGAATGATGGTGGCGACGGAAGTATCACGCGGCGAGACGATGCATGCCGAGATGAAATCGAAAGAAAAAGATTAGACGACTTCCGATTTTCTAAACAAAATCGCCAATGATGGCTTTATTTCAGGAATGGGCCGAACAGAAGTCCCATTGTAGTCCTAATATACCAGACTTTTTTGTCTGTGGTATGACAGTCCGGGCAGGGTCACCTGTTGCCGCTGGGAGACAGTCAGGGGGGCTGAACTGCGCTAAGACCCCCTCATCCTGTTTTATCCGGGCTCGGGGGATCACATGCGCAAGTCGCTGCTCGCTACCACCATTCTCGCGGCGATGGTCGCCGTCGGCGCCGCCCAGGCGGCGGACCTTGCCACCAAGATGCCAGTGAAGGCCGCGCCTGTCGCGCCGGCCTTCAGCTGGACCGGCTTCTACATCGGCGCGCAGGGCGGCTACGCCTGGGCCGACAACAGCTTCAGCAACACCCACGACCTTTACAACACCTACGCGAACGACGCGAGCTACACGCTCGACGGCGGCCTCGTCGGCGGCGTGATCGGCTATAACTACCAGATCAACAACATCGTGCTCGGCGTCGAGGCCGATGCCAACTGGGCCGACATCTCCGGCTCGGGCTCCGTCCTGCGCGCCGGCGAGCTCGCCACGAACTGCATCGTGAGCAACAACCCCTGCTCGTCCAAGATCGACGCGCTCGGCACCATCACCGCCCGCCTCGGCGTCGCCTTCGATCGTGTTCTGCTCTACGCCAAGGGCGGCGCGGCTTGGGCCAACGTCAAGCACACCGCCGGTAGCACCGACTACGAATATCCGGAGTTCAGCTACAGCGCCTCCAACAGCAACACCCGTTGGGGCTGGACCGTGGGCGCGGGCGTCGAATGGGCCTTCTTCAACAACTGGTCCGCGAAGGTCGAATACAATTACATCGACCTCGGCAGCAACGACGTGACCTTCAACTTCGTCCCCAATACCTATATGCCGGCTTATACCTCGACGGCCGACACGACCGTCAATCTGGTGAAGGCCGGCATCAACTATCGCTTCTGATAACGACGACGGCACCCGCGGCGGCTTTGCGCGACACGCGCCGACCTGCCGCGGGTATCGGCATGCCACGACGGGTGGTGTGACCGGGTCTCTTGAGGAACCGTCCGCCAAAGATCCGCGTGGTCGCGCGAAGAAGAGATGATCCGGAGGCACTTGGTCCCCGGCATTAAGACTGCCTTTGCCATCGTCGATCGTTTTTGCATCCCACCGGTGGCGACATCGCTCGAAAATGCTCTCGCTCGGTCGCGTCAGCATCGGGCCGTGAATGGTCATGGATGGCCAGGACTCCGGCGAAGGCCGTGCACCAGGCGGTGGCGCCACGCGCATGAGTCGCGCGCTCCAGCGAGCCGCCAGGGTCTTTCAGCTGGGCCAAGAGCAGGCGCTCAGGTTTCCGGTCCGGTCGCAATGAAGCGGATGGTCAGGACCCGGGCCGCTGCGACGCGGGCGAATGCCTCGGTCATCAGCACCGGCGTGCAGTTGCTCAGGGAGAGAATGGCGGCGGCCACGAAGTCCCGTTGAAGGTCCGGCGGGCCGGGCAGAACCGAATAGGTGGCCAGCGGCTTGCCGCGCAGCTCGCCCTTGCCTGTGAGGCCGAAGCGCAGCGTGATCTGGAAGCCCATCGTTCCCGGCGGCGGAACCCAGCAGGCGAACAGAGCGCGGGACAGGTCATCGAAAGAATTGACCGGCACCGTGTTTGCCGGCGGCCGGGCAGGCGGCTCGGCGCGCGCATCCCCGCCCGACACCGATGCGAGCAGAGCGATCACGAGCGCTGCGAAGAGCCTCTGCAAAGGGCTGCCGGGCTGAGAGTGGGCCATCGACCATCATCGGTACGTCAGGTATGGCCTTCAGCCAAGCGGATCGCGCCGTTTCCCGCTTGCGAAGTGCGCTCATGATGCGCCGCCTTCACGATAGTCGAACCGATTTCAGGCGCGCTCCGGCGTGCCGATGGCCTTGCCGTCCGGGCCGAAGAACGGATGCGGGCCGTCATAGGCGCCGATGAAGCTGCGATGGGTCACCACGCGGCCGTCGGTGAACAGGTGCAGGGACAGGCTCGGCGGCTCCATGTGGAAGGTGGGCGGCGCCTGCGGATCGAGGGCGAGGCTCACCGCGTGGGCGGGGGCCGGGCCGATGGTGGCGGCGATGCCGGCGAAGGTGGTGGTCACCGCCCGGTGGACATGGCCGCAGGTGAAGCCCAGCACCTGGGGCCAGTGCCCGAACACCTCTTCCAGCCCCGCCGCATCGGACAGGTTCTGCACATCCATGTGCCGGATGCCGGTGAGGAACGGCGGATGATGGGCGCAGACGAAGGCCGGCCGCCCGGGCGTCGCGCCCAATGCGCGGTCGAGGAAGGCGAGGCCCTCTTCCCCCAGCTGGCCATGCGGGCAGCCGTAGACGGTGGAATCCAGCATCACCAGCCGCAGCGGGAAATCCTCCACCACATAGTTCACCCGGCCGCCGTCGCAGCGTGCCGCAATCTCGGGGAACGCGGCGAGCAGGCCGGCGGAGGAATCGTGGTTGCCCGGAATGGGAAACAGCGGCATGGGCAGCGCCGCCGTCAGCGCCCGGAAGCGGGCATATTCGGCCGGATCGTCGAAATCCGTGAGGTCGCCGGTGACGATCACCACGTCGGGCCGGGGCGTCAGCGCGAGGATGTGGGCGACGGCCGCTTCCAGATAAAGCGCAGTGTCCACCACCCCGTAGGCGAGGGTGCCGGGGCGGCGGATGTGGGTGTCGGTGAGCTGGGCGATGAGCATGGGGCAGGATCAGACGAGCAGGATAGTCGGGACAGGGCGAATGGAAATCAGGCGAGGCTGATTCGGGCAGGATCGAGGATAAGCCCGACGGCGGCGCCGGGCGCCAGCACCCCATCGGCCGGCGCCTCCACCAGGATGCGCGCACCGGCCGGGTCCTTGAGGGTGACCTTCTGGCGGGCGCCCTGGAATTCCACCTGCATCACCTCGAACACCAGCCCGGCTTCCGGGGGTGGGATGAGCCGCGCCGCCTCGGGACGGAACAGCAGCCGCACCGCGCCTTGCCCGGCCGGGGCGGCCGCCGGGGACGCAAGATCCGGCGGCAACGGTATGAACCCGGCAGCGGTCTCGAAGCGGCCGTTCGTCACCGTGCCCGCGAGGCGGTTGGTGATACCCACGAAATCGGCCACGAAATCGTCAGCCGGGCGGAAATACACATCGCGCGGGGTGCCGACCTGGGCGATGGCGCCGTTGCGCATCACCACGATGCGGTCGCCCAGCGCCAGCGCCTCGGCCTGGTCGTGGGTGACATAGATGGCGGTGATGGCGAGGCGCTTCAGCAGTGCATCGATCTCGCCGCGCAGATGCTCGCGCAGGGCGGCGTCCAGCGCGGTGAGCGGCTCGTCCAGCAGGATCACCCGCGGCTCCACGGCCAGCGCCCGGGCGAGCGCCACCCGCTGGCGCTGGCCGCCGGAGAGCTGGTCGATGCGGCGCTCCGCCAGCGCGCCGATGCGCATCATCTCCAGCACGCCGGCCGCCTGCGCGCGGCGTGCTGCCTTCGCCATGCCGCGCACCCGCAGTCCGTAGGCCACATTGTCGATGACGCTCATGTTGGGAAACAGGGCATAGGACTGGAACACCATGCCCACGTTGCGCTTCTCGATGGGCAGGGCGGTCACGTCCGCACCGTCGAAGCGGATCTGCCCGCCCGCGTCGGGGGCCTCCAGCCCGGCGATGAGGCGCAACAGGGTGGTCTTGCCGCAGCCGGAGGGGCCGAGCAGCACTAGCGTCTCGCCTGCCGTCACATCGAGGTCGAGGGGGGCGAGGGCGCGGGTGCCGTCGGCGAAGGTCTTGCCGCAGCCGGAGACGGTGATGGCGGCACCCCGGTTCATTTCGCGGCACCCTGCACGGTGCGGCCGAACAGCTGGAGGGCGACGAGCAGGGGCACGATCATGACGAAAAATACCAGCGTATAGGCGCTCGCGATTTCGAGGCGCATGGAGGCGTAGCTGTCGGCAAGTCCCACCGGCAGCGTCTTGGTGAGGGGGGTGTGCAGCATCCAGGTGAGGTTGAACTCGCCGATGGAGAGGGTCACCACCATCAGCGCCCCGGCGAGGATGCCGCCGCGCGCATTGGGCACCACCACTTGGAAGAAGCGTTGCAGCGGCGAGGCGCCGAGCGAGGCGGCACCTTCCTCCAGTGTGCGCACGTCCACGGCGGCGAGCACCGCCATCACCGCGCGCAGCATGAAGGGCAGGGTGTAGAGCACATGCCCGGTGAGGATGAACAGCGGGCTCATGCGGAAGTCGCGGATGCCGCCGTAGGCCAGGATCAACGCCAGCGCCAGCGCGAGGCCGGGGATGGCGACGGGCAGCGTCACCACCTCCTCCACCAGCCGGGTGAGCCGCGACGGCCGGCGCGCCAGCGCCCACGCCGCCGGCACGCCGATGAGCAGGGTGACGCCGAGGGTGCCCAGCGCGATGGCGATGGAGAGCGCGATGGTGTCGGAATAAAGCGCCAGCACCTCGCCGATCCATTTCAGCGTAAGACCGGAGGAGACACCGCGAAAGTAATTGGCGGTGAAGCCGGCGAGGATCGAGGCGCCCGCCGGCACCATCAGGAAGGCACACGCCAGAAGCGTCACCGTCAGCTGGAAGGCGAAGGTGAGGCGGTGGGGTTTCATCGACGCGGTCATGGCCTCACCCCGCCGCCGCCACGCCGGCGCCCGCGAGATTGCGCGCCAGCGCGAGCACCACCCAGGTGATGAGGCCGAGCGCGATGGAAAGGGCGGCGGCCGTGGCGAAGTTCGCGTTCAGGGTGAACTCCGTATAGATGGTCATGGCCAGCACATCGATGCGTGTCGCCAGCGTGAAGGCGGTGCCGAAGGCGCCCATGGCGGTGGCAAACGCAATGGCGCCGGAGGCCATGAGCGCCGGGGCGATGCCGGGCAGGGTCACGTCCCGCAGCACCTGCGCCGGGCTGGCGCCCAGCGAGCGGGCGGCCTCCTCCAGCGCCGGGTCCAGCTTCTCCACCGCCGCCATGAGGGTGACCAGCACCCGGGGCAGGGAAAAATAGACATAGCCGGCGAACAGCCCGGCCATGGAATAGGCGAATACCCACCGCCCCATCCCGAGCCCCATGGAGAGGCTGGAGAGCAGCCCCTGCCGCCCTGCCAGCAGGATCACCATGAAGCCCACCACCACGCCAGGAAAGGCCAGCGGCAGGGTTAGCAGGGACACCAGCAGCGGTCGGCCGAAGAAGCGGTTGCGGGCGAGGAACAGGGCCACCACCGTGCCGATGGCCAGCGTCGCCGCCGTCACTGCGGCCGAGAGCGTCAAGGTGGCGACGAGGGTCGCGAAGTGACGCGGGTTGGTGAGAATGGCGAGATATTCCGCCATGCCGTTTGGCCCGGAGCCAGCCACGCCGATGAGCCGCACCATGGGCAGCAGGAAAAACGCCGCCACGAACAGGAACAGCGGCAGCAGGAACAGGCGGGCGAGGCGGTCGGCGCTGTGCATGGGGTGGGACCGGGTTGGAGAGTGCCGGGGTGATGGCGGCGCAAGGACAGTCGGGCTCCCTCCCCCGCAAACGGGAGAGGGCTTTGCCGCGGCTCGTAGCCCTCACTTCACCGCGTTCAGATAGGCTTCCGAGAAGGCCTTCTGGGCGGCTTCCATCTTGGCGTAGTCCACCGGCTTGGCGCGGGCATAGTCGGCGGCGGGCAGGAAGCGGCTCGCCACCTCCGGCGGCAGCTTGATGTCGCGGGCCGGGCGCAGATAGGCCTTGGCCCACATGGTCTGGCCCTTGTCGGAGAGCACGTAGTCCAGCACCTTTTTGGCCGCTTCCGGGTGGGGGGCGCCCTTCACCATGGTCATCACATAGGGCACCACCACGCTGCCCTCGCACGGGATGACGAACTCGAAGTGGCCCATGTCCGAGTAGCGGGCGCGGTAGGCGTTGAAGTCGTAGTCGAACAGGATCGGGATCTCGCCGGAGACCACGCGGGCGTAGGAGGTCTGCTTCGGCACGATGGGCTGGTTCGCCTGCAGCTTCTTGAAGTATTCGATGCCCGGCTTGAAGTCGTCCAGCGAGCCGCCCATGGCGCCGTTCACCGCCACCGCGCCCACATAGCCCACGAAGGCGCTGGTGGGATCGAGATAGCCGACGAGGCCCTTGTATTCCGGTTTCAGCAGGTCGGCCCAGCAGGCCGGCACCGGCGCGCCGCCGAGCGCGTCCTTGTTCACGAACATGCCGAGGGTGCCGGAGTGGATGGTAAACCAGTTGCCATCCTTGTCCTTCAGTCCGTCCGGGATGTCGGCGAAGCCCTTGGGCTCGTAGGGCTGGGTCACGCCGGCGTCCTTGGCCTTGATGCCGAAGGTGACGCCCAGATAGGCCACATCCGCCACCGGGCTCGCCTTCTCGGCAATGATCTGGGTGAGGGACTGGCCGGAATTCTTGTTGTCCTGCGGCACGTCGATGCCGGTGTCGGCCTTGATGGCCTTCAGCATGCTGCCCCAGTCGGCCCATTCGGGCGGGCAATTGTAGCAGATGGCGTCCGCCGCCGCGGCCGGCCGGCCGGCGAGGGGAAGCGTCGCGAGGGCGAGAGCGGCAAAGGCGCCGGCTTTGAGGAGGCGGGGAAGGGTGGGGCGCATGGCTGGCCTCGGGAGAAGGAGAGGGGCGTTCTAAACTCTGGACGCAAGCGTTCCGCCGGGGCGGAGCGTAAACGGCAGGTGCTCGACACGGGGCGTGGCGCCCGTCTCGATCATGGTGAAGAGCATCGCCACCGCGTGCTCCCCCATGAGGCGGGTGGGCGTATCCACCGTGGCGAGGGTGGGGTGAACCGCCCCGCCCAGGGCAATGCCGTCGAAGCCGGCAACGGAGATGTCGTCCGGCACGCGGAGCCCCAGCGTGCGCAGGGCCCCGACCACGGACAGGGCGAGCAGGTCGTTGGAGCAGAGCGCCGCCGTGGGCGGCGCTCCGGCGCGAAAGAGGCCGGCGAGGGCCTCGGCATGGCTCGGCGCATCGCCGAGATAATCGAGCTCGAGGGGACCCTCGGGCTCAAGGCCCGCCGCTTCCATGGCGGCGCGGTAGCCCTCAAAGCGGCGGCGGGCGCGATCGGAGGTGGCGAAGCGGCCGGCGAGATAGGCGATGCGCCGGTGGCCGGCCGCGATCATGGTCTCGGTGAGGGCGCAGGTGGCGCCGGCGTTGTCCACGCACACGGCGGCCCGGCCGGGGCGGGCCGGTTCGTTGTGGACCAGCACGTAGGGGATGCCCTCCGCCTCCAGCAGGTCGAGGGTGGCATTCTCGCAGGCATCGGCGACAGTGAGGATGAGGCCGGCCACGTTCTGGGCGACCAGCGTCTCCACCAACTCGGCCTCGGCACCGGGCTCGTAATCGGTGGCGGTGAGCAGCAACGTGTGCTGCCGCTCCCGCGCCGCCGACTGCATGCCGGCCACCGAGGCTGCGAACACCGGGTTGGTCAGGCTGGGGATGACCACGCCTAGCGTCCGGGTGCGCAGGGTCTTCAGCGCGCGGCCGATCTCGCTCGGGCGGAAGCCGAGTTCAGCGACGGCGGCCCGCACGCGCGCCTCAACAGCTGTGCTGGTGGGGGCCGAGCGGTTGATGACCCGGCTGACGGTGGCGATGGAGCAGCCGGCGCGTTCGGCGACGGTGCGAATGGTGACGATGCGTGCCATCCAGCGATCCTGAAGCCGGCGACTGGAGGCCGTCCAGTCCGTGAAATCGTTTTCAGGAACTTATTCTACAAAGCACGACAGGCATATGACCGTTGGCGCGATCCTTTGAAACGGGACCTCGGCTGTGCGTCTCGCAGCGGATCCCGGTGACCCTGACCACATGTGCAAACGCGGACAGCGGGCGTGCCGGAGCACGCCCGCTGTGGGGAAGGGAGGATCAAGGGCGGCGAGACTCCCTTCCTTCGCTGAGCCTCACCGGGGTGGGAGGCGATCTGGGGGGCCGCGGCGTGCGCCGGGCGGAACGAGGCCGGGGGGCGGCGGTGGCAGCAGCGCCGGCTCGATCTGCGCCAGCCGCTGGAGCTGGTCCGGGGACAGGCGCGCCTTCAGCGCTTCCACCGCCTGCCTCAGCCGTGTTCCGGCCCGGCCGGCCTCCTCGTCGCGCACCGCAAGGGCGTTGACGAGGGCGAAGGGGGCGGGCGCCGCGGCCGGGGCGGCAGGGGGCGGGACGGGCGCGCCCGGAGGCGGCGGGGGCGGGGGAAGGGCGGCCTGGAAGGCGTCGGTGAAGTCGCGCCAGGCGTCCATCTGGTTCGGCCGGACGCCGATGGCGGTTTCGGCAGCGGCGAGAGCCTGGGCGAGCCCCAGCGGACCGCCGGGGGGCGGGCCACCGCGCGGTCCGGCGGCGTCTCGTGGATGGCCGGGGCGCGCCGGCGCGCCGGCCTCGTCAAGACCGGGGGGCGGCGGGATGCGGGGCAGGTCCGGGGGCACGTCCGGCGGCAGCGGCTGGCCTTCCATCGCGAGGGCAGCGAAGCGAACCGGTGCGCTCGTGGCCTGCGGCAGCCGGTCCTGGGTCTTCGAGGCGGCGGGGGCGGACATGGACGCAGCGAGTGCGCATCCCGCCACGAGGGCGAGGGCCGCGCCAGCAAGAAGCTTGGTGCGCAGGGGCTTGAAGATCATGGAGTGCCTCCTGTCTTTCTTCAGGTTGAAGGCACCTTCACCCCCTCCCGTTGCTGGCGAAGGTCGGGACATGTCCCAAGGTGTCGGCGGTGGGCGAATTTGTATCGCAATGTTGCTGAGAGCCCGCAGGCAACGCTTCGATGCAATGGAGGGCGCGGCGGAGGCGGGTCTCCGCTAGACTCGGCGAAAAGGAGACGCCGGTGCAGTCCGAAGGCGCAACGCATATTCTCGTCGTCGATGACGATCTCGAAATCCGGAAATTGCTCGGGCGCTACCTGGCGGCCCAGGGCTTCCGCGTCACCACGGCCGGCGACGGGCGGGAGATGGAGGAGAAGCTCGCCACCCAGCGCATCGACTTCGTGGTGCTCGACCTGATGCTGCCGGACGCCTCCGGCCTCGATTTGTGCCGCGCCCTGCGCAACCGCTCGAAGATCCCCGTCATCCTGCTCACCGCGCTGAAGGAGGATGTGGACCGCATCATCGGGCTGGAGATCGGCGCCGACGATTATCTCGGCAAGCCGTTCAACCCGCGCGAGCTGGTGGCGCGCATCCGCGCCGTGCTGCGGCGCACCGGCGCGGCCGAGCCGGAGCCGGTGGCGGCCACCGCCTTCCGCTTCGCCCGCTTCCGCGCCGAGCCGGAGCTGCGCCGCGTGACCGATGCCGAGGGAGTGGAGGTGGCGCTCACTGGCGCCGAGTTCGACCTGCTGATGGCGTTCCTGGAGCGGCCGGGCCGCATCCTCTCCCGCGAGCAGTTGCTGGACATCACCCGTGGCCGCGAGGCCGGGCCGTTCGACCGCTCGGTGGACGTGCTGGTGAGCCGCCTGCGGCGCAAGCTCGGCGACCAGGGCGCGTTCCAGATCCTGAAGACCCTGCGCAACGGCGGCTATCAGCTGGCGGTGCGGGTGGACCGGGAGGACGCCTCGTGAGGACCCTGCGCGCGCAGGTAACCGCGCTTCTGGTGGTGGCCGTTCTGGTGGTGACGGCGCTGGCCAACGTCGCCTCTTTCTTTCTGACCCATCCCGAATGGCCCCCCTTTGACGAAGGCGACAAGGCTCAGGACATCGCCCTCCTCGCCGATCTGGCGGCGGCGGTGCCGGTCACGGGCGCGCCTGTGACCGTGTTCGGCGGGGGGCGCGGGGTGATCCAGAAGGCGCCGCCCGACGGCGAGATCGACCAGGTGGCCACGCGCATGCTGGCCGACGGTCTCGCCCGTCTCGGCCGCAGGATGCCGGTGCGGGTGTTGCGGCCGGGACCCGCAAGCCAGAAAGGTCCAGGCCAGGCCGGATTCGGCCCCCCGGGCCCAGGTCAAGCCGGGCCAGGTGAGCCGGGACCGCCCAATGTGGACCCGGGGCGGCCGGGCCCGGACCATTCTGGCCCTGATGAGGGTCCCGCGCTTACGGCGCTCGGCCTTGCCGACGGGCGCTGGCTGGTGATCCAGCGGCGCTTCGGTCCCATGGGCCCGCCCTCCGGACCGCCGGGCGGGACCTTCGGCTTTGCCACCTGGCTCGCCTTCATGGTGGCGGGGGTGACGCTGGTGGTGGTGTTTGCTGTGCGGAGGCTGACCAAGCCCCTGTCCCTCATCGAGGAGGCGGCCGGGCGCATTGGCCCTGACGGCGAACTGCCGGTGCTGCCAGAGGAGGGGCCGACGGAGGTGCGCGCGGCGGCGGCCGCCATCAACCGCCTGTCGGCGCGCCTCAAGGTCGCCATGGACAGCCGGATGCGCATCGTGGCCGGCGCCGCCCACGACCTGCGCACGCCGCTCACCCGCATGCGCCTGCGCGCCGAGTTCATCCCCGATGACGAGGAGCGCGCCCAGTGGCTGTCCGACCTGGAGGAACTCGACCGCATCGCCGACAGCGCCATCCGGCTGGTGCGCGAGGAGGTGGAAGGTGGACCGGAGGAGATCGTGCGTCTCGACGATCTGGTGGATGGTGTTGTCGCCGAAGTGGTCGAGGCGCGCCGGCCCGTCCGCCTCGTGCGTGCATCACCGGCGGCGGTGCGCGGGCGGCCCTTGTCGCTGAAGCGGGCGGTGCGCAACCTGGTGGTCAATGCCGCCACCCATGGCGGCGGCGCGCGGGTGTCTGTCAGCGCCGAGGCCGGCCGGGTGGTGCTGCTCATCGAGGATGACGGCCCCGGCATTCCCGAGGCGCTGATGGGGCAGGTGTTCGAGCCGTTCTTCCGGGTGGATCCGGCGCGCCAGGTCAAGATTCCCGGCGCGGGGCTGGGGCTTGCCATCGCCAACGAGATCGTCTCGCGCCACGGCGGCCGCCTCACCCTCGCCAACCGGCCGGGCGGCGGCCTGCTGCAGCGGGTGGAACTGCCGGGGGTCGCCGTGGAGGGGTGAGGGCGCGGGGAGGGGGGCGACGCGCATGACGCTCCGGCAAGCGGGCGGCCTTGAGGCCGCCCTGCGGGGGCTCAGCGGGTCGGGACCGGCTTCTCGCCGCGATAATCGTAGAAGCCGCGCTGGGTCTTGCGGCCGAGCCATCCGGCTTCGACATATTTCACCAGCAGCGGACAGGGGCGGTACTTGGAGTCCGCTAGGCCCTCGTGCAGCACCTGCATGACCGCCAGGCAGGTGTCGAGGCCGATGAAGTCGGCCAGCTGCAGCGGTCCCATAGGATGGTTCGCGCCGAGCTTCATGGCCCGGTCGATGGAATCCACGCTGCCGACGCCCTCGTAGAGGGTGTAGATGGCCTCGTTGATCATGGGCAAAAGGATGCGGTTGACGATGAAAGCCGGGAAGTCCTCGGCCACCGCATAGGTCTTGTGAAGCCGGGTGACGAACTGCTTCGAGCTTTCGAAGGTGTCGTCGTCGGTGGCGATGCCGCGCACCAGCTCCACCAGCTCCATCAGCGGCACCGGATTCATGAAGTGAATGCCGATGAAGCGCTCGGGGCGGTCGGTGGCGGCGGCGAGGCGCGTGATGGAGATGGACGAGGTGTTGGAGGCGAGCAGCGCGTCGGGCCGCAGCACCTGGCAGAGGCCGGTGAAGATCTTGCGCTTCACCTCTTCCTTCTCGGTGGCCGATTCGATGACGAGGTCGCAGTCGGCCAAGTCCTCGGTGCGCTCGGCCATGCCGATGCGGGCGAGGGCCACCTGCCGGGCTTCCTCGGTCACGGTGCCTTTGGAGACCTGCTTGGCCATGTTGCCGTTGATGGTGGCAAGGCCGGAGCGAATGCGGTCGGGGTCCGCGTCATGGATGAATACGTCATAGCCGGCGAGGGCGCAGACGTGCGCGATGCCGTTGCCCATCTGGCCTGCGCCGATGACCCCGACCTTCTTGATCTCGAGCGGCATGATTCTCTCGTTTCACCTTGAAGCCGGGGGGAGGAGCCGGCGCCCCTGATGGCAGCGGCCGGGGCGTGCCCGGCCGCTCGTTTCTAGATCATTTTCGCGCCGCGTTGAATGGGGGGCACCGCGCGCGAAAACGCTTTGGCCTTATCCCTTCGCCTTGGCGAGTTCCGCCTTGAGCTCGGGGATGACGGTGTTGATGTCGCCGACGAGGCCGTAGTCGGCCACCTGGAAGATGGGGGCCTCCTCGTCCTTGTTGACGGCGACGATGACCTTGCTGTCCTTCATGCCGGCCAGATGCTGGATGGCGCCGGAAATGCCCAGCGCGATGTACAGCTCCGGGGCCACCACCTTGCCGGTCTGGCCCACCTGCCAGTCGTTGGGGGCATAGCCCGCGTCCACCGCGGCGCGCGAGGCGCCCACCGCCGCGCCCAGCACGTCGGCCAGCGGCTCGATCAGCTCGGCGAACTTCTCCCGCGAGCCCAGGGCGCGGCCGCCGGAGACGATGATCTTCGCCGCCGTCAGCTCCGGACGGTCGGAGGCCGCGATGGTCTCCTCCACGAAGGTGGAGACGCCGGGATCGGCCACCGCCGCGATGGCCTCGACCGCGGCGGAGCTACCCTCGCCGGTGGCGCCAAAGGAGGCGGTGCGCACCGTGATCACCTTCTTGGCGTCCGAGGACTTCACGGTCTGAATGGCGTTGCCCGCATAGATGGGCCGCTCGAACGTGTCGGGAGCCACCACCTTGGTGATGTCCGACACCTGCATCACGTCCAGCAGGGCGGCCACGCGCGGCAGCACGTTCTTGGCCACCGCCGTGGAGGGGCCGACGATGGCGTCATAGCCGGGGGCCAGCGCCACGATGAGCGCGGCGAGCGGCTCGGCGAGGCGATGCGCATAGAGCGCGTCGTCCGCCAGCAGCACCTTTTCCACGCCGGAAAGCTTGGCCGCGGCATCGGCGACGCCCTTGGCGTTCTGGCCGGCCACCAGGATGTGCACCGGGCCACCGAGGGCGGCGGCGGCGCTGAGCGCCTTGGCGGTGACGCCGTTGAGAGCCGAATTGTCGTGTTCGGCGAGCAGCAAAGTTGCCATCAGATCACCCCCGCCTCATCCTTGAGCTTCGCCACCAGCTCGGCCACCGAGCCCACCTTCACGCCCGCCTTGCGGCCCGCGGGTTCCGCGGTGGAGAGCACGGTGAGGCGCGGGGCAACGTCCACGCCGTAGTCGGCGGGCGTCTTCTCGGCGATGGGCTTCTTCTTCGCCTTCATGATGTTGGGCAGCGAGGCGTAGCGCGGCTCGTTGAGGCGCAGGTCCGTGGTGACGATGGCCGGGCCGTTGAGCTTCACGGTCTGCAGGCCGCCGTCGATCTCGCGGGTGACAGCGACGCCGCCGTCCTCGATCACGACCTTGGAGGCGAAGGTGCCCTGCGGCCACCCCAGGAGGGCGGCCAGCATCTGGCCGGTCTGGTTGCAGTCGTCGTCGATGGCCTGCTTGCCAAGGATGACGAGGCCGGGGGCTTCCTCGCCCACCACGCCCTTGAGGATCTTGGCGACAGCGAGGGGCTCCACCACCCCGTCCACCTTCACCAGGATGCCGCGGTCGGCGCCCATGGCGAGGGCGGTGCGCAGGGTCTCGGAGGCCTGCGCCGGGCCGATGGAGACGGCGATCACCTCGGTGGCCTTGCCGGCTTCCTTCAGGCGCAGCGCCTCTTCTACCGCGATCTCGTCGAACGGGTTCATGGACATCTTGACGTTGGCGAGCTCTACGCCCGACCCGTCCGATTTCACCCGGACCTTCACGTTGTAATCCACCACCCGCTTAACGGGCACCAGGATCTTCATTGAGGCGTGCTCCCCGTTCCCGAAATATCGACCGGCAGTCGAAAAATCGCACCGGTCTTCCAGTCTTCCGCGTCGTCCCTGCATTGCAGCATTTTGTGCGGGCCGGCAACGTAGGAGGGGCCAGAAAGTGTGTCAACGCTCGCGCTTTCAAGGTCTGCTAAAGTTGGATTTGCAGATCTTCTACGGCTCGTTCTTCCGCGGCGCCTGCCGGCTCGGCACTCCGGAGGGGTCGGTATCCAGCAGCGCCACCCCCGGCCGGCGCATCACGGTCACCAGCAGCGCTCCGGCAACGAAACCGCCCACATGGGCCCACCATGCGGTGTCCTGGTCGCGGCTCACCAGGATCTGCCAGATCTGGAGGGTGAACCACGCGCCGATGGCCCAATAGGCCGGCACGCGCAGCGGGATCTTCATGAGCACCAGCGCCCACAGGCGGATATTGGGGTGCAGCACCAGATAGGCGGCGATCACCCCTGCCACCGCGCCCGACGCTCCCACCAGAGGCGCTTCCGAGGCGGGGTTCGCCAGCACGTGGGCGCTCGCCGCCAGGGCGCCGCACAACAGGTAGAAGGCGAGGAAGCGGACGTGGCCAAGCGCGTCTTCCACATTGTCGCCGAACACGAACAGGAACGTCATGTTGCCGATGAGGTGCAGCCAGCCGCCGTGCAGGAACATGTAGGTGACGAGGCTGAAGGGCGCGGGAATGCGCGCATAGCCTTCCGGCAGCACCGCCTCGCCCGTCACCACCGCCGGAATGGTGCCGAAGGCGAGGGTGCCGGCCTCGCTCACCGCGCCGAAGGCGCCGTGCTGGAGCGCCAGGAACACGAACAGGTTGAGCGCCAGCAGCGCCCAGGTGACGTAGGCGTGCCGCACATGCTCCAGCGGGTTGGCGTCGGCGATGGGGAGGAACATGGCCCAAGGTCTTCCACGGGCGCCCTGTGCGCGCCCATGGCCGGAAGCCTAGAGTATTTTCGGGTGGAGGGGGCAGCGGACCGCGCGAAGAAAATGCGCCGGAGTGACGATCCGGGACGCGCCACCCCGCCGGTGGGCGGAGGGTGCGCCCTCATCACTTGCCTGGAGGCCGCCTCGTGGGGCCGGCTCGGCGTCAGGTACGGCTGGCTCCCGGCACCCAGAGCACGTCGGCGGCGCCGCGGGCGTTGGCGTAGCGGCCGGCCACGAACAACAGGTCCGACAGGCGGTTCACATAGTGGATGGCCGGCCCGCCCACGCTCTCGTCCGGCTGGTGCGACAACTCCACCATGATGCGCTCGGCGCGCCGGCAGACGGTGCGGGCGAAATGCAGGTGGGCGGATGCCGGCGATCCCGCCGGCAGGATGAAGGAGGTGAGGGGCGACAGCTCGGCATTCAGCAGGTCGATGTCGCTTTCCAGCCGGCTCACCTGCGCCGGAAGGATACGCAGCGCCGCGCCCGCCGCCTCGTCCGCCTTAGGGGGCACGCACAGGTCGGCGCCGAGATCGAACAGGTCATTCTGCACACGCATGAGCATGGCATCGAGCACCGCTTCGCCCGAAAGATGCAGGCGGGCGAGGCCGATGGCGGCGTTGGTCTCGTCCACCGCGCCGTAGGCGTCCACGCGCAGGTCGTATTTGGGTACCCGCGCGCCGGTGCCGAGCCCCGTGGTGCCGTCGTCGCCGGTGCGCGTGTAGATCTTGTTCAGCTTCACCATCTGGCTGCAGTTCCTCTCAGCGTCCGAGCGTGCCGACCCAGCTCACCGCCCCATGGCGAAGATGGTGATCATCACCAGGATGATGGCGCCGAACTGGAACAGCACGCGCAACTGCATCAGCCGCTGGGACCGTTGGGGCGAGCCGCCCGAGGCGACATTGAACAGGCCGAGGATCAGAACCCCTGCCACCAGGGCCAGAGCCAGCGGGATGAAGAGATAGATGGACCAGTGGAGCATGGGGCAGACCTCGGGGACGCGGTAGGGCCGCGTCAGTTGAGGAAGACGATAGCTGCATTCAGGGTGGAGGCGTAGCACACCCAGGCGAGATAGGGCACCAGCAGCCCTCCCGCCGTGCGGTCCACCCGGAAGGCGGCCCGCACTGCGAGGGCCAGAACGACGATGAGAGCGAGGATGACGACGAGCCCCGCCACCGGCGCGTGCAGCCCGAAGAAGACGGGCGACCACAGCGCATTCAGCGCCAGCTGGGCGAGGAACAGGCCGATGGCGGTGCGCCGCGCCGGCGACGGGGCGACCTTGTCCCACAGCCGCCAGAGCGACAGCGCCATCAGGATGTAGAGGATGGTCCAGGCGATGGGAAACGCCGCGTTGGGCGGGGTCCACGCCGGCTTGTGAAGACCCTGATACCAAGCGGGAATGGCGGGGGCCGTTACGGCGCCGCCCACCGCCGCAACCACCCCCACCAGTGCAAGGCAGGCGAGGAGCCTCAGCCGCGAGACGGCGCAGGGGGAAAAGGATCTCGATTGGATCAGCGACATGGGCCACCTTTTGCGTTCGAACTTATTCGAACGCGGTGCCGGGACGGATCGTTTCCCGAGATTCCCAAGCTGCGGCTATGGCTCAGCTCACGATGTGGCGGCTGATTTCCTCCACCGGCAGCATGACGAGGTCCTTGGCGATTTCCCCGTCCACGCGGCCCTTAACCTTGGCGCTCAGCGCGCCGCGCAGGGTGCCGAGGGCCCGCGGCGGCGCCACCAGGAGGATGCGCTCCGGCGCCGTCCCGGCCTCCACCATCACGCCGAGCCGGGCGGCCACGCGGCCGAGAAACGCGGCTTCCGCCTGCGCGTGCAGATCGGTCTCTTCCATGGCGCTGCGCGCGGTGGTGGCGGATTCATGGACCCGGCCGGGCCGGTCGGTGCCGAGGGCGGCGGTGCCGGGATGGGGTTCGTCGTAGCTTTCGAGGACGCTGAGTTGCGGGACGAGGGCGGTGCCGGCATCGGCCAGAAGGATGGCCTTGGCACCATCGCAGACCACCACCAGGCGGTGGGTCTTGTCGTGCTTCGTCATGTGCTGCCTCCCGTTGTTATTACGCCGACGCCTTCTTCAGTGACGCCGGATACGACGTGATCCTGGACGCCTTGGCGCCCCGGCACCTTGATGGCGCCGCCTTGACTGTTTCGCCTTGATATGGCGTGTCCTGCGACTTTGTGACGGCAGGGGGGCCCTTGCCGCCATCAAAGGCGCGTGAGACCATTTTCGATACGGAAACCCCAAGCCCGCTTGGTCGTTCCAAGTCATGGGCTCAGGAGGGGAGGCCTCGCGATGCCATTTCTCGTTCGTTTCCTGCTGCGGCACGCGGTGATCGGCGTCGGCGTGGCCGCCGTCTTCGTCGCGCTCCTCGCTGCATTCGACGTGGCGCATCTGGGCACCCTGTTCGCCACCTCTCCCGATGGCCCGCTGGCGCTCATCGTGCTTACCCTGGCACTCGGCGTGACCTTCGGCAGCGTGCAGATGGGCTTTGCCGTGATGCTCATGAGCGACAAGGACGAGCCGCCGCGCGGCCGTCGCATCCGCCTCACCCGTCTGGTGCCGCGGCTGGCGCGGGTGCATGCGGGCCGCTGAGGCGGCAGTCTTGTGAACCGTCAGGTCGTTGAAAGGCCGGGCATTGCCCGGCCCTTTCGTTTGCGGACCTACTGGCCCTTGCGCCGCAGGGCGTCGGCGAGGGCAGCGCCGAACGCGCCCTGGGCGGGCTTGTCCTTCGGCGGCGGGCTCCGGCGGGTGTCGTTCTGGCGCGGCTCATTCGGGCGCTGGTCCTGGGGACGGCCGGCGGGGGGCCGCCCGCCGGCATCGTCCTTGCGCATGGAGAGGGCGATGCGCTTGCGCTTCACATCCACTTCCACCACCCGCACCTTCACCACGTCGCCGGCCTTCACCACCTCGTGGGGGTCCTTCACGAACCGGTCGGCCAGCGCCGAGACGTGGACCAGCCCGTCCTGATGCACGCCGATGTCCACGAAGGCGCCGAAGGCGGCCACATTGGTCACCGTGCCTTCCAGAACCATGCCGGGCTTGAGATCACTCATCTCGTTCACCCCCTCGGCGAAGGTGGCGGTCTTGAACTGCGGGCGCGGGTCGCGGCCGGGCTTCTCCAACTCCGAGAGAATGTCACGCACCGTGGGCAGGCCGAAGCGCTCGTCCACGAAGGCGCGCGGGTCCAGCGCCTTCAGTGCCGCCGTGTCGCCCATGAGGGCGCGCACGTCCCGCCCGCAGGCGGCGACGATCTTCTTGGCGAGGTCATAGGCTTCCGGATGCACGGCGGAGGCATCCAGCGGCTCCGTCCCCTCGGCGATGCGCAGGAAGCCCGCGGACAGCTCGAACGTCCTAGGCCCGAGGCGCGCAACCTTCAGCAACTCCTTGCGGGTCTTGAACGGCCCCACCGTGTTGCGATGGGCGACGATGGCCTCCGCCAGCGAGGCGCCGAGGCCTGACACGCGGGCGAGCAGCGAGGCAGAGGCGGTGTTGAGATCCACCCCCACGGCATTCACCGCATCCTCCACCACCGCGTCGAGAGCCTTGGCGAGGCGGGCCTGGTCCACGTCGTGCTGGTATTGGCCCACCCCGATGGCCTTGGGCTCGATCTTCACCAACTCCGCCAGCGGGTCTTGCAGGCGGCGGGCGATGGAGACGGCGCCGCGGATCGACACGTCGATGTCCGGCATTTCGGCCGCGGCGGTGGCGGAGGCGGAATAGACCGAGGCGCCGGCCTCGCTCACCACCACCTTGATGGGGTGGGGTGGCGGCAGCATGCCAAGGAGATCGGCCACCAGCTTGTCGGTCTCGCGGCTCGCGGTGCCGTTGCCGATGGCGATCAGCTCCACCTTGTGCTGACGGATGAGGTGGGCCAGCGCCGCGCTCGCCCCCTGCACGTCGTTGCGCGGCTGGAAGGGATAGACGGTGGAGGTGGCAATGAGCTTGCCGGTGCCGTCCACCACCGCCACCTTCACGCCGGTGCGGATACCGGGGTCGAGGCCCATGGTGGCGCGCGATCCGGCGGGGGCGGCCAGCAGCAGGTCCTTGAGGTTGCGGGCGAACACGCGGATGGCCTCTTCCTCCGCCCGCTCCCGCATTTCGCCCATCAGCTCCACGGTGAGGTGGAGCGAGAGCTTCGCCCGCCATGCCCAGCGGGCCACCTCCAGCAGGAAGCCATCGGCGGGCGCGCCGTTGGCCAGCGGAATGGCGAAGGCTTCCGCCACGATGCGCTCGGCGGGCTTCACCGGGGTGGTGGCGTCCTCGTCCACCACCAGGTCCAGCGTCAGCATCTCTTCATTGCGGCCGCGCAGCATGGCGAGCACGCGGTGGCTGGGGGCGGTGGCCCATTTTTCCGAATGGTCGAAATAATCGCGGAACTTGGCGCCCGCCTCCTCCTTGCCCTCGGCCACCCTGGCCTTAAGCACGGCATTGGCCTTCAGATGCGCGCGCAGGCGGCCCACCAGTTCCGCATTCTCCGCGAAAGTCTCCACCAGGATGTCGCGCGCGCCGTCCAGCGCCGCCTTGATGTCTACCACCTGCTCGTTGAGGAACGCCGCCGCGCGCTCGGCGGGGGCGACGGACCGGTCGGCGAGGAGGGCCTCGGCCAGCGGCCCCAGCCCCTTCTCGCGGGCGATCTCCGCCTTGGTGCGTCGCTTGGGCTTGTAGGGGAGGTAGAGGTCCTCCAGCTCCGCCTTGGTGGTGGCGGCGTCGATCTTGCCGCGCAATTCGTCGGAAAGCTTGCCCTGCCCGTCGATGGAGGACAGCACGGCGGCGCGCCGCGCCTCCAGCTCGCGCAGGTAGGACAGGCGTTCTTCCAGGGTGCGCAGCTGGGTGTCGTCGAGGCCGCCCGTGACCTCCTTGCGGTAGCGGGCGATGAAGGGAACCGTGGCGCCTTCGTCGATGAGGGACACGGCCGCGCTGACCTGCGCCGGGCGGGCGCTGATCTCGGCGGCGATGATGCGGGCGATGGTCTCGCTCATTCCCTGCGGTGCGGCGGCAGCCATGGGCTCTCCTTCGGAATCGGGGCACGCCCCATACCGGACCAACGGGACGCTGTCACGATGCGGTAACCAGGCCCCGCCGTCCGCGGTGGAAAAGCGTCTCGGAGCTGCGATCACTCCCGTCATGGCCGGGCTTGTCCCGGGCATCTACGCCGAACCGCTTGGGACAGGATGTGAAAGTATTTCCCAGCCTCTCCGAGTGGATGGCCGGGACAAGCCCGGCCATGACGGCGCTAAAGTTCAGGATGGGGTAACGAGCGCCCATCCTGGGAATGCTTGATCAGTCTGTCAGAACAGGTTCAGGCCCGGCGGCAGGGCAAGGCCGCCGGTGAGGCTCTTCATCTTCTCCTGCATCACCCGCTCGGCCTTCACGCGGGCATCGCCCAGGGCGGCGACGAGGAGGTCTTCCAGGATCTCCACCTCGTCGGGCTTAACGAGGGAGGGGTCGATGCGCACGGCCTTGCATTCGCCCTTAGCGGTGACGCGCACGGTGACCAGGCCGCCGCCGGAGGCGCCTTCCACCTCGACCTGCTCCAGTTCCGCCTGCATCTGCTGCATGCGGTCCTGAAGCTCCTTGGCCTGCTTCATCATCCCCATCAGGTCGCGCATGGACTTCATCTCCCTGTCATGGCGCGCGGCGGCGCTCGGCGCCGCGCGGACCGATCATTGAACCTACGCGTTTTCTTCACGCGAACCGGTATCCACTTCGCTCGAAAACGCTCTAGTATTCGAGTTCGTCGTCGGCCCCGGGGCCGGCATAAAGGTCTTCTTCCGAGGGGGCGAGCACCTCGGTGTCGATGGGCGCTTCCTCGCGGGTCCGCACGTCAACCACCTCGGCGCCGGGGAAGCGGGCGAGCACGGCGGCCACCAGCGGATGGGCCTTGATGCCCTCCTCCCGCTCGGCCTTCACCGCCGCATTCTCCTCCGCCAGGGTCGGCCCGCCCGCCTGCGAGGAGATGGAGACCAGCCAGCGACGGCCGGTCCAGTCCGAGAGCTTGCGGGAGAGGTCTTGAATGACGCTGGCGGGGGCACCGGGCGCCAGCGCCACCTCGATGCGGCCCTCCTCCACATGCACCGGACGCAGCGATGTCTCGACCGCATGCTTCAGGGCGAGGTCGCGCTTGGCGGCGACATACTGTGCCACGTCGGCAAGGCTGGCGAGACGGGGACCGGCCGCCGGAGCCGCCACGGCCGCCACTGGCGCGGAGCGCATCTGCGGACGCGCCTCTGCGGGGCGGGGGGCGAGGGACAGGCGTGCGCTGCCGCCCCCTCCACCGCCGCCGCCAGAGGGGGCGGAGGGCGGGGCCGGGGCGTCGGTAACAGGCTGGTCTTTCAGGCGCCGCAGGGCTTCGTCCGGGGTGGGCAGATCGGTGGCGTAGCCGAGGCGCACCAGCGCCATTTCCGCCGCCTGGGCGGGCTTGGGAGCCTGCTGCACCTCGCCGATACCCTTGGTGAGCATCTGCCACGCCCGCGCCAGCACCCGCATGGACAGGCCCTGCGCCATCTCCAACCCGCGCACCCGTTCGGCTTCCACGAGGGCTGCATCCTGCGCCGCGTCGGGCATGATCTTGAGGCGGGTGACCAGATGGGTGAATTCGGCCAGATCCGTGAGGATCACCGCCGGATCGGCGCCGGCATCATACTGGTCGCGGAATTCGGAGAGCGCGCGGGCCATCTCGCCCTTCATCAGCGCCTCGAACAGGTCGATGACGCGGCCCTTGTCGGCAAGGCCCAGCAGCCGCCGCACCTCTTCCGCGCCCACCGCGCCGCCGCCATGGGCGATGGCCTGGTCGAGCAGGGAGAGGCTGTCGCGCACTGAGCCTTCCGCCGCCCGCGCCACGATGGCAAGGGCCTCCGGCTCGATGGTGACGCCTTCCTTGGCGCAGATGCCGGCAAGATGCGCCGCCAGCTCGCCGGCCTCCACGCGCCGCAGGTCGAAGCGCTGGCAGCGCGACAGCACGGTGACCGGCACCTTGCGGATCTCGGTGGTGGCGAAGATGAACTTCACATGCTCCGGCGGCTCTTCCAGCGTCTTCAACAGGCCGTTGAAGGCCGCCGTGGAGAGCATGTGCACTTCGTCGATGATGTAGACCTTGTAGCGCGCCATCACCGGGCGGTAGCGGGCGCTCTCGATGATCTCGCGGATGTCGTTGATGGAGGTGTTGGACGCGGCGTCCATCTCCATCACGTCCACATGGCGCGATTCGATGATGTCGCGGCATTGCCTGCCCATCACCGACAGGTCGAGGCTGGGCCCGCCGGCGCTGCCATCCATCGGCTCGTAGTTCAGCGCGCGGGCGAGGATGCGCGCGGTGGTGGTCTTGCCCACGCCGCGCACACCGGTGAGGATATAGGCCTGCGCGATACGCCCGGAGGAGAAGGCATTCCTCAGGGTGCGGACCATGGCCTCCTGGCCGATGAGGTCGGTGAAATTCTGCGGGCGGTATTTGCGGGCCAGCACCCGATAGGCGGCGGGGGCCTCCGAGGTCGGAGCCGGACGCGCGGGGGCGGACGGGGCGCCGAGGTCGAGGCCTAGCCCCGGATTCGGCCCGTCATCGTCCTGGTGCGCGTGGGTGTCCTCGCTCATGAAGCTGCCTTTGGGGATGTGCAGGGGATGCCTGCCCTAGGATGCACCTGCCCCATACATAGCATCGCGGTCGCCCGCGTCGATGGGCGGGCCGGCAAAACGCTGCCGGCCGCGCTTGTGCAACGGGCCTTCGGCGCCTCACTTGGCCTTGGGGGCCTCAACCTTCGGCGCGTCGGCCTTCGGAGCCTCGGCCTTGGGCGCTTCCGCGGCGGGGACGCGGATGCAGACGTAGCGGCGGTAGCCCTCGGCCACGGCTTCCTTGTGCTTGGCATCGAGCCGGGCGGGCACGTTCTTGGCGATGGCGGCCTTGCAGGCCTCCTCGGTGGGATAGGAATTGTCGCGGTTGACCACCGCTTCCGGCTTGACGAGGGCGCTGAGGACGAGGACGACGACGACCCACATGGGAGCCTCCTTGGAACGGTGGCCTGTCTTATCCCCAAATCCGATCCGGATTGCGACCGGGGCGCGGCAATTCACAGGGCGAGGGGAGGCGCGGCGGGGAAGCGCCAACGCCCAAGCCCCTACGCCCAAGCCGCAACGCCCAGGCTCCTCACGCCAAAGGCCCCCCGCGCACCTTGACGGCGCTGCGGGCGGGACTTTGCGATGCGAGGATCGATAAGGTGGGAGGCTGGACGAAGACCCGAGTCGGGCTCGTTGGGGCTGCTTCCTTCCGGACCTGACCCGGTTGGCGAGTGGCTCGTCCACCGCCAACCTCCCGAGGGCTATATGGCAGGGGCGGGGGAGGGATGCAAGGGGGCGCCAAAGCCGCGTGTCTACCTCAAAAGTCGTCATGCTCCGGCTTGACCGGAGCATCCATGGGACCGCTGGCGAAGCGGCCGGCTCAAGGTGCAATGTAGCCGCCACCGCAGCGGAGCTTGAGCATGGAGCGGCGCTACTTCGTCTATCTCCTCGCCAGCAAGCCCCGCGGGACGCTCTATGTGGGCGTGACCAATGACCTGACGCGCCGCGTGTTCGAGCACCGGCTTGAAACCGGACCTGGCTTCACCAGCCGCTACCATATCCAGCGCCTCGTCTGGTTCGAGACACACGAGACGGCGATGGCCGCCATTCAGCGCGAGAAGCGGCTGAAGGCATGGCTGCGGCAATGGAAGATCGATCTGGTGGAGAAGCACAATCCCGAATGGCGGGACCTGTTCGACGAGATCGCGCTTGGCTGAAGCATGGTCCCGCCCCGGCGCGGTGCCCGGCGGGGCGATGGACCCTCCGGTCAAGCCGGAGGGCGACGGTGGGAGGAAAGCCCCGTCATGGGAAGGTCCCCCGGCGCTCGTGCCGCGCCCTCCACCCCAAACCGCCGTCATGCTCCGGCTTGACCGGAGCATCCATGGTCGCGCCCAGCGCGGTGCGCGGTGGTGAGATGGGCCCTCCGGTCAAGCCGGAGGGCGACGGTGGGGAGAAGGCCCCGCCATGAGAATGTCCCCGGCGCTCGTGCCGCGCCCTCGACCCCAAACCGCCGTCATGCTCCGGCTTGACCGGAGCATCCATGGCCCCGCCCCGCGCGGTTCCCGGCGGGGCGATGGACCCTCCGGTCAAGCCGGAGGGCGACGGTGGGGAGAAGGCGCCGTCATGGGAGGGCCCCCGGCGCTCGTGCTGCGCCCTTCACCCCAAGCCGCCGTCATGCTCCGGCTTGACCGGAGCATCTATCGGCAGGCCGCAGGCGCTTATGTGAGGGACAGGGACGGGAGGCCGGACGAAAACCCGAGTCGGGCGCGTTGGGGCTGTTTTCACCCGGACCTGACCCGGTTGGCGAGTGGCTCGTCCACCGCAAACCTTCCAGGTGCTATCGGGTAGGGGCGGGGGAGGGATGGAAGGGGGTGCAAAAAGGGTGCTCTGAGCCAACGCAAAAAGGCATGAACGAAATCGCAGAGGCAATCCCATAAGGCCGCTCTTTGTTACAATGCATCCTCAAAGTAATTCAATTATTATTTTCCAATTAATCGATCGTAATTGGGTTTATATCTAATACTTTTGCCATACGAATAATTGATTTAGCCAGAGGCCATTCCGCGACTTTAAGTGCCGTAGCCGCGACGCCAATTTGCCCCGCAGCAGGGTCAATCGCATTTACTCCCCATAATGCGGCGCGGTAAAAACTCATCGGCGCTCCATGCGAATATGCTGAAAGATAACTATAAAGTGAGTCAAATTCTCCGTCTTTATACCCGATCAATTTTGCAGCTTTTCTCAAACCGTTTATATACAGAACCTGTCCTCCGAGCATTTTTGATTTTTTATCCTGATCAAATGACTTAAATAATTTATTATCTCGGATAATTTTCTTTACGTCATCGATGGATCCTTTAATTAGGGCTAAATTGATGGCTGCATCCAGATCTTCATCGCTGGCGTTAAATCCTTTAAATAAGCGATATCTTGCGGATGCGTCGTGTAGATGGAGTAATAATATTCTAAGGCTAATCTCGTCATCTGAAAGGTTGTCTTCCGTCAGATAATGCAGCATCATACAATGTTCGATAACCATTCTTGATAAATTAGCTGCTGAATAATGATCTACGCGCCCGACCGGGGTTTTAGGTAAAAATTGTAACATTGACTCCGATGCCATGCAAGCCGCGAATAGCAAAGATGCGCTCATGCTATACCTATCTTGCCATTCATTGTTAGAGCAGTTTTCTGAAACTATCTTGCCAAAATCGGTCGTTTTTCTCAAAATCTTATAAGAATCAACGTAATTTATTATCAGTTGATTGTAATTTTCTGGCTTGTGGGTCATTTTATCCTTCTATGTGCGAGAGTTTGCACGATTTCTCAATGGCGGATGAGCGCTTTATCGCCCTGCAAATGCCGTGCTGAAGAGCTGCCAATCTGCCATCGCTAGCTTGGCCGTTCGACACATTTCAACATCATTCATCGCTCCCCCGATAACCCCCTTTCCACCCCACCCGTCAAACCGCTCACCCCCCATCCACCCCCGCCACCCTGCCACCCCATCGAACCCCCTGAAATCCCTCACATCCCCCCTCTGGCACACCCCTTGCTGAACCTCTCCCAATCCCCCGGCCTCGACGCCGGTGGGGTGGTCAGCCAAGGGGGAGCGCCGGATGGCCCTCGAGACGTTCTATGAAGTCATGCGGCGGCAGGGCATCACCCGCCGCTCGTTCCTGAAATACTGCTCGCTCACCGCCGCGGCCCTCGGCCTCGGGCCGGAGTTCGCGCCGCAGATCGCCGAGGCCATGGAGACCAAGCCGCGCACCCCGGTGCTGTGGCTGCACGGGCTGGAATGCACCTGCTGCTCGGAAAGCTTCATCCGCTCGGCCCATCCCTTGGCCAAGGATGTGGTGCTGAGCATGATCTCGCTGGATTATGACGACACCCTCATGGCCTCCGCCGGCCATCAGGCGGAAGCGATCCTCGACGAGGTGATGGAGAAGTACAAGGGCAACTACATCCTCGCGGTGGAAGGCAACCCGCCGCTGAACGAGGATGGCATGTATTGCATCATCGGCGGCAAGCCCTTCGTGGACCAGCTGAAGAAGGTGGCCAAGGACGCCAAGGCCATCATCTCCTGGGGCTCCTGCGCTTCCTATGGCTGCGTGCAGGCGGCGCGGCCGAACCCCACCCGCGCCACCCCGGTGCATGAGGTGATCTTCGACAAGCCAATCATCAAGGTGCCGGGCTGCCCGCCCATCGCCGAGGTGATGACCGGCGTCATCACCTATATGCTCACCTTCGACCGCCTGCCCGACCTCGACCGGCAGGGGCGGCCCAAGATGTTCTATTCCCAGCGCATCCACGACAAGTGCTACCGCCGTCCCCACTTCGACGCCGGCCAGTATGTGGAGAGCTTCGACGACGAGGGCGCGCGCAAGGGCTATTGCCTCTACAAGGTGGGCTGCAAGGGTCCCACCACCTACAACGCCTGCTCCACCGTGCGCTGGAACGACGGCGTGTCCTTCCCCATCCAGGCCGGCCACGGCTGCATCGGCTGCTCGGAAGACGGCTTCTGGGACAAGGGCTCCTGGTACGCGCGCCTCTCCGACCTGAAGAACGCCGGCTTCGGCATTGAATCCAACGCCGACCAGGTGGGTCTCATCGCCGCCGGCGCGGTGGGCGCAGGGGTCGCGGTGCATGCGGCGGTGAGCGCGCTCAAGCGCGCCCAGCACAAGAATACGGACAACGGCGCTGACACGGGCGCGACGGGAGGCGAGAAGTGACCATCCAGACGCCGAATGGCTTTTCCCTCGACACCTCCGGCAAGCGCATCGTGGTCGATCCGGTCACCCGCATCGAAGGCCACATGCGCTGCGAGGTGAATGTCGATTCCAACAACATCATCCGCAACGCGGTCTCCACCGGCACCATGTGGCGCGGGCTGGAAGTGATCCTGAAGGGCCGCGACCCGCGCGACGCCTGGGCCTTCGTGGAGCGCATCTGCGGCGTGTGCACCGGTTGCCACGCGCTGACCTCCGTGCGCGCGGTGGAAGATGCGCTGCAGATCAAGATCCCCAACAATGCCTTCCTGATCCGCGAGATCATGGCCAAGGTGCTGCAGTGGCATGACCATGTGGTCCATTTCTACCACCTGCATGCGCTGGACTGGGTGAACCCGGTCAACGCGCTCAAGGCGGACCCGAAGGCGACGAGCGTCCTGCAGCAGTCCATCTCGGCGCATTCCAAGTCCTCGCCGGGCTATTTCCGCGACGTGCAGAACCGGCTGAAGAAGTTCGTGGAGAGCGGACAGCTCGGCATCTTCAAGAACGGCTATTGGGACAATCCGGCCTATCTCCTGCCTCCCGAGGCGGACCTGCTGGCGGTGACCCATTATCTGGAAGCCCTCGACTTCCAGAAGGAGATCGTGAAGGTCCACACCATCTTCGGCGGCAAGAACCCGCATCCGAACTACCTGGTTGGCGGCGTGCCCTGCGCCATCAACATGGACGGCGACCTGGCCGCCGGCGCCCCACTCAACATGGAGCGGCTGAACTTCGTGAAGCTGAAGCTTCAGGAAGCCTTCGAGTTCTCCCAGAACGTCTATGTGCCGGACGTGATCGCCATCGCCAGCTTCTACAAGGGCTGGCTCTATGGCGGCGGCCTCTCCGGCCAGAACGTGATGGATTACGGCGACTACGAAGCCATCCAGGGCCAGAAGAAGACCGACCGCCTGCCGGGCGGCGTCATCCTCAACGGCAACTGGAACGAGGTGCACCCCATCGATCCGCGCAATCCGGACGAGGTGCAGGAATTCGTGGCGCACTCCTGGTACACCTACGGCGACGCGAACAAGGACAAGGGCCTGCATCCGTGGGACGGCATCACCGATCCCCAGTATGTGCTCGGCCCCAACGCCAAGGGCACCCGCACCAATATCGAGGCAGTGGACGAGAACGCGAAGTATTCGTGGATCAAGGCGCCGCGCTGGAAGGGCAATGCGGTGGAGGTGGGTCCGCTCGCCCGCTACATCCTCGCCTATGCTCAGGGCGTCGACTATGTGAAGGGGCAGGTGGACGAGGCTCTGGGCCAGTTCAACACCCTGGCCGGCACCCAGCTGACCGCAAAGCAGGCGCTGCCCTCCACCATCGGGCGCACCCTCGCCCGCGCGCTGGAGGCCCACTACTGCGCCAAGATGTTCCTGGATGATTTCGACCACCTCATCGCCAACATCAAGGCCGGCGACACCTCCACCGCCAACATGGAGAAGTGGGACCCCTCGACCTGGCCGAAGGAAGCCAAGGGCGTGGGCACGGTGGCAGCCCCGCGCGGCGGGCTCGGCCACTGGATCAAGATCAAGGACGGGCGGATCGAGAACTACCAGTGCGTGGTGCCCACCACCTGGAACGGCGGGCCGCGTGATCCCAAGGGCAATATCGGCGCGTTCGAGGCCTCCCTCATGAACACGCCCATGCAGCGCCCCGAGGAGCCGGTGGAGATCCTGCGCACCCTGCACTCGTTCGACCCGTGCCTGGCCTGCTCCACCCATGTCATGTCCGAAGGCGGCGAGGAACTCGCCCGCGTCACCGTCCGCTGAGGGAGGGATGCCATGAGCGAGACCTCACTGTCCGGCGCCGCGCCTCCGGCGGCCCCTGTTTCCCCGGTTGCCAAGGCGGCGGCCGGTGGAAAGAAGCTGACAACCGTCTATGTGTACGAGGCGCCGGTGCGCCTCTGGCACTGGGTGAATGCGCTTTCCATCGTGGTGCTGTGCATCACCGGCTACTTCATCGGTTCGCCGTTCCCGACCCTGTCGGGCGAGGCGAGTTCCCACTACCTCATGGGCACCATCCGCTTCGTGCACTTCTCGGCGGGCTATATCCTCGCCGTGGGCTTCCTCGGGCGGATCATCTGGGCCTTCTTCGGCAACAAGTATTCCCGCGAGCTGTTCACCTTCCCGTTCTGGCGCAAGAGCTTCTGGCGGGGCTTCTTCGTCGAGATCAAGTGGTATGCGTTCCTCAAGCCGCGTCCGCTGAAGTTCGTGGGGCACAATCCGCTGGCCCAGGTCTTCATGTTTTTCGTGATGGTGCTGGGCCTGACCTTCATGATCGTCACCGGCTTTGCCCTCTATTCGGAGGGGGCCGGGGCAGGCTCATGGCAGGACCGGCTGTTCGGCTGGGTGCTGCCGCTGCTGGGCGGCTCCATGCAGGTGCACACGCTGCATCATCTGGGCATGTGGATGATCATCCTGTTCGTGATCATCCACGTCTATTCGGTGATCCGGGAAGACATCATGTCCCGCCAGACCATGGTCTCGGCCATCACCAACGGCCACCGCACCTTCCGGGACGACGACCCGGAGTGAGCGGCGGAAGCAGCTTGGAAGGAAAGGGCGCGGCTTCGGCCGCGCCCTTTTCGTTTGGCGAGCCGTCGCGCGTTTGGGTCGGCGGAAAGGCCTGCGCCCGCGCCCGCGATGTCGCATGGTCCCGCTCGGTCAGGCCACCGCGTTGGTCCGGAGTGGCGTGAAATTGCATCCCGCCATGCGGAAAGTGGAAATCAGAATTCCAATTTATGGATAAAAATGACATTATTGTTCCACTTGTCATGCTCCAGCCACGTATGAGGTATGCAGCCGCCACGATCCGAATCAACGCTTTGTCCGGAATTGCGAACGGCTGGCATGCTCCTTGAATTGGAGGAACTCGAAAATCAGGCGGCGGTAGACCGCCGTGGGAGGCTAGCCAGGAGGGATGCGTCGCATGGACGACGATCGGCAAGTTGCGCGCATTCTGGTGCTCGGCATCGGCAACATCCTGTGGGCTGACGAGGGCTTCGGCGTCCGCGTGCTGGAAGCGCTGGACGCTTCCCATGTCTTTCCCGACACCGTCACCCTGCTCGATGGCGGCACCCAGGGCCTCTATCTGCTCCCATATCTGGAAGAGGCGGACGGCGTCGTCATCGTGGATGCGGTGGATTACGGCCTCGTTCCGGGCACGCTCCATATCCTCGCCGATGGTGAGGTGCCCGCCGTGCTCGCCGCCCGCAAGGTGAGCCTGCACCAGACCGGCTTCCAGGAAATCCTCGGCCTGCTCGCTTTGCGCGGCAAGACGCCCGCGCGCATCGTGCTGGTGGGCGTGCAGCCCGAGCTGCTGGACGATTACGGCGGCGGCCTCACCGCCACCATCGCTGCGCAGGTGGAGCCGGCGGCGCGCAAGGTGCTCGACATCCTGAAGGACGAGTTCGGCGTGATGCCCGCGCCGCGTGCGGGAGAGGGCAGCCTCGTCACCGCCGCCGTCGGCCGGCAGTCCTATGAAAGCGAGCGCCCGAGCGCGGAGGCGGCATGCCGCATCGGCGATCCCCGCGTCCTCGCAACCTCCCGGAGCTGAACCATGTGCCTTGGCCTGCCCATGCGCATCGAGGAGGTGGAGGGCAGCTTCGCCCTGTGCCGGGCCGAGGGCGCCCGCGAGCGGGTGGACCTCGCCCTGGTGCCCGAAGCGCGCACCGGCGACCATGTGCTCGTCTTCCAGGGCACCGCCCGTCGCCTGCTGGACGCCGACGAGGCGCGCCTCATCACCGAGGCGCTCGCCGGCGTCGCCGCCATCATGGCGGGGGAGGCGGATGCCGCAGTCATCGACCGCGCCTTCGCCGACCTCGCTGACCGCGAGCCCACTTTGCCGCCCCATCTCGCCGCGGCCTATGCCGCCGGCCGAAAGGAAGCCTGATGTCCGAGGCCGCGATCCCCGATCCCAACCTGCATCCCCTGGTGCGCCGGCTCGTGTCCGAGCGCGCCTGGCCCTATCTGGAAGCGCCCGAGGACACGGCGCGGCTCGATGCCCGTGACCATTTCCTGTTCCTGCCGGCCCACGGCAAGGCGCATCTGGAAAGCCCGGACATCGCCGTGGTGCTGCCCGAGCTGGTGAAGGCGCTGGGCGGCGAGGCGGTGCTCGGCGGCGCCGTGGCGGGGCCGAAGACGGAGGCCGCCTTGCGCGATGCCCTCAGCCTCGCCCTGCCGGCCATCGTGGTGGTGCGCGGCGGCCTGCCGGTGGGTGCCATCTCCCGCATGCGCGACTGGGACGAATATCTTGAGCGCCTCGGCGCGCTGCTCAAGACGCCCTCCGCCGCCACCCACTGAGGCCGAGAACCCGAGAAGGCACGCCCCGAATGTCCTCTTCCCCCTTCGCCACACAGCCCCCCGTCGGCTTTGGTCCCGGCAGCCAGTCCGGCAGCGACGAGGAGGGTCTCGCCTATCTGCCGCTGCCCTCCGGCATGCGCATCTTCGAGGCCCATCTGCCGGAAGTGGCGGACCCGGACCGCCTCGCTCCGGCACTGGGCGTGCTGGAACAGGTGATCGCGGCGCTCCGGAGCTGGGAGCCGGGGACGAGCCATGTCATCCCGCTGACCCATCTCGACCGGGACAATATCGCCCTCGTGGACGAGGCCATGGGCGAGGGCGAGGTGGCCATCAAGGTGGCGGCCTTGGGCGATGCCCGGGCCATGGAGATCCAGGAGGCGACCTTCGCCGGAGTGTGGCGCCTGCGGGGTGCCGCCGGCACCGATCGCATCGAGGTGGCGGCCTTCCCGCGCGGCGCGCTGGTGCGGGCCTTCGGCACCGGCGCGGCCATCGACCTTGAGGGGCTGGACACGCCGGCCCCCGGCATCTTCAACGCCCCGGCCCTGCTGGTGGAGATCGACCACCGCGCCCGATCCCGCCAGCCGGGAGATCTGCCCCACGTCATCAACCTGTCGCTGCTGCCCCACACGCCGGAAGACCTCGCCATGCTGGACGCGCGGCTGGGGCAGGGGGCAACCACCGTGCTCTCGCGCGGCTATGGCAATTGCCGCATCGACGCCTGCGCCACGCGGAACGTCTGGCGGGTGCGCTTCTTCAATTCGCAGGACATGCTCATCCTCGACACCATCGAGGTGACCGAGGTGCCGGAAGTGGCCTGCGCCGCCCGCGAGGACATCGCCGACAGCGCCGAACGCCTCGCCGACGTGCTGGCGGCGATCCGGTGAGCGCCATGTCCGCCACCTCCTCCCCCTCCCACGCCTTCTTCGAGGGCTCCTATCTGGGCGACAAGGCGCGCCTTGCCCCTACAGCGCGCCTGGAATGCAAGGTGTGCTGGCACGTCTACGACCCGGCCGAGGGCTGCGAGACGTGGCAGATCCCGGCCGGCACGCCGTTCACCGCGCTGCCAGAGCATTGGCGCTGCCCGGTGTGCGACGGCGCCCGCGACCAGTTCATGGTGCTGGATGGCGGCGCGCCGGATCTTTCCGCGCTCGCCCCCGCCCCGGCGGCCGTGGCGGCGGATCCCCATCTGGAAGCCCAGCTTCGGGACATGCCGGGGCGGTTCGAGGCGGTGTTCCGCGAGATCCATTCGGCCAAGATGAAGGGCGTGCCCTTCGTCAACGAGAGCCTGGGGGTGAAGGCCGTGGGCTTCCGCGCCCATGACGGCCGCGCGCTCGGCGTGCTGGTGACGCCCTGGTTCATGAACCTGGTGCTGCTGCCCAACGCGCAGGATGACTGGAGCGGCCTGAAGACCGGCGACAAGGAGCTGATCGCCTTCCCGTCCGGTTCTTATGAATTCCTCGCCGCCAACCGGCCGGAGACGGGGCCCTACAAGGCCTGTTCCCTGTTCTCGCCCATGTTCGATTTCTCCTCCATGCTGCAGGCGGTGGAAACGGCGGCGGCGGTGCTGCCGGCCCTGTTCGATGCCGCCAACCGAGAGGAGGGCACCCGCTCCGGCGAGATCCGCCGCCGCGCGGAAGAGGAGGCGGCAACGCTCGCCCAGGCCGAAGCGGCCGCGCTCGCGTCCGAGGAACCCGCCCCCCGGCCCGCCGGTCCGCCGCCTGAGATGTCCCGCCGCGCAGTGATCCTCGGCCCGCGCGCGGCACAAGGGGTGGCCCCGGAAGTCCCGCAGGACGGCATCGCATGATCCACGCTCCCGCCACGCTCCGCCGCCTCACCATCGCGCTCGACGGGCGCGCGGGGATGTGGCGCTTTGGGCGGGAGACGGGGCCTGACCCGGCGCAGGCGCTGGTCGGGCGTACGCCGGATGAGGCGGCGCGGCTCGCGCCCCTCGTCTTCAACCTGTGCGGCGCCGCCCACGGCTTCGCCGCTGCCACCGCGCTGGGCCTGCCGGCGGCGGCGGACGGGGCGGCCATGGCGCGTGAGACCGTGCGTGACCACGCCCTCGCCATGCTCCACACCTGGCCGCAGGCGCTGGGCGAGGCCCCCGACCGCGCCGCGCTGGGCCTGCTCGCCCGGCCGGGACGCCCGGAGGATTTCGCCGCCGCCCTGGTAGGGGAGGGGGCGGACCTGTCCTCCTTCTCGCGCGCCGAGCTGGATTCCTGGCTTCGCGAGGCGACGACGCCCACCGCCCGGCTGCTGGCCCGCATGCGTCGCGAGGTCGATCCCGCCGAGGGGCGGGCAGGGTTGCCAGAACTGACGGCGCAGGACGTGGCGGCGGCGCTGGATCCCGCACGGACACCGGGCGCCGAGGGACTTCGCGAAACCAGCGCCCTCGGCCGTGTCGCACACACCCCGCTCGTCTCCGCCCTCCTCGCTGGCGAGGGGCCGAGCCTGTTCGTGCGCCTGCTGGCCCGGCTGGTGGATTGCCTCGCCGCGTTGAAGCCGGCCTCCGCCGTCCCGACATACGATCTGCCCGCCGGCTTCGGCATCGCGCCCGCCGCGCGCGGGCTGCTCGGCCATGGGGTGCGGTTGGAGGCGGGGCGTGTCGCTGCCTATCGCATCCTCTCCCCCAGCGCCTGGAACCTTGCTCCCGGTGGCCTGCTGGAGCGCGTCTTCGCGGCGCTGACACACGGCCCCACGGCACGGCGGCTTGCGCCGCTTCTGGTGTCGGCCATCAATCCCTGCGTGCCGGTCACTTTGTCCTATGCGGAGGAGCCGGCCCATGCATGAGATGGCGGTGTGCGAGAGCCTGCTTTCCGCCATGGAAGAAGCGGCGAAGGCGCAGAATTTCTCCCGGGTCACCCGCGTGCGCCTCGCCATCGGCCGCTTCGCCGGCATCGAGGTGGAGGCTCTGCGCTTCGGTTTCGACGTGGTGATGCGCGGTTCCCTCGCCGAGGGGGCCGAGCTGGTGGTGCTGGAAGAGGACGGCAGCGCCTGGTGCTTCGACTGCTGCGAGACGGTGGCGCTCTCCCACCGCCTCGCCTCCTGCCCGAAATGCGGCGGGGAACGCCTCGTGCCCAATGGCGGCACGGACATGAAGATCAAGGACCTGGAGGTGTTGTGATGTGCACGGTCTGCGGCTGTAGCGGCGACGGCGCCACCATTTCCGATGCCACGGGCGGGCACGCCCATGCCCATGCCCATCCCCATGAGCACGGCCATGAGCACGATCACGTGCACGGCGAGGGCCATTCCCACGGCCATGGCGAAGCCCATGTCCATACCCATGCGGACGGCACCACCCACAGCCACGGACACGGGCACGATCATGGTGACGGGCACGCCCATCACCACCACGATCATGACCACGCCCACCCCGCCGGCGACACCCTCGACTACGGCGCCGGCCCCGCCCGCGCCCATGCGCCGGGCCTTTCCCAGGCGCGCATGGTGGAGATCGAGACCTCCATCCTCGCCAAGAACGACGATTACGCCGCCCGCAACCGCGCCCGCTTCGAGGCCGCCGGCCTGCTCGCCCTGAACCTGCTCTCCGGCCCCGGCGCGGGCAAGACCACGCTCCTGGTGGAGACGCTGAAGGCGCTGGCCGGCCGCCTGCCCACCGCCGTCATCGAGGGCGACCAGCAGACCGACAACGACGCTGCCCGCATCCGTGCAGCCGGGGCGCCGGCGGTGCAGATCAACACCGGCAAGGGCTGCCACCTGGACGCCCACATGGTGGGGCACGCGGTGGAAAAGCTGCCGCTGCCGCCCGGCGGCGTTCTGTTCATCGAGAATGTGGGCAACCTCGTGTGCCCCGCCGCCTTCGACCTCGGAGAGACGGCCCGCATCACCCTCATCTCGGTGGCGGAGGGCGACGACAAGCCGCTGAAATATCCTGACATCTTCGAGGGTGCCGACCTCGTCCTCATCACCAAGGCGGACCTTGCGCCGCATGTGGACGCCGACATGGCGCAGCTCGAGGCCAACATCCGCCGGGTGAACCCGCGGGCCGACATCCTGCGCGTCTCCGCGCGGGGCGAGGTGGGGCTCACCCGCTGGCTGGCGTGGCTGGAGAAGGCCCGCGCGGAGCGCCTCGACGCGCTCGCCGCCGCCCGCGAGCGCGAGGCGCAGGCCCTGCGCGCGGCCATGGTGGCGGGAGGCGCGCGGTGAACCGCCGCCCCGCCATCCTCGTGGTGGACGACGAGCCGCGCTCGGTGGAAGTCATTGCCCGCGTGCTCGACGAGGAGTTCGACGTCTTTACCGCGCTCAACGCGGACGAGGCCCGGCGCATCCTCGAGAACGAGTGGATCCAGGTGATCTTCTGCGACCAGCGCATGCCGCACACCTCCGGCGTCGCGCTGCTCACCGAGGTTCGCGAGCGCTGGCCGGACATCCTGCGCATCATCGTCACCGGCTATACCGAGCCGCAGGACATGATCGGCGCCATCAACGAGGCCGGCATCTACCAGTTCATCCCCAAGCCGTGGCACCCGGACCAATTGCTGCTGGCCGCGCGCAACGCCGCCCACCTCTTCCAGCTCCAGCGCGACCATGAGCGGCTGAACCTGGAAATGAAGCTCACCGCCGTCACCGCCGAGGCGCGGCTCGGCGCCCAGCAGGCGCGGGTGAAGCAGAATTTCCATTTCGACACCCTCATCCGCGCCCCTGGCAGCGCGCTGAGTGCGGTGTGCCTGCGGGCGGCGCAGGTGGCGACTTTCGACGTGCCGGTGCTCGTCCATGGCGAGACCGGCACCGGCAAGGAGCTGCTCGCCCGCGCCATCCATTATTCGAGCCTTCGCTCCGACCGGCCGTTCTTCGCCGTCAATTGCGGGGCGATCCCCGACGAGCTTCTGGAATCGGAGCTGTTCGGCCACAAGAAAGGGTCGTTCACTGGCGCCCACGTCACCCGCATCGGCCTGCTCGACCAGGCGGACGGCGGCACCATCTTCCTCGACGAGATCGGCGATGTGTCCCCCGCCTTCCAGGTGAAGCTGCTGCGCTTCCTGCAGGAGGGCGAGATCCGCCCGGTGGGCTCCAACGAATCCAAGCGCGTCAACGTGCGGGTGCTCGCCGCCACCCATCGTGACCTCTATGGCGAGGTAGGGCGAGGCCGCTTCCGCGAGGACCTCTATTACCGCCTGTGCGCCATGGTGCTGACCCTGCCGGCCCTGCGCGAGCGGCGCCCCGACATCCCGGTGCTGGCCCAGAGCATCCTCGATGCGCTGTCCGCCCACCACGGCAAGCGCGTCAAGGGCTTCACCGAGGAAGCGCTCGCCTGCATGCAGGCCTATGACTGGCCCGGAAACGTGCGCGAGCTGCAGAACGAGATCACGCGCATGCTGGTGCTGGCCGAGCGCGACACGCTCTCCGCCGACCTGCTGTCGCCCCATGTGGTGCGCGCCGCCGCCGCCGAGACACGGGCGGTGGAGACCCGCGCATCCGAGGCGGGGGCGTCTCAGGCCATCTCCCTGCCCGACGGCGGGCCGCTGAAGGAGCGGGTGGAGCGCATGGAAGCCACCATCCTCACCGAGACGCTGGTGCGCTGCCGCTGGAACAAGAGCCGCGCGGCGGAGGAGCTTGGCCTCTCCCGCGTGGGACTTCGGGCGAAACTCGACCGCTACGGGATCTCCCGCGGCGGGGCCTTTTCCAAGTCGCATTGAGGGGGTCGGGATGACCGCCTTTTATCGGCAAATGCTGTCAAGCCCGGCCATGACGGTTGCGAAAGCGGCGTTGTTCCACCGAATTTTGACCCTTTAGGAGCCCTCCCATGTGCCTCGGCATTCCCGGTCAGATCGTCGCCGTCGCCGATGAGGACGCCATGCTGTGCGTCGTGGATGTCTCCGGCGTCCGCCGCAGTGTGGACGTGGTGTGCGTCGCCGAGCCCGGTGCGCCGCTGTCCGACCTCGTGGGCGCGTGGGTGCTGGTGCATGTGGGCTTCGCCATGAGTCGTATCGACGAGGAGGAGGCCGCCGCCACCCTCAAGGTGCTCACCGAGATCGGCGAGGCGGCGGCGGAAATGGAAGCGCTGACAAAAGGCAGCGTCGATCTTCACCCCACCACTGCCTGAGGAGACGGCCATGCGCTACGTCGACGAATTCCGCGACCCCGCCCTCGCCTCGGCGCTGGTGAAGGAGATCGGCGCGATCTCGGCCCGGCTGGAACGCGGCCGCGACCGGCCGTTCGCCATCATGGAGGTGTGCGGCGGGCATACCCACGCCATCTTCCGCTATGGGCTGGAAGGCCTGCTGCCGGACCTCGTGGAATTCGTGCATGGGCCGGGCTGCCCGGTGTGCGTGCTGCCCATGGGCCGGGTGGACGATTGCGTCGCCATCGCCGAGCGGGAAGAGGTGATCTTCGCCACCTTCGGCGACGCCATGCGCGTGCCGGGTTCGAAGAAGAGCCTGCTCCAGGCCAAGGCGGACGGGGCGGACGTGCGCATGGTCTATTCGCCCCTTGATGCGCTCACTTTGGCCAAGCGCAATCCCGAGCGGCAGGTGGTGTTCTTCGGCCTCGGCTTCGAGACCACCATGCCCTCCACCGCGCTCACCGTGTTGCGGGCGGCGCGGGAGCGGGTTCAGAACTTCTCCCTGTTCTGCAACCACATCACCATCATCCCCACGCTCCGGGCGCTGCTGGAGCAGCCGGACCTCGGCATCGACGGCTTCATCGGGCCGGGGCATGTCTCCATGGTCATCGGAACGTCGCCTTACCGCTTCATCGCCGAGGAGTTCCACAAGCCCCTCGTGGTGGCGGGCTTCGAGCCCATCGACCTGTTGCAATCCCTGCTGATGGTGCTGCGCCAGATCGAGGCCGGGACGGCGCGGATCGAGAACCAGTATGCCCGCGTGGTGCCGGAGCATGGCAATCCGCAGGCGCTGAAGGCGGTGGAAGAGGTCTACGAGCCGCGCGAGACCTTCGAGTGGCGCGGGCTCGGCTCCATCGCCGGCTCCGGGGTGCGGCTCAGGGCGCCCTATGCGGCGTTCGATGCGGAGAAGCGCTTCAGCGTGCCGGACGTGAAGGTGGCTGACCCCTCATCCTGCCGCTGCGGCGAGGTGCTGACCGGCGCGGTGAAGCCGTGGGCCTGCCCGGAGTTCGGCGCCGGCTGCACCCCCGAGACGCCGTTGGGGGCGCTCATGGTGTCGTCCGAAGGCTCTTGCGCCGCCTATTACCAATATGGTGGCGTGCGGGGAGAAGCCGCATGAACATCCCCGTCCTCCCCCCCACCCGGCGCCGGCCGCTGAGCCACAAGACCGTGACGCTCGCCCATGGCGGCGGCGGCAGCGCCATGCGCGACCTCATCGACGACGTGTTCCTCGCCACCTTCTCCGGCGACGGCCGCGCCGCGCCCGAGGATCAGGCCCGCTTCGACCTCGCCGCGCTGATGGCCCATGGCGACCGCCTCGCCTTCACCACCGACGGCTTCGTGGTGGACCCGCTGTTCTTTCCCGGCGGGGACATCGGCAAGCTCGCGGTCTGCGGCACCGTGAATGACCTTGCGGTGGGCGGCGCGACGCCGATGGCGCTGTCCTGCGCCGTCATCATCGAGGAGGGCCTGCCGGTGGAGACCCTGCGGCAGGTGGCGGCCTCCATGGCTGAAACCGCGCGGGCGGCGGGCGTTGCCATCGCCACCGGCGACACCAAGGTGGTGGCGCGCGGGGCGTGCGACAAGCTCTTCATCACCACCACCGGCATCGGCGTGGTGCGCCGTGGGCTCGACGTGGGCATCGCCAGGGCGCGGCCCGGCGACGTGCTGCTGGTGAACGGCCTTCTGGGCGACCATGGCGCCGCCATCCTGAATGCGCGCGGCGACCTTGCCCTTGAGACCGCCATCGAGAGCGACTGCGCGCCCCTGAACGGCCTCATCGACACACTGATCGCGGCCGCCCCCGGCATCCGCATGATGCGCGATGCCACCCGCGGCGGCGTGGCGGCTGTGGTGAACGAACTGGCCGAGGCCAGCGCCGTGGGGGTGCGGCTGAAGGAGCTCAGCCTGCCCATGCGGGCCGAGGTGATGGGCTTCTGCGAGATCCTCGGCCTCGACCCGCTCTATCTTGCCAACGAGGGCAAGATCCTCGCCGTGGTGCCGCCCGAGGAGGCCGACGCCGCGCTTGCGGCGCTGCGCGGCCATCCGCTGGGACGGGAGGCGGCCATCATCGGCGAGGTCACGGCCCAGCGGCCCGGACGGGTGGTCATGCAAACGCGCTTCGGGGGAGAGCGCATCGTCGATATGCTGGTCGGCGATCAATTGCCCCGCATCTGCTGAAACCTTCATTTGGGGAGAAGACTATGCGTTACACAGCCCGCACGGCCCTTGCCGTTGCAGCCTTTTCGGTCCTGCCGCAGCTGGCCTTCGCCCATACGGGCGTGGGTGCCGTGCACGGCTTCGATGCCGGCTTCGCCCATCCCATGGGTGGCCTTGACCACCTGCTCGCCATGGTGACCGTGGGTGTCTTCGCCTTCCAGCTGGGTGGGCGCGCCCTGTGGGCGGTGCCGCTGAGCTTCGTCGCCCTCATGGCGGTGGGCGGCGCCCTGGGCGTCGGCGGCATTGATCTGCCCTTCGTGGAGCTGGGCATCGCCCTGTCGGTGGTGGTGCTGGGCGCGGTGGTGGCCCTTGGCCTCAAGGCGCCGCTGGCTCTGGCCATGGGCCTTGCAGGCTTCTTCGCGCTCTTCCACGGCCACGCCCATGGCACCGAGATGCCGATGGATGCCTCCGGCCTCACCTATGGCCTCGGCTTCATCAGCGCCACCGCGCTGCTGCATGTGGCCGGCCTCGGCCTCGGCATGGCCATCGGCCGCTTCGGCGAGACCCATGGCACACGCTATGTGCGCGGCGCCGGCGCGGCGGTGGCGCTGGCCGGCCTCGGGCTGGTCACCGGCATTCTGTGAGGTTTGCCGGGCTTGTCGTCCGGAGCGTCTTCGGGCGAAGCGGATGCCGGTTTGCGTGCGGAAAACGCGTCGACACCCTAGTCTGGGGCGGTGGCCGTGAGCCAAGTCCAGCGGACGGCGCTCTGACATAAGGCTGGACCCCGCACCGATCGATTGCAGCGCAATCCGATCGGTGCGGGGTCCGGACCATTTACGTAATCTCATCGTGTATTTGGTCGCATTTTCCATGCAAACCGGTGCCTGCTTCGCCTGAAAGGCGTCGGGCCTGGCCGTAGCGTCCGCAGGAAATGCGGACGATCTTTGAAACGGCCCTCAGGTCTCGTCGGCGCGGGTGCGGATCCACTCCACGATGCCGGAGAAATCCTTGCCTTCGTTCCCCTCCGCCGCGAAGGCGGTGTAGAGGGCGGTGGCCGCCGCGCCCAGCGCCGTGGCAGCGCCGGAGGTCTCGGCGGCGTCCTGCGACAGCTTCAGGTCCTTCAGCATCAGCGCCGCCGCGAAGCCCGGCACATAGTTGCGGTTGGCGGGGCTGGTGGGCACCGGGCCGGGCACCGGGCAGTAGGTGGTGAGCGACCAGCACTGGCCCGACGAGGTGGAGGCCACGTCATAGAGCGCCTGGTGGGACAGGCCCAGCTTCTCGCCAAGCACGAAGGCTTCCGACACCGCGATCATCGAGATGCCGAGGATCATGTTGTTGCAGATCTTCGCCGCCTGACCTGAGCCCGCGCCGCCGCAATGGACGATCTTCTTGCCCATCAGCTCCAGCAGGGGCCGCGCTGCGCCGAAGGCGTCGTCGGTGCCGCCCACCATGAAGGTGAGGGTGCCCGCTTCCGCCCCGCCCACGCCGCCGGAGACGGGGGCATCCACGCTGGCATGCCCCGCCGTCTTAGCCGCCTCGTGGAAGGCGCGGGCGGAGGCCACGTCGATGGTGGAGCTGTCGATGAACAGGGTGCCGGGCCTGGCCGCCGCGAACAGGCCGTCGGAACCGCTGGTGGCGGCAACCACATGCTTGCCTGACGGCAGCATGGTGACCACCACGTCGGCTTCCGCCACGGCCGCCCTGGCACTGTCCGCCAGCCCCACGCCCCGCGCCTTCGCCCCCTCCAGCGCCGCCGGGGCGAGGTCGAAGCCGAGCACGCTGTGGCCGGCCTTCACCAGGTTGCCGGCCATGGGCCCGCCCATGTTGCCGAGGCCGATGAATGCGATGGTGGTCATGTGGTTCCTCCCCAATGCCGCAGGGGGGCTTCCCCCCTCTCCACCCCCCCAAGCGGCAGAGGGGGGCGGACCGGTTCTTCCGGCCTGAATGACTTGCCCACGGCCGGCGGCAGCGCCAGCCGGCCCGCTCAGTTCCCCTGCGCGATCAGCGCGCGGGAGATGATGAGCCGCATGATCTCGTTGGTGCCTTCCAGGATCTGGTGGACCCTGAGGTCGCGCACGATCTTCTCCACCCCGTAGTCGGCGAGATAGCCGTAGCCGCCGTGGAGCTGGAGCGCCTCGTTGGCGACATTGAACCCGGCGTCGGTGGCAAAACGCTTGGCCATGGCGCAGAGCCTGGTGGCGTCCGGCGTCTTGGCGTCCAGCGCCGCCGCCGCGCGCCACAGGAAGGTGCGCGCCACCTCCAGCTCGGTGGCCATGTCGGCGAGGCGGAATTGCAGTGCCTGGAAGGCGTCGAGCCGTTGCCCGAACGCCTTGCGCTCGCGCATGTAGGCGAGCGTTTTGTCGAGTGCCGTCTGCGCCCCGCCCAGCGAGCAGGCGCCGATGTTCAGCCGCCCGCCGTCGAGCCCGGCCATGGCGATCTTGAAGCCGTCGCCCTCAGCGCCGAGGCGGTTTTGCACCGGCACGCGCACGCCCTCGAGGATGACGGCGCGGGTGGGCTGCACGTTCCAGCCCATCTTCTTCTCGTTGGCGCCGAAGGAGAGGCCGGGGGTGCCGGCTTCGATCACCAGGGTGGAGATGCCCTTGGGGCCGTCCCCGCCGGTGCGCACCATCACCACATAAATGTCGGAGGCCCCCGCCCCGGAGATGAACTGCTTCTGCCCGTCCACGATGTAATGGTCGCCGTCGCGCACCGCCTTCGTCTTCAGGGCGGCGGCGTCCGACCCCGCGCCCGGCTCGGTGAGGCAGTAGGAGGCGATGTGCTCCATGGCGGTGAGGCGCGGCACCCATGTGGCGCGCTGGTCCTCGTCGCCGAAGCGGTCGATCATCCAGGTGGCCATGTTGTGGATGGAGAGAAAGGCCGCGGTGCCGGGGCAGCCGGTGGCGAGCGCCTCGAAGATCAGCGCGGCGTCGAGCCGCGACAGGCCGGACCCGCCCACGTCGTCCTGCACATAGATGCCGCCCATGCCCAGCGCCGCGGCGGCGCGCAGGGTGTCCACCGGGAAGTGCTTCTTTTCGTCCCACTCCACGGCGTGGGGCGCGATCTCGGCGTTCGCGAAATCCCGCGCCATCTCGCGGATGGCGATCTGGTCCTCGGTGAGCGTGAACATGTCAGGGGCGCCAGTGATCGAGTGAGAGGATTGGGGGAAGGTCCCTCTCGCCCGCAGCCTTGCGGGCGAGCCGGCGGTCGGCAGTCAGGAAAGGGCAATCCGTTTCGCGGGCGAGGCTGAGATAGATGCAATCGTAAATGGCGTGGTCGAGCCTGAACGACAGCTCGATGGCGACAGGAAGCAGCGGCTCGACCGGAAATAGCCGTTGGAAGAAGGGCGGAAGCTGCGCGCAGATGTGGATGGCATCTTCCACCGTCATGGCTCCCGCACGTTTCTTCTTCCAAAGAGCATTGGCGACTTCCGCCTGAACAAGCGTCGGCGCCAGCAGGTTTGCGCCGGATGCAAGAAGGGCACGGGCTTCGGCCCGATCTCCTTCGTCGAAGAACCATTTCAGGACGATGCTGGCATCGACCACGAAGCGGCTCATTCAAGTCCCTCACGAATTTCGTCGAGGGTCAGGGGAGGGGATGGCTTGGTCCGGGCCAGAAAATACTCCGACACCGCCACCCGCTCCTCCGGCGTGTAAGGCCGGTTTCTTTCCAGCAGGTTGCGGATTTCCTGCTCCAGCGAGATCCCGTTCCGCTTGGCCCGCTCCCGGTAGACGTTGAGGGTCTCGTCGGGAATGTTGCGGATCAGCACCTGGGCCATGGCCGCCTCCTGTTCTCATCTCGTGCTATCAAAAATGATAGCACGAGATTTCGGGTGCAAGGAGGAGGATGCACATCTTCACTCAGGCGCCGCGCGGGCTTGACCCGGCCCCTGCACGCCGGGACCGGCGCCGTCAGCCCATGGTGGGGATGACGAAGTCCGCGCCGTCCTTGATGCCCGAGGGCCAGCGGGAGGTGACGGTCTTGGTCTTGGTGTAGAAGCGCACGCCGTCCGGCCCGTGCTGGTTGAGGTCGCCGAAGCCGGAGCGCTTCCAGCCGCCGAAGGTGTGGTAGGCGAGCGGCACCGGGATCGGCACGTTGATGCCCACCATGCCCACGTTCACCTTGGAGGCGAAGTCGCGGGCCGCGTCGCCGTCGCGGGTGAAGATGGCGACGCCGTTGCCATATTCATGCTCGGTGGGAAGCCGCAGGGCTTCCTTGTAGTCGGGGGCGCGCACCACGGAGAGGACGGGTCCAAAGATCTCCTCCTTGTAGATGCGCATGTCGGCGGTCACATGGTCGAACAGGCAACCGCCCATGTAGAAGCCGTTCTCATAGCCCTGCATCTTGAAGCCGCGGCCATCCACCAGCAGCTTCGCGCCCTCCTGAAGGCCGATGTCCACGTAGTTCTTCACCCGATCCACCGCCTCACGGGTGACGAGGGGGCCGAAGTCCGCCGCGCCGTCGGTGGAGGGGCCGATCTTCAGGTTCTCGACGCGAGGCACCAGCTTTTCCAGCAGCCGCTCGGCGGCGTCCTCGCCCACCGGCACTGCCACCGAGATGGCCATGCAGCGCTCGCCGGCGGAGCCGTAGCCGGCGCCGATGAGGGCGTCCACGGCCTGGTCCATGTCGGCGTCGGGCATGATGATCATGTGGTTCTTGGCGCCGCCGAAACCCTGCACCCGCTTCCCGTTGGCCGCGCCACGGGCATAGATGTACTGGGCGATGGCGGTGGAGCCCACGAAGCCGATGGCCTGGATGTCCGGATGGTCGAGGATGCCGTCCACCGATTCCTTGTCGCCGTTCACCACGTTGAGGATGCCCGGGGGCAGGCCGGCTTCCAGCATCAGCTCGGCCAGCATCATGGGCACGCCGGGATCACGCTCCGAAGGCTTCAGGATGAAGGCGTTGCCGCAGGCGATGGCCGGGCCGAACTTCCACATGGGGATCATGGCCGGGAAGTTGAACGGGGTGATGCCCGCCACCACGCCCAGCGCCTGGCGCATGGAATAGATGTCGATGCCGGGGCCGGCGCCGTCGGAATAGTCGCCCTTCATGAGGTGGGGGATGCCCACCGCGAACTCCACCACCTCCAGCCCGCGCTGGATGTCGCCGCGGGCGTCGGGCACGGTCTTGCCGTGCTCGCGGGCGAGCAGGTCGGCGAGCTTGTCATAGTCGCGCTGCACCAGCTCCAGGAATTTCATCAGCACGCGGGCGCGGCGCTGGGGATTGGTGGCGGCCCAGGCCGGCTGGGCGGCCTTGGCGTTGGCGACCGCAGCCTTCAGTTCGTCCGCGGAGGCGAGGGCCACGTGGGCGATCACCTCGCCGGTCATCGGCTGGTAGACGTCGGCATAGCGGCCCGACGTGCCGGGCACGTGCTTGCCGCCGATGAAATGGCCGATCTCGCGCATGATGCGTTTTCCCTCGTGGTGCGTTTCCAAAAGCGGGCGCCGGCTGACCGGCACCCATTGTTGGCCGGCACATTGCCCTATCTTTTTGTGCACAGCTACGGCAATCTCCGCACCATTGATGTGCGCTAATTCATACCAGGGGCCCCGGCCTGAGACCGGTTGGGGGCTTGTTCCCGGCCGCCGGGATGACATGACCGGGCTCACATGAGGGGGAAAAGTGCGCGCGGGCGATTTCGACTGGTCGGACCTCACCTTCTTCCTCGCCGTGGCACGGGCCGGGCGGCTGACAGCGGCGGCGGCGCGCCTGAAGGTCGAGCATTCCACCGTGAGCCGGCGCATCGGCGCGCTGGAGGAGGCGCTGGGGGCGAAGCTGTTCGACCGCCGGCCCCATGGCTACGGCCTCACCGCCGCCGGCGAGCGCCTGATGGCCGCCGCCGAGGGCATGGAGACCTTGGCGCTGGCGGCGCAGGGCGAGATCGGTGGGGCGGACCTGGGCGTCGCCGGCACTGTGCGGATCGGCGCGCCGGACGGCTTCGGCACCTTCTTCCTTGCCCCCCGCATCTCGGCGCTGGCGGACCTGCATCCGGAGCTGGACATCCAGCTTCTTGCCATGCCACGCCTGTTCTCCCTGTCGAAGCGCGAGGCGGACATCGCCATCTCCCTGTCGCGGCCCAAGGAGGGGCGGCTGCACGCCCGCAAGCTCACCGACTACCGGCTGGGGCTCTATGCGTCGCGCGCCTATCTGGAGCGGCATGGGCCCATCGAGAGCCGCGCCGGCCTCCAGCGCCACCCCTTCATCGGCTATGTGGACGACCTCATCTATGCGCCGGAGTTGGACTACGTGCCCTTGGTGGCCAAGGACATCAGGGTGCGGCTGAAGAGCTCGAGCCTTGTCGCCCAGCTCACCGCCACCCAGGCGGGGGCGGGTGTGTGTGTCCTGCCCTGCTTCATGGCGGACCTGTTCGCGGGCGACCGGCCGAATGCGCTGGTGCCCATCCTCCCCGGCGACGTGGGGCTGACGCGCACCTTCTGGCTGCTCACCCACACGGATACGCGCGACCTCGCCCGCATCCGCGTGGCGGCGGATTTCATCGCCGGCGTGGTGCAGGCGGCGCGTGGGCAATTCCTGTCCCCAAGGTAATGCGGTATCAACGAGCGTAAAGCATCGGCCACCGCCGCGTCGTGGACGGAACCGAGCCACGAACCGTCGGCCGAGACCTCGATGCACACCAGGACACCGCCCGTCGCGTCGCTGCCCGATGTGACACCTGCCAACCTGCGCCATACGGTGGCCTTGTCGCTGGTGCTCGCCGCCGCCTATGTGGTGCTGGGGCGGCTGACGTTCGCTGTTTCGGTGGAGTACGGCAACGTCACCAGCGTGGTGTTCGCGCCGGAGGGTGTGGCGCTGGCCTTCTGCATCCTGTTCGGGCCGCGGGTGGCGCTGGGCATCTTTCTCGGCCAGACCATCCTGTCCCTGTGGTCGGGGCCCTCGCTGCTCGGCGGGGCGGTCATCGGCCTCACCAATGCCGCAGAGGGCGCGCTCGGCGGCTGGCTGTTCCGGCGCATGGCGATCTCGCCGCGCTTCGGCCGCCCGCGCGACGTGGCTCTGTTCGTGGCGCTGGTGTTCCTGATCCTGCAGCCCGTCAGCGCCAGCGGCGGCGTGCTGGTGCTGTACCTGCTGGGAGCCATCCCCACTGACCTCATCCCGGCGGATTGGGCGCCGTGGTGGATCCAGGGCCTGCAGAAACCCCTGCCGTCGCTGGATCTGGTGCCCTCGGCCTGGGTGCACTGGTGGATCGGCAATTCGGTGGGGCAACTGCTGGTGGCGCCGCTCATCCTCGCCTGGAGCACGCCGCCCACTCCCGGAGCGCCCAAGGGTTGGCTCGACATCATGCTGAGCGCTGGCGGGGTCGTGCTGGTGGCTGCGCTGACCCTGAGCGGGATTCCGACCCATCCCCTGCTCCTGCTTGCCATGACCTATTTCCTGCTGGTGTGGATCGGGCTCCGGCGCGGGCTCAGAGGCATCACCCTCGCCAACGTGCTCATCGGCGCCGCGGTGACCTGGGCGGGGGCATCGGGGGCGGGGTTCATGTCCCACCTGTCGGTGGCCGACCGCCTGTCCAACGTGGGCTTCTTCGTGGCGGCTGCGTGCACCTTTTCCCTGATGCTGTTCGCCATGTTCGAGGAGCGGCGCCTCCTCATCGACCGGCTGACCCGGCTCGCCTCGTGGGATTCGCTGGTCGAGCTTCACAACCGCCGCCATTTCATCGAGAGGGCGGATCGCGAGGTGGCCGCCGCGCAGCGCTACGGCCGCGACCTGGTGCTGCTCATGCTCGATGCCGACAATTTCAAGGAGCTGAACGACCAATACGGCCATGCCGCCGGGGATGCCGCCCTGAAGATGATCGCGGAGGCCTGCGCGGCGGTGGCGCGCCAGACTGACGTGACGGGCCGGATCGGCGGCGAGGAATTCGCGATGCTGCTGCCTCACGCCACCCTTGACGGTGGTCAGGCCCTGGCGGAACGGCTGCGCCGGCAGATCGAGGCCACCCCGGTCCAGATCGCGACCGGCCGTCCCTTCCATGTCACCGTCAGCATCGGCATCGCCCGGCTGGGCCGGCGGGACGGCCTCGATGCGCTGATGCGTGCCGCCGACCGGGCGCTCTATGCCGCCAAGCGGGCCGGTCGCAACCGGGCAGCGCTGGCGGATTGAAGGGCTGGCGGCATCCCATACCTTGACGCCGCAGCGCTCTGCCCCTATACGAGCCGCTTCCCGATAGAGCGGGTGAGTGCGGCAGGGTCGTCTGGCCCCGCTTCGCGTTCCCCGCTGAAGACCAGATAAGAAGGACTTCTGCCATGTCCCGGCGGTGTGACCTGACCGGCAAGGGGGTTCTGAGCGGCCACACGGTGAGCCACTCGAACCACAAGACCAAGCGCCGGTTCCTCCCGAACCTGTGCAACGTCACCCTTGAGAGCGAGACGCTGAAGCGCACCATCCGCCTCCGGGTGAGCGCCAATGCGCTCAAGAGCGTGGATCATCGCGGCGGCCTCGATGCCTTCCTCAAGAAGGCCCGCGACGAGGAACTCTCCCCGCGCGCCCTCGACTTCAAGCGCCTGATCGCCAAGGCTGCGGCCGAGGCGGCTTCCACCGCGGCCTGAGGTCCGGCGCCCGGGTTCCGGGCACAATGTTAGAGATGTCGACCCGCGGGTGGCCATGCCCCCGCGGGTTTTCGTCGTTTCGGGGCTGAGAGCCCTACCCGACCTGCGCCCGTCGATACGCTGAGAGCCGTGCGCGAAATTGCCTCCTGTCGGCTCCCTGCGTGGTCGGGAGCAGGCGGAAGGCAGCAGTGATTACTCCGCCGCGTCGGCCACGGGCGCCGGCTTCACCCAGCGCAGCACCGGGGCGCGGGCGGCGCGGGTTTCGTCCAGGCGGCGGCGCGGGGCGTAATAGGGAGCGCCAAGGAAGCGCTCCTTGTCCCCGGCCTTGGCGGCGAGCGCCAGATCCCGCAGGGCGGCGATGAACAGGTCCAGCGAGGCCTTGGATTCGCTCTCCGTGGGCTCGATGAGCATGGCGCCGTGCACCACCAGCGGGAAATACACCGTCATGGGGTGGTAGCCCTCATCGATCAGGGCCTTGGCCACGTCCAGGGTGGTGAGGCCGGTGCCGGCCAGCCAGGCGTCGTCGAACAGCGCCTCGTGCATGGCCGGCCGCTCGGCGAAGGGCGCGCTCATGAGGTCCATGAGGCTGGCGCGGATGTAATTGGCCGACAGCACCGCGTCTTCCGAGGCCTGCCGCATACCGTCCGCGCCGTGAGAAAGCATCCACGCCAGGGCGCGCACGAACATGCCCATCTGGCCGTGGAAGGCGCTCATGCGGCCTAGCGCCTGCTGGGCGCCCTCCGCGCCCTCGTCTTCCACCAACGCCAGCCCGTCGGCGGTGGCCACCAGTGCCGGTACAGGGGCAAAGGGGGCGAGCGCGTCGGAGAGCACCACCGGCCCCGCGCCCGGCCCGCCGCCGCCGTGGGGCGTGGAGAAGGTCTTGTGCAGGTTGATGTGCATGGCATCGACCCCGAGGTCGGCGATGCGCACCTTGCCGAGGATGGCGTTGAAATTGGCGCCGTCCGAATAGAAATAGGCGCCGGCGCCGTGCACCGCCTCGGCGATGGCCACCACGTCGCGCTCGAACAGCCCGCAGGTGTTGGGATTGGTCAGCATCAGCGCCGCCACCTCCGGGCCGAGCGCGGATTTCACCGCCTCCGGATCCACCGTGCCGTCGGCGCGGGCGGGGATGGAGCGCACCTGATAGCCGATGAGGGCGGCGGTGGCGGGATTGGTACCGTGGGCGCTCTCCGGCACCAGCACCACGTGACGGGTGGCGCCATCGCCGCGGGCGGCATGGGCGGCCTTGATGGCCATCATGCCGCACAGTTCGCCGTGGGCGCCGGCCTTGGGAGTGAGCGCCACCGCCTGCATGCCGGTCAATTCCAGCAGATAGCGCGACAGCTCCGCCATCAGGCCCAGCGCGCCCTTCACCGTGGATTGCGGCTGCAGCGGATGGATGTCGGCAAAGCCCGGCAGCCGCGCCATCTTCTCGTTGAGGCGCGGATTGTGCTTCATGGTGCACGAGCCGAGCGGGAACAGGCCGCTGTCGATGCCGTAGTTCATGCGCGACAGGCGCACGTAATGGCGCATAGCCTCCGGCTCGCTGAGGCCGGGCAGGTCCAGCGGCGCGGTACGCGCCTGTGTGCCGAGGCGCTCGCGGAACGGCGCGGGCTCGGGAATGTCGACGCCTGTCACCTCGGTGCGGCCGATCTCGAAGATCAGCCCTTCCTCCAGGTCGAGCGCGCGGTTGCCGGTGAAGGTCTGCGGGCCGGTGAGGGCAATGGAATGCGGCGTGGTGGCGCCGCGGCCTTCGCGGTTCATCACAGCACCTCCTTCAGGGCGGCGGCATAGGCGGCGCGGTCGTCCTCGGTGGTCGTCTCGGTGGCGGCGACGAGGATGAGGTCGTCGAGGCCCGATTTCGGCGCGAGGCGGGAATAGGGCACGCCGGCGAGGATGCCTTTCGCCGCCAGCTTCTCCACCACGTCCGCCGCCGGGCCGGGCACGCGCAGGGTGAATTCGTTGAAGAAGGTGTCGTTGACGACGCTCGCCCCCTTCACCGCCGCCAGCCGGTCCGCGAGGTCACAGGCGGCCGCATGGTTGGCGCGGGCGAGGCGGGTGAGACCGGTCTTGCCCAGCAGGCTCATGTGGATGGTGAAGGCCAGCGCGCAGAGGCCAGAATTGGTGCAGATGTTGGAGGTGGCCTTCTCGCGGCGGATGTGCTGCTCGCGGGTGGAGAGGGTCAGCACGAAGCCGCGCCGGCCTTCCGCGTCCACCGTCTCGCCGGCAAGGCGCCCCGGCATCTGGCGCACGAATTTCTGCCGCGTGGCGAACAGGCCCACATAAGGCCCGCCGAAATTCAGCGCATTGCCGATGGACTGGCCCTCGCCCACCACGATGTCGGCGCCCTGCGCCCCCGGCGGCTCGATGAGGCCCAGCGCCACCGCTTCCGTGAACACCGCCACCAGCAGCGCGCCGGCCTTGTGGGCGGCCTCGGCGATGGGCTTCAGGTCGACGAGATTGCCGAACACGTCCGGCGACTGCACCACCACGCAGGACACCGTGTCGTCGATGGGGGTGATGAGGTCTTCCTCGCCGAACGGGGCGGGAGGCAGCGCCACTACCTCGTCGGCGGCATAGCGCGAGACGGTCTCGATGGTCGAGCGATAGTGCGGATGCAGGTTGCCCGCCAGCACCGCCTTGCGGCGCCTGGTGACGCGATGGGCCATCAGCACCGCCTCGGCGGCGGCGGTGGAGCCGTCATACATGGAGGCGTTGGCCACCTCCATGGCGGTGAGCTCGGCCACCTGGGTCTGGAACTCGAACAGATATTGCAGCGTGCCCTGGGCGATCTCGGGCTGGTACGGCGTGTAGGAGGTGAGGAATTCCGAGCGCTGGATCAGATGGTCGACGGTGGCCGGCACATGGTGGCGATAGGCCCCGGCGCCCACGAAGAAGGGCACCGAGCCCGCCGGCACGTTCTGCCCGGCGAGGCGGGCAAGCGTGCGCTCCACCTCCAGCTCGCTCTTGTGGAGGGCGAGGCGCGGCAGCGCGGTCTCGCGCTTGTCGGCGGGGATGTCGACGAACAGCTCATCCACGCTGGCTACGCCGATCCGCGCCAGCATCTCGGCGCGGTCCTCGGGGGTGAGGGGGAGATAGCGCATGGGAATCCCGGGTCAGGCGGTGGTGAAGCGCGGCGTGATGACGATCTCCGCGCGCACGGAATGGGCGATGAAGCACTCCTCGTGCGCCCGGTGGTGGATGGCCTCCACATCCGCCTCGGAGGGCAGCTTGTCGCCGGAGAAGACCATTACGGGCGTGAGGGTGATGCGGGAGATGAAGAGCTTGCCCTTCTCGTTGGGCGTCATCTCGCCCACGGCCGCATCCTCGTAGCTGTCCACGCGGAAGCCGCCGCGGCGGGCAAAATCCAGCGCGAACAGCATGTGGCAGCTGGCGGCCGAGGCCACCAGCGCCTCTTCCGGGTCCACCGCGTCCTCGCGGGAGAGCGGCACGCGCACGGAGGACGGCGCCGACGAGCCGGGCACTTCGAGGCCGTCGAACGCCCAGACATGGGCGCGGGCGTAGCGCCCATCGGTGAAGACGGCGTCGCCCCGCGCCCAGCGGATGGTGGCCTTGTGGTCGCTTGCCATGGTCAGGCCAACGTGTCCAGAAAGTCCTTGTAGGCGTGCTCATTCAAAAGCTCGTCCAGCTCGGCGGGGTTGGAGAGCTTCAGCTTCATGAACCAGCCCTTGCCTTCCGGAGCCTCGTTGACGAGGCCGGGGGCGCCTTCCAGCTCGCTGTTCACCTCCACCACCTCGCCGGAGAGCGGGGCGTAGACCTCGCTCGCCGCCTTCACGCTCTCCACCACGGCGGCCTCGCCGCCCTTGGTCACGACCTTGCCGATCTCCGGCAGCTCGACGAACACCACGTCACCCAGCTGCTGCTGGGCATAGTCGGAGATGCCCACCACGGCCACGTCGCCTTCGACGCGCACATATTCGTGGTCCTTCGTGTAGCGCACGCTCGTCATGGATCAGGCCCCAGCTTTAGGTTTGCGCGCATAGCGCGTCGGCACGAACGGGAGGGATGCGACAGTGGCCGCCAAAGCCTTGCCGCGCACCAGAACGTCGAGGCGGGTGCCGGGCGCCGACAGGGCCGGCGGTACGTAGCCCATGGCGATGGGGGCACCGAGCGTCGGCGCGAAGCCGCCGGAGGTGACGCGCCCCACCACGGCGCCATCGGATGCGATCTCGGCCCCCTCGCGGGCCGGCGCGCGGCCTTCCAGCCTCAGTCCTACCCGGACGCGGGCCGGGCCTTGCGCCAGCTCGTCCCGAATGCGCGCGGCGCCGGGAAAGCCGCCCTCCGTCCGCCGCCGCTTCTGGATGGACCAGTTGAGCGCCGCCTCGATGGGGGACGTGGACAGATCGATATCGTGGCCATAGAGGCAGAGCCCGGCCTCAAGGCGGAGGCTGTCGCGGGCGCCGAGGCCGATGGCCTTCACCTCCGGCTCGGCGAGCAGGGCGGCCCACAGAAGGGGCGCGCTTTCGTTCTCGACCGAGATTTCAAAGCCGTCCTCGCCGGTGTAGCCGGAGCGGGAGACCTCCACCGGGATGCCGTCGAATTCAGTCGGGATGGCCGCCATGAAGTCCAGCGTCGCCGCCTCAGGGCAATGGCGGGCCATGACGGCTGCGGCTTCCGGCCCCTGCAGGGCGAGCAGCGCGCGCTCCGGGCGCTCGACGAGGGCGACGCCCTCCGGTAGGTGGGCGGCGATGTGGGCGAAGTCGCGGGCCTTGCAGGCGGCGTTGACCACGAGGATGAGGGTGCCGTCCGCCTCCGGCGCCAGCGGCCGCGTCACCATGAAGTCGTCGATGATGCCGCCATCCTCGGCCAGCAGCTGGGAATAGCGCTGGCGGCCGGGCGCGAGATTCAGGAAATCCGCCGGGGCGAGGGCTTCGAGGGTGCGGGCGGTGGTGGCGTGGTCGGGCCCCTTCAGCAGGGCCTGGCCCATGTGGGAGACATCGAACAGGCCGGCACGGGTGCGGGTCCAGCCGTGCTCCGCGAGGATGCCTTCGGGATATTGCACCGGCATCTGGTAGCCGGCGAACGGCACCATGCGTGCGCCGAGGGCGCGATGGGCGGAGAACAGCGGGGTTTCGAGCAGAGGCTCGGAATGATCCAAGGGGGGGGCTCCCGGACGACAGCGCCAATTTCCGGACCTGTCCCTCGCGCGACGACACAAAAGGTCGTCACGACGCAAGACGCAGGTCCGCGCGGCGCCCCCTCTGTCTTAGGACCTGAGAGATTTCACCGCGCCTCGTGGAAGGGCACGGCTTACTCCTTCGGTGAGGGCCGAAGATGCGCGTTGCCGCGCAGCACCGGCGCTGCTTTCCAGAGATTCGTCCCCCTGCGGTCCTTGGGCCTGAGCGGTTCCGGGGCGGTTGCGCCTTCGGCGCCGGCGTACCTTGCGGCCGCCGGTCTCTCCCGCAGGGATCGTCCGATCACGCCCAAGCCGAGGCCTGGGCGCGCGTGCAGCATAAGCCAATGGCGCCGTGCGTCAACGCGGCCTGCTTCAACGGACCCTGCTTCAGCGCGGGGGCGGCGAGAAGGTGCTGGTGGACGGCGGCGCCTCGAAGCCGCCGGTGGAGGGCGCCGGCGTCAGGGTGCCGCTGCTGCCGGGCGGCGGGCCGAACACATCGCCCTGGGGCGCGCCGCCGCTGGAGGCCGGCTTCTGCGTCGCTGCCGGCTTCTTGGCGGCGGGAGCTTCAGAGGTGTCAGCCGCGGGCTTGGGCCTCGGCTTCGGCTTGGCGGCGGGGGCGGGCTTGCGCTCCTTCGCCTCGGTGCCTTGCGGGTCGAAGCCCACATAGATCACGTGGCGCTCCATCTCCGCCGGCTTCAGCAGGGGAAAGGCGATCTGCTCCTCCACCACGGTGAAGGCGGCGTGGCCCGGATCGGCAGGCACGTCCACGGCCACGTTGAAGAATTTGGTGGTGATGTTCTTGGGGGAAGGCCCCTCCTGCACCACAGCGATGCGGATCGGTACCTTGACCTGGCCGGGTGTGCCCTTCTCGCCCATCAGGATGCGGCCCTCGATGCCGACGCGGACCATCATGGTGCCGCCGGAGATGGAGCATTCCCGCGCGAGGCGGCCAAGCGTGCCCTGATAACGCAGGCCGCCGCCGGCGGTGACCTGCCAGGAGCCGGCGCCGGTGCGCACGGTGACCGGCGGGCAGTCATAGGTGACCGCGTCGGGGCCTGTGCCCACCACCAGGGCGCCGGTGGTGGCACTGTTGACCACGCCGGCGGAGGTGCCGCCGGTGCGGGCCACGCCGGTGTCCTGCGCGCCGAACGCGCCGTCCAGCCCTTCGCCCCCGGCGCAGCCGGCAAGCGCCATGGCGAGCAGTGCCGGCAGGGTGAGCCGAGGAACTGCGAGCAAAGGCAGGCGCGACAGGCGGCGGGCGCGCGTGCCATCCGCCGCGCGAGTATCCGCAGCCGTTCCAAATGCACCGGCCTGTTGTGCGCGCACCATGTCCATCAACTCCGTGAGCGCCCCCGATCCGAGTGCCTTATAGCAAAGGGGGCAAGGGCTCGGGAACCGCCCCCGGCGTTTGAAGGGGGCGAGACCGGTTCTCGTGCGGATTAAGGTTACCCAACGCAACCATGCGCCTCGGCCGAGGCCGGGGCTGTCTGGTCCGGGAGAGGCCTAGGTGCCAGGGCTAGCCGCCCAGGCCCGCCGGCTTGCCCACCACCACCACCAGGGCGTCGCGGGCGGTGGCGAGGCGCGCCGCCACGTGCTTCAGGTCGTCGAGGGTGACGGCGGCAATCAGCGCGTTGCGCCGGTCCACATAGTCGATGCCCAGCTCGTCCAGCTGGATCTGGAGCAGTTGGCCGGCGACCTTGGAGGAGGTGTCGAAGCGCAGGGCGTAGCTGCCCATGAGATAGCTCTTGGCTTCGTCCAGCTCGGTCTGGCTCGGCCCGTCCTTCAGGATCTTGCGGAACTCGTCGGTGATGATGGCGATGGATTCCCCCGCCCGCTCGTTCTTGGTGGCGGTGCCGGCGAACCACAGGCCGGTGTGGCCGAGGGCCACCTGGTAGGAATAGACCGAATAGGCCAGCCCGCGAGCCTCGCGCACTTCCTTGAACAGGCGCGAGGAAAACGCGCTGCCGCCGAGGATGTGGTTGAGCACGAAGGCGGGGATGAAGTCCGGATCACGCCGCTCCAGGCCGCCGGTGCCCATCACCACCACCGACTGGGGCACGTCGAGGGGAATGACATCCACGGTGCCGATCTTCTGCGGCTCCACATGGGGTACGGGGACCAGGGTGGCGGTGGCCGGCAGGATGCCGAACACGGCGTCGAGCCGTTTGCCCAGTTCCTCGGCGCTGATGTCGCCCACCACCGCCACCCGCAGGTTGGAGCGGGCGATGGCGCGCTTGGCGAAGCCGGCGATGTCGTCGCGGCTGATGCGGGCGACCGTCTCCAGCGTGCCGTCCACCGGCCGGCCATAGGGGTGGTTCGGGAAGGCGAGGGCGAACCAGCGGTCGTTGGCGAGGGCGTTGGGCTCGGTGGAGCGGCGGCGCAGCATGGCGAGCTGGGAGGCGCGGATGCGTTCCACCGCCTCGGTGTCGAAGCGTGGCTCGGTCACCGCGAGGCGCAACAGGTCGAACGCGGTCTCCCGGTTCTCCGAGAGGGTGCGCAGGGAGCCGCGGATCTCGTCGCGCCCGGCATCGAAATGCAGCTCCACCGCATGGTCGGCCAGCGCGCTTTGGAAGGCGTGGGCGTCCAGGCCGCCGGCCCCCTCGTCGAGCAGCGAGGCGGTGAGGTTGGCGAGGCCGGGCAGGTCCTTGCCGTCCTGGGAGGCGCCGCCGAGGAAGGCGAACTCCACGGCGATCAGGGGCAGGGTGGTGTCATGCACCAGCCACGCCTTGATGCCGCCGGGGCTGGTCACCTCGGTGATGCGGCTGGACTGGGACTGGGCCGCGGTTGCGGAAAGAAGGGAAAGGGCCATGGTTACCATCGCAAAGAGGAGACGACCGGCGCGCAGGGCGCTGCCGGTCTGGTCGAAAAGGGGGGCGGGGCCAGCCCTCACGAGCGGTCGTCCTTCTTGATTTCAGCTTTCGGAGCGGCGTCCTTTTTCGGCTCCGACTGCTTCAGGTAGCCGGTGACGGCGCGATTGGTGACAAGGTACCGGCGCGCCACGTCCTTCACCTGCTCGGCGGTCACCGCCTTGATGCGGTCAGGCCAGGCCCGCACATCGTCGGCCGACATGCCGGTGGCCCAGGAGGCGCCGTAGATGCGGGCGAGGGTGGCCTGGTTGTCCTGCGAATAGATGGTGTCGGCGGTAAGCCGGGTCTTGGCGCGGGCCAGCTCCAGGTCGTCCACGCCCTTTTCCTGCAGCTCGGCGATCACCGCGTCCACGGCCGCCTCAAGGTCCTCCAGGCTCACGCCCGGGCGGGGCGAAGCATAGGTGACGAAGCGGGTGGCATCATATGCGGTGCTCTGATACCAGGATCCGGAACCGGCGGCGATGCCCTTCTCGGCCACCAGGGTACGGTAGAGGCGGCTGGTCTGGCCGCCGCCGAGGATCTGGCCGAGCACTTCCAGCGCCTCGGCCTCGCCCGGCTGGGCGGTGCGGGAGGAGGGCACCAGATAGGAGCGCTGCAGGCTCGGCTGGGCCACGCGCGGGTCGGACAGCGCCACCCGGCGGTGGGCCTGGGGCTCGGGTTCCTGCGGGCGGTTGCGGGGCGGGGTGTCGGCGCGGGCCACCTTGCCGTAGGTCTTCTCGGCGAGGGTGCGGACCGTCTCCGGGTCCACGTCGCCGGCCACCACGAGCAGCGCGTTGTTGGGCGCGTAATAACGGCGGTAGAAGGCGAGGGCATCCTCGCGGTTCAGCCCCTTGATCTCGTGCTCCCAGCCGATGATGGGGTGCTGATAGGGGTGGTTGACGTAGGTCGTGGCCTGCAGCACCTCGGAGAGGCGCGCGCCGGGGTCGTTGTCGGTACGCATGCGGCGCTCTTCCAGCACCACGTCGCGCTCGGGCAGCACCACCTCGTCGGAGAGCTTGAGGCCGGTCATGCGGTCGGCTTCGAAGCCCATCACCTTTTCCAGGTGCTCCTTGGCGACGCGCTGGAAATAGGCGGTGTAGTCCTGCGAGGTGAAGGCGTTCTCCTGGCCGCCGAGACGCGCCACCTCGGCCGAGAACTGGCCCTGCGGGTGGGCGTCGGTGCCCTTGAACATCAGGTGCTCGAGGAAATGGGCAATGCCGGACTTGCCGGCCTGCTCGTCGGCCGATCCCACCTTGTACCACACCATGTGGGTGACCACCGGCGTGCGGTGGTCCGGGATGACCATGACCTGAAGGCCGTTGTCGAGCTGGAACTGGGTAACGTCCGGCCCCGCCGCGTCAGCAATGCGGGGGGCGGCTGTGGCCGCGGTGGCGGCGAGAATAGCAATCATGGTGAGGCGGCTCATGAACACGTGGCGATCTTCCGTCATTCGACGCGCCGAACGACGGGCACGTCAAGGAAAGATAGGAAGCCGGGCGCGGAAGCAAAGGTTGCGCCCGTCAACATCGCCCCGCCCGGTGGATTAACTTTTCGAAATGGAGGGGCCTGTCCGCTTCGAAAAATTAATCCACCGGATCAAAGAGTTCTGCTCCGCCCGTCACTGCCGGTCGAACAGGGTCGGGAACTTGAAGGTCTCTTTCTTCGGCTCCACCACGCCATAGGGGGCATTGGGGGCCGGGGTCTGGTAGCCCGGCGGGGGCTGGATCAGGTTCTCGCGCTCCGGCTCGCCGTTGAAGGAGAGCTGCTCCTGCTTGCCGGTCAGGCCGCTCATCCAGCTGGTGAAGCCGAGCTGGTCGGGCAGCAGCACGTCACGCTTGGATTCCGCGCCGACGGGCTCGGTGGGGGCGGTGGAGTTGCCGAGGTTCTTGCGCTTGCCGCCCTTGAGTTCCGAGGGTAGCAGCGGCCGGCCGGGATCGTCGCGCACGATGGGCGTCTTGGAGGCCTCCGCCTCGCGCTTGCGGCGCTGGATATCCGGGTCCTTTGGCCAGTTGGGATTGGCGTCCGCCGCGCTCGCCTGCGGCGGGGGCAGGGTCTCCGGCACCTTGGGAGGCACCACCAGCGGGGCGCGCTCGCGATAGTCGATCTCTGGCTTGGGTTCCTCGTCCTTCAGGCCCAGGAGCTGCATGGTGCTTTCCATGAGGCTCGAGGACCCGTCGAAGGTTTGCGCCGCCGCCGGGCGCGGGGCCGCTGTCGCGAGGAGGCCGGCGCCCACAAGGGCCGCAGCCAGAAGGCGGGAGTGCCGCAGCGTCATCGCGGAACCACCCGAAAGAGAGACGGCGGAAAGATCGTCTGCGGCCCGCTCGGCGGCGACGCCGCGTGAAAAGTTCGAGCTCACGCGCATGGTTCCTGTTTCCCCGACGTCTGGTTTCCCTGAGGCCTTTGGGCAGCCCTTCAGAGCTCGCGCTCAGCTTCGCTCACGCTCAGCTTCGGATTTCGCCGCCATTGGCGGGACCGAGGGCGGCAATTTTGAGGCGCGACCTAAAAACGCATCATAAAGAAGCAGCCCCACCCCCACAACCACGGCCACATCGGCCACGTTGAACACGTACCAGCGGTAGCCCATGGCGTGGAGCGAGACGAAGTCGAACACCGCGCCATAGACCACCCGGTCCACCGCATTGCCGATGGCGCCGCCGATGAGGAGGCCGAGGGAGAAGGCTTCCAGCCGCCCCCGCGATCGCGTCAGCCAGACGGTGAAGAGCAGGGCGGCGGCCACCTTGATGGCCACCAGCACCCAGCGCCCGGTCTCGCCCTGCGGGAACAGGCCATAGCTGATGCCACTGTTCCACAGCGCCACGAAATCCAGCCCCGGCGCCACGGTGTGAAGCGGATCCACCCACTGGCGCGACCATGCGAGGACGAGGCTCTTGGTCGCCTGGTCCGCCACCAGGACGAGGACCGCGACGAAAAGGCCGAAGAGGATGTGGCGTCGGCCCATCGTCACCTCACTGCGCCGCCGTCTGCGCGGCGAAAAATTCCCGCAAGGCGTCCGCGTCGCGCGGGGTCACGTCCGGGAACTGCGGATCGGTGCCTACCTCGGCGGAGATCTTCCAGGAGCGGGCGCATTTGCGGCCCTCGGCGCGCACCGGAACCACCGCCACGCCCGGCACGTCGGGCAGGCGGAAGGCCTCCGCCGGCCCCTCGGACCGGATGAGGGTGGCGGCGCTGGTGATGGTGATTTCCGCAAGGTCCAGCCCGTCGAGGGCATCGGCCAGCGCGCTTTCAGAGACATAGACCTCCGGCGCGGCCTCCAGGGAGGAGCCCATGCGCTTGGCGGCGCGCTCCACCTCCAGCGCCCCCAGGACCACCCTGCGGATGACGCGCACCTGGCGCCACTTCTCCGCCAGCGCATCGTCGCGCCAGTCGGCCGGGGTGTCCGGGAAGCCGAGGAGGTGCACGGAGCCTTCCTCATCGCCGGTGCGGGCGATGTAGGCCTCCTCGCAGGTGAAGGGCAGGATGGGCGCCAGCCACGTGATGAGCCGCGCGAACACCGCGTCCAGCACGGTGAGGCAGGCCCGCCGCGTCACCGAGGACAGGGGATCGCAATAGAGCGCGTCCTTGCGGATGTCGAAATAGAAGGCCGACAGCTCGATGTTCATGAACTGGGTGAGCGCCGCGTTGACCTTCTTGTAGTCGAAGGCGCGGTAGGCGGCGCGGATCTCGCCGTCCAGCTCGACGAGGCGGTGGAGGATGTAGCGCTCCAGCGCCGGCATGTCGGCGAAGGCCACGTGCTCTTCCGGCCGGTCGTGGTGCAGGGAGCCCAGCAGCCAGCGGATGGTGTTGCGCAGCTTGCGGTAGGTGTCGGCCGTCGTCTTCAGGATCTCCGGGCCGATGCGCAGGTCATCCGCATAGTCGGAGGCGCACACCCACAGGCGCAGGATATCGGCGCCGGACTGCTTGATTACGTCCTGCGGGGAGGTGACGTTGCCCAGCGACTTGGACATCTTGCGTCCGTCCTCGTCGAGGACGAAGCCGTGGGTCAAAACCACATCATAGGGCGGGCGGCCGCGCGTGCCGCAGCTTTCCAAAAGCGAGGAATGGAACCAGCCGCGATGCTGGTCCGAGCCTTCCAGATACATCACCCGGTCGTTGCCCTCGGGCGGGCGTGCCGCCTTCAGGTCCGGCCGCACCTCGAGGGTGAAGGCGTGGGTGGAACCACTGTCGAACCACACGTCGAGCACGTCCCGAACCATTTCCCAATGGTCGGGCTTCTCAACGAGGCCCGAGAGGAAGCGCTCCTTTGCGCCCTCCTTGAACCAGGCGTCTGCGCCCTCGGCGGCAAAGGCCTCGGCGATGCGCGCGTTGACTGCTGCGTCCTTGAGGATCTCGACGGTGCCGTCGCCCTTGTCCTTCACGAACACGGCGATGGGCACGCCCCAGGCGCGCTGGCGCGAGACCACCCAGTCCGGCCGATTGGCGATCATGCCGGTGATGCGGTTCTCGCCCGCCGCCGGCACCCATTCCACCGTCTTGATGCCGGCGAGCGCGCGCTCGCGCAGGGTGTCGGGCGCGTTGCCGGCGAGCGTCGCCGGGCGCGGCGCGGCGGTGCCGTCCGCAGTGCGGATGTCCTGGTCCATGGCGATGAACCATTGCGGCGTGTTGCGGAAGATGACCGGCTTCTTGGAGCGCCAGGAGTGCGGATACTGGTGCTTCACCCGGCCCCGGGCGAGCAGGTTGCCCGCCGCGATCAGCGCGTCGATGACAGCCGGGTTGGCGTCGCCCTTCTCGCCTTTCTCGGTGATGACGCGCCGGCCTTCGAAGCCGGGCGCCTGCGCGGTGTAGAACGAGTCCGCGTCCACCGTGTAGGGGATGGCGGGGCTGATGCCCCGCTCTTCCAGCCAGCGGCGGTGGTGGGTCCAGATCTCGAAATCCTCGCGGCCGTGGCCAGGCGCGGTATGCACGAAGCCGGTGCCGGCATCGTCGGTCACATGGTCGCCGTCGAGCAGGGGGACCTGGAAGCTGTAGCCGAGGGCGGCGAGAGGGTGGGCGGTGATGAGGCGCCCGAGCACGTCCGCCGGCACGTCGCCACGCCGCTCGAACGTGGTCACGCGGGCCTGCTTGAACACATCTTCCGCCAGCTTGTCGGCGAGGATGAGCTTGTCGCCGGCCTTGGCCCAGTTGTCGGCGGGAGCTTCCGTGACCTCGTAAAGACCATAGGAGATCTTGGACGAATAGGAGATGGCGCGGTTGCCAGGCAGCGTCCACGGGGTGGTGGTCCAGATGACGACCGTCGCACCCTTCAGCTCACCTTCAGAGGCCACCGGAAACTTCACCCACACCGTGTCGCTGGTGAAATCCTGATACTCCACCTCGGCTTCGGCCAGCGCCGTCTTCTCCACCACCGACCACATCACCGGCTTGGAGCCACGGTACAACAGCCCGTTCTCGGCGAACTTCATGATCTCGCGGGCGATCTGGGCTTCGGCGGCGAATGCCATGGTGGTGTAGGGGTGGTCCCAGTCGCCTTCCACGCCCAGGCGCTTGAATTCCTTGCGCTGCTCGGAAAGCCAGTGCTCGGCATAGGCGCGGCATTCCTGGCGGAAGGCCACCATGGCGGCGGCGTCGGTGAAGTCGGGCTTGGTCTTGCCCTTCTTGCGGTAATTGTCTTCCTCGATCTTCCACTCGATGGGCAGGCCGTGGCAGTCCCAGCCGGGCACGTAGTTCGAGTCATAGCCCAGCATCTGCTGGGAGCGCGTCACCACGTCCTTCAGGATCTTGTTGAGCGCGTGGCCGATATGGATGTTGCCGTTGGCATAGGGCGGGCCGTCGTGAAGCACGAAGCGGGCGCGGCCGCGACCCTGCTCGCGCAGGCGGCCGTAGAGGTCGGTGCGGGCCCAGCGGGCGAGCAGCTCCGGCTCCAGCTTCGGCAGGCCCGCGCGCATGGGGAACGCCGTCTGCGGCAGCAGCAGGGTCTTGGAATAGTCCGGGGTGGCGGACGCCTCAGCCGTGGCAGTGTCGGGTGCGGAAGAGTCAGGTGCGGTCATGGAATGCTCGGGGCATGAAATGTCGGATCAGGCGAAACAAACCCGGCGGCCCCCGCGCGCTCAGGCGCGCCGGCGGGGGGCCGGGCCGATAATTCGCGCCACGCGGGGCGTGCCGGGGCGGGGGAGCGCCCCACCGCACTGAAAAGATCCGCACATGGCCCGGCTTCTAGCAGGCGCCCCGCGCCGCGAAAAGCCCGCAGATGAGCGCAGCGGGAGCCGGCGAAGGGGCACGGCCTAAGTGGCACCCGGTCCGGTCCGCCTTTACGGCCAAGAAAAAAGCCCCGGCACCAAGGTGCCGAGGCTCTTCTTCGTTCCCCTCTTTTTATACCAGCGGGGCGGCGCAGCCGAAGGCGCGTCGCCCCGGAAAGATCACGAGTGGTAGGCGCGCTCGCCGTGCTCGTTGATGTCGAGGCCCTCGCGCTCCACGTCGGTGGTGGGACGCAGGCCGACGACCACGGAGATGATGAACAGGATCACCGCGGTGCCGACACCCGACCACACGACGGTGACGCCGACGGCCTTGAGCTGGGCAATGACCTGGGTGGCCATGTCGTAGGGGGCCACGGCGCCGGTGGTGTAGTCGAAGATGCCGGTGCCGCCGAGGGCCGGGCTCACCAGGACGCCGGTGGCGATGGCGCCGACGATGCCGCCCACGCCATGCACGCCGAACACGTCGAGCGCGTCGTCATAGCCGAACGCGTTCTTGATGGCCGTGCAGAAGATGAAGCAGATGGGGCTGACGATGAGGCCCAGCACCAGCGAGCCCATGATGCCGGCGAAGCCCGACGGCGGCGTGACGGCCACGAGGCCGGCGACGATGCCCGAGGCGAGGCCCAGCATGGAGGGCTTACCCTTCACCAGCCATTCCACGAACATCCAGGAGATGGCTGCGGCGCAGGTGGCGATGAAGGTGTTCATCATGGCGAGCGCGGTGACCGCATTGGCCTCGAGGTTGGAGCCGGCGTTGAAGCCGAACCAGCCGACCCACAGGAGGGAGGCGCCGACCATGGTGAGCGTCAGCGAGTGGGGCGAGAGCGCCTCCTTGCCGTAGCCCAGGCGCTTGCCGACCATGAGGCAGGCGACGAGGCCGGCGATACCGGCGTTGATGTGCACCACGGTGCCGCCGGCGAAGTCGATGGCGCCGAGCGAGAAGATGTAGCCGGCGTCGGCCAGCACGCTGTCGAGAGCGGCCTGGGCGGCGGTCTTGGCGGCGCCGTCAGCGGCGGCAGCCACGGCCTTGGCGGCGGCGTCGATGGCATCCGGGCCGGCCCAGTACCAGACCATGTGCGCGACCGGGAAGTACACGAAGGTCACCCACAGCGGCACGAACAGCACCACGGCGGTGAACTTGGTGCGCTCCGCGAACGCGCCGAAGATCAGCGCGGGGGTGATCATCGCGAAGGTCATCTGGAAGGCGATGTAGACCAGCTCGGGAATGGCCACGCCCACCGAGAAGGTGGCGGCCAGCGATTCGCCGGTCACGCCCGACAGGAACGCCTTGGAGAAGCCGCCGATGAAGGGCGAGCCGCCGGTAAAGGCGAGGGAGTAGCCGTACAGCACCCAGATGAGGCCGACGATGGCCACGCAGTAGCCGACCTGCATGAGCATGGACAGCATGTTCTTGGCGCGCAGGAGGCCGCCGTAGAACAGGAACAGGCCGGGCACCGACATCATGAGCACGAGCAGCGAGGACGTGAGCATCCACGCCACGTCGCCCTTGTTCACGGTGGGGGCCGCCGCGGCGGCTGCGGCGGTCGTGGTGGCATCGGCGGCAGGTGCGGCCGTCTGGGCCAGCACCGGCAAGGCGAACGCCGTTGCCAGGAGAAGCGCGGGAATCCCCACGCGGGACCACGTCTTGGACGTCATGGATGAAAGCTCCGTCGAATGAGAAAGGCTCAAAGCGCGTCGGCGTCGGTCTCGCCCGTGCGGATGCGCACGGCGTGCTCGATCGGAAGGACGAAAATCTTTCCGTCGCCGATCTGGCCGGTCTTGGCGGAAGCGGTGATGGCTTCCACCACCTTGGAGACCTGGTCGGCGGACACCGCGACCTCGATCTTCAGCTTCGGCAGGAAGCTCACGGCGTATTCCGCGCCGCGGTAGATCTCGGTGTGGCCCTTCTGACGGCCGTATCCCTTCACCTCGGTCACGGTCAGACCGTGCACACCGATACCGGTGAGGGCGTCGCGCACCTCCTCCAGCTTGAATGGCTTGATGATGGCCATGACGATCTTCATGGATCGGTCCCTGTTCCCTGTTGCCGATGCGCCGCAAATGACGCGTGTCGGCTGTTTTCTCGCGGCGGCTTCGCTGAGCGGGTCGGGTGGATCCACGCCGCGGCTGGCAAGCCTGCGCAGGAGGGAATCAAGTACCGTGCCAAGTCATAAGGATGGAGATTCGGCGTGCCTATTTTTAGGCCACGCAACGTAAGGCCGTCGCTTTGCCGCCGACTCGCCGCTTTTTTTGCCTATTTATTATCCATCACGCCCAATAGATCGGCACTACGACTTCGCAGTCGCGAGATGGAGTGTTGACGTACCTTTTCGGCCGCTTCAGCGGGGGGTAATCGGGCGCATCAGGCCCTCCTGTGCCGCCGAAGCCACCAGCGTGCCGTCGCGGGTGAAGATTTCACCCCGGCAGAATCCGCGTGCGCCAGCAGCCGTGGGGCTCTCCTGGGTGTAGAGCAGCCAGTCGTCGGACCGGAACGGGCGGTGGAACCACAGGGCATGGTCGAGGCTCGCCACCTGCATGTCGCGGTCGAAGACCGACTTGCCGTGCGGCAAAAGGGCCGCCTGGAGCAGCGCGAGGTCCGAAGCGTAGGCAAGCACCGCCTGATGTGTGGGCAGATCGTCCGGCAGCGGGCCGCGGGTGCGCAGCCACATGCTGGGCCGGGCGCCGGGCGCGCCGAGATAGGCGGGGTCGAGGCTGGTGGGCTTCACCTCCAACGGCCGCAGCGCCATCCAGTCGCGCTTGGCGGCGGCGGGAAAACGCGCCATCAGCTTTTCGCGCCAGGCATCGTCGGAGGGCAGGTCCTCCGGCGCCGGCACGTCCGGCATGGCGCCCTGGTGGTGCAGCCCTTCTTCCACCACCTGGAACGACACCGCCATGCTGAAGATGGCCTGGCCGTGCTGGATCGCCACCACGCGGCGGGTGGTGAAGGAGCGCCCATCGCGGATGCGGTCCACATCGTAGATGATGGGCACGCGGGGATCACCGCCCAGCAGGAAATAGCCGTGCAGCGAATGGGTGACGCGCTCGGCCTCCACCGTGCGCCGCGCCGCCACCAGCGCCTGCGCTACCACCTGCCCGCCGAACACCCGGCCCCCGTCCGGGGTGACGGTGCGACCGCGGAACAGGTTGATTTCAAGGGGTTCGAGGTCGAGGATGCCCAAAAGCGTATCCACGTCGGACGGTGATCCGGTCATAGGGCTTGGCTCGCTGAAAACGCCGGCGCGCAGTGCGCTCCGGAGGGAAGGGATGGGGTCCGAACACGCCATGCTCGCGCGGATTGCGTCAAGTCCCTTTGCGTCAGCCGCCTTCCCTTTAGGGCGGGACGAAGCGCGGCGGAACGGATACAGGATCGGCGCCGGCCGCCGGGCCCGCCGGGAAACAGGTTCGAGGGAGTGAAGCGATGACCGGGCTGACCATGTCCGAGCCTCAGGCCGAGATGCCGCACGCCGGAGTCGGCTTTGCCGCCACCGCGGCCGCGCCGCGTGCGGACGTGGCCATCGTCGGTGGCGGGCTCGCCGGCCTCAGCCTTGCGCTCGCCCTGCGCCAGGGGCTGGGACCTGATGCCGACATCGTGCTTTTCGACCCCTATTTGTCCCACGCCACGGTGGATGACGGCCGCTGCTCGGCCATCGCCGCCGGTGCGCGGCGCATGCTCACCACCCTCGGTGTGTGGCAGCACGTGGGTGCCAAGGCCCAGCCCATCCAGGCCATGGTGGTCACCGACAGCCGCACCAAGGACGTGGCGCGCCCCACCTTCCTGACGTTCGACGGCGATGTGGAGCCGGGCGAGGCCTTCGCCCACATGGTGCCCAACGCCGACCTGCAGTACGCCCTCATCGATGCAGCGCGCTCCGCCGGCATCGACCTGCGCGCCCAGTCCGTGGACGATTTCACCGCCGACCGTTCCGGCGTGAGCCTTTCCGCCGCCGGCGCGCCGGCGCTTCGGGCCCAGCTTCTGGTGGCCTGCGATGGCGCCAAGTCGCGCATCCGCGGCATGGCCGGCATCGCCAATGTGGCCTGGGGCTATGGCCAGAGCGGCATCACCTTCGCGGTGGAGCACGAACGGCCCCACGAGGGCCGGGCGGAAGAGCATTTTTTGCCCCCCGGCCCGTTCGCCATCCTGCCCTTGCCAGGCAACCGCTCCTCCATCGTGTGGACCGAGCGCACGGAGGATGCCGAGCGCATCGTGGGACTGCCGTCCATCGTCTTCCAGGAAGAGCTGGAGCAGCGATTCGGCCACCGGCTCGGCTGGGTGAAGCCGGTGACCAAGCCGCGTGCCTATCCTTTGGGCTTCGCCATGGCGCGCAGCTTCATCAGCGAGCGCCTCGCTTTGGTGGGGGATGCGGCCCATCTCATCCACCCCATTGCCGGGCAGGGGCTCAACATGGGCCTGCGCGACGTGGCGGCACTGGCCGAGGCGGTGACGGACGCCGCGCGGGTGGGCCTCGATTTCGCCGGCCCGGCGGTGCTGGAGCGCTATCAGCGCTGGCGGCGGTTCGACACCTTGGCCATGGGCGTCGCGACAGACGGGCTGAACCGGCTGTTCTCGAACCGCTCCGACGCCCTGCGCGCGGTGCGCGACCTCGGTCTCGGCCTCGTGGACCGGATGCCGCGCCTCAAGGGCCTGTTCATCCGCGACGCAGCGGGCCTCACCGGGCAGGTGCCGAAGCTGCTGCGGGGCGAGGCGCTTTAGAGAGCCGCTCCCCGCTCAGGGGGCAGGGCGCGGATGCCCTGTCCTCAGCGAGAGAGTTCGCTCTCGTCGAGCTTGCGGGCCTCGTCGGCCAGCATGATCGGGATGCCGTCGCGGATGGGATAGGCGAGGCGCGCGGCGCGGGAGACCAGCTCCTGGCGCTCGCGGTCATATTCCAGCGGCGCCTTGGTGAGAGGGCACACCAGGATTTCGAGCAGCTTGGGGTCCACGTCGTGGCCGGGGCGCTGGGCTTGGATCATCGCAACACTCGTCAGGGCGTTTTCAGGCGCGGCGCAGACCGGCTCGCGTGCTGAAAACGCATTGGACACCAGCCGGCGCGGGCCGGCGTCATGAAGAAACGCGAGGCTGCGCCGGATCGCCCCGCTGCGGGGCGGCGCCACCATAGCGGGGGCGGGCGGGCGTTTCACCCCCAATCTGGTTCGATCCATCAGGCCCGCTGATGCAGGCATCAGCCGGATTCGTTATCGCCGGGGCCGCCGGTCCCCTAAGCAGCGGGGGCCACCACCGGCAGCACGCGTTACAAGGCACCCATGGACCGCCGCCCGAATCGCCAATCGCCCCTTGGGCTTGTCCTCGGCCTCGTCGCCGTCGTCATGTTCGGCGCGACGCTGCCCATGACGCGGCTCGCCCTGCACGACCTCAGCCCCTGGTTCATCAGCTTCGGCCGCGCGGCGCTGGCCGGCTTCTGCGCGCTCGCGGTGGTGCTCGTGCTGCGCCGGCCGTGGCCGTTCGGCGCGCGCGAGACCCGGCGCGACTTGCTTCTGGCTACCCTAGCCCTGGTGTTCGGCTTTCCCATCCTCATCGGGGTCGCGACCCAGACTGTCCCGGCGGCCCATGGCGGCATCGTGCTCGGCCTCCTGCCGCTGTGCACCGCCATCGCCGCCACGGTGCTCGCGGGAGAGCGTCCCGGCCTCGGCCTGTTCGCGGCCAGCGCGGCGGGGGCGGGGCTGGTGGCCGCCTTCGCCCTGCGCAACGGCGCCACGGGCGGGTTCGGCTATGGCGACATGCTGCTCTTCCTCGCCGTGGTGATCTGCGCCGCCGGCTATGCCGTTTCCGGGCGTCTCGCCCGCCGCATGGCGGGTTGGGAGGTGATCGCCTTCATGCTCATCCTCGCCCTGCCGGTCACGGTACCGGCGGCGCTCCTGACCTTTCCGTGGGGGCGGGCGGTGACGGGCGAATCGTGGGCGGCGCTGGTCTATCTCGGCCTTTTCAGCCAGTTCATCGGCTTCTTCTTCTGGAATGCCGGGCTGGCGCTGGGCGGCATCGCGCGTGTGGGGCAGATGCAGTTGCTCCAGACCTTCGTCACGGTGGGCCTCGCTTGGCCCATCAACGGCGAGCGGCCCGATGCGGAGACCCTGCTGTTCGCCCTTGCCGTGGCCGTGGTGGTGGCGCTGGCCCAGCGGGCGGGGCGGCGGCGGCCGGTGGCCTCTGCCGTCGATCCGGCGGGACCTGCCTGAGGCCCCAAACGAAAACGGCCCTCCAAGAGGGCCGTTCACAGTCTTCAGGGAAAGCGCAGGCGCCCTCAGGCCGCCTTGCTGCGGGCAGTGATGAGCTTGCGGTTCACCAGCACCTCGGCGATCTGCACCGCGTTGAGGGCTGCGCCCTTGCGCAGGTTATCGGACACGCACCAGAAGTTGATGGCGTTGTCCACGGTCGGGTCATCGCGCAGGCGCGAGATGAAGGTGGCGTCCTCGCCGGCGGCCTCGTGCGGGGTGGCGTAGCCGCCCGGCTCGCGGGTGTCGATGACCAGGATGCCCGGGGCCTCGCGCAGGATCTTGCGCGCGTCCTCGGCGGACAGCTCCTTCTCGAACTCGACGTTCACCGATTCCGAGTGGGAGATGAACACCGGTACGCGCACGCAGGTGGCCGTGAGCTTGATCTTCGGATCGAGGATCTTCTTAGTCTCGGCCACCATCTTCCACTCTTCCTTGGTCGAGCCGTCGTCGAGGAAGACGTCGATCTGGGGAATGAGGTTGAAGGCGATGCGCTTGGGGAACTTCTTCGGCTCCACCGGATCGGAGACGAAGATCGCCCGGGTCTGGGTGAACAGCTCGTCCATGGCGTCCTTGCCGGCGCCGGAGACGGACTGGTAGGTGGAAACCACCACGCGCTTGATGGTGGCAGCATCGTGCAGCGGCTTCAGCGCCACCACCAACTGCGCCGTGGAGCAGTTGGGATTGGCGATGATGTTCTTCTTGGTGAAGTCGACGATGGCGTCCGCATTCACCTCGGGCACGATCAGCGGCACGTCCGGATCCATGCGCCACTGGGACGAATTGTCGATGACGACGCAGCCCTGCGCGCCGATCTTCGGCGACCATTCCTTCGACACGGCACCGCCCGCCGACATCAGGCAGATGTCGGTGTCGGAGAAGTCGTAGGTTTCGAGCGCCTTCACCTTGAGGGTTTTGTCACCGAAGGAGACTTCCACGCCCTGTGAGCGGCGCGAAGCAAGCGCCACAACCTCGTCCGCGGGAAAGCCCCGCTCGGCGAGGATCGAGAGGATCTCCCGGCCCACGTTGCCCGTGGCGCCGACGACGGCGACCTTGTAACCCATGATATTCCTCGGGATCTGCCGGCCCTGCTGGCCGGAACGGGGGTTTTAGGCCGAACGGCCCGCGCTTGCAAACTGAAGATTCCGCGAGCGCGCACGGCGACCTTGCGGAGAACTGTTGCGCCAGCGCAACGCGCCGCGCCGTCCGTTCGGGGAACATTGCCCTGGGCCCCTGCGTTTCCTTGCACGTGGGGCAAGAGTGTCCTAATTCAGGCAGGGGCGGCGGCTGTGCCGTTTCGGGAGGATGTCATGCGTGTCGCGCCGTACTTCACCATCGCCGCGGCGTTCCGGCTGGCGCTCGCGGTGACGTCCGCGGTGGCGCTGACGGGCGTCGCCTCTGTCGTTGCGGCGGATGACGCCTCGGCCCAGACCACCGTCAAGAAGCGCAGCCGCATCGAGATCACCCGCCGCTCCTATCTGGACGCCGGCACCGTGGTGAAGCCCGGGTCCAAGTCCTATCTGGACTATGCCCTGCCGCCCGGCTGGTTCTACCCGACCTACGACGGCGGCGGCGCCTCCGGCACCGGCCCCATTAGCGGCATCCGTTCTCCGCTGCCCGGCCCGTTCGATCTGCCGGGCTTCTGATCCGTCGAGGCTGGACGGCTGGGAAGAGGGCCGCACAACGCGGCCCTTTTTTGTGCCCAAAAAGCACACTCAATTTTCGTGAGATAATTTTTCTCCCGTAGCGGAATGACATTTGGTGCGCGCCACGCCATAACCACCGTTCGATTGCGGCGGTGCCGCGCTCTTCCAAGCCACACAGCCGACAGGGCCGCGTTCATGCCCCGCCTTCGTTTCGCGTTTCCGGCCGGGGCCGGCCGGGCCCCGCGCAGCGTCATTCCCGGCTTCCACCTCTCCTTGGGGCTGACGCTGCTCTATCTCGGACTGATCGTGCTTCTGCCTATCGGGGCGCTGCTGCTGAAGGCGGCGGATGTGGGGTTCTGGGGCTATATCGCCATCATCACCTCGCCACGCACCATTGCCTCGTTCCAGATCACCATCGCCACGGCGGCCGCGGCCGCCCTGTTCAATGCGGTCTACGGGCTGGGTCTCGCCTGGGTGCTGGTGCGCTACGAGTTTCCCGGCAAGCGCCTGCTGGACGCCATGGTGGACGTGCCCTTCGCCCTGCCCACGGCGGTGGCGGGCCTCGCGCTCACCACGCTGTTCGCAAAGAATGGCTGGTTCGGCGCGCCGCTGGCCCAATGGGGCATCCAGGTGGCCTATGCCCCGGCGGGCATCGTCTGCGCCATGGCCTTCACGTCCATTCCCTTCGTGGTGCGCACCGTGCAGCCGGTGCTGGAGGACATGGAGCCGGAGCTGGAGGAGGCGGCGGCGACGCTGGGCGCCTCGGACCTCACTACCTTCCGCAAGGTGATATTCCCGACCCTGTTTCCCGCTTTCCTCGCCGGCACGTCGCTCGCCTTCGCCCGCTCGCTGGGGGAATTCGGCGCGGTGGTGTTCATCGCCGGCAACCAGCCGTTCCGCACCGAGATCGTGGCCCTGCTCACCTTCATCCGGCTGGAGGAATATGACTATGCCGCCGCCGCCGCCATCGCCGTGACCATGCTGGGGCTCGCCTTCCTTATGCTGCTGGTGGTGAATGCGGTGCAGACCTGGCACCAGCGCAGCGCGCTGGGGGAGGGCTGAGATGGCGGCCCCGGTCAACCGCAACCGTCGCCGGGTGGGCGATGGTGCACGCTCGCGGGCGGTCCTGCTCACCCTGGTGCTCGGCACCACGGCGGTGGCCCTCATCGCGCCGCTCGCGGTCATCTTCTCCGAGGCCTTCGCGCGCGGCTTTTCCGCTTATGCCGAGGCGCTGGTGCGGCCGGACACGCTGCACGCCATCGGCCTCACGATCATCACCGCGCTCGTCTGCGTGCCGGTGAACGTCGGCTTCGGCATCGCCGCCGCCTGGGCGGTCACCAAGTTCAGCTTCCCCGGCCGCAACCTGCTGCTGGCGGTGGTGGAACTGCCCTTCTCCATCTCGCCCATCGTGGCCGGTGTCGCCTATCTGTTCGTCTATGGCGGGCAGGGGCTGTTCGGCCCGTTCCTGCAGGCCCACGACATCAAGATCGTGTTCGCCCTGCCGGCCATCATCCTCGCCAGCATGTTCGTCACCGCGCCGTTCGTGGTGCGCGAGCTGGTGCCGCTGATGATGGCGCAGGGGCGCGACGAGGAAGAGGCGGCGGTGAGCCTGGGCGCCAACGGCTTCGACGTGCTGCGGCTGGTCACCCTGCCCAACGTGCGCTTTGCCCTGCTCTATGGCGCAGCCTTGTGCAACGCGCGGGTGATGGGTGAGTTCGGCGCGGTGTCGGTGGTGTCGGGCAACATCCGCGGGCAGACCTCGACCTTGGCCCTGCAGATCGAGCTTTTGTACCAGGACAGCCACGTGCTGGCCGCCTTCGCCGCCGCGACCGTCCTGGCGGGCGTGGCGCTGTTCACCCTGGTGGCGAAATATCTCATCGAACGCGCTGAGCGCGCGCGCGAGGAGCAGGCTCCGCCCCGCCGGCCGGGGCATTGAGGCGGCCGTTTACGGGACTGCGCGCCGCCTCACAGTCAGCCGCGCGGGGCGGGCAGGCCGAGGGCGGTGGAGGAGGGCTGCTGGACGGGTGTCATCCGCTTCAGCTCGCGCTTGGCTTCGCGCGCCGCGCGGCGGAAGCGACCCTGCCGGGCCCACACCACGATGCCGCCGGCCAACACGCCCACGATCAGCGCGGCGAACACCAGCGCGAACAAAGGCAGCGTCACCGACAGCGCGGGCGCATCCGGCGAGAACGGGTCGAGGGACAGGGTGACGGGCTTGCGGTTCGCCACGGCGAGGGCCACCGCCACGATGGAGAGCGGCAGGCCGATGAGGATGGAGAGGATACGGGCCACGGGCGCCTACTTTCCGGTGTTGAGACGTTCGCGCATCTCTTTTCCGGTCTTGAAGTAAGGGACGGTCTTCTCGCTCACGTCCACCTGCTTGCCGGTGCGCGGGTTGCGGCCGACGCGGGCGTCGCGCTTCTTCACCGAGAAGGCGCCGAAGCCGCGCAGTTCCACCCGGTCGCCACGCTCGAGAGCGGAGGCCACCTGCTCCAGGATGGCGTTGACGATGTTCTCCACGTCCCGCTGGTAGAGGTGCGGGTTGGCCTCGGCGATCTTCTGGACGAGTTCGGACTTGATCATGATGGCCGCATGTCCCTTGAGAACGATCCGCTGGGTTTGGCGGACAGGCTGCTTTCCGGCGACGGATTGCCGCGTTTAATGCAGGAGCCTCAAGCCCTTGTCACCCGTCGGTGCGAGGGTGCCAGAGGGCCAGAAGACCGTCAAGCTGGGCGCGCTCCAGCGCCCCCCGGGCGGTCTGGGTGAGGAACTCGGCCGCCTGGGGGAAGCCCAGAGCCGCCACCGCGCCCCGCGCCGCGCCGAGCAGCCAGCCGAACTCCGAATCCACCTCCCGGGTGCGCCAGCTGCGGACCTTGAGGTTTTCCGGAATGCCCTTCTCGCGGGCGAGCCATGCCCGGGCGGTGCGCTCGTCGCCCAACTCGTCCACCAGCTGCAGTTCAAGGCCCTGATGGCCGGTGAAGACACGCCCGTCGGTGACGGTGGCGAGCTTGTCGTCGGACATCTTGCGCCGTTCGCTCACCAGGCCCTTGAACCAAGCGTAGCTGTCCTTCACCAGCGACTCCACCGCCGCCCGCGCTTCCGGCGTGGTGGGGGTGTAGGGATTGGGCGAGGCCTTGAGCGGCGAGGACTTGATGTCCTCCATGGCGACGCCCACGGTCTTCAGCAGCTCGGTGACATTGGGATACTGGTAGATCACGCCCACCGAGCCCACCAGCGCGTTGCGCCGGGCCACGATGTGGTCGGCACCCAGCGCCGCGATATAGGCCCCCGATGCGGCGATGCCTTCCACCACGGCGACCACCGGCTTCTTTTCGGAAAGGCGACGCAAAGAGTCGAACAATTGCTCGGAGCCGGTGACGGTGCCGCCGGGGCTGTCGATGGACAAGATCACCGCCCGCGCCCGCGAGCGGCCGATCTCCTCCAAGAGTTCGACCCGCGCGCGGTCGTTGCGGATGATGCCGCCGATGGTCACCCGCGCCACATGGGGCGAGGAGGCCGAAACGCCGTCGCCCGCCACGGAGGCCACACCCACCGCAAGGGCGGCGACAGCGGCGAGCACACCGAGGGTGCGCCAGAAAGTGACCTTCCGCCGCAGGCGGCGGCGTTCGACGATCTGGTCCGCGTCGAGCGACATGACTCAGCTCCTTCAGGGCACTCCGGCCGCCGGAGGCGGACAGGACCGATGGGCCGCACTTAAGCAGGTGGCCCGGGGTTGGCAAGGCACTCGTGGTCAAGGCACTCGTGGTCAAGGTGCCCCTTGGCGCCCCTACCGGAACCCCGCATTGGAAAAGCAGTTCCCGCGGCGTGGCGCCCCGCGCCCGTCGTCGGGAAGTTCACCAGCGGTCGCCCGCCGGTGCGCCGCGCCATTCGGCCACGCGCCGCCCGGTGGCGGGGGACATGTCCTGCGGCAAGGCATCGGGCGCAAAGAACTCGGCGGCAACGATCTCCATGTTGCGCTCCGGCCGGGGCCCGATGATGAGCCCGGACGTGCGGTACAGCACCACGTGGTCGCGTCCGCCCACACGGGGATTGAAGAAGACGCCGGCCAAGGCGAGCGGGCCGTCGGCCTCCACATTGGCTTCTTCCTTCAGCTCCCGCCGCGCCGCCGCCTCCGCGCTCTCACCCACGTCGACGCCGCCCCCCGGCAGGTGCCAGCCCGCCACGTAGGAATGGCGCACCAGCAGCACCCGCTGCGCATCGTCCACGGCGAGCACGCGCACCCCGAGCGTCATGCCGTGACGCAGGCGCCGGAGGAAGTGGAAGAGCGGAAGCATGATCCAAGCATAGCCGAAGCCGGCTCAGTGCGCCTCGCGATTCGCGCGCGGCATGCGGGCAGGGTTGCGGGGGGCGCGCGGGCCTATCCGGCCGCCGCCGCCCGGGCCGCCAGTTCCGCCGCCTCGATGGCCTCGGCGCGGTGGAAGGCGGGGCGGGCGGTGCAGCGCGCCACATAGGCTGCCACCCGCGGCGTGGGCGTGACCACCTTCAGCAGAGTGATAGCGTACCACAGGTCCATGGCCAGCATGATGTCGGCGGCGGAAAACGCCTCGCCCAGCAGATAGGGACCGTCCTTCAGCGCCTGTTCCACCACCTCCATGACAAGGTCGAAGCTGCCCCATCCGGCGGAGACCTTGGGCAGCTCGATGCCCTTCAGTTTCTGCAGGAAGGCCGGCTCCATGCAGCCGGCGGAAAAGAACATCCAGTAGAGGTAGCGCGCCCTCAGCGGATCGCCCACGGGCGGAGCGAGGCCGGCGGCCGGCACCTGCTCCGCCACATAGGCGCAGATGGCGCCGCTCTCGGCGAGATGGGCATCGCCATCGCTCAGCGCCGGCACCTTGCCCATGGGATTGATGCGGCGGAAGGCCGGATCGTCCTGCGCGCCGGTGCGGATATCCACCACCTCCCGCTCATAGGGCGCTCCAGCCTCCTCCATCAGCCAGAGGATGCGGAAGGCCCGCGTGTGGGGCGCCCAATAGAGTTTCATGCTGCTCCTCCCCGTTTGGTGGACCGGAACGTATAGAGAACAAATGGAGGCGTCGAGTCGGTTTTGGGGCCTTGCGATCCGGGCTCAGGCATGGATAATACCAGGACGGCCTGGGGTGCCACGCATCATGCGCGGCTGAGATCACACCCATCGAACCTGTCTGGGTCATTCCAGCGTAGGGAGACGCCGATGAGCGCCAGCTTGTCGACCTTCACGTCCAGTTCTTCTTCAGCCGGCTCGGCAACTTCCGGCGCTGCATCTGCGCGCCCGCGCGTCGCCATCGCGGGCGGTGGGGTCATCGGCCTCGCTCTTGCGTGGCGGCTTGCGCAGGCGGGCTGCCCGGTGGAGGTCTTCGAGGCGGGGGAAACCGGCCAGGGCGCGAGCCGCGCCGCCGCCGGCATGCTCGCCGCCTGCGCCGAGGCGGAGCCGGGGGAGGAGGTTCTCCTCGCCCTCAATCGCGCCAGCCAGGTCCTTTGGCCGGCGTTCGCCGCCGATCTGGAGCAGGCGGCGGGTTCGTCCGTGGACCTGCGCACCGAAGGCACCCTCACCATCGCCCTCACAGCCGACGATCTCGCGCGGCTGCGGCACCTTTATGCCCTCCAGCAGTCCCTTGGCCTGCCGGTGGAATGGCTCACGGCGGCGCAGGTGCGGCGGCGCGAGCCCTATCTCTCGCCCAAGCTGGCCGGCGGCATCCTCACCCTTGAGGACCATCAGGTGGACAACCGCAAGGTGGCCGCCGCGCTCAAGGTGGCGGCGCTGAAGGCCGGCGTGAATATCCACGAGCACACGCCCGTCGCGCGGGTGGAGACGGCCGGCGGCCGCGTCACCGGCCTGGTGGCGGGTGATACGCTCCATGCGGCCGACGTGGTGGTATTGGCCGCCGGGGCCTGGAGCCGGGGCATCGACATCACCCCCGCCGCGCCGTTGCCGGTGCGGCCCATCAAGGGCCAGATGCTGGCGCTGCGCATGGACCCCGCCGCGCCCATCCTCACCCATGTGCTGTGGGCGCCGGGGGCCTATCTCGTGCCGCGCCACGACGGCCGCCTTATCATCGGTGCCACCACCGAGGAGAAGGGCTTCGACACCGATCTCACCGCCGGCGGGCAGCTGGCGCTGCTCACCAATGCGTGGCGCGCCCTGCCGACGCTCGAGGAGCTGACCATACTCGAGCAATGGGTCGGCTTTCGCCCCGGCAGCCGGGACGATGCTCCCATCCTCGGCCCGAGCGAGGAGGTGGACGGCCTGATCTACGCCACCGGCCACCACCGCAACGGCATCCTGCTGCTGCCGGTGACCACGCAGGTGATCGCCGATTATGTCCTGTCGGGCCGCATGGCGGACGTGGCGGCGCCCTTTGGCGCGGCGCGCTTTGCCCCGCGCGCGGCGGCGGAGTGAGCGCGATGACGCTCGCCCTGAAGGTGAACGGAACGCCCGAGGACCATCAGGCGGCAACGGTCGCCGACCTGCTGCGCGCCAAGGGCCTCGATCCCGAGCGCAAAGGCATCGCGGTTGCGGTGAACGGCGCCGTGGTGCCGCGCCGCACCTGGGCCGAGGCAGCGCTTTCCGCCGGCGACGCGGTGGAGATCATCGAGGCCAAACAGGGCGGCTGAGCAGGGCGGCTGACGGCCGCGACCGCCCGGCCATAACAACAGGCGTCGCCCGACGGCGCCGGGACGAAACCCCAAGACGCGCGCCCGGAAGCGGCGCCGGGAAACACCACCATGAGCGCCTTTTCCGATCCCCATAAGGACCCGCTCGTCATTGCCGGGCGTACCTTCTCCTCGCGCCTGTTCCTCGGCACGGCGGGCTATCCCAACCAGAAGGTGTTTCTGGATGCGCTGGAGGCTTCGGGGTCCGAGATGGCCACCGCCTCCATCCGCCGCATCAGCCTCGCCGGCTATGAGGAGAGCCTGACCGACCTGCTCTCCGGCCGGGTCCATATCCTGCCCAATACCGCCGGCTGCCAGACCGCCAAGGACGCTGTGCTCACCGCGGAGCTGGCCCGCGAGGCGTTGGAGACGGACTGGGTGAAGCTGGAGGTGATCGGCGACCGCGAGCTGCTCTATCCCAATGTGGAGGAGCTGCTGAAGGCCACCGAGGAGCTGGTGTCGCGGGGCTTCGTGGTGCTGCCCTATTGCAACGACGATCCTGTCACCTGCCAGAAGCTGGCCGATCTCGGCGCTGCGACCGTGATGCCGCTGGGCTCCATGATCGGCACCGGCCTCGGCATTGCCAACCCGCACATGATCGAGCTGATCTGCGCCCGCTCGCCGGTGCCGGTGGTGCTGGATGCGGGCATCGGCACCGCCTCCGACGCGGCTTTGGCCATGGAGCTGGGTTGTTCTGCCGTGCTGCTCAACACCGCGGTGTCGAAGGCGCACGATCCGGTGCGCATGGCCACGGCCTTCCGCCATGCGGTGGAGGGCGGCCGCCTCGCCCGCCTGTCCGGCCGCATTCCGAAAAAGCTGCATGCGGAAGCGTCCAGCCCCGAGTTCGGGCTGGTGGGGAGCTGAGCGCCGCGTGCTGCCTGCCCCGCCGCTGTTGCTGATCACCGACCACACATTGGCGCGGGGGGATCTTGCGCAGGTGGCGATGGAGGCCTGTGTCGGCGGATGCCGCTGGATCAGCTTTCGGGAGAAGGACCTGCCGGCGGCAGAGCAGATCGCCCTGTTCGCCCATCTGCGTGAGGCGACACGCGCCTTCCGCCCCCGCCTGACATTGCACGGCCCGGCCGATCTGGCCGCCGCCGCCGGGGCGGACGGGGTTCACTTGTCCGGCGGCGGCCATGCGGGCGCGGCGCGGGCGCTGCTGGGGCCCGATGCGCTGGTGGGGCTCTCGGTCCACACTTTGGCCGAGGCGCAAGCCGCCGATGGGGCCAGCCTCGACTACATCACTGTAAGCCCGGTCTTTCTCACCGCCTCCAAGCCCGGCTACGGCCCGGCGCTGGGAACGGCGGGTGTTGCCGGCTTCGTCGCCGCCTCCCCGGTCCCGGTGATCACCCTTGGGGGCGTCGCGCCCGCCAACGCCGCCGCCTGCCGCGCCGCTGGCGCCGCGGGGCTCGCCGTCATGGGCTCGGTGATGCGGGCGGAGGATCCGACTGCGGAGTTCTCGGCCCTGCTTGCGGCGTGGGATGGCAAGGGTCCGAACAGCGCGCGTGCCTGATCCTGGCGCGGCCTTGCATGTGCGGGCCAAAAGCTGAACCCTGCCGCAAAAGGGGGAGACGGGCATGGGGCGGCAGGATTCGGGGCAGAATTCCGCGCAGACACCGGCGGATGTGATCGTGGTTGGCGCCGGGCCGGTGGGGATCACGCTGGCGGCGGAGCTGGCGCGCCACAAGGTGCGTTGCCGCATCCTGGAGAAGGCCGCGGCCCTGTCCATCTATTGCCGCGCGCTGGGCGTCACGCCCCGGACCCTGGAAGTCTATGAGGACATGGGCGTCGTTCGCGCCATGATCGACGCCGGCCTGTGGTTCGAGGGGCTGTGCCTCGCGGTGGATGGGGCGCCGACGCGGACCATCGCCCCCGACCTGTCGGACCTGCCTTACGGCATCATCGGCATCCCCCAGCCGGTGACCGAGCGCATCCTCACCGCGCATCTCGCCGGCTTCGGCATTGACGTGGAGCGGGGTGTCGCGGTGAACGGCCTCGTGCAGGCGGGGGAGAAGGTGCGGCTCGATCTTGTCGGACCGGACGGGCGGGAGGATTTCGCCCACGCCCGCTTTGTGGTGGGATGCGACGGCGCCCACAGTTTCGTCCGCCACGCCCTCGGCATCCCGTTCGAGGGCGATGCCTTTCCCTATCCCTTCATGCTGGGCGACGTGCATCTCGCTTTCCCGGGCGACCTGAAGCCGGCGCGCGGCATCGCTCTGCGCCTCATGCGCCTGCGTGAGGACACGGCGCCGGACATGTTCATCGCCATCCCGCTGCCGGAGCACGGGCGATACCGTGTCTCCATGCTGGCGCCGGAGTATCTGGCTGCGGCGGGATCGGGCGAGGCCCACGGCATCCAGTCCGAGCGGCCGGGGCCGTCGCTGGCGGACATCCAGGCGGTGGCCGACCGCATCGCGCCCGGGGAGATCGTCGTCGACGACCTGCGGTGGTCGTCCCAGTTCCGCATCTCAATGCGACTGGCGGCGCGCTATCGCGACGGCCAGGTGTTCCTGGCGGGGGATGCCTGCCACATCCATCCGCCCACCGGCGGGCAGGGGATGAACACCGGCATCCAGGATGCCTACAACCTCGCCTGGAAGCTGGCTCTGGTGATGCGGGGCAAGGCGCCCACATCGCTCCTCGACAGCTACGAGGCCGAGCGCCGGCCGGTGGCGGAAGACGTGATCGCCCGCACCGTCGCCGAAAGCGTGAACATCGGCGGCTCCGGTGGCGCCCGCGACCGGCTGGCCGACACTCAGATCCGGGTGTCCTATGCGGGCCTTGCCGGTGCCGCTCTGGTTGGCGGCGCGGCCGCGCCCGAAGGACTGCCGGGCGATAGGCTGCCGGTGGCTGGCGATCGGGCTCCGGATGCCTTGGGCCTGAGGCGGAGGGGTGTCGGGGCGCCGCTGAGGATGTTCCAGCTGCTGCGGGGCACGGATTTCGTGGTTGTCGTCGCGGTGGAGACGCCCGGCGCCCTTGCGGCGGCGGAGGCCCTCGGTGCGAGGTTGGCCGAAAGCGGCCTGCCGGTCCGGGTCGTGGCCGTCGCGCCGGCTGGGGCGAGCCTTGCCGATCCCTACAAGGTGAGCCTTGTGGCGGACGAGGCGGGGGCCTTTGCCGCCACCTATGGGCTTGGCGCGGGTGAGGCCGTGCTGGTTCGTCCCGATGGATATCTCGCCTGGCGAGGCCATGCAGAGCAGGTCGTCGCTGCGCTGCGGCAGGTGGCGGGAGCGGGGTAGGTTGTCGCAGGTGCTTCTGGCGCCATTTCAGGCTGCAACGAAACGTATCCGGCTTCAGGCCAAGATTTCGAGTGTGATATGCCGTCGAAATGGCACCAATACCATTTCATCCCTCCTTCTCGTGCTCTAGCTTTCGCACACCGATGGAATTCGGATGTCATAAAAGGGGAAACGCCATGGCCGTTACACGTCGTACTTTGCTTGCGGGCCTCATCGCGTGCCCGGTCTGTGCCAGCGCCGCGCACGCAGCCGGTGTGCACTGGACGTATGAGGGCCACGGCGGCCCGCAGGAATGGGGGTCGCTGGAAAGCGGCTTCCAGGCCTGCGCAGTTGGCAGCCAGCAGTCGCCCATCAACCTGGAAGGGGCCGTGCAGGCCGCCGGAGACGGGCCGACGTTGGCCTGGAAGCCCGACGCCTTCAAGATCGTCAACAACGGCCACACCATCCAGGCCGACGTGGTGGGGGATGCGGGAACGGCCACCATGGGCGGCAAGACCTACACCCTGCGCCAGTTCCACTTCCATGCACCGAGCGAACACGCCCTGAACGGCGAGCGGACCGCCATGGAGGCTCATTTCGTTCATGACGCGCCCGGAGGCGGCCTGCTGGTGGTGGGGGTGTTCATAAAGCCCGGCGCCACCAACGCCGCCTTCTCCGAGGTGATGGCGAGCGCCCCCCGCGCGGAAGGCTCGACCGCGCTCAAGGCCCCGCTCGATGCCACCGGGTTGCTGCCGGCGCAGCGGGCCACCTATCGCTACGAGGGCTCGCTGACCACGCCGCCCTGCTCGGAGGTGGTGGACTGGAACGTGTACGCCACGCCCATTTCGGTGGCGGAGGCCGACATCGCCGCCTTCCGCGCCATCTTCCCCATGAATGCGCGGCCGCTGCAGGCGGTGAACCGGCGCTTCCTGTTGCGGCTCAATTGATACCTGCGGGCGGGTGATATCTGGCGGTCGAGTGACCGGTGGGCGAGCCTGGCTCTCCCGCCGGTCAGGCCCGCGCGGCGTTCGAGCGTATCCCGTTCCGGGTCGGTGGTCTGATCGCTCCAAGGCAAAAGAAAAGGGCCGGCGCAGCGCGCCGGCCCTCTTTGTTTCTGCCGATCGCGAAGGATGCGATCAGTCTTCCTTCTCTTCGGTCTCGCCGCCGGCGGCACGCTGCTTGAGCGCGGCACCGAGGATGTCGCCGAGCGAGGCGCCGGAGTCCTGCGAGCCGTAGGTGGCCACGGCCTCCTTCTCCTCGGCGATCTCGAGCGCCTTGACGGAGACCTGCACCTTGCGCGCCTTGCGGTCGAACAGGGTGACGCGGGCGTCCAGCTTGTCGCCGACCGAGAAGCGCTCGGGGCGCTGGTCGTTGCGCTCGCGGGCGAGCTCCGACCGCTTGATGAAGGCGGACAGGTCGGTGCCGGTGAGCTTCACCTCGATGCCGCCGTCCTTCACGTCGGTGACTTCGCAGGTGACGATGGCACCCTTCTTCACCTCGCCAGCCTCGGCGAAGGGATCGCCGGCAAGCTGCTTGATGCCGAGGGAGATGCGCTCCTTCTCGACGTCCACGTCGAGCACCACGGCCTTGACCATGTCGCCCTTGCGGTATTCGTCGATCACCTGCTCGCCCGGACGGTTCCAGTCGAGGTCGGAGAGGTGGACCATGCCGTCCACGTCGCCGTCGAGGCCGAGGAACAGGCCGAACTCGGTCTTGTTCTTGACCTCGCCTTCCACCACCGCGCCGGGGGCATACTTCTCGGCGAAGGCCTCCCAGGGGTTCTGGAGGGTCTGCTTGAGACCGAGCGAGATGCGGCGCTTGGCGCTGTCCACTTCCAGCACCTGGACCTCGACCTCCTGGGAGGTGGAGACGATCTTGCCGGGGTGGACGTTCTTCTTGGTCCACGACATTTCGGAGACGTGGATCAGGCCTTCGATGCCCGGCTCCAGTTCCACGAACGCGCCGTAGTCGGTGATGTTGGTGACGCGACCCTTGAAGCGGGCCTCCACCGGATACTTGGCCTCGATGCCCTCCCAGGGATCGCCCAGAAGCTGCTTCATGCCGAGCGAGATGCGGTGGGTCTCGTGGTTGATCTTGATGATCTTGACCTTGACCGTCTGGCCGATGTTGAGCACCTCGGTCGGGTGGTTCACGCGGCGCCAGGCGATGTCGGTGACGTGCAGCAGGCCGTCGATGCCGCCGAGGTCAACGAACGCACCGTAGTCGGTGATGTTCTTCACCACGCCGTCGATGGCCTGGCCTTCCTCGAGGTTCTGGACCAGCTCGTGGCGCTGCTCGGCGCGGGTCTCTTCCAGCACGGTGCGGCGGGAGACCACGATGTTGCCGCGGCGGCGGTCCATCTTGAGGATCTGGAACGGCTGCTGGTTGTGCATCAGCGGGCCGACGTCGCGGATCGGGCGGATGTCCACCTGGGAGCGCGGCAGGAAGGCCACGGCGCCGTCGAGATCGACGGTGAAGCCGCCCTTCACCTGGTTGAAGATCACGCCGAAGACCTTCTCGTTGGCGGTGAACGCCTTCTCGAGCTTGATCCAGCTTTCCTCACGGCGCGCCTTGTCGCGCGAGAGGACGGCTTCGCCCATGGCGTTCTCGACGCGCTCGAGATAGACCTCGACCTCGTCGCCCACCTGGATGGGGTTCTCGCGGCCGGGGCCGGCGAATTCGCGCAGCGCCACGCGGCCTTCGGTCTTCAGACCGATGTCGATGATCGCCAGATCCTTCTCGATGGCGACCACGATGCCCTTGACGACGGCACCTTCCTGCATGTCGGCGCGGCCGAAGCTCTCGTCGAGCAGGGCGGCGAAATCGTCACGGGTGGTTTCTACGGCGGACATTCATGCTCCAGACTTCTTGCGCCGGCATCTCGCGTTGCGAGGTCCGAACCGCTCGGGTGTCCGCCTTTCCGTGAGGAAGGACGGACGGCCGCCGGCAAAGCGGCGGGCCGGCGCATGTGCCGGGCGGTACGGACGATGAATTGGGTGTCGCACTGTGCGCTCAGCGAAAGCCAGGGCGGGCTGCCTCCGACGATCAGGGCCGCGTATCCCGCGTACCCCTGCCCGCCCGGGCGGCTTCCTGCTTTTGAAGGAGCGCAGCCTCGGACCGGCGCTGAGATAGTCCAAAAGCCCCTTCAGCGCAAGGGCTGGTCCCGCATGCACGGGACCTGGGCGGCCCAGGCGGTAATCCCGCGCCGGATCCGGGCTTGGTCGCACCGGACTTGGTCGTAACGGACTTGGCCACACCGGACTTGGCCACACCGGATCTGGCCGCATCCCCTTCCCCACCGGCGGGGGCAGTGGGGAAGGGGAGGATCCCGATCCCCTTGAGGGATCGGGACGGCTCAGTCCCGCCGTGCCGAAAGGGCGGCGCCGGGAAAGGCGTGTCCGGCAGCGGCCACATGCTCGGCCGCTGCCGCTTCGGCCCGCACCACCAGCACCGGAATGGTCGAATGGGTGAGCACCTTGGTGGTCTGGCTGCCGAGCACCAGGGCGGAGAAGCCCCGGCGGCCGTGGGAGGCCATGACAATGAGGTCGCACTTCTCGCGCTCGGCGGTGGCGATGATGGCCTCATGGGGGTGGTCGTTCTCCACGTGCACCGTGGCGGCCTCCACCCCTTTGGCCGCAGCCTTCTCCGCCGCCGCGCCGAGGATGCGGTCGGCGCGATGCTGCATGGTGCGGCGGTAGATGTCTTCGGTGTCGGCGATCTGCTCGGCCTCGGTGGTGAGCAGGTGGAACGGTTCGCTGGCGGTGACGAGGACGAGGCGGGCGTGGAGCGCTGCGGCCAGGTCCACGGCCTGGGTGACGGCGAGATCGGAAAGGGCCGAGCCGTCGGTGGCGACGAGGATGTTCTTGTACATCGTCTTGTCCCCCTTTCGGGAGAAGCGATGATAGCAAACCTAGGATGGGCCGCGGCTTGAGGCTGATCAACTCGACGGGAGCGGGTGGCTTTGACGCGCCGCCCCGCCTCACTCGGAGATGATCTTCACCTTCTCGCCGTACTTGAGCTTGGCCGTCGCATCGAGCCCGTTGAGGATCAGGAAGCGTTCCATGGGCCGGTCCGGCACCTGCATGCGGGCGGCCACCTTCTCCAGATTGTCGCCCAGTCCGGCGGTGACGATGCGCACCCGCAGCGGTTTCACCGTCTCCGCCTCGCCGGAGGAGACGCGGCGGAAGGTGTCGGCGGCGGCGCGGAACTGCTTGTCCAGCTCCGGGGTCAGCTCCCGCGCCGCGAAGATGAGGCGGTACACGTCCGATCCGAAGCGGATGGCGAACATGCGGAACGACCACTGGTCGCCGCGGGCGATGGCGGTGGCGGCGGTGAAGCCGTTCACGGTGAGGCTTTCCACCGTGTTGATCTCCACCCCCTCGACCCAGCCGGAGGACAGATACTGCGCCAGCGACTGGTCCGGGGCGACCCGCACCGCGTCGAGGCGCAGCGCCTCCCGCCCGGTCTGGGTGGCGCCCAGCACCGCCTGGGAGGTGTTCTCCAGCGAGAAGCCCTCGGGCGCGGTGAAGGTGAAGCCGAGCTTGGGATGGAAGAACTTGCGCCCGCGCACGAAGCCTTCCTTGGGGTCGTCGCCATAGACCATGCCGTCGATGGCGGAGAAATAGGCGTTGCGATCGCGTTCGCCGTCGCCGGGCTTGGCGTTTTCGGCATATTGCCGGGCATTGGCGATGGCGATGGAGATGCGCTCGGGCGTCGCCGGATGGGAGGACAGGAAGTCCATGTCCGGCGTGGTGGAGGACGAGCCGGAGAAGGCGGCGCTCTTCAGGTCGCCGAAGCGGCCCATGTCGGTGAGGAAGCGAGAGGCGCCGTAGGGATCAAAGCCCGCGCGCGCGGCGATGCCCACCCCGATGGCGTCGGCCTCCAGCTCCTGCCCGCGGGAGAACGAGGCCAGCGTCCGCCGGCTCTTCTGCATGGCCAGGGCCCCCAGGTCGGGATCGTTGACCACGTCGGAGATGACGCGGCTGACCAGCACCGCCTGCTTCACCTGGTCCTCGCGGATGGTGGCGTGGCGGGCGATGACATGGGCCATCTCATGGGCCAGCACCGACGACAGCTCGGACGTGTCGTTGGCGAGCGAGAGCAGGCCGCGGGTGACGTAGAGCGAGCCGTCCGGCAGGGCAAAGGCGTTGATGGCAGGCGAGTTGAGCACGGTGACGCGATATTTCAGGTCCGGCCGCTCGGAAGCGGCCACAAGGCGCTCCACCACCTGCTGGATCAGGGCTTTCAGCTCGGGATCGTTGTAGGCGCCGCCATAGCTCGCCACCAGGCGCTCATGCTCACGGCGCTGGTTGGGCGACATGTCGGCGTATTCGGACGCCGAGGCGGGCGAGGTCAAAGGCACGCTCGCCTGCTCGAGGTCGAGGCCGGCGCAGGCCGACAGCAACAGCGGGAACAGCAGCGGCAGCGCACGGGCGAAGGCGCTCCAATGGCGCATGCCCCGGCGGCATGTGGCGCGCCCGGCCGCCGGCTGCGTCGCCCGCTCCGTCCTGTCGCCTGGCCGTTGTTGCCTCACGTCCCGCACCGAAACCTCATGCACTTGTGTCACTCGCCACCGCGCCTTGCGCGCGTTGCCGGCGCCTGCGCGCCGGCCAGAAGGGCGATCTCGCCCGGCCGCCGCAGCATGATGGCAGGCCCGCCTTCCGCGCGCACCACACCGCGCACCCGCACCATGGTGCCGCGCAACATGGCTGGTTCAAGGCTATCGCCCATGATTGTGGCGAAATCCTCCCTTTCCATCATCGCAGTGAAATCTTGCCGCCAGCTTGACCCGAAATTGATAAAAATCCGATCCCGCGTCCCGCCGGCGGCGAGCACACGCCCTTCTGCTACGGTGAACAGGCCCGAGCGGATGGCCATGGCCTCCTCGTTCGCGGCAGGCGCCACGGCCGACGGCTCGGCCCAGATGCCGCGCCGGGCTGTCCGTGCTTCCGTCTCCGCAGCCAGCCGCGGGGCCAGGCAACCGTTATCCTGTGCTGTTGGCTGGGCATAGCCGGCGCCTGCGCGCAGCAGCGCCGTGGCGAGGTCTTCCTCCACCGCACCGTTTCGCGCCGGACAGGCCAGCCAGCCGACCGCCGACAAGCGGCCATGCCTGTCCATGCGCCCGGCGCCGGGCCGCACGAGACAGGTATCGAGGGTGGTGCGCGCCGCGCGTTCGGCCGCGCTGGGGAGCGCCGCATCGCTGGCGAGCCGCGAGGGCAGGGCGATGCCTTCGGGCATGAACCGCCGTCCGTCGGCCAGCAGGAGCGCGCCTGTATCGGTCCATGCGGCGCCAAGGCCGGAAGCACCTTCCAGGCCGCCCGGCTCAGCCGGCACGCAGACGGTGACCGACGCGGCCGGCTCCGCTCCGGCGGCGCCCACGAGGGCGACCACGGTTGCTGCGATGGCGAGAAAAGCCGTCCCTGCGCTGCGCAAACCCCATCCCCGCCATGCGTCTGGTGCCTGCGCGCGGCTGCGGGCGCGGCGGGTGTCGTTGGTGCGCAACTGCATATCTCAACGATAGCCCATGGGGGCGAGCCCATGAAGGCACCCGCGATCAACTCTGCTTACACCCTCTTTCCACCGCCCCTTTTCCCCACCCTGCCGATGCTCTTTCCTCCCGCTGCGGCTCGTTCTAGAAGGAGGCTGTGTCCCGGTAGCTCAGCAGGATAGAGCAGCGGTTTCCTAAACCGCAGGTCAGGGGTTCGAATCCCTTCCGGGACACCAGCTTGTCATCCAGAGGCGTCTCGTAACGTCTAAAAGTCATTTAGAATCAAAGCGCTAATGACCTTAGATGGTCCATCGGGGTCCATTGAGATCCGGTTGTATCTCGCGCGCGTGTAGGCATTCTTGTAGGCATCGCGGTCGTGCCCACAGAGGGAGATGCCTACAGATGGCCCTTACCGACCTCGCTTTGCGCAACGCGAAGCCCAGGGACAAAGCCTATAAATTGTTCGACGGCGGCGGCCTCCACCTGCTCATCAATCCCAACGGAAGCCGAATCTGGCGCCTCGCCTATCGCTTCGCCGGCAAGCCGAAGCAGATTTCCTTCGGCCCCTATCCCACCGTTTCGTTGGCCGAGGCGCGGGAAAAGCGGGAAGACGCCAAGAGGCAGTTGCTGGAGAACAAGGACCCCACCACCGTCCGCAAGGTCGAGAAGGTGACGGCCGCCATTTCCGAAGGCAACACGTTCTCCCGTCTGGTCGGCGAGTACATCGAACGCCTCGAGATGCGGAACTCGGCCCCCGCGACGGTCACAAAGAACAGGTGGCTGCTGGAGAGTTTGGCGGGTCCCGCACTGGGCCGCCGGCCGATCAGCGAGATCACTCCCTTCGAGGTCCTGGCCGTGTTGCAGCAGGTGGAACGCAGCGGACGGCGCGAATCAGCCCGTCGCCTGCGCTCGGCCATCGGCAGCGTGTTCCGCTTCGCTATTGCCACGCTTCGCGCCCAGCATGATCCGACATCCGCGCTGAAGGACGCGCTCGAGCGCCCGAAAGTGAAGCACCGCTCTGCCCTCACCGATCCGAAGCAGCTCGGCGGCCTCATGCGCTCCATCGACGAGTATGACGGCTGGCCGACGCTGCGATCGGCGATGCTCTTCACAGCGCTGACCTTCGCTCGTCCCGGCGAGGTCCGTGGCGCACGATGGAGCGAGATCGACCTCGACAAGGCCGTGTGGAGTATCCCGGCGGAACGTATGAAGATGCGCCGGGCCCACGTCGTGCCGCTGTCCCGCCAGGCGCTGGCGGTGCTCAGGGAAATCAGGCCGCTGAGCGGCAGCAGTGAGCTGATCTTCCCCTCCATCCGCTCGAACAAGAAGATCCTGAGCGAGAACGCCATGAACTCGGCGCTGCGCCGCATGGGGTTCACGCAAGAGGAGATGACCGCCCACGGCTTCCGGGCCGCCGCCAGCTCGATCTTGAATGAGAAGGGCCATTCGCCTGACGTGATCGAGGCCGCCTTGGGCCATCTCGACCAGAACGAGGTGCGTCGGGCCTATAATAGAGCCACCTACTGGCCGGAGCGCGTCGTCCTCATGCAGGCATGGGCGGACATGCTGGACGCGTTTCGCGCTCTCAAGGGCTGATGCAGTCCCGAGCGAGAGCCAGAGCGGCTCCCTATTGTGAGTTTCGTAAAAAAAGCATACAAAAAAACGAATTAAATCAATCACTTATATACTTTCTATCTGCTCATAAATCGTTTTAAGGCGGATTTTATCGATATAGCGATTGCCATTCGGCGTTAGGCGTGCCATAACATCCCCACGTTCGGCGGCGCCGCCGAGCATCCTGGAAAGAGAGATGATGACTGACGAATTGGAAGAGAAGGAGGTGATCCGGTCGGTCCGCGAACTTTACCAGCGGCAGGAATGGGCAAAGAAGCTGTTCGAGAGCCTTTCGCAGCGCAAGAACAATCCGGCTACCACAAACATCGATCGGCTCATGCGGCTTCTCGATGTTCCGCTTTCCGAGGCGACAGCCATCGCTAAGGAGTTACAGGACGCGGGATGCGGCACCTACATCGTCGGACGCAAAGGCAACCCGAGCCGGTTCGCATGGGACTATAGCGCGATCACGCTCGGTCTCGTCGCCACCGGGAAGAGTGACGAAATCATCGGCATGACGGACGAGGCATCCGGGGACGAGCGAGAAGACATCATCAACCGACCTACCCTCGCGTCGACCATACAAGAAGCGAAGGAGGCGTTGGCCCGGAGCCTGGGCATCACGCCAGATCAGATCGAAATCATCATCAAGACGTAAGTCCGGCGCCGAAATTCCATTCAGACACGTTGTGAGTTGAAGCCAGGGAAGATTTCCTTGGACCGGCGGAGCTTTGCCCTCCGACCATCGACCGCATTTTTCGCAAACACAGGGCGATATGAGCGCTGCAGCATCCCTCGCAGCGAATGAAGAATTGCGTCGATTGGCGCAATAAACTCCACCACCACGAAGGCGGTGGAAGTACCAGAAGAAAGAAAGTGTACCAAATGATCACGACATATAACCTCACCTATAGAAATGGCTGTGAACATGAAGATCGAAAAAATAAAGCTCCACCATGATCTTGCGGCATGCGCAAATAGATCGGAGGCCGCAAACGATAACGACCGACTGATGCGGCTGCCGGAAATACTTCAACTGATCCCCATATCGCGCTCCGCGTTCTACGCCGGAATCAAGGCGGGTATATACCCGAAGCCTCTGAAACTCGGGGCGAGAACCTCTGCATGGAAGGTCTCGGACATCCTCGCACTCATTGAACGCGGAACCCCGCGCTGCTGAGCCAGCGCGTGCAAAAGCCCTTCCGGCCTCAGGGCCGGAAGGATCACCTCCGCCAACGATGGACACCGACATGCCAAAACTGAAGGCCAAGACGTCGACCTCATCTGAAATCGCTGATGACCTCGACAACATCCGACAGGAATACCAGGACGAATTCCAAGGCTTTAGAGAAGCGACATATCACATTATGGCAGAAGCGACGCGTGTGGTAATTCGCCTTCGGAACAGCAAAAAGGAGCGTGAACGCCTCTCGAAACAACTAGAATCGATAGAAAAGCCGAGACTCGCCTCATCTATCATGCGCTTTATCATGTCGGCGAAAAGCCGGTCAAAGAAAAAGCTTGCCGATAAGCGAGCCCGAGCAATGGTCCATCTGTACGATGATCTCAACGTCGATCCGTCCGATTTCGTCGAAGAGATTCGCGCGAAGGGCGGCATCGAGAAACTCGCACGGAAATCGGCTCAGGCTCGCAAAAAGGTAAAACACCGTGCGCCCACGCGCAGCGTCCCGGCCTCAACAATGGGTGGGAAGCCCAAGCAAGGAAAAGCGGCCTCCTTGCCGCGCAACATATCGCACGCGCCCAAGGGGCCGTCTGCTAACGACAATTGGCCTACGGTTACCCTGAAGATCGCCCCGGAACTGAGTGATGGTCTTCTAAGTGTGAAAGCCGGCGCTCGCCTCCGTCTCATCGCCGTGAAGAAGGACGATGGCTATGAGGTCCGAAAGGTGACCAAGCTGAAGAAAGCTTCGGCCGCGTAATCCAGCCTGAGCCGCTAACAACGACGACGGGCCTCGCATCGAAAGGTGCGAGGCCTGTACCAGTTGTGCCGAAGGGTTGAAAGAAGGCCCGGATTCAAAGACGCCCGCTTCGGGAATTAGGTGGCGCTTAAAGCGCCGACCTCAGATGTGCGTACTTTCAGTTGGTTCACGGCGCCATTGCATTGAGGTTTCTCGCGCGACGCGAGCCTCGCTCATGCGTGTCAGGTCCCAGGGAAGAGGCTGCGCTCTAATTTCAACTCAGATCGATGATTTTGCCGATTCTGTAAATTACTTCATCGACATCAGCTTGATCGCCTGCCGCTTGTGATTTTCCGACAGCAGGACATCTTGCCTTCGCCATCTGCGCTATGGACCCTCAAGAAGGGCCTGTATATGATGAGCTATGTCTAGATGAGATTTCAGATATCGATCTTGAGATTATATATATGAAATGTGGATTATATATTTCACATTACATTAATATTAGATAACTATTATAAATAATATAATCGATATATGGATATGTGTGCGAAGCACAATTATCTAAATATCAAAATTATGAACTATAATATAATTTTCACTTCAAACTATGTGTGATTTTATCGGATAATCACATTATTAAAACATGTTATTCGATGAATAATTTTTGTATTTAATGCCGGTATCAGTTAAATATCACTGAATTATGATAATTTGCATCGAAAACAGGCCTGATGATATGCAGCATAAACGTAGCGGGAATCACAAATAACCAATTCTGTAAATCACATGCGTACTCTCTTTCTGAGGTTTACGCATGTCTCGTCTTATCCCCTTCGCTTCTAGGTTCGATCAACAGGCCGCCAAACAGGTTCTTAGCGGCTACGGCAGCTGGGTCGAGGACCGCATCGCCAATGGCTACGCGGCCTATCTCGTGACTTTCATGTTTGATCGTCTGCCTGCTGCAACTCAAGCCGGGCGGATCGCCGGCATGCTTGATGCGGTGGAGATCGTGTACGCGCGGCTGATCCAGTGGTTCGCCAGCCACCCCAACAGGCCGTCCCAGCGCCGGTATCTGCCGCATCTCATTTGCTCGCCTGATCTGCCGGTGTTCAAGCACAACAAGATGGCCTTGGCCGATGTGCAATCCAACGATGGCCTGCACGTGCACGGCATGCTCATGACGCCGCCAGTGTCCCGCTTCAAGTTCGAACTGGTTTCGTGGATCAACGATAATCCGGGCCGCCTCATCCATGGCACGCCGATAACGCGCCTTCATATTATCGAGGTTGATCGCGCGCCGGGATACGCCGCAGAGTACGCCTTGAAGGCCAGCGGCACCCGGATCGATGCCGACACGCTACTGATCTTGCCGAAGGCCTTGTCCGAGCGCTCTGACAAAACAGCCAAGGGTTACGATGAGGCCGTGAGAACCGTGCAGGGCGCCTCATTGATGCGGAGCGGCCGGCGGCCGATCTGACGAAGCGAGCAGGTTTGCGGGTGACGCTTAAAGCTCCAAACCCGCCAACACACGAAAAAACGATCACCCGAAAATTCAAAGCAGCATCGTCCTTGCCAGATTGAATAATCTGCGCTCGAACGATGCTGCTTTTTCTTTTTCTGCGAGGTTGGCTGTGAGCCTGGAAGACAACGAAACAAGGACGTCCGTTCATCTCGATCTTGTCGTGGACATTGTGGCGGCCTTCGTCGGCAACAACACGGTGCCGCTCGGCGAACTCCCTGCGCTGATCGCCAGCGTGTACACGACCCTTGGCAAGCTCGATGCCCCGGCCGTAGCGCCGGTCGAAGAGCTCAAGCCTGCGGTGCCGGTGAAGAGGTCTGTAACGGCGGACTTCATCGTGTGCCTGGAGGATGGTAAGAAGTTCAAGTCGTTGAAGCGCCACCTGCGCACGGCCTACGACATGACGCCGGAGGCGTATCGCGAGAAGTGGGGCCTGCCCCATGATTACCCCATGGTCGCCCCGAGCTATGCCGCCGCCCGTTCCGAGCTTGCCAAGAACATGGGCCTCGGCCAGGCGCGCAAGCAGGCAGCCCCAGAGAAGAAGGCTCCGGGCCGCCGCAAGGCTGCTACCGCCTGATATCGTGGAAGCCATCACAGGACAAAAAAAGAGAAGGGCGGCCGAAGCCGCCCCTCTCTTCAGGTACTCTTTCTCCCAAGATCGGCGTTACGCCTCGACCTTGCACTCCGGGTGGATGGGCGCGATCTGTGTGATCGGACGCGTGAAGGTGGGGAAGTCGGCATAGTCGCGCCACTCGAGCGTGACATGGCTATCGCTGCGAGCCTGCACGACGGCTTCCCACCATCCGTTGTACTCGCCTTCGCCGAAGTCGGGGGCGAGCACGATGTCGCCCATCTTGAGCTGTGGCCAGTGCTTGGTGCCCTCCTTGACGACAACGCTGACGAGGGCCTCGCCGGTGGTCTTGTCCGTCGCCTTGGAGAGCATGGCAGCGGCCTTCTTGTGCGAAGGCGCGTTCGCCTTCACTTCAGCTTCATTGGCCTCAGCGGCCTTCGCTGGCGATTCTGTGGCCGGGGCAGTTTTGGCCTGCTGCTCGGCGATGGCTGCCAGGCGCTTGAAGATCTCGGTCTTGATGTTGCCGAGGACCGGCCGATCGCCTTCGCCGAACTTGCCGGCCGGGATAGCAGCGATGAGATCGGCGTCATCGTTTTCCGCGAAGGTCACAGCCGACGCCTCGTGCTTGAGAGCGGCCGCCGTGGCGCGTTCGACCTCTTCGGCAGAGAAGCGCCCGGCCTGGGCTTTGCCGGCCCAGTTCTTGGTGAAGAGGACGAGCGCGGTCGGAGTGTTGAAGGTAGACATCTCTGATGCTCCATAAATGCACGCAATAGGCTGTGCAAGTGCATTATATCATATATCATGTTTTTTGTCAAACATTATGCTAAGGTGCCTCGATGCGTCATTGAAAAAACGATGATCCTCATCGAAACCGGAAGCGCCGCCTATTGCCAAGCCTAAGATTCAAACATCTTTACATCTGCACCGCTCGCCGCTTACAAGTCCGTGAGGGAGGGGCGTTCTTTTGATCGAATTTGCTGTGATCGCGAAGGATGGTAACACTCCATCCCCGGCGCAAAATATCGTAACCCTGCGTATTGATCGCTGGAACGACTATTCGTTCGTCACAATGTTCCAAGTCACAGCCTATGACGAGAACGGTGTAGAGCACCGTCTCGGCAGCGTGAAAATCGGGTTCAGGGGTCAGACCGAAGAGGTGGATACCTATTCCACGCTTGGCGATGGGTTCACATCACTTCCTCCGAATTATTTCTCGGTCGGCATGGACATTGAATATTATTTCACCCTTCGTCAAAACGTTTCCGACTCATTTAGAGCCGAATATCTCGCTGCGATACGTGATATTGTGCATGATGAGGCGACGCTCACCCTCGCGCTCGATGAGCGGGTATTTCAAGTATCTCATCTCCGTACATTGAATATTTCAACTGTACGAAATCAATTTCGTCGCGTTTTAGGCGGCGGGGTCCCATTAACGAACTTCGCCTTTCGTTTCACCCAAGATTCCAATGAAAATAGGGCCGGATATCAGCTTGATTTCGATGTTATAGCCGACTCTACACCGACAACAAATATACACGCGATCATCGGCCGCAATGGCGTCGGAAAAACGACTATTTTGAACAACATGACTAAATCTATCGTGGAGAGAGAGCGCGGCGATAGTCGATTCGAAGAACGTAGATCCTTATTCGTCTCTCGGCCAATTGATAGTGGTTACTTCAGTGCTTTGGTATCCGTATCATTCAGCGCTTTCGATCCCTTTAATCCACCAAAAGAACAACCCGATCCTTCCCAAGGTACCTGCTACTTCTATGTCGGATTGAAAAGTTATGCTGACGATTCGGGGGCGCTCCTAAAATCTCAAAACGACCTTGCGGATGAGTTGATTGAGAGTCTGGCCCTCTGCCTCAGTGAGCAAGCTAGAGAAGCACGGTGGCTGGAAGCCATTAAAAACCTCGAATCTGACGACAATTTTGCGGAGATGAACCTTGCTCGGCTACACGAACTGAGGGACGAAGCGCTCGCTGTCCAAGTTCGAACTGTTCTGCGGCGAATGAGTTCTGGTCACGCGATCGTATTGTTGACCGTTACTAAACTAGTAGCGAGGGTTAACGAGAAAACGCTGGTCCTTTTTGATGAACCCGAAAGCCACCTTCATCCACCTCTGTTGTCCGCTCTGATCCGCAGCTTGAGCCAGTTGCTAACCCATAGAAACGCTATCGCAATCATTGCGACCCATTCTCCCGTGGTGCTTCAAGAAATTCCCCGCTCCTGCGTGTGGAAAATAACGCGTTCCGGCTTTTCGGCCCAATGCCAGCGGCCGGAGATCGAGACTTTCGGCGAAAATGTCGGCTTGCTCACACGTGAGGTATTCGGCCTCGAAGTTTCCAAATCCGGCTTCAATGCGTTGCTTTTATCCGAAGCTATTCGTGCTGAAAGCTACGAACGGGTTATCGCTGCCTTCGGAGGCCAACTGGGGTTTGAGGGACGTGCGATCTTGCGCTCGATTATGCATCGGGCTGAACGGCAGTAGTAGACAATGAAGAAATTAGCTTTGCCGCCCATAAGCTTCCCCGATGCTCTGGTTGTGACGATCTCCGGAATCGCAAGCGTGCCCACTCAAAACATGCACAAGAGCGCTTTTTTGGACTCGGTGAGTATCGAGGCGGGGTATGCCGACCGAGCCAGAGCCGCGACCTTATATCAGCTACCAAGGGTCAGCGGCAGCGATGATCCGGCAATTCATGGCGCGCTGCGCAGATCGCATTTGACGAATCTGTACACACAGTATTTTGTCCCCGCGAGTAAGCCGGGAAGGCGTATCTATGAAGCCATAAAAGTGACAGCAAATGGAAAGTGTCCGTTGTGTGGAGGCATTGGCCACGTACGAACATTGGACCACTATCTCCCCAAGGCGAATTTCCCGCTCTATTCCGTTCTGCCGATCAACCTTGTCCCTTGCTGCAGGGACTGCAACAGCGATAAACTCAACGCATTCTCTGTCGATCGAGAAGGGCAGACACTTCATCCATATTTCGACGACAGTAAGTTCTTCGACGAGAGATGGATACACGCTCGCGTACAACAAAGTGACCCGCCAGTCATTGAGTTCTTCGTCGAACCGCCTTCCAATTGGCCCGCCGATGATCGGGCTCGCGCTCAGGCTCACTTTAATGATTATCGCCTTAAGGACAAGTTTTCGATCGAGGCTGCGGCTGATTTACCCGAGACGATTCAGACTCGACGCACGACCATGTCCAACAATACCCCCAACGAGTTTTCAGACTATTTGGCTGAAAAGGGCCAGACGGAGACCCTGCCGATTAATAACTGGCGAAGGGTTATGTTCTCAGCGCTCGCGTTAGATTCTTGGTTTTGCAGCCACATATTCGTGTAGTCATGCTCCGCAGTAACATCTATTGCATGCGCCATTCGCCTTCCATATTCAAATCATAAATCAAAATATTTGAGACACTCGGCAGCACAAGTTAAATCAACGACTTGCGTGTCTCGAATTATAGTCTCATAATATGTGCATGATCATCGGCTATGCGCCCGTATCTACTGATGGACAGACGCTAGACAGCCAGATCGAACACCTCAAAACCTCGGGCTGCCAGAAAGTTTTTTCTGAGACGGCTAGCGGCGCGAAGACCGATCGGCGCGAATTGCGCCGCTGCATCGCCTCGCTCGCAGCCGGCGATGTTCTCGTCGTCGTTCGGCTCGACCGCCTCGCGAGGTCCACGCGGGATCTCCTGAACGTGCTCGCTGAGGTCACTGAACGCCACGCCGCCTTCCGCTCACTCTCCGACGCGTGGGCTGATACCACCACGCCCCACGGGCGCCTCATGCTAACGGTGCTCGGCGGCCTGGCTGAATTCGAGCGCGAACTCATCAAGACGCGAACGGGGGAAGGACGGGCACGGGCCCAAGCGCGAGGCGTGAAGTTCGGCCGCAAGAGCGTGCTCACGGTCGATCAGCGCGCCTATGTCGCCAAGTTGCGCGCCGAAGGCGAAAGCGTGCGGCATATCGCCCGCATCATGGGCGTCAGCAAGGCAACCATTAGCCGGATTGCTCCAATCTCCTAAGGGAATGGTGGCGCCAAGAGCAGAAATCGGCTTGCCGTCGGATAGCAGACGTTCGTGTTCATGCCCAATCGGTCGCAGGCCATCGAAATCGGGAAGATTGAACCTGCCGTTGACAGCAACTTTGCCGGCTGCTCCTTATAATACCATGGCCAGCGATTCAGGCACCGTGACAGCGAAAGGCGACACTGCCACACCTTCGACGGATGGTGTGATCTCGGATTTTGCTGAAGTAGCGGCGCCGGCGCCGAGCCCGACCATGCTCTCGTCGACGCAGGTACAGAGCGGGCCGCCGATCGAACCGCTCGTCCGTGTCATGACCTACGATCCGGGCCAGTGGGAGGCCTTCGTCGATGAGTGGGTCTCTTCGCTCAAGACAAAGTATCACAAGGTCCTGCGATATACCGGTGCAAATGATCGCGGCATCGATGTCGCCGGATTCGTGGACAAGAATTATCTACAGGGCGTTTGGGATAACTACCAGTGCAAGCACTACCGTGATGCCATCGCCCCAGGCACAGCGTGGCCTGAGATCGGCAAGATGCTCTGGCATTCATTTCAGGGCGAATTTGTGCCGCCGCGCGCATATTACTTCGTCGCCCCGCGCGGGACCGGAACGACGCTCGCCCAATACCTCACGAACGCTCTCGCGTTAAAGGTAGCCTTAATCGAGGCCTGGCCGAAATCCGTCGCCGGCAAGATCACCTCAACGCAGCTTGTGAAGCTGGAGGGCGAGTTTGCTGAGTATGTCGACGCCTTCGACTATTCGATCTTCCAACCCATGTCGCCGCGCGAGGTTATCGAACAACACCGCGCCACTCCCTACTTCATCGCGCGCTTTGGCGGCGGCCTGCCGCCGCGCCCCACCGTTGCTGCGCCGCCTTCCGAACTCGCGGACCATGAGAGCGTCTACGTCGCGCGTCTCCTGGCGGCCTATGCCGATCACACCAAGGCAGACGTCCCCGACCTCAACACCTTGAAGGCGTGGAGGCCGCTGGAAGATCATTTCAAACGGCAGCGCGAGTGCTTCTATCACGCAGAAGCGTTGCGCGTTTTTGTTCGGGACAAGGTGGAGCCCGGCACGTTCGAGGGGTTGCAGGATGAAATCTACCATGGTGTAGCCGACACCGCCGACGGCGGCCATGCTGACGGGTTCGAGCGCGTTAAGGCGGTCACGCAGGCAGCGCAGGATGTTCCGCTCGACGCCCATCCGCTGGGCGCGAGCGCACTGGTTAAAGATAAGCGCGGCATCTGCCATCAGCTTGCCAATGAGGACCGTCTCAAATGGACGAAGTAGCGCGTGACCGATTTTCGTTGACGTTCAACGGTCCCCTTGAGGCCGGTGTTCGCGCAGTCGCCGTTCTCGGCTCTGCATTTCCGCGCGCCTACGATATCCAGCGGCTGACGGCGTTCGACTATCTTCTCGTGCGGACGCATCAATTGGGCGGCCCCGACGATCTCCATCCGGCGACGCCGATCCGCACGCCAGCCACGGAAGTCCGCCGCCGCGTGGTTCAGGATGCACTGCATCTGATGATGACGCGCGATTTGGTAGTGCGCGTCGTCAATGAGGACGGAATTTCCTACCGAGCCGGCGAGACCGCCGCGATGTTCCTCGACTCTTTGCGCACGCCCTACGTCGCAGCGCTGAAGGACCGGGCAGACTGGTTAGTCTATCATCTAGCGGACTACACAGATACCGCACTCGATTCGTTGATGCGCAAGTTCTTTGATACCTGGGTCGTCGAGTTCCAGAATGCCGAGCGCAGCCTCGGAGCACCCGCATGACAAGAGGTCTGCGCCTGCGGCATCTCAGCTTCCACGGACCGGCGCGCAAGTTCGCGACGATGTCCTTCGGCCCCGGCCTCAATGTCGTCCATGGCGCTTCGAATACAGGAAAATCCTTCATCGTCGATTCGATCGATTTCATGCTCGGTGGCAAAGGGCCGCTGCGCGATATCCCGGAGCGGGTTGGCTACGACCAGATCCTGCTTGCAATGGAGACGCTGGACGGAGAACAGTTCACGTTCGTGCGCAGCACCGAAGGCAATGCGTTTCGTCTCTACGACGGGCTTTATTCCGACGTGCTGCCGGAAGGCAAAGGCATAACGCTTGCCGATGTTCACAGCGACCGAAACGAGGACAACCTCTCCGCCTATCTGCTGGCCAAGCTCGACCTCGCCCACAAGCGAGTGAGACGGAACAAGCGCGGCGATACGAACAGCCTCAGCTTCCGGAATCTTGCCCGCCTTGTGATTATCAACGAGGAGGAGATTATCCAGCAGCGTTCGCCGCTGTCCGACGGCAACTATACGGCCGACACAACGAACACCGCGGTCTTCAAGCTGCTGCTGACCGGCGTTGATGATTCCGCCCTTGCCGCAGCGCAGCCGCGCAGCCCGGAAGAGCAAAGCCGCAGCGCCCAGCTCGACCTGCTTGATCAGTTGATAGAAAGCCACCGTCGCCAAATCAAAGAACTGGCCGGGCCGCCGGACGAACTCGAAGCCCAGCGCGAACGGCTTGATGAGTCCATGCGCTCGCAGGGGGAGCTTCTCACTGTCTCCGAAACCGCGTTCAAGGACGCAGCCGCGCGCCGCAGGGATGTCGCGCGCCGCGTCGAGGAAGGCAGAGAACGGCTGACGGAGATCACCGCCCTTCTTGAGCGCTTCACCTTGCTTGACGCGCATTATCGCTCGGATACCGAGAGGCTACGCGGCATTGAAGAAGCGGGGAGCCTTTTTGGCGCTCTCGGTGCCGTCGTCTGCCCTTTCTGTGGCTCGGCGCCCGAGCATCATCGCAAGACCGAATGCGATTTCGATGCCGACAAGGCTGTCGCCGCCGCCCAGTCCGAAATACACAAGATCGGAGTGCGCCGAAGCGAACTGACGCAGACGATCGCTATGCTGCGGAAGGAGGCGATGAGTTTCGAGCGACGTCTTCCCGGCCTTGAGGAACAGCTCGCAGCTATATCCGGCGAAATAGACCGGGTGGTCTCCCCCAATCTTCGCCAGCTCAGAACGGCCTACAGACAGTTGGCTGACAAGGATGGCGAGGTACGCGAAGCGCTTGCGATCTATCGCGGTCTATCAGATCTGGAGCAGCGCAAGGCCGCGCTGGAACGGGAAAGCGGCGCATCAAGCGATGGCGGCAACAGTCTCAGCGATGGCGACCTGCCCAGCACGACCGCCGACAAGTTCTCTGGAATCGTGCTCTCAACCCTGAAAGACTGGCATTTCCCCGAGATCGGCCGCGTCCATTTCGAAGCCAAGACGCGAGACCTGGTCATCAACGGCAAGCACCGGACGTCCTTCGGCAAAGGGCTCCGCGCCATTACGCAGGCGGCGTTCACGGTCAGCCTGCTCCAATATTGCAGGCAATTCGAAACCCCGCATCCAGGCTTCGTCGTTCTTGACTCGCCGCTGCTTTCCTACCGGGAACCAGAAGGAGACGGCGACGATCTCAGCGGCACGGACCTGAATTCGCATTTCTATGAATTTCTTGGGAAGCTGCCAGATGATCGGCAGGTGCTGGTCATCGAAAACACTGATCCTCCGACCGATATCCAGACCTCTATCCAAACCGTCAAATTCACGAAGATTGAAGGTGTCGGGCGCTATGGATTCTTTCCGGTCGATCAGGCACCTTCAACTACTTCGTCAGGGCTCGACTTCTAGTAGCAACGCAATAATATGCCGAACTTCCGAGTCCGGACGTTGCAGGATCCGCGTCAAAGCGCCACTTCCTGGCAATGGTGCTCTGCCGGGAAGCAGAACTTACTTCGGGTTTGGTTCTGGATGTACCGTCATCATTGTGCTCCCTCACGCGCTGCGATTTGATGGTCGACATAGCTCGGAGGACGAATCGTGGATCTTACAACCCTCAAGGGCCGCCTGTTTGAGGCGTTCGGCGGTTTTGCTGACAAGCGCATTAAGAACCTTGCGAAGGCCGACTACTTCCTATGCTATGACCACGATGCAGCGCCGAAAGATGCCCAGGGCAAGCTGTTTCTATGGTTCTGCACGGTTGGCCTACGCGCCGTTGAAAGCGACTTGGTGCATATCCACATAGGTAGCGCTATGCCTCGCAACGCCAAGGTGGATGCTTGGTGGGATGCAAACACCGCCAGCGGCCAATACGGCCAGAAGGTCTTACCGATCACACCTGAGACAATCGGCAAGCTCGGAGAATTGGCCAACCTTATCGCCGCGATTGCCAAGAAACCGTACTCCGTGAAGGCTTATAAGTACGTCTGCCCCGAGGTGGCGGAGGTGCTTCGAATGACTGAACAGCGTCTAAAGAAGATCTGGATGGCCGCCTAATCGGGCTCAGTCCGCAGGGGATTGTGCGCCTCGTAGCTGGCTGCTCTGTGGTCGTGGTATGGAGACTTTCTGTGCGTTGCATTTTCTGCAAGAGACCATCCTCTGCATCGAGAAGCGTCGAGCACATCATCCCTGAATCATTGGGAAACAAGCGGCACGTTTTACCGAGAGGCATCGTATGCGACGGCTGTAACAACTACTTTTCCAGAAAGGTCGAAAAGCCGTTCCTGGATCTGCCAGCCGTTCGGCAACTGCGTTTCCAGCAAGACCTTGAAAGCAAGCGCGGCAATATCCCGTCGATAAGCGGATTGATAACTCCCGACATACCGGCGCTGCTTACCCGATATCCGAAGTATGATTTTACGTCGGTCCAGGTGTCCGAGCCGGACCTCGCGAGAATTCTCCAGGCTAAGGAAGTAACCATGCTTTTTCCGCTGGCCGGAGACCTTCCTGCCACGCCCGTTGTCTCTCGGTTCCTAGCAAAGATCGCGTTGGAAGCGATGGCCTTGCGTCTTGTCGAGTTTTCAGAAGGTATCGCCTATCTCTGTGAGGAGGCGCAGCTTGACGTCCTACGTGATCATGCCAGGAAGGGCTATGTCAGTCCTTGGCCCGTTCACATCAGGACCATTTATCATCAAGACGGAAAGACGTTCGGACCCGATGGCAATGCAGAACAGATCGTCCACGAATTCGATTTTCTTGTAACCGATCAAAACGAGTGGTTCTTTGTCCTCGCGATATTCGGGGTGGAGTTTGCGATCAACCTAGGAGGACCTGAAATTTCCGGCTATCGGCGTTGGCTTGAGCAGACCGGCGGCCTTAGTCCACTGTACACCGATAGGCATGGCGGCCTTGCAGCGATGCCAAAATAGCAACGACGCCGCTGCTGGTGGGCTTAACTACTGATCGAGAAACACTGCGATATCGCGGCGTTCGTTCAAGGGAACAATGAACAGAGGCACACGGAGAGCCAGCGCCGCACGATAGGCCGCGAGCACGGACCGCTCCTGATGTTCAGCGAGTTCTTGAGGCGATCGGGAGGGTCTCGTTCTCCGTGTATCCGACAAACGTCGCAACGCGATCTTTTCAGCGTCGTCGACCAGGACAACGAAGCGGGAAACATCGATTGCCGAAAAAACCGAAGGCGAAATTTCCACTAGACCATCAGGGGTATCTATGATGGTGTGACCGTCGAGAACGATCAATCCTTTTTCCGGCGCGCTTCTCATGAAGCCGGATATCAGAAGGGCTTGATTGTCGTCGATATTTCCCTCGCGCAGAAGATCTTGTGCGACATATTGACCTTGGCGCTCCTGCCTCTCCGCCTTAATGAGATCACCGGCCTGCAAGAGCTCGAAAATAAGTGTTCGCCGTGCATATTCGAGAAGTGTCGATTTCCCGACGCCTGACAAACCTGTCAAGGCAACAACCTTCCGCCTACTCATGGCTGAAACCCAAGGTCGATTTGCGAAAGCAGGTCATCCAAACGAGGACGCGGTATGCGAAAGATCGATTGAGGCGGATGCTCCGCGATAACCTTGCTCTCTTGAAGCTGCTTCAGCCCGATAGCCGGATCAATATAGGCGGCAAGCAGATAGTTGATGACTTTGACAGGCGATTCGGCAGATGCTTGCCAGCCCTCAAGGTCCTTTTCACTATACACCGATCTTCCTCCTGTCATCTGGAGCAGCTCCCGGGTGGATCGCGCAAAACGAACGTCCTCGAGTATTCCGATTGCCGACATGGCCTGAGACGGTGAGGACGACGATTTGCCCTTGTAAAAGAACAGGATTGAACCTGGTGGGCCCAGATTGGATGGCGCCCGGCACAGATACACCTTTCGGATCGTGTTGCCAGGTCGCCGCGGACCTCCTCCTAACCCGAGCGCTCCGAAGAGATCTAACTGGTTCTGCTGCTTGAGATCCGGATAGAGGATATCATGGTAGCCCTCTTTGATTGGGATTCCGAACGCCGCAGTGTCCGGCACGATAGCGAAGCGCGGATAATTCAGCCGATGGACATCAAAATGATTATCGCCATCTATCGGCGTAGGTGCACGAGTGTCCATACGTTTTTCATAGATCCTCTCATCGTCTTCTTTTGTCGCGGTATGGGCGAACCCGAAATACTCAAGGAGGTCGATAAGAGAAGTCTGACCTTCATATGTGGTAATATAGATGAGATCATATTTGTTCTTTTGAGCGAACCAGAAGACCTTCTTCAAAAGTAGCTCACCGAGCTTAAGGCCGCGTCTCTCCGGCCGAACCTTGAACGTACAGATTTTCAGTATCTTGTTGGGTTTTTGAGTTGCGTCGGTGTCCAAGCCGGTCTCATCCTTTCTGACGAGAAGGCCGGAAATTCCGTCGTCTTCGATGATCCAGCAAAGGCGCCGCTGCTTCACGCATTTTTCCGTCCACCATTTATCGAAGCCGGGATAGTCCTCGCGGAGACTGTCAAAAATAGTATCCGTCAGAGGTATCGCGTGAGCGACGACCTCATCGATGAAACGCACCGGCGCTTCGATCGGTTCATAGGTCGTTCGAAGGAGCTGAACAGCGTCCGCTACATAGAGCACCCGGCGACCGAGTTCTGGAGAATGGCGCCTGGCCCGCTCGTGGAGGCCTCTGTCCTGGCTGACAAGAAAGTCCGCGGCGCCGATGTGAAGCGCATGCAGCAGGGTCGCGTCGACTATGTCGTTGTGCTTCGGAAGAGGACCGAATGCGTTCGAAAGCTCCGCGGCGGTCAAGCCGCGGACTTTTGATAGGGTTTGAAATTTACCGAGCTTACTCAGAGATATTGCTCGGCGGGCCGTATCCTTGTCGCGGCCGACATCGTCGCGCGCCGCCTCGTGCACGAAAATATCAACCTTGTGCTTAGCGGCAAGGCTTGTAAGTGCGGAAAAGGCCGGCTCCACGGTTTTATTGTCTTCCAGATGAATAATTACATTCGTATCAATCAGATATGTTTGTGTGCCCATTCCGGAGCGCCTTTTGAAGGTCGGGCTTCGCGTAGAGGAAAGACTGCGGAGCCTTAAAGCCAAATCGCTCCTTCAATTCAGGCAAGGTCAGCGGCCTCGCAAATCGGCGTGGCATCGACAGTTTTAGTGCAAAGCCTTTTTCCAGGCCGCTAAAGTAATCGTCAAAATCGGCTTTCTTGATCGATGCAGATCGACCGTGCTTTTTCCAGAGGACAGAGAGTTCGAGGCGTTCAACGTTCTCAATTTTAATAGCGCCCACCAAAGCCATTTCTGGCGACGTAGAATAGATATAGGCAGTAGCGCCGGGAGCTACCGACAACGGGAAACGCCTTCTCAGTTCGATGGTCTTAACGCCATCAAATATCTTGCCAGAATAGTTCGGCCTTATGCTGATAACGATGTCCCGTTTTGCAGGGCGGGCATCGTCGCGATCGCCAAAAATCGGAAGGACATACTGATCGTCGTCGCCAACGGTCCCGCCAAGCTCGGCCTGGATCCGCACTCCGAACTCCGAATGAACGGGAAATGCTGCATCGATGCGCAAGCTGGCACCGAGAGCCTCGACATAGCGCTGCAACGAAGAGATCTGGACATCGCCTCGTTGTTCGATCTTGGAGATCGCCGCTTGGCCGACGCCCAAACGCTTGGCCATCTCAAGTTGGGTAAAGCCCGCAGCCTGCCTCAACGCCCTGAGAGATTGACCTACTACGCGTCCCGCGTCGCCATCGCCAACCCGGACGGCATCAACAAATTCGCGCTCACCCGACATCATTCCACACCAACGCTCTCCGAATCACTCCACCTCAATATTCCCTTAAGGGAATATTGAGGTGCGCACAAGCATCGTGCGCGTTGAGGCAAGTGATCAAATCAGTTGCTACCACCACCCCGCCCCAGGCTCAACGAGCCCGTACGGACCTACCCTAAAACGGACCTCCTGAGCGTCGGCAAAGGGTCAACACGAGCAGTGTGCAACAGCCTGGTGATTCGACCGCCCATTGCGCCGACCGTCGCGCAACGCCTCACCTTCGCCTGTCAATGGCCTTGAGGCGCGGCCCCACGCTCAACGTTGATCCGGACTCGCTGTGAGTCCGCACCGCCTGAACGTGTAGCCTTCACGGGTGAGAAAGGCCTGGCGCAGGTCCCAACCGCCGATGCGCCGCGTCACGGCCTCGCCGGACCAGCGCTCGGTGACAGTCCACGTCTCTCCCTCGCCAGAGCAAGCGAAAGAGAGCACCCGACCTGCCCGCCGCGTGGAGGACGCAACAGGCCCGACTGACGTAAGGCGGCAGTTGCTCTCGTGCCCT